>NZ_JBIBUU010000012.1:0-259280 GCF_043079735.1 Streptomyces sp. NPDC015144 | reverse complement strand
AACAAACCCACCCACAATCCCCCCCCACCGCCCCATCTTCTTTTCTGCCCCCGCGGGGCGCGCGGGCGCGGGGGGGGGGGGGCCGCGGGGCGCCCCCGCCCCCGCGGCCCCCCACGGCCGGCACGGTCGCCGGTGATGCCGTCCGTCACCCCGTGGCGGATGCCGACGGGGAGGCCGGGCCGCCGGGCCCGGGGGCGTCGTCGCCGTCGTGCGTGGCCTGGGGATCCACGCCCACCGTGATCGAGGCGGCGACCCCCGCCGCGATCCGGTGCTTCCTGTACCGGAGGGTGAGCAGACCGCCGGTGGTGCCGCTCCCGTCGTAGATCATGTCCTCGGTCAGGGTCGTGCGCCGGACGGTGCTGGCCGCGTACGGCTCGACCTCGGAGGCGGCC
The DNA here is from genome assembly GCF_043079735.1 of Streptomyces sp. NPDC015144. Lineage (NCBI taxonomy): Bacteria > Bacillati > Actinomycetota > Actinomycetes > Kitasatosporales > Streptomycetaceae > Streptomyces > Streptomyces sp. NPDC015144. The sequence continues at coordinate 258,888 of NZ_JBIBUU010000012.1, read as the reverse complement.
AGGACGGCCTCCTCCTCGAAGTAGAACTGGCCGGTGTGGCAGGTGTGTCCGCCCTCGTACCCCTCCTTGGTCCAGACGCCGCCCACGTGGACCTTGGTGTGGATGTGCACCGCCCGGCCCTGGTACCAGCCGGGGAAGACGGTGGTGAACCGGACCGTGCCGCTGTGGTCGGTGCGCCAGGTGCCGCGCAGGTAGCGCTCGTCGTCGGTGGGCTCCTGATGCATGCCCCCGCCGCCGGCGGGCGGTTCGCCCGTGGGCGGTTCACCGGTCGGCGGTTCGCCCGTGGGCGGGCCGGAGGGGGAGCCGCCCGAGCTCATGCTCTCGTACCCCGAGTACACGCCGAGCGCGTCGCAGTGCCAGATGTCGACCGCGGCGTTCCGCAGCGGACGGCACGTCTCGGAGTCGACGACCTTGATGGCGAGGGTCATCGGGATGCCCTCCCTGTCCTCCGTGACGTCCCTGCGGATCTTGTCGGCGTCGATGTAGTACGGGCCTTCGATGGCCTCCGTGCTCAGCCGGTAACAGAGTTCCGTGGTGCCGGTGCCGGTGCCGGTGCCGGGCGCCTGTGCCTGCGCCTTCGCCGGGGTCGGCCCGGCGGAGGCGTGGGTGGCGAAGGCACCGCCCGCACCGACCGCGGCCACCGCCGCCCCGCCGGCGACGAGTACCTTCCGGCGCGAGGTGCGCGCCCGGGACGACGAACCGTCCCGCGAGCTGTCCTGAGCTTCATCAAGGGGCATGGGTGACTGACTCCTCAAGCCTGGGCCTGGACCGGTCCCGCGACCGGCGGCGGACGGCCAACCCTCCCGCACCCACATAGGAACGAGCTGTGAAGCCGCCGCTGCTCGGCGGGCATGCACGATTCCCGGCCACGGGGACGAGACTTGATTTGGACGACCGTCCAGGACTATCGTCCAAATCGCTTGGACGGATGAAGCCCACGGCCCTGGAGCGTGTGATGAACCATTCCCTGCTGACGACCCTGACCGGGGCGTTCCTGGTCTGGGAGGCGCTTCTGCTGATTCCCATGGTCCCGGGGAAGCTGATCGACACCAGGGACTTCTCGTCGTTGCCCCGCTGGCAGTACAACGGGTTCAACGTCTGTCTCACCTCACTCGGCCTCGCCAGCTTCGTGGTGGCCGGGTTCGCCTTGGCGGACCAGCACTGGGTGTTCGTGGCGGCGTTGATCCTGAGCCTGGTGTACGTCCTGGTCTTCGCGGCCGACCTCGGTGCGGTCTTCCCCGTCGTGCCCGATCCGCTGCCGGTACAGTTGCTCGTTCTCGAGGCCATCGCGCTGGCCTCGGCCGGCGTGGGTGCCGTGATCGCGATCCAGGGAATGAGACTGTGAACAACGCCCCTTCTCCTCGGACGAGCACGCGAGAGAAGATCATCGAGGCCGCGGCCTCACTCATCCCCGAAGTGGGCTGGGGCGGCGTGACCAGCCGACGGGTCGCGGAACGTGCGGGCGTGAACACCGGCGTGATCCACTACCACGTGGGAAGCATCGGCGAACTCAGGCGCATCGCCGCGGTGGGCAGGATCCAGACGTTCTTCCTCGACCGGATCGGTGACGCCCTGACGCAGGAGGATCCGTCGGCGGCGGTCGAGCTGATGCTCCGAGGACTGTGCTCCAGCGACTCGCGGGATCCGGAACTGCTGCTGTTGTACGAGTCGCTCGTCGCGGCGAACCGCGACGATCAGTTGCGCGCCGAGATCGCCGCTTCCCTGTCCCGGCTCCGGCAGTGGCTGCACGACTGGTTCGCGGAGCGCGGGGTGGCGCGTCCGCTTCCCGCGGCAGTGACCATCACCGCGGCGATGGACGGCTTCCTGCTCCAGCGCATGCTCGACCCGGACCTCGACCCCACCCCCCTCGTCGAGGGCCTGGCGGCTCTGGTGAAACACGAGCTCGAGTAGCGCCCGCCGCAGGGCCGCCCAGCGACGAATCCGCCGCTCAGAACACGGGGCGTGGCCATTCCTCGCCGAGTTCCACGCGGCCCGGCGGGCCTCCTTCCGCCGGGCCGTGGACATCGACACCGGCGGTATCGGCCCACAAGAAGGCCACCCACTGAGCCCGCTGTCACTTCTCCCTGCGTGGGACAACAACGTCGGCGGAGTCCCATCAGTCTCACCAGTGCCGGAGTGGCACCTCCTCTACCGTGTCGCACCATGACCATCCTGATCATCGGCGGCAGTGGGTTCCTGGGTACCGAGCTGGTCCGCCAGGAAGCAGCAGCGGGCCATGCGACGGCTGCGACCTTCGCCACCCGCACCCGCACCCGGCCCGGCAGCGCTCCAAAGGTCTCGTGGCACGCCCTCGACCTGCGCGACCTCGACCGCATCGAGGCGGTCCTGGCCGACGTGGAACCTCGCGTGGTCGTCAACGCGACGAGCGGCGGGCCCGATTGGACGGTGACGGCCGAGGGGCCGGTCCGCCTGGCGATGGCAGCGGCGAGGCACGGCAGCCGCCTGGTCCACGTATCCAGCGACGCCGTGTTCTCCGGCGCCCGCGTCCACTACGACGAATCCTGCCTCCCCGACCCACTCACCCCCTACGGCGCCGCGAAGGCCGCGGCGGAGACCGGCATCCGCCTCGTGAACCCGGGCGCCGTCGTCGCACGGACCTCCCTGATCATCGGCGACCAGCGATCCGACCACGTACGCGCGGTGCACGAGCTCGCGGCCGGAACCCGTACCGGCGTCCTGTTCACCGACGACATCCGCTGCCCCGTCCACGTCGCCGACCTGGCTGCCGCCCTCCTGGAACTTGCGTCCAGCGACCGGTGCGGCGTCCACCACCTGGCAGGAGCCGACCCCGTGAGCCGTCACGAACTCGGCATGCTCATCGCCCGGCGTGACGGGCTCGACGCCTCCCGGCTCCCCGCCGGCCTGCGGGCCGACAGCGCACTTCCCGGAGCACTCGACGTCCGGCTCGACAGCCGTGCCACCCAGGAACGGCTCCGGACCAGGCTCCGCGGCGCCCGCGAGTTCCTCGCTCTTTAGGCTGGTGCCATGGAGAGCGGGCTCGCTCACGGGGAGAGCGTCTTCATCAACTTTCGACGCTCCATGCGGGATCCGAAGGAGCACGGGTTCCGGTGGGTCGACATCAAGCAGTTGCGCTTCTCCGCGGATCCGGTGGACGACGAAGGGCTGCTTGCCGCACTGATCGGGCATGAGCAGTTCCGGGACGACTACGCAGGCGGTGGAGTGCTGCCGGACGGGCCCCGGCACGGTCCGTACTGGCTGGGGTCGATCACTCCCGATCTGTACGCGCCCATCAGCCAGGAGAAGGCCGTCCAGATCCTGCGGGATTGGGCGGCGCCGCTCCGGGACCTGCCCACCGGACTGGAGGCAGATCTGCGGCGGGAGGTGTTCGCCCGCGTGGCCGCAGCCGACGGCATCTACTACCTGAACGAGCTCGGTGACGAGGCGGTTCATGACTGGGGACGCGTACACGACTGCTTTCACGAGTTCGTGCTCGTCGACCGCGCGGCCGGGCGGATCACGCTCATCGTCGCCGCCGACGACTGAGGCAACCACCGCTGTCGCATCGTCGGGGTGTCCGCCCGGGGTCCGCAACCAGCAGCACCGGGTTCTCCCACGCAAACCCCACGGCCCGCCCAGCCGCATCGCGTCTGCTCCCGAACGCCGCGACGTGGTCACCAGGTTGCGAGACTGGCGTGGGCTCAGCCCGGCGAACGGCGCCGTCCGGGATGGTTCCGACCCCTGATCAGACCAGTCATTGCGTGATCACCCCACCACAGCCAGTGGGTCAGAACTGTCCGTCAAGGCTTCGGAATGAAGGCGGGATCGATACCCAATGCCGCGGTGCCTTCGCGCACGGAACGGTCGAACCGCTCAATCGCCGCCACGAGAACGTCCCAGGCGACAGGCGAGGCCCAGAAATCCGGCGTGCAGACCGAGCCGGCTCGCCAACCTTCATCGGAACGCACGATGCGGATCAGCCCTGGTTCTGCCTGCATCGAGTCGAGCTGGAAGTCCTGTCGGCCGACGTTCGGACTGTGGAGCCAGAGCGCCAGGTGATGAGCCAGCTCGGCCACGGGGAAAGCTTCCTCGGACCACACCGGCCGCCCGTCCTCCCAGATGGACATCTCTGCCTCAATGTCAAGGAGAAGCACCTCCAGCGGAACCTCCTGCTGGGTGAGGCCACGCCGCGGCAGATCCGACAGGCCGAAATTTCGGCACACGAACTGCACTGCCCAGCCTCCAAGAGATCTGAGGCCCTGTCCCGGGCCATCCACAGACGGAAGACCCTATAAGAAGCCGTGTCTCAATTGATCTTGGAACGTGCAAGTCGAACAGAGTTCCTGGTCGGGTGATCTTCCAAGCGCACGTGTGCGGCAACGCGGCCGCTCATCCGGACCGGGTGCGCCGCTATCTGTCGGACATGATGGACGCGGAGTGGGCGGCTGGTGTACGAGCAGACTAGTTCGGGTGCCCGGGCGGACCGAGCGGGAACGACGGGGACGGGGACGGGGACTGTCGGAGGCCTCGCGTAGGTTGAGCACCGTCGCAGTCGAACGGAATGGACGAGGAACACGGTGAAGGCATACGACCTGGGGTTCGGAGAGTCCGTGGACGCGCTGTCGGTCCGGCCCGGCAAGCCCGTCGAGATCGATCTGCCCGGGGCCCGCGTCGCCGGGTGGTGCGGCGGTCGTGCGCCCGGCATCGGAACGGCCTCCTGGCCCCGGAGCCCTGTCACGGGACTGCCGATGACCCATGTCATCACCCTCGAACTGCCGGAGGACTACCGGCGCAAGGGCCCGGACCTGGTAGCCGTCTCCTTCTTCCACGCCGACGACCACGTCGCCGACGACATCGAGGGCGTGGACGAGCTGCTGGCGGGCACCGTGCCCACCCCGGAGCAGGCCGCCGATCCGTTCTTCGCCGCGGTGGCCGCGACGGCCGCAGCCCGCCACCCCCGGCAGCAGGACCTGGAGGACGTGATCGGCGGCGCGCACGCGCTCATCTGGCTCACCGCCGCGGAGTTCGCCGCGCCCCGCATAGATCCCCCGGCCGACATTCGGCCGGACGGCCTCGGCGACAAGTACAGCCGCGGCCAGAACGCCTGGGACGACAGCGCCCCCGAAATCACGGTCTGGATCGGGGAGCGCACCGGCGACCCGAACACCGGCATCGCCCCGGCAGAGAACGGCGAGGGCGGCTACGTGGAGGCCTGGTCCTCGGACGACAAGGATCTCGACGCGTTCTGGTCGTCCGTCGAGGGCATCTCGCACCTCGGCGGAACGGTGATGCCCTGTCAGGCGTTGCCGGAGGGGCTGACGCCGTACGTCTTCGAGCTGGAGGACGGCGTCGGCGGTGTCAACTTCGGCGGTGGCAACGCCCAGATCGACCTAGAGTCGGGCGTCTTCGACTGGGCGCAGTAGCGGGCAGCGCGCCCGCGGGGAGCCGAGCAGTACGCGACCAGTGGCGGCGCCGAGGGCGTACGGGCGTCGGCGCACACCCCGTGGCGTCCGTCGACCCCGGCGCGTACGTCCACGACCAGGGCCGACTGGTCCTCCCCGTGGAGCCGCCGCACCGCCCGGTCGAACAGATTTCCTGGTCGGGTGATCTTCCGGCCGTGCGTGCATGAAGGCAGGGCCTTCTGGCAGCTCGGGGGTGCGATCCCATACGAGCGGTTCCGGAGGCCCTGTTGCCGTTGTTGTACGTGCCCCAGCCCCTTCACTTCAACTTGCCCGCCGTGTCGTGCGATTGCCTCGCGCACGTGTACGGCAACGTGGCCGACCATCCGTACCGGGTGCGCCGCTATCCGTCGGACATGACGGACGCGGAGTGGGCGGCTGTCCGGCCGTTGCTGCCGGTGCCGTGCGTGAACGCGAGGGCCGTGAGGCCTCACCCACGACGGGGATCATCGACGCGCAGTCGGTGCGGGCCGCTGCGACGGTGCCGGCCGTCTCACGTGGCTACGACAGCGGGAAGAACGTGCCCGGGCGCAAACGACACATCGTGACCGACACGCTCGGCCTGCTCCGCTCCTGGTCGTCGCGGTGACCGCCGCGAACATCGGCGACCGGGACGCCGCAACGGGCCTGCTGAGGCGGCTGCGGCGCCTGCACCGCGACAGCACCCTGGTCTGGGCTGACGGCGGCTACACCGGTGGCCTGGTCGACTGGGCACGGGAGAAACTCGCCCTGACCCTGGAGATCGTCAGACGCACCGACGACATGACGGGCTTCGTGGTGCTGCCCAGGCGGTGGGTGGCAGAGCGCACGTTCGCGTGGCTGATGCATTCACGTCGGCTGGCCCGCGGGACTGGCCTTCAGCGGCTGCTGGCCCGCGGACTGCCGCTCCTCCAGCACGCCCAGAATCCCTGGTGGTCCGGCGCCAGCATCGTCACCGGCAGTCCTTCGTGCCAAGGGGGCACGATCGAGCCCGGCACCGGCGCGGGCGCGGATTCCGCCGCGGCCTCGGTCACGGCAGTGGTCTCGGCAGCCGAGGCCGCCAGGGCCTCCATCAGCTCCTCCCGCGCGATCACCCGCAGGTCCAGCTCGATCTCTGCGGCCTCCAGCACCCCAGCCAGCCGGGCGGCTTCCTCCCGCAGCCCCTCCACCCGCACTCGGGCCGCTGTCTCCCGCTCCTCCAGCATTCCCAACACCGACGCCATCGCGCACCCTTCGATCACGGAGCCGAAACAAGACGCCGCATGCCGCCCTCACGCTGAGCTAAACCATGCCCGCCCAGCGGAAATCAAGCGATCGCGTTCGGTTGAGATGCGGCTTCTAAGACGTCGTTTCTTATGGCTGTGGTGAGGACGGGGCGGCCTCAGGGAAGCCCAGTTCATCCAGCAGCGCGTCGAACAATTCCTCCACGAAGGTCTTCCGTGCGCGGAGCAGTTCCTCGATCCGGGACTGCTGCGCCGCGGTCTGGACACCAGCTGCTGAAGCCCACACGAGAGCGCCTTCGGCGTCGGCCTGCACCTCCGCATCGAGTTCTGCGCGTTTGTACCTGATGGCCTCTTCGAACTCCGGGGTGGTGACCCACAGGCTCACGTCGTCCACGTCCTCGGGTTCCTCGACGAGGAGAGCCGCAGTATGGTCCAGGTTGAGCCATGCCTGCCAGCGGTGCCCGTCGGTGTTCAGGCCGGTCACGAGAGCGATGCTGCTGCCGGAGACATCAGCTACGCAGGCCGGTGCACCGGTCCATTCGACCAAGGCGGACAGGTCCTCGTCCTGCCAGACGCCTTGCTCCAGTTGCAGGGTCTGCCAGCCCCCCGGTCGCGGCTGCCACTCATGCACGTCGTCCTCCAGCCCTGGACCGCTGCCGCCGAACAGGGGTGCTTCCAGTAGCGGGCGCTCGCTGCAGGCAAAGACCAGATGACCGGAAAAGCCCATGGAACCTCCTCGTGGATACCAGCGCACCCTACGAGCAGTCACTGACACCACCGGCGCCGGCCAGCTGTCGCTCCCGACCGACTGGCTCACCGGATCGGTCGGCGGTACCCGATGAGGGTCGCGGCTATGCCGACAAAGGCAAGGAAGTGCTCGGCCTTGCGTTCGTAGCGACGGTGCAGACGCCGGCAGCCGGCCAGCCAGGACACGATCCTCTCAACCACCCTGCCGACCCGGCCGCCGACCTGCACGGCCCCGCCTCCGAACCGGGTTCCGCCAGCCGGGCAGCGAAGAACCACACCACCGCCACCGTCTTCCTCGACGCCGACTGCAAGGGCGACGTCTACTACAGCCTGCCTCCCGGCGCGGGAGCCGGAGACCGTCTCCAGACGCGCTCCGTGATTTTCTCCTGAATCAGACCGCCACCCCGGACACGGCCATCGGCCACCGGTCGACGGCAGTCGGCTGCGGGCTACGGCCGCGTGATCCGCCGTCTCAGCGTGATGGACAACCTCGACCACCTCGGCCGGAGGAGCGAAGAGCCTGGCTCTGCGGGTCTATGCAAGGGGTCCGAGGTTTCCTTCCAGGACGGTCTGGATGATCTGGGGCCGGTCCCAGAGAGCCAGAATTTCGTTGGCGATGGCCACGATCGGCAGGGGGTCGTGGTCGCCGTACGCCGTGATGGACGCAGCCAGCAAGCTTCGGGGGACGGCGTCGGCATCCAGAAGGACACGCCAGTCCTGAGGGCCGAGTTCCAGGAATTCCAGGCCGGTGAGTTCGGCGACCTCCAGGGGGTCGGCGAGCGTACCGGCGTACGCGGCGAGGGTACGCAGGCGGGGGAGCCCGACGACCGGGGAGAGGCTGAACGGCGCGCCGTCCCACACCCCGATCGAGAGGACTTCCAGGCCGGGGTGTGCGGCTTCCCGGACGCTCTTGATACTCGCGTGGTTGACGTGGGCCACGAGCGGTGGATCCTCCCTGCGGTGCTGGCGCTCGGGTGTCTCCCGGTCCAGGACCCAGTCGGTGAGCGAGTCGGCCAGCAAGTCGGCGCCAATGCTCTCCTCGTGGCTGAGCAGGATGATCTGCCCGGTGTGGCCGCGGGGGCCGGGCGTCAGGTCGACCGCCAGTCGGTCTCCTCCGCCGTTCTCGCCGAAGACGATCCACTCGGGTGACCCGACGACTCCCTGTACCGCGGCGTCGGGGTGCGTGACGACCGCCTCCATGGCAGCGTGCTCCCAGCGGTAGTGGCGCGTCGAGGCTTCGGCCAGGTACAGGTCGTCCACGGAGGAGAGTTCGCAGCGCGCCGCTTCGAAGACACCGTTCGCCGCCTCGTAGTCGTCGCCCCAGTCCTCCCATCGCGCCCGGGTCACCCGGTAGAGCACCTTGAGTTCCTCGGGCAGGCGGATGCCCAGGCGTGCTTCGGCGGCGGCGATCTCCGCCTCCGTCGCGCCGATGGCGTGGGGCAGCCGTTCCCGCAGCGTCCGCTCCAGCAACTCCGGGTCCGCCGAGGGGGCCGGCCTCGCTTCGTCTGTGGGATCGGGGAGGCGGCGCCACGGCTCGGGAAGGGAGTCTTCGACCAGGATGAGTGCACCGGGATGAGGGGTTCCGATCCCGGGTTCCACCGCCGGGCTGGGGCCGAGCAGCCGAAGCACGGTCGTCCCGGTCGGTTCGATCTCCGCCGTGAACGAGATGTCGTCGACACCAGCCTCCACCATCGCGGTCCGCACCCGCTCCACCGCGTCGAGCTCGTCCTGTATGTCCTCGGTCTGCAAGGCTCTACCGCGCGGTGGCGCCGGGTGCGGGAGGGCCAGACTCCAACCGCCTCGCCCGATGCGACCCGCCACGCGCAGGGGCTCGGCACCGGCCTTGTCCGCCTTGGCGGCCCGCAGGAGCCCCAGCACGGGCTGCCAGGTCGCGAAGTCACGTATCGATTGCCCGGGTGGTTTCTGAGTAGCCATGCGCAGACCGTACGCGGGGCGGCTGACACCCGGTATCGCAGGAGGCAGCGCTGTTCGGGAAGGGAGTCGTCGGCTTGTCAACAGTCCCGGATCTCACCAGTGCTCAATGCCTACCTGCTCAATGCCTACCTGGAAGCCCTGCACCGTGCCCTCTACGCAGACTGCGCAGGAAACCGGAGCTGTTCGGGGCGGCATCGCGGGACAGCTCTCAGTCCTGCCAGTAGAAGAGCAGGGTGCTGACGTCCAGCGGGCGGCGGCCGCCGAAGTAGTAGACGCAGAGGCCGGTGACGCGGATGGCGCCGGTCCGCGGGGTGATCCAGCGGAAGCCGGCCGCCTCCAGTGCGGCGCGGGCGGCGGGTTCGGGGGTGTGGGAGGTCGCGAAGGGGCCCAGGGTGCTGAGGGAGACGGCGCCGTCCTCGGACCCCAGGCCGATCACGTGGTACGTGCCGCCGCCCTGCTGGTGGTACTCGCCGCAGGAGACCGGCGGGTGCGGTGCCAGGCCGGCGGCGGTGAGGGCGGCCGTCGCCCGGTCGAGCTGTGCCTCCTCGTCCACGGGCACGGGCGGCTCGGCGCAGATCGCCTCCACCCGCCAGCGCGGGTCGCTCCGCTCCTCGCAGTACTGGCCGTACTCCTCGACGATCGCCGCGCGCAGCTCCTCGTCCAGCCCCGCCACCTCGACCCGGGGGCTGCCCAGCGAGGCGCGGATCGCGCGGGTCTCGCGGGCGTCGCCGGTCAGCCGGTGCAGGGCGTACGCCGCCCACAGCTTCGCCTCGATCGTCGGCGCCGTGCGGAGGTAGCCGCGGAGCCGGTCCGGATCGGTGAGGAGCGACTGCGCGCGATGGGCGACCGACCGGTCCGGGTCCGCGAGGGCGTCGGTCACGTCCTGCCCGGCCCGGTGGCGCACCCGGACCTGAAAGATCCGGTCCTCCGGGCGCGCGTCACCGACGTCGGAGAGCACCGCCTCGGCCCCGTACCGGACGACCAGCGCGTCCAGACCGGCCTCGCCGGTCGCCCGCATGCGCTGCCAGGGCTCCGCCGCCAGCGTCGCCAGTTCACCGGCCGCCGTACGGTCGCCGAGCAGACCACGCGCCTTCAGGATCGCCTCCGGCATGCCGTACGACGTGTCCTGCTTCCGGTCCGGATGCCTGAGCCAGTCCAGCAGCTCCGTCCGGCCGGCGAGCAGCTCCAGCAGTGCGATCCGCACCTCCGCCACGTCCTGGACGTCGTGGACACGGGCGATCAGCGCGGCGGCACGGTGCTCCGGCACCCGTCCGGCCAGTGCGTGCACACAGGGTCTGCGGCGCCACCACGGGTGCGCCGGGTCGGCCACGTACGCCGCCAGCGCGTCCGCGTCGAACGCGCGCAGCCCCTCCGCGTCGAACCGCCCGGCCTCCGGCACCAGAGTCTCTATGCTGACCATGCGCGGATGGTAGCCGCTGCCCCCCGGCTTCCGCCGTGCAGGCGGTTCTGCGAATGGACCAGTGGAATCGACGGCGAATGGCCCGGGCCCACCTGCCAATCCCTGCCTACGCTCACCCCATGGACACCACACCGCGTACCACTGTCGACTTCTATTTCGACCCGGCCTGCCCGTTCGCCTGGATCACCTCCCGCTGGATGCTGGAGGTGGAACAGCACCGGGACATCGACCTCCGCTTCCACGTCATGAGCCTCTACCTGCACAACATCGGCAACGAACTGCCCGACTGGTACCGGGATCTGGTCGACCGTTCGCTCGGGCCCGTCCGGGTCGCCGTCGCGGCGGCGGACGCGCACGGCGACGGCGTGCTGCGCGACCTCTACACCGCGATGGGCACCCGCATCCACCGGGAGAAGAACGAGGACTTCGACGAGGTGATCGCCCAGTCCCTCGCCGAGCTGGGACTGCCCGCCGGGCTCGCCGACGCCGCGCACTCGGGGGAGTACGACGACGCGCTGCGCCACAGCCACGACGCCGGGAAGGACCCGGAGGCGGGCGGCTACGTCGGAACGCCGACCATCCATGTCGACGGCACGGTCTGGTTCGGGCCCGTGCTGCGGGCCGCGCCGCGCGGCGAGGAGGCCGGGCGGTTCTTCGACAGCTTCCGGGCCGTCGCCGGGCACGCTGACTTCTTCGAACTCAAGCGGACCCGGACCGGCGGCCTGGACGTGGGCTGAGGCGGACCGCAGGGGTCACGCGCCGAGCACGGCGGTCGTCCGGACCTCCGGGGTGCCCGCCCCGGGGTGCCGGGCCCCGCTGGACCGGACCCCGCCGTACCGGGCCTCGTCGTACCGGGTCAGCAGCAGGCGGGCCAACTCCGGTGCCGGGCCGAGGACATCGGCCAGGACGTCCGCATCGGCCGCCCCCGCCGCGATCCGGTCCGGCAGCCGGCCGGGCGCGATGACGTACGGCGCCACCGCCACCCGGCGTACCCCTTCGGCCCGCAGGGCCCGTACGGCTTCCCCGGTGCCGGGGAAGCCGCCGGGAGAGGTGGCGGAGGCGAACGCAGGCCGCACGGAACACCAACCGGTGTGCCGCAGCTCCCGCGCGATTTCAGCGATCACTGCGATCGCCTCCGGGTCTGTGGAGCCCGCCGAGGCCAGGACGAGACCGGTCGACGCCCGGTCGGCGGGGTGGACGCCCGCTTCGCGCAGGCGCTGGAGCAGCGCCGCGTCGAGCAGCGGGGACGGGCCGAGCACCTCGGCCTGCCGGATCCGCAGCCGGGGCAGCCCGCGCCGGGCCTCGTCCAGCACCGCGGGGATGTCGGACTTGGCGTGGAAGGCCCGGGTCAGCAGCAGCGGAAGGGCGACGACCGACTCCGCCCCCTCGGCGGCCAGCCTCTCCAGGACCCGTGGCACCGACGGCGCGTTGAAGTCCAGGAAGCCGGTCGCCACCCGCAGCCCCGGCCGCAGCGACCGGACCCGCGCGGTGAGCGCGTGGACGGTCGCCGCGTGCCGGGGGTCGCGGCTGCCGTGGGCGACGACGAGGAGGACCGGGGCGGCGGGCATGTGCGGCACCCCTAGCTCTTCACCAGGAGGCCGCGGCCACGCAGGACCCACCGCTCCAGCGGGCTGAAGATCAGCAGGTCGATCGCGATGCCGACGGTGAGGATCAGGATGATGGCGAGGAACACCATCGACATGCTGCTGGTCTCCCGGCCCTGCTCCAGCAACTGGCCCAGGCCCACGCCCAGATCGGGCGAGGAGGCGATGATCTCGGCGGCCATCAGCGAGCGCCACGAGAACGCCCAGCCCTGCTTCAGCCCCGCCAGGTAGCCGGGCAGCGCGGCGGGCAGCACGATGTGCCAGGTGCCGCGCAGCCCGGTCGCGCCGAGCGTCTTCCCGGCCCGCAGATGCAGCGGCGGGATCTGGTCGACGCCCGCCACCAGGCCGTTGGCGATCGACGGGACGGCACCCAGCAGGATCACCGCGTACATCATCCGGTCGTCGAGCCCCAGCCAGATCACCGCGGGCGGCACCCAGGCGACCGAGGGAAGCGACTGGAGCCCGGACAGCACCGGCCCGATCGCCGCCCGGATCAGCCGGACCCGGGACACCAGCAGCCCCAGCGGGGTGCCGATGGCCAGCGCCAGCAGGAAGCCGAGCAGACCGCGCGAGACGCTGGTCCAGATGTAGCCGAGCAGGGTGCCCCGCGCCCAGGCGTCGGTGACCTCGCCCCACACCTGGGACGGCGACGGCAGCTTGTAGTCCTCGGTGACCTGGGCCCAGATCAGCAGCTGCCACACCACGAGCACCAGGGCCACCGCCGCCACCGGCGGCAGCACCTTGCGCACCAGCACCTGGCGGACGGGGGTACGGCTCACCCGTACGGAGTCGAGGGCGTCGAGCCCCGCCTCCAGGCCCGCCAGGTCCCGGGAGGCGTCCTGGGCGGCGGTCTCAGTGCTGGCCATGTCGGCGGATCTCCCCACGCAGTTCTTCGGTGATCTCCACGGAGAGCTCGGCCACCGCGGTGTCCTCGATGCGGCGCGGATGGTCGATGCCGACCGTCCACTCCCGGGCCACCCGGCCCGGCCGCGAGGAGAGCAGGACGACCCGTTCGGCGAGCCGGACCGCCTCGCGCACGTTGTGCGTGACGAAGAGGACCGACAGGTTCGTCTCGCGCCAGATCCGGGTCAGCTCGTCGTGCAGCACGTCCCGGGTGATCGCGTCGAGCGCGGCGAACGGCTCGTCCATCAGAAGCAGTTGACTGTCCTGGGCGAGCGCGCGGGCCATCGCCACCCGCTGCCGCATCCCGCCGGAGAGTTCGTGCACCCGCTTGCCGTGCGCGCCGCCGAGCCGGACGAGTTCGAGCAGCCGCTCGGCCTCGGCGCGGCGCTCGGCGCGCGGCACACCGCGCAGTCGCAGCGCCAGTTCGATGTTCTTGCCCGCGGTGAGCCACGGGAAGAGGGCGTGCTCCTGGAACATCAGGGCCGGCCGCCCGCCGGGGGTCTCGATCGCCCCCGACGTCGGACGGTCGAGCCCGGCCACCAGATTGAGCAGGGTCGACTTGCCGCATCCCGAGGCGCCCAGGAGGGTGACGAACTCGCCGGGAGCGACATCGAGCGTGATGTCGTCCAGGACGAGCTGCCGCCCCTCCGGTCCGTCGAAGGACTTCGAGACGTGGTCGATCCGGGCGGCGTGCCCGGCCCTCGTGCGGTCCTCGGCCTTGGTGAGTGTGGTGGTCGCCATGGTCGTCACCTCCTGGGAATCCTCTTCGGGTACCGGACGCGCTACTTGACGCCGAGACCGGCGTCGGCGACCTCGGGCCTGCCCGCGGCCTTCAGGATCTTGTTGAGCGGCTTCAGGTCGTAGATGCCGCCGAGGTCCGTCTGCTCCAGGAGGCCGGCCTGCACCGCGTGCTTGGCCTCGGTGTCGAGCGTGGCGGCCAGCGGGTCGTCGATGAACTGGACCGACTTCCACGCCGGGTCGATGACCTCGGCCGGGAGCTCCTTGCCGGACAGCTTCTTGAGCGCGGCGTTCGCCGACGCCTTCGCCTTGTCCGGGTTGGCGTTGATCCACGCGTTGGTGGCGACCGTGCCGCGCAGCACCGCCTCGACGACGTCCGGGTGCTCGGCCAGGAACTTCTGCGACACGATGATGTTCGTGATCACGAACTTGTTGTCCGGCCACAGCGTCGACTCGTCCAGCAGCACCTTCGCACCCTGCGCGACGAGCTTGGACGCGGTCGGCTCCGGGGCCCAGGCACCGTCGATGGAACCGGACTTGTAGGCGTCCGGCGTCACCTTGTTGTCCGTACGGACCACCGAGACGTCGCCCCGGCCGCTGTTGGCGTCGACCTTCCAGCCCTTCTCGGATATCCAGTTGAGGAAGGCGACGTCCTGGGTGTTGCCGAGCTGCGGGGTGGCGATCTTCTTGCCCTTGATGTCGTCCAGGGTCTTGATCTTCGCCGGGTTCACCACCAGCTTCACGCCGCCGGACGCCGAACCGCCGATGATGCGCAGGCTCTTGCCCTTGGACTTGGTGAAGCCGTTGATGGCGGGGGAGGGGCCGATGAAGCCGATGTCGATCGAGCCCGCGTTGAGCGCCTCGATCTCGGAGGGTCCGGCGTTGAACGTCGAGGGCTTGACCGCGGTGGAGCCCAGCTCCTTGGCGATGATGCCCTCCTCGATGCCGACCAGGGCGGTGGCGTGGGTGAGGTTCGGGAAGTAGCCGATCTTCACGGTGTCCGCGGAGAGTTTCTTGCCGCCGGTGGAGACGTCCGCCTTCGGGGCGTCGTCCTTCGCGGCGGAGCCGTAGCCGCAGGCGGTGACGGCCAGGGCGAGCAGCGGCAGGGCGGCGACGGCGGCGAGGGCGCGGCGCGCGGTGGAACGGGGGGCAGACACGGGAGGCTTTCCTCTCGTCGGCCCGGTGCTCGCGTCCCGCGGTTTGTCACGGGGACGCGGCCGGGAGGTCGGCAGGTCTTCGTCCGGGGGTGCTGAACGCCCCGGACTTGGCGAACGTGCTGAACGTGCTCAAGGGGCCGCACAGGTGGTGCGGTTGGTGCGAGTGGGCGCGCAAGCGGTGCGCGTACGTCATCACACACATCGCGCGACCCCGCCCTGACCGCTGCCGAGGGCGCCGCTGCCGACGCGGCCGCCCTCCTTCGCGAACGTGGAGTAGATGTCGACGGCCATCAGAAGTCCCACTCGGCGTCGTCGTCCGCGGCTTCGGCGTCCTGCCCGGCCGCGGTGGCGAAGGAGGCGCCCGCCATGCCCGCCGAGAGGGTGGTGCCGTCCGCCGGGTCGATCAGCAGGAACGAGCCGGTGCGCCGGGAGGCCGCGTAGGCGTCCAGCGCGAGCGGCTCCGCGGTGCGGACGACGACCCGGCCGATGTCGTTGGCGACGAGCTGTCCGGGCGCCGGGTGCTGGGAGAGGTCGTCCAGGGTGAGCCGCGAGGGGATGTCCTTGACGATCGCCTTGACCGTGCGGGTGGTGTGCTTGAGCAGGACCCGGTGGCCGACCCGGAGCGGCTGGTCGGCGACGTGGCAGACGGTCGCCTCGACGTCCTGGGTGGTGGCGGGGGCGTCGCCCGAGGGGGCGATCAGGTCGCCGCGCGAGATGTCGATGTCGTCGGCGAGCCGGAGCGTCACCGACTGGGGGGCCCAGGCGATGTCCACGCTCTCGCCGAGCGCGTCGATCGCCGAGATCGTCGACGTACGCCCGGACGGCAGGACGGTCACGGACTCGCCGACCCGGAAGGCCCCGGCGGCTATCTGGCCCGCGTAGCCCCGGTAGTCGGGGTGCTCGGCGGTCTGCGGGCGGATCACGTACTGGACCGGGAAGCGGGCGTGGCAGGCGGTCAGGTCGTGGCTGACCGGTACCGTCTCCAGGTGCTCCAGGACGGTGGGTCCGCCGTACCAGTCCATGTGCGCGGACGGCTCCACCACGTTGTCGCCGGCCAGCGCGGAGATGGGGATAGCGGTGATCTCCGGGACGCCGAGCGAGTCGGCGTACGCGGTGAACTCCTCGGCGATGGCGGCGAACACCGGCTCCGCGTAGCCGACCAGGTCCATCTTGTTGACCGCCAGCACCACGTGCGGCACCCGCAGCAGGGCCGCGACGGCGGCGTGCCGGCGGGTCTGCTCGACGACCCCGTTGCGCGCGTCGACCAGGACGACGGCCAGCTCGGCCGTCGAGGCGCCCGTCACCATGTTCCGGGTGTACTGCACGTGCCCGGGGGTGTCGGCCAGGATGAACCGGCGGCGCGGGGTCGCGAAGTAGCGGTAGGCGACGTCGATGGTGATGCCCTGCTCGCGCTCGGCGCGCAGCCCGTCGGTGAGCAGCGCCAGGTCGGGTGCCTCCTGGCCCCGGTTGCGCGAGGCGTGCTCGACGGCCTCCAGCTGGTCGGCGAGGACCGACTTGGAGTCGTGCAGCAGCCGCCCCACCAGGGTGGACTTGCCGTCGTCGACGGAGCCCGCGGTGGCGAAGCGCAGCAGGGTGGTCGCCGACAACTGCTCGGTCGTGGTGGTCATCTAGAAATACCCCTCGCGCTTGCGGTCTTCCATCGCGGCCTCGGAGAGCTTGTCGTCGGCGCGGGTCGCGCCGCGCTCGGTGAGCCGGGAGGCGGCGATCTCGGCGATCACGGCGTCCAGCGTCGTGGCGTCGGAGTCCACGGCGCCGGTGCACGACATGTCGCCGACGGTGCGGTAGCGGACCTGCCGGGTCTCGACGGGCTCGTGGTCCCCGGGGCCGCCCCACTCCCCGGCGGTCAGCCACATGCCGCCGCGGTTGAAGACCTCGCGGTCGTGGGCGAAGTAGATCTCCGGCAGCTCGATGGACTCGCGGGCGATGTACTGCCAGACGTCCAGCTCGGTCCAGTTGGAGATGGGGAAGACCCGGACGTGCTCCCCGGGGGCGTGCCGGCCGTTGTAGAGCTGCCACAGCTCGGGGCGCTGGCGGCGCGGGTCCCACTGGGAGAACTCGTCGCGCAGCGAGAAGACCCGCTCCTTGGCGCGCGCCTTCTCCTCGTCGCGCCGCCCGCCGCCGAACACCGCGTCGAAACGGTGCCGCTGGATCGCCTCGGTCAGCGGCACGGTCTGGAGCGGGTTGCGGGTGCCGTCCGGCCGCTCGCGGAGCGTCCCGGCGTCGATGTACTCCTGCACGGAGGCGACGTGGAGCCGCAGCCCGTGCCGGGCGACCGTGCGGTCGCGGTACTCCAGCACCTCGGGGAAGTTGTGCCCGGTGTCCACGTGCAGCAGGGCGAACGGCACCGGCGCGGGCGCGAACGCCTTGAGCGCCAGGTGCAGCATCACGATCGAGTCCTTGCCGCCGGAGAAGAGGATCACCGGCCGCTCGAACTCGCCCGCCACCTCGCGGAAGATGTGCACGGCCTCGGACTCCAGGGAGTCCAGATGGCTCAGCGCGTACGGACTGTCGGTGCCCTCCGACACGGTCGCCGTGGTGGTCACACCGCACCCCTCTCGCTCAGCAGCGCGTACAGCTGGTCCGCGGACTCCCGCACGGTCTGCCGGTGCGACTCGATCCGAAGATCGGGCGCCTCGGGCTCCTCGTACGGGTCGTCGACGCCGGTCAGCCCGCTGATCTCGCCCGCCGCCTGCTTGGCGTACAGGCCCTTCACATCGCGTGCGGAGCACACCTCGACCGGGGTCGCGACATGGATCTCCAGGTACGGGGTGCCCTCGGTCTGGTGGCGCTTGCGCACGGCGTCCCGGCTGTCCGCGTACGGGGCGATGACCGGGACCAGCACCTTCACGCCGTTGGCCGCCAGCAGTTCGGCGACGAAGCCGATGCGCTGGACGTTGGTGTGGCGGTCCTCGCGGGAGAAGCCGAGCCCGGCGGAGAGGAACTCGCGGATCTCGTCCCCGTCGAGGACCTCCACCCGGTGGCCCTCGCCGCGCAGCCGTCCGGCCAGCTCGTACGCGATGGTGGTCTTGCCCGCGCTCGGCAGACCGGTCAGCCAGACGGTGGCTCCCGTCTCCGTCACGCTCATCGAAATCTCCTGATCGGTCGTCATCAGTCGTGCAGCCCGCACTCGGTCTTGCCCCGGCCGGCCCAGCGCCCGGCGCGGGCGTCCTCGCCCGCCAGCACCCTGCGCGTGCAGGGCTCGCAGCCGACGGAGGCGTAGCCGTCCGTCAGCAGCGGGTTGGTCAGCACACCGTGCTCCGCCACGTAGGCGTCCACGTCGTCCTGCGTCCAGCGGGCGATCGGCGACACCTTGACCTTGCGGCGCTTGGCGTCCCAGCCGACGACGGGGGTGTTCGCCCGGGTGGGCGACTCGTCGCGGCGCAGCCCGGTCGCCCAGGCGGTGTAGCCGGTCAGCCCCTCCCGCAGCGGCTCGACCTTGCGCAGTCGGCAGCAGAGGTCGGGGTCGCGGTCGTGGAGCCGGGGCCCGTGCTCGGCGTCCTGCTCGGCCACCGTCCGCCGGGGCGTCAGCGTGATGACGTTGACGTCCATCACGGCCGCCACCGCGTCCCGGGTGCCGATGGTCTCCGGGAAGTGGTAGCCGGTGTCCAGGAACACCACGTCGACGCCGGGACGGACCCGGGAGGCGAGATGCGCGACGACCGCGTCCTCCATGGAGGAGGTGACGCAGAACTTCTTGCCGAAGGTGTCGACGGCCCAGATGAGGATCTCCGTGGCGGAGGCGTCCTCCAGCTCCCGGCCGGCCCGTGCGGCCAGTTCCGCGAGCTCCTCGTCCTGCCGGGTGGCCGTCATGTCCCGTTCCCCTCACCGTCGTCGTGGACCAGGCCCCGGGTCAGCAGGCCCAGGAACCGGAGCTGGAACGCGCGGTTGCAGGAGGCGCATTCCCAGGAGCCGTGCCCGGCCTCGTGCGGCCGCAGGTCCTCGTCACCGCAGTACGGGCAGTGGAACGGGGCGGCGCGTTCGCTCATGACAGCGACTCCGCACCGGCCCGCGCCGCCCAGGCCGCGAACCGCTCGCCGTCCTCGCGCTCCTCCTGGAAGCGGCCCAGCACCCGCTCGACGTAGTCCGGCAGTTCGGCCGCGGTGACCTTCAGGCCGCGGACCTTGCGGCCGAACCCGGCCTCCAGGCCCAGGGCGCCGCCCAGGTGCACCTGGTAGCCCTCGACCTGCCGGCCGTCGGCGTCCAGCACCAGCTGGCCCTTGAGGCCGATGTCGGCGGTCTGGATGCGGGCGCAGGCGTTGGGGCAGCCGTTGATGTTGATGGTGAGCGGTTCGTCGAAGTCGGGGAGGCGGCGCTCCAGTTCGTCGATGAGCGAGGCGCCGCGCGCCTTCGTCTCGACGATCGCCAGCTTGCAGTACTCGATGCCGGTGCAGGCGAGCGTGCCGCGCCGGAACGGCGAGGGCTTCACCTGGAAGTCGAGCGCCTCCAGCCCGGCGGTGAGCGCCTCGACCTGGTCCTCCGCCACGTCGAGGATGATCATCTTCTGTTCGACGGTGGTCCGGACCCGGCCGGAGCCGTGCGCCTCGGCGAGGTCGGCGATCTTGGCGAGGGTGGCGCCGTCGACGCGCCCGACCCGGGGGGCGAAGCCGACGTAGAACCGGCCGTCGCGCTGCGGGTGGACGCCGACGTGGTCGCGCCAGCGGCTGCTGGGCTCCGCGGGCGCCGGACCGTCCAGCAGCGGGCGCTTCAGGTACTCGTCCTCCAGCACCTGGCGGAACTTCGCCGGGCCCCAGTCGGCCATCAGGAACTTGAGCCGGGCGCGGTTGCGCAGCCGCCGGTAGCCGTAGTCGCGGAAGATCCCGACGACACCGGCCCACACGTCCGCCACCTCGTCCAACGGCACCCATGTGCCGAGCCGTTCGGCCAGCCGGGGGTTGGTGGAGAGGCCGCCGCCGACCCAGACGTCGAAGCCCGGACCGTGCTCGGGGTGCTCGACGCCGACGAAGGCGACGTCGTTGATCTCGTGGACCACGTCCTGCACCGGCGAACCGGAGATCGCGGTCTTGAACTTGCGCGGCAGGTTGGAGAACTCCTTGCTGCCGATGTACCGCTCGTGGATCTCGTCGACGGCGGGCGTCCCGTCGACGATCTCGTCGGCGGCGATACCGGCCACCGGGGAGCCGATGATCACGCGCGGGCAGTCGCCGCACGCCTCGGTGGTGGAGAGCCCGACGGCCTCCAGCTTCTCCCAGATGGCCGGGACGTCCTCGATCCGGACCCAGTGGAGCTGGACGTTCTGCCGGTCGGTGATGTCCGCGGTGCCGCGCGCGTACTGCTGCGAGACCTCGCCGATGACGCGCAGCTGCCCGGTGGTCAGCCGCCCGCCGTCGATGCGGACCCGCATCATGAAGTAACGGTCCTCCAGCTCCTCGGGCTCCAGGACCGCGGTCTTCCCGCCGTCGATGCCCTCCCGTCGCTGGGTGTACAGGCCCCACCAGCGCATCCGGCCGCGGAGGTCGTTGGGGTCGATGGAGTCGAAACCCCGCTTGGCGTAGATCGTCTCAATGCGTGTCCGCACATTGAGACTGTCGTCGTCCTTCTTGAACTGCTCATTGCCGTTCAACGGGGTGTAGTGCCCCAGGGCCCACTGGCCCTCGCCGCGGTGGCGGCCG
Organism: Streptomyces sp. NPDC015144; assembly: GCF_043079735.1. Lineage (NCBI taxonomy): Bacteria > Bacillati > Actinomycetota > Actinomycetes > Kitasatosporales > Streptomycetaceae > Streptomyces > Streptomyces sp. NPDC015144. The sequence continues at coordinate 238,093 of NZ_JBIBUU010000012.1, read as the reverse complement.
GCCTTGCGGCGGGGCGTTGCGGGCGCAGGCTGTTCCGGGGTGGCGGCCATGACAGTACGTCCTTCGGGACTGCGGGAGGGCTGCTCTGAACTGCACACTCGCGTCGGATCGCGGCGGTGCGCAGGGCATTGCGGAGAAAGAGGAAGAGGCGGCGGTGCTGGGACTCTCAGCTCGCCGGACAGATGGCGCTGGACACGCGGCCGAGGTCGACGTGGCGTCGACTCACCAAGGCAATTCCAGTTCCAGGCATGGCGGAAGCGTGGCATGCGCATCTTGGGCCAGTCCACCACTATCCGTTATGTGGACGAGAATATCCCGAGGGGTGAGATGATGTGGCGCCCGTCACTCGGGGTCACCGGAGCGGTCTGTCCGTAATGATGCTCGCCCGCCACGCGTCCGCCGCCCTGCCGCACCGCCGCCGTTGCGCCGAACGGCCCAGCCGGACCGCCCTGTTGGACGGTTCAGTCGCGGGCGGCGCCCGGCCAGGGGCCCGGGGTCGCCACCTCGGGCTCCCGCTCCACCTTGGTGTCGAAGAGCCGGAAGCCGCGCCGCAGGTAGTTGTCCATGGCGTGCGGTCCGTCCTTGGAGCAGGTGTGCAGCCAGACCCGCTTCGTCGGCGTCCGCTCCGGCCAGCGCTCCGCCAGGTCCCACGCGCGGGCCACCCCGTACGAGAGCAGGTGGCCGCCGATCCGGCGCCCCCGGAAGGCCGGGATCAGCCCGAAGTACATGATCTCGACGACGCCCTCGTCCTGCGGGTCCAGCTCGACGTACCCGGCCGGGGTGCCGTTCTCGTACGCGACCCAGGTCTCGGCGCCCGGCCGGTCCAGGGCCTCCTGCCACTGCGCGTACGTCATCCCCAGCCGGTCCGTCCACTGGATGTCCCCGCCGACCGCCGTGTACAGGAAACGGCTGAACTCCGGCAGCGGCGTCTGCGAACGGACGATCCGTACATCCCCCTCCGGGACCGAGGCCGGTCGCAGGTCGTCGGGGGAGGTCTGCTCCAGGGACCAGACGGTCACCTCGGTGGTGCGGGCGGGGGAGGGAGCGGCGGTGCGCGGTGCGGGGCTGTTCATGACTGCCAGGGAACCACGCCCGGTCGCGTCCGCCAAAGCCGGTCCCGAACCACGGACACCCCGTCCTAACTGCGCTGACGCGCTCCGACCACCACCGGGGCCGTCGACCGGGGCAGCAGGTCGGCCGGATCGTCCGGATGGATCACCTCCACCTCCACGCCGTCGCCGAAGCGGTACGGGCGGTGCGCGAGCACCTGGGCGAGATGGCGGCGCACCCGGGAGATCTCAGCCCGGACCGTCACCGTCCGGCTCGGGTCGCCGAACAGGTCCTCAGCCAGCTCGGAGGCGGTGCGCCCCTCGCGGCGCAGGGCCAGCGCGTACAGCAGCTCCGCGTGGCGGGGCGAGAGCCGCTGCGTCCAGGTGCCCACCTCGCCCACCACGTTGATCCTCAGCCCGTGCGGCCGGCTCAGATCCAGCACCACCCGCTGCGGTGCCCCGTCCGACGGCGCGTCCGCGACCTGGATCAGCCAGCCGCCGGGCAGCGGCTCCACCCGGCACATGCCGAGCGACGGCAGCCACACCCGGCCCGGCCGTAACGACTTCGGCAGCGGCAGCCGGTCCACCGGCTCCATCCCCGTCACCGCGGCGAGCCAGCCGTTGACGTCCACCGCCAGGGCCCGGCCGCCCAGCCGGCACACCAGCGGCGCCGCCACCGAACGCAGCCGCTCGATCGCCCGCAGATGCCGGTTCCTGATCTCGTTCTCCGCCAGCCCGGCCACCGAGCTGACCAGGGCGAGCGTCGTCGGATGGAACGTCGAGAGCGGACCGCTCATGTCGACGATGCCCATCAGCCGGCCGTCGCGCGGATCACGGACCGGCGCCGCCGCGCACGTCCAGTTGTGCAGGGCGCGGACGAAGTGCTCCGAGGAGTGCACCTGGACCGGGACCCGGGTCGCCAGCGCCGTACCGATCGCGTTGGTGCCCGTGCTCTCCTCCGCCCAGGTCGCCCCCTCCGCCAGGCAGATGCCGTCCGCCCGCCGCAGCACCGCCGCGTTGCCCCGGCGCCACAGCACCCGGCACTCCACGTCCGTGACCACCACGATCTGCTGGGCGGCGTCCGCCAGCGACACCAGTCGGTCGTTCAGCAGCGGCATCACCTCGCTCAGCGTGGAACCGCGCCGCCGCTTCTCGACCTCGTCCAGCCCGAGCAGCACGCTCTCGGTCGACTGCTCCGGATCGAGGCCGCGGTGCACCATCCGGTTCCAGGACGCCTCGATCTCGGCCCTCGGCGCTGCCACCGGCCGGTCGCCGGAGCCCATCGCCTCCCTGGCCCGGTGGACCGCCCTGGCGGCCCGGCCGGACTGCCAGGCGGGCGTCCGCATCCCTCCGAAGGCATCTGTCCCCACTTCGAATTCCCCTCACGTGCCAGGGCCTGCTCGACACCACCGCCCCATTTTGGCGCCGGGCGCGACCGCCCACCGCACACTCCGCACATTGGTTGCAACCCCTTGCAACCGTGGCGGGAACCGGCGGGTCCGTGGAGAGTGGGCGAACACCGCCGCACGGGGCCCGTGCCCCGGCGCCCGGTGTGTGCGGCAAGGAGGGTGGTGCCGTGTCGGCGCAGCACCACCCTCCGTCGCCGTGCCCCGGACACGCCCTACGGCCGGGCCCGCTCCACGATCGAGGCCAGGTCCAGGCTGTGCGGCAGCGTCCCGAAGTCGGCGCCCCCGTCCCCGCCCAGCCGCGAGGCGCAGAACGCGTCGGCCACCTCCGGCGGGGCCCACCGCACCAGCAGCGAGCCCTGGAGCACCAGCGCCATCCGCCCGGCCAGCCGACGGGCCCGCGCCTCCGCCCCGTCCAGGTCCGCCAGCTCCGTCAGCACGCCCCCGATCGCCCGGTCCAGCCGGTGATCGGCCCCGCGCGCCGCCCCGACCTCCCGCAGATACGCGTCCAGCGCCATCGGCTCGCGCCGCAGCGCCCGCAGCACGTCCAGCGCCTGCACGTTCCCCGAGCCCTCCCAGATCGAGTTGAGCGGCGCCTCGCGCAGCAGCCGGGGCATCCCGGACTCCTCGACGTAACCGTTGCCGCCGAGACACTCCAGCGCCTCGGCCACCAGCGGGGCGCACCGCTTGGTCACCCAGTACTTCGCCGCGGGCACCGCGATCCGCAGCAGGGCCCGCTCGTCCTCGGTGTCCGCGTCGTACGCCGCCGCCAGCCGCATCGCCAGCACCGTCGCCGCCTCCGACTCCACCGCCAGGTCGGCCAGCACGTTGCGCATCAGCGGCTTGTCGATCAGCGGCCCGCCGAACACCTCCCGGTACGCGCAGTGGTGGACCGCCTGCGCCACCGCCTGCCGCATCAGCGCCGCCGAACCCACCACGCAGTCCAGCCGGGTCGCCGCCACCATCCCCATGAGGGTGTGCACCCCGCGCCCCTCCTCGCCGACCCGGCGCGCCCAGGTGGCGTCGAACTCCACCTCGGCCGAGGCGTTCGACCGGTTGCCCAGCTTGTCCTTGAGCCGCTGGATCAGGAAGGTGTTGCGGGCCCCGTCCGGCAGCACCCGGGGCAGCAGGAAGCAGGTCGGGCCGCCGGGTGCCTGCGCCAGTACCAGGAAGCCGTCGGACATCGGCGCCGAGCAGAACCACTTGTGACCGGTGAGCAGATACTCGCCCTCGGCCGCCAGCGGCTCGGCGCGCGTCGTGTTCGCCCGTACGTCCGTGCCGCCCTGCTTCTCCGTCATCCCCATCCCGAGGAGCGCCCCTGCCTTCGTGGCGACGGGCCGCAGCTCCCGCTCGTACACCGTCGAGGCGAGCAGCGGCTCCCAGACGGCGGCCAGCGCGGGATCGGTGCGCAGCGCGGGCACCGCAGCGTGCGTCATCGACAGCGGGCAGCCGTGCCCCGCCTCGGCCTGCGTCCACACCAGGAACCCGGCCGCGCGCCGGACATGGCCGCCCGGCCTGCCCCAGGCACCGGTCAGGCCCGCGCCGACCGCGTGCCCGAGCAGCCGGTGCCAGGCCGGGTCGAACGCGACCTCGTCGATGCGGTGCCCGTACCGGTCATGGGTGCGCAGCACCGGCGGATGCGCGTTCACCCGCGTCCCCCACTCCTGCACCTGGGCACTGCCCGCCGCCCGGCCCAGCTCGCCGAGCTCGGCCCGTGCCCCGGCCAGCAGACCGGGCGCGAGGTGGCGTTCCACCGCCTCGGTGAGGGCCCGGTCGGAGCCGTAGACGTCGTAGCCGGTCAGCGGCGGAGGCTGGTTGGACACGGTGTGGGTGGTGGCTGCCATGCCGATACGGTAAGAGACGTGCAGGCAGCAGATGAAACACCCGAGAGGCGACGGGGCCGGCTTCACCGGGCCAGAGTCCTCTACCGCAATGTGTCCAAGCGGCAGATGGCCTGGCAGTTGCTCAAGGACACCGTCAATTCGTGCATGGAGTACCGGATTCTCGGACTCGCCGCCGAGGCCGCGTTCTTCACCCTGCTGTCCCTGCCGCCCCTGCTCCTCGCGCTGATCGGTCTGCTCGGATACGTCGACGAGTGGACCAACACCACCACCGTCGCCTCCATCGAGCGCAACATCCTCGACGCCGCGAGGACCGTGCTCAGCGAGCGCGGCGTCAACGACTTCGCCAAACCGCTCCTGGCGGACGTCTCCACCGGCGCCCGCCCCGACGTCATCTCGATCGGCTTCGCGATCGCGCTCTGGTCGGGCTCCCGCGCGGTGAACGTCTTCATCGACACGATCACCGTGATGTACGGGCTCGACGGCCAGCGCGGCATCGTCAAGACCCGGCTGCTCTCCTTCCTCCTGTACGTCGTCGCGCTGCTGCTCGGGTCCGTCGTGCTGCCGCTGCTCGTCGTCGGCCCGGACCGGGTCGTCGAGTTCGTCCCGTGGGGCACCGAGCTCATGAGCGTCCTGTACTGGCCGCTGGTGATCGTGCTGTCGATCGTGTTCCTGACGACGCTCTACCACGTGTCGGTACCCGTGAGGTCGCCGTGGATCGAGGACGTGCCCGGGGCGCTGGTCGCGCTCGCGATGTGGGCGCTCGGCAGCTTCCTGCTGCGGATCTACCTCACCAGCACGGTCGAGGGACCGACGATCTACGGCTCGCTGGCGGCCCCGATCGCCGTGCTGCTCTGGATCGGCATCTCCGCCTTCGCCGTGCTGGTCGGCGCGGCGGTCAACGCGGCCATCGACCGGGTGTGGCCCTCGATGGCGACGGCCGCCGCCCGTGCGGCGAACGACCGGCTGCGGGCCGCCCAGGCGGCCGAGTTCGTCGCCCGGTCGCAGGCGGAGAGCCCGGGGAGGAGCAGACCGGCGTACGACTGGGACGACGAGGGCGACGACGACGAGGACGACGGGCTGGCCGACAGCCCCTACATGCCGTCCGAGTTCCCCGAGCGCTGGTCGAAGTTCCTCCCCCCGGACGACGTGAAGTCCCGGCTCCACCCGCACCGCGAGAAGGAGCCGGACAAGGAACCGGGCAAGGAGCAGGACAAGGACGGCGACCCGGCCCCGGAGAAGGACGACGGGCCGGGCGGCCCCGAGCGGGACGGGCGCGGCGGCGCCCTCGGCGGCTGACGCCCCGGCAGCACCATGGGCGAGGAACGGTACCGGGAGCGGCCGTCGCGGTTCGAGGGCGCGACCGCGTGGACGCTGGAGCTGTCCGGGGGGCCGGTCGGCCCGGTGCTGCCCGACGGCTGCATGGACCTGCTCTGGATCGACGGACGGCTGCTCGTCGCGGGCCCCGACACCCGGGCCATGACCCCGTCCGTCCCGGCCACCGGGCGGTGCGCCGGGCTCCGCTTCGCCCCCGGCACCGCCCCCGCGCTCCTCGGCGTACCGGCGCACGAACTGCGCGACCGCCGGGTCGAGCTGGCCGACCTGTGGGCCCCGGACCGGGTACGGGCGCTCACCGACCGGGTCGCCGGGGCCCCGGACCCGGCCGCCGCGCTGGAGGCCCTGGCGCTGCGGGCCGCCACCCGCACGGCGGCCCCGGACCCGCTGATGCGGTACGTCGCGGAGCGGCTCGGCGCCGGGCTGTCCGTCACCGAGACCGCGCGGCGGGCCGGGATCGGCGCCCGCCAACTGCACCGCCGCTCGCTCGCCGCCTTCGGCTACGGGCCCAAGACCCTGGCCCGGGTGCTGCGGCTGCGGCGGGCGCTGGCCCTGGCCCGGTCGGGGATGCCGTACGCCGAGGCGGCGGTCCGGTCCGGCTGCACCGACCAGGCCCATCTGGCCCGGGAGATGCGGGCCCTGACCGGGACCACCCTCACCGCGCACCTCGGCCGCTGAGCGCCCCGGACCCGCTCAGCCGTTGGCGGCGAAGAGCGAGACCGCGCAGCCGTCCGGGTCGAGGACCGTCGCGTACCGCTGCCCCCACACCGCGTCCCACGGCGCCAGATGCCCCCGGTACCCGGCACCGGTCAGCTCCTCGTACACCGCGTCCACCTCCGCCGGGCCGTCGCACCGGAAGGCCAGCGAGAGGCGGTCGCCCCCGGCCGGCGGGGCCCAGTCGGGGTCGTACGAGCGGATCACGTCCTCGGTGTCCCAGAGCAGCCGCTGCCCGCCCGGGAGGGTCACTTCGACGTGGGGCGCGGATTCCGCTCCGGCGGGGATGTCGAGGCCGAGCCGGCGGTAGAAGGCGAGCGATGCGGCAAGATCCGCGGTGACGATGCCGATCGCGTCCATGCGTGGAGTCATGCCCCGACCGTAGGCCCGGCCCCGGCACCGGGTCTTGTACGAAACGGACGTCCGGCCCGGTCAGCAGTCGGCGGGGGAGGTACCCGGGTCCGTCAGGGCGAGACCGAGCTGGGCGCGCTCGGTGACCCAGCGGCTCGGGCGGTGGCGCGGGTCGCCCGTCGTCCGGTGCAGCGCCCGGTGCAGCGCCAGCATCCGGTCCGCGCCGATCCGCTCGCCCCAGGCCAGCGGCCCGTACGGGTAGCCGAGCCCCGCGGTGACCGCCAGATCGATGTCGCCCGGGGCGGCGATGGAACGCTCCGCGATCCCGGCCGCGACCGACACCACCGAGGCGAGCAGCCGCTGCGCCACCGAGCCAGCCGTGTCCCGCACCACCGACACCGCCCAGGGCTCCTCGCCCGCCGCCGCCCGGGCCAGGACCGCGCGGGCGTCGCGCGCGGCGGCCGGATCCGCCGCCGGGGTCACCGCCAGCACCCGGCGCCGCCCGGCCGCGGGCAGCGGGTCGACCCCGAAGGCGCGTCCGGCGGGCAGCCCGTCGGCGGCCACCGCCGAGGCCACCGACGTCCCCCACACCGGGACCAGCACCACAGCCGCCTCCGACGGCCCGTCACCGGACTCCACCGTGGCGCCCGCTGCGGCCAGCGCCGCCCGCAGCGCCGCCGCGTCCCGGTCCTGGCCCTCGGGGGCGTGCACGAACACCGGGCGGTCCGGGTCGCCGGTGACGGGTGGTTCCGGCGCGGGGGCGGGGGCGTCGGGGCCGTACGCGTACCAGCCGCGCCCGGTCTTGCGGCCGTGCAGACCGGCCGTCACCCGGTTCGGGGTGAGGTAGGAGGGGCGGAGCCGGTCCGCGTGGCGGAAGCCCTGCCAGATCGAGTCGATCACCGCGGCCGTCACGTCCAGCCCGGTGAGGTCCATCAGTTCGAACGGGCCCATCCGCAGCCCCAGCACGTCACGGGCGATCCGGTCGATGTCCGCCGGTTCGCCGACGGTCTCCTCCAGCAGCGCCAGCGCCTCCGTCACCAGCCCGCGCCCGGCGTGGTTGACCAGGAAGCCGGGGGTGTCCGCGACGGTGACCGCGCGGTGGCCGCACCCCTCGACGAACGCGGTCAGGGCGGGCGGGATCTCCGGGCGGGTGGCCGCGCCGGGCACGATCTCGACGATCCGCATCAGCGGCACCGGGTTGAAGAAGTGCAGCCCGGCCAGGCGCGTCGGGTCCTTCAGCGCCGAGGCGATCGTGGTGACCGACAGGGAGGAGGTGTTGGTCGCGAAGACGGCCGCCTCCGGCAGCGCCCGCTCCAGCCGGCCGAAGACCTCGGCCTTGGTCGCGAGGTCCTCCCGCACCGCCTCCACGACCAGCTCGACCTCCGGCCCGGCGGCCCACGGGTCGTCGAGCGGAACCAGCCGCTCCAGGGCGGCGTCCCGGTCCGCGCCCGACATCCGGCCCTTGGCCACGGCCCGCTCCAGCATGGACCGTACGAAGTCCACGGCGGCCGTCACGGCCTCGGCGCGCACGTCGCCCAGCTCGACGGTGTGTCCGGCGGTCGCCGCCCACTGGGCGATGCCGCGGCCCATGGCCCCGGCGCCGACGATCCTGATACGCATGGCGGTTGCGGTCCTCTCGGGGTGTCACATGTGATCGGTCTCAGCGAAGATAGACGGGATGCGGGCCCATGTCTGCGGGCGTCGGCCGGAGTTCGGCCGCCGCGCGGACCCATGGGCCCGTCCGGCCGCCGGGCGCGGGGGCGCTCCGGAAGCGGTGCCGTCCGTCCGCCGGGCGGCCGGGGCTTCCGGGCCGCGCCCCGGGGCCGGCGGCATCCGCCCGTCCGTCCCGAAAGGCCACACCGTGCCCGACCACCAGCCCGACGTCGTCATCTGCGAGCCCCTGCGTACGCCCATCGGCCGGTTCGGCGGGGTCTTCGCCGGGCAGACCCCGGCCGTCCTCGCCGCGCGGGTCGTCGCCGAGGTGGTGGCCCGTACCGGGATCGCGCCCGACGCCGTCGACGAGGTGATCCTCGGTCACTCCTACCCGTCCGCCGAGGCCCCCGCCATCGGCCGGGTCGCCGCGCTGGACGCCGGGCTGCCCCAGACGGTCACCGGATCGCAGGTCGACCGCCGCTGCGGCTCCGGCCTCCAGGCGGTGCTGGACGCGGCGATGCAGATCCGGGCCGGTTTCAGCGAGGTCGTCGTCGCGGGCGGCGTCGACGTGATGAGCGCCGCCCCGTACTACACCCATGACGGCCGCTGGGGCATCAAGGGCCCCGGCCTCCAGCTCCACGACGCGCTGGCCCGGGGCCGGGTCACCGCGGGCGGCCTCCACCACCCCGTCCCCGGCGGCATGATCGAGACCGCCGAGAACCTGCGGCGGGCGTACGACATCGGCCGGGCCGAGCAGGACGCCCTCGCCCTGCGCTCCCAGCAGCGGGCCGCCCGCGCCGCCGCCGAGGGGCGGTACGACGCGGAGATCGTCCCGGTCACCGTACGGAACCGCAAGGGCGAGACCGTCGTCACCACCGACGAGCACCCCCGCCCCGACACCACCGCGGAGCAGTTGGCCGCGCTCCGCCCGGTGATGTCGAAGTCGGACCCGGAGGCGACGGTCACCGCGGGCAACGCCAGCGGGCAGAACGACGCGGCCGCCGCCTGCCTGGTGACCAGCGCGGCCACCGCCGAGCGGCTCGGCCTGACCCCGCTGGTCCGGCTGGTCTCCTTCGCCCGCGCCGGGGTGCCCGCGGCGACGATGGGGCTCGGCCCCGTACCGGCGACCCGCACCGCCCTGGAGCGGGCCGGGCTCACCCTGGCCGACCTCGACCTGATCGAGCTGAACGAGGCGTTCGCCGCCCAGGTCCTGGCCTGCACCCGGGAACTGGGCCTCGGCGAGAAGGACCACGAGCAGCGGATCAACGTCAACGGCTCCGGGATCTCCCTCGGCCACCCGGTCGGCGCGACCGGTGCCCGGATCCTCGCCACGCTCACCCGCGAACTGCACCGCCGCGAGGCCCGGTACGGCCTGGAGACCATGTGCATCGGCGGCGGCCAGGGCCTCGCCGCGGTCTTCGAGCGGATCGCCGGCTGAGAGCCGGGCCCGGCCCGCCGCTCGGCCCGAGCGACGGCCGGGGCCCTGGCCGCGGCCGGGCCCCGGCAGCCTTGGGCGGGCTCCGGTGGGCTCAGGTCCGGGTGATCCCGGCTCAGGTCCGGGCCGTCCCGGCTCAGGTCCGGGTGATCCCGGCGACGAAGCGGGCGGTCAGGGCGGTGGGGGCGGTGATGGCGGTCCCGACGACCACGCTGTGGGCACCGCGCGCCAGGGCCTCGGCGGCCTCCTCGGGGGTGTTGATCCGGCCCTCGGCCACCACCGGGACGGTGATCGCGGCGGCCAGCGCGGAGACCAGGTCGAGGTCGGGGCCGGGCTGCCGGGGGCTGCCGGGCACGTAACCGGAGAGCGTGGTGGAGACGTAGTCGGCGCCCTGCTTGGCGGCCGCGATCCCCTCGTCGAGCGTGGCGACGTCGGCCATCACCAGCGCGCCCGCCCCGTGCACCGCCGCGACCAGCTCGGCGAAGGTGGAGCCGTCCGGGCGGGGCCGGTCGGTGGCGTCGGCGGCGACGATCCGCGCCCCGGCCTCCGCGACGGCCAGGGCGTGCCGGACGCTCGGGGTGATGTAGACGCCGACGTCGCCGTCCTTCCACAGCCCGATCACCGGAAGGTCTACGGCCGCGGTGATGGCGGCGACCACCTCCGGCTCGTTGGCGCGGATCGCGGCGCCGCCCCCGGCGACGGCCGACCGGGCGAGCCGGACGAGGGTGGCGGTGTCGCGCATCGGGTCGCCGGGCGGGGCCTGGCAGGAGACGATCAGCCTGCCCCGGAGGACGTCGGCCAACTCCCCGGCGGACGGGCCCGACTTCCGGGCGGTCGGGGTCGGCGCCTGAACGGTCGTGGTCGGTTCCTGAGCGGTCGTGGTCGGTTCCTGGGCGGTCATCGCGGGGCTCCCGGGTGGTGGAGGGGCAGGGTGGTGGTGAGGGCGGCGGCGCCGAGCACGGCCGCGTCGGAGCCGAGGAGGGGCGCCCGGGGCAGCAGTCCGCGCAGCGGCCCCATCAGCTCCGCGGTGAACGCGGCGGCCAGCGCGTCCCCGTAGAGCGGGCCGATCCGGGAGACGCCGCCGCCGACGACGACCCGGTCCGGCCCCAGCGCGTTGGCGAGGCCGCCGAGCAGCCGGCCGGTGGCGGCGGCGCCGGTGGTGATGGCGCGGACGGCGGCCGTCTCGCCCCGCCCGGCGCGGGCGGCGACGGTCTCCAGCCGGTCCACCGGCGCGCCGGTCAGCCGCTCGTAGTGGGCGGCGATGCCGGGACCGGAGGCGATGACCTCCAGATGGCCGGTGGCACCGCAGGTGCAGGGCAGCCCGGCCGCCTCGGGGCTGGGGAGATGGCCGAGATGACCGGCCAGCCCGGCCGATCCGTGCAGCATCCGCCCGTCGACGGCGACCGCGCCGCCGACGCCGGTGCCGACCGCGAGGAAGAGCAGCGATCCGTGCGCGTACCCGGGCTCGGCGGTCAGCGCCGCCAGCTCCGGACCGGCCGTGGCGCGTACGTCGTTGTCGCAGGCCACCGGGGTTCCGGTGCGGTCGGCGAGGCCCGCGCCCAGAGCGGTCCCGGCCCAGCCGCCGATGGAGTCGGTGGCGCTGGTGACCAGGCCGGTACGGGGGTCGATCACCCCGGCCGCCGCGACGCCGATCGCCGTGGCCCGGCGCTCCGGGTCGACGGCCGCGGCCGCCCCGGCGAGAGCGTCCAGCACGGCGGGCGCGCCGTCCCGGGCCGGGGTGGGGCGGGTGTGCCGGACCAGGACCGTGTCGTCCGGCCCGACGAGCGCGGCGGCGATCTTCGTACCGCCGAGGTCGAGGCCGATCACCGGGGCCTTGCCCCGCGCGGCGGGCCCGCTCATCGGACCGGCGGCGGGCAGACGGCGGACCCGGCACCGCGTCGGCCGGGCGGGGCGCCGACCGGCGGGACGACACCGGGCGGCGGTGCGGTCAGGGACATCGTGAGGCTCCAGCCCGGTCGGTGCGCCGATCCGTGGCCCGGGCCGACTGAGCGGATCGAGACATGAGACGTAAGATGTCTTATGTCTCGCACACCTTAGACGGATGGACGTGCGGGCGGTCAAGGGGGCCGGGGTGTTCGCCCCGCCCCGGCCCCGGGCGCCGCAGGGGCCGCCTCCGGGACTGACGGCCGGCACCCCGGCCGCTGCGGCGCGCCTCACGGGCCTGGTGCCCGACTTTGCCGGGGTGCCTTCGCGGCGGGTCTCACGGCGCGTCGGGCGCGGTCTCCCGATGGGCGGGGGCCTGGGTTCGGTGATCCGGGGTGGCGGCCCGCAGCGCTGCTTCGACCCGGCGGTTGCTGGTCATGGTCGCCGTGGCGGCCGTCATCGCCAGGAGGAGGCCGGCGGCGGCGTAGAGCGGGGTGCGGATGTCGTACGCGGTGGCGAGCCAGCCGCCGGCGAAGGCCCCGACGGGGGCGGCGCACATGGCCAGCATGCGGGAGGTGGAGGCGACCCGGCCCATGAGGTGGGCCGGGACGATCGCCTGCCGGAGGGACGGCCCGAGCACCATCGTGGCGCCCATGCCGGCCCCGCAGACGGCGAGCGCCAGCCCGGCCGCGTACGGGTTCGGGGCGGCGGCCAGGCCCAGGACGGCAAGCCCTTCGACTGCGGCCGTGCAGGTCAGTGCGGTGCCGGTGCCGAGACGTCGGCCGAGGTGGGAGGCGACGGCCGCACCGATCAGACCGCCGGTGGCCTCCGCCGTGAGGAGCAGGCCGAAGCCGTAGGTGTCGATGCCGAGGCGGTCGTGCGCGAAGAGCGCGAGTACGGTCTCCACGGCGAGGAAGGCGATGTTGCCGACCGCCGGGCGGAGCGCGAGCCCGAGCAGCAGCCGGTCCCGGAAGACGTACGATGCCCCGGCCCGTGCCTGTCGGAGCAGCGGTTCACGGGCCTCCGGCTCGGGGCGGGGCACGGTGGGCAGCGTGCGGACGAGCAACGCGGAGAGCAGGAACGACACCGCGTCGGCGAGCAGTGGAACCGCCCGCCCGAGCGTGAGCAGTGTGCTGCCCGCGGGTGGCCCGACGAAGCCGGACATGGCGGTCTGGGCGCCGCGCAGACGGGAGTTGGCGCGCTCCAGTAGTACGGGGTCACGGTGGAGCAGATCCGGCAGGAAGGCCGTGGCGGCCGTGTCGAAGAAGAGCCCGCCGAGGCCGAGCAGGAAGGCGGTGGCCGCGAGCAGCGGGATGCTCAGCACGTCGAGCGCCGCCGCCGACGCTGGTACCGCGAGCAGCGCCGCACGCGCCGCGTCCGCGACCCACATCGTGCGCCGGCGGTCCCAGCGGTCCACCAGTGCACCGCCGAGCACCCCGAAGAGCAGCCACGGCAGCGTCCCCGCGGCCGTGACGACGGCGAGCGCCATCGGGTCCCGCGTCAAGGTCAACGCGATCAGCGGCAGCGCCGCCTGGGTCACCCCGTCACCGAGCGAGGAGACCGTCTGAGCGGTCCACAGCCGTCCGAAGCCGGTCGGTAACTTCCTTGCTCCTGTTTTCACTTGCCCTTCCCTTCGGTGCGCGGCGCCGGGTGGAACAGCGCGAAGACGAGTGACGTGTCCGGCAGGGACGGATCGGACAGCTTCCGGTACTCGTCGGCCAGGGCCTCCAGGCGCGCCCCCAGCTGTGCGAACTGCTCGTCGGTGAGCCGGAGATGCGCCAATCGCACGTGCCGCTCGTCGTCCGCCGGTGCCGCCTCCAGGTCCGCCACCGCGTGGCGCATCAGCACGTCCGGGCCTCCCTCGCCCGGATCCGGCAGCACGATCGACCGTGCGGCCATCGCGTAGTACCGCTCGGTGACGCCCCGCACCTTGCGCGTCCGCACCACCTTCACCAGGCCGGCCCGCTCCAGCAGCCGGACGTGATAGCTGGAGCTCCCTTTCGCGAGGCCCACCCGCTCGGCGATCTGAGTGATCGTCGCCGGCTCGAAGCGGAGCACGGCCATGATCCGGTGGCGTGTGAGGTTGGAGACGGCGCGCAACTGCTCGTCCGTGGTGACGTGAAGCGTCTCGGGAAGGTCGTCCGTAGGCATGCGAGCAATGGTCAACGACTCTTGACCATTGCGCAAGGGGTTTCGCGTGGCGGGGTCGCCCGACTCCGTGAGCAGGGAGCCGACGTCATCGCTCCGCGAGCATCGGGACGCCTTGCCGCCGCCGGGAAAGGTGTCCGCGGCCTCCCGCCCGGTCCCCGGTCCGTTCCTTCGTCCCGACCGCCGGGCGCTCTCCGTGGGTCGGACCCCGGGCCCGCGCGAACCGCGCGGCGGTGCCGTTTCTGTTCTGCCGACCGGAGTGTCCGCGGGGCGGGCACACCCGGGCGAGGCCGGTCCCGTCGGCGTTCGCCGAGCCGTGCCTGCCCGCGCCCGGGGGCCGCGCGGTACCGGGGGAGTGCTGCGCTACGGCGTCGGCGCGGAGCCGGTGATCGAGGTGACGGCCATCCGGACCGCGCGGTCCGTGACCGCCTCGGGGTCGTCGCCGCCCTCGATCGCCGTGGTGGCGGCGTTGACGATGCCCTGGAGGAGCAGTGCGGTGCGCCTCGGGTCCGGTTCGCCCAGCACGGTCAGGGCCTCGGTCAGCGGGGTCAGCAGCTCCCGGTGGGCGTGGGCCGCGCTCTCCCGTACCACCGTCGCGTCCCGGACCCCGGCCAGCGCCGCCGCGATCCGGTGCTCGCCCCGGCGCACCAGGTCGAGCTGGCACGACACGTACGCGGCGATCTTCTCCTCGGGGGTGGTGGCCGCCGCCATGCCCTCCCGGATGGCGTCCGTCCAGCGCGGCATCGCGTCCTCGACGACGGCGGCGAGCAGCTCGGGGCGGCCGGGGAAGTACTTGTACACGCTGTTGCGGGCGAGGCCGGTGGCCCGGGCGACCGCGGTGAACGTCACGGCCGCCGCGTCCCCGCCCTCCAGCAGCTCGCGCGCGGCCCGCACCAGGGCCAGCCGCTGCTGGGCGTGGTGCTCGGCGACCGTGGCGGCCTGGATCCGGGGCATCGGCACAGTCTAGAAGCTTTGGCCGTTTCCGACCCCCACTTGGGGACGCCGCGTCCCCATCATCTATCTTGGCGACGCACTGTCCCTAACATCGATCCATCGAAGGGAACCGCCGTGTTCCTCGCACTGCTGGAGCTGCGCGCCGCCCGGGGGCGCTTTCTGCTCATGGGATCCGTCGTGGTGCTCGTCGCCGCACTCGTCGGGATCGTCTCCGGCTTCACCACCGGCCTCGGCGACGACACCATCTCCGCGCTGCGCCGCCTCCCGGCCGCGCAGCTCGTCTTCTCCTCGGACGCCCGCTCCGACCAGTTCGCCCGCAGCCTCCTCGACGAGAAGACCGCCGCCGCCTGGCGCGCGGACGCGGGCACCGAAACGGCCCCGCTGGGCGTCTCCATCACCCGGGGCACCACGGACCGGGGCGCCGAGGTCGACCTCGCCGCGTTCGGCGTCGAGCCCGGCTCCTTCCTCGCCCCCTCCGTCACCGAGGGGCACGGCCTCGCGAACGCCCCGCAGGACAGCATCGTGATGTCCGCCAAACTCGCCGACGAGGGCGTACGCGTCGGCGACACCCTGGTCATCGACCGGCTCGGCATCGAACTGCGCGTCGTCGGACTCACCGAACGCTCCAGCTACGGCCACGTACCCGTCGCCTACGTACCGCTGAAGACCTGGCAGCGCATCCGCTTCAGCACCCCCGGCGCCCCCGCCGCAGCGGCCACCGCGATCCCCGACCAGTTCAGCGCCCTCGCCCTGCGCACCGCACCCGCCGACACCACGGTCACCGCCCTCGACAAGCGCCACTCCACCACCACCCTCACCAAGGAGAAGGCGTACGAGGCGGCCCCCGGCTACACCGGCGAGCGCGTCACCATGACCTCGATCCAGGTCTTCCTCTACCTGATCGCCCCGCTCGTCGTCGGTGCCTTCTTCGCGGTGTGGACGGTCCAGCGCCAGCCCGAGCTCGCCCTGCTGCGCGCCATGGGCGCCTCCCGCCGCCGGCTGCTGGCCCACACGGTGATCCAGGCCGCGCTGGTCGTCGTCCTCGGCACCGTGGCGGGCGCCGTGCTCGCCGGAGCCGTCGGACTGCTGGTCGGTGAGCAGGTGCCCTTCAGCCTGCCCGCCGGCACCCTCGTCGCCACCATGTGCACCGTCGCGGCCGTCGGCCTCGCGGGCACCGCCCTGACCCTGCGCCGGGTCACCCACGCCGACCCGCTGACCATGCTGGGAGCCAACCGATGAGCCTCGAACTGTCCGGCGTCACCGTCGCCTTCGGCGGCGCCGACGCCCGTACCACCGTCCTCGACGGCCTCGACGTCACCTTCGAGGCGGGCCGGATGACGGCGCTCGTCGGGCCCTCCGGCTCCGGCAAGTCCACCCTGCTCGCCGTCGCGGGCGCCCTGCTGCGGCCCACCGCAGGGCAGGTCCTGCTGGACGGCGACGACCTCGCCGCGCTCTCCGACGCCCGCCGGGCCGCGGCGCGCCGGGAGCGGATCGGCTACATGTTCCAGAGCGGCAACCTGCTCTCCGGGCTGACCGCCACCGACCAGCTCCTCGCCGCCGTGTACATCGGCGGCGGCCGCCCCCGCGCCCAGCGCTCCCGCGCCGAGGAGGCCCTCACCCGGGTCGGGCTCGGCCACCGGCTGCGCCACCGCCCCGAACAGCTCTCCGGTGGCGAGCGCCAGCGCGTCGCCCTGGCCCGCGCGCTCTTCCTCTCCCCGAAGCTGCTGCTGATCGACGAGCCGACGGCGGCCGTCGACCGCTCCCAGGCCGGCGATCTGGCCGGACTGCTGGCCGAACGGACCCACCAGGACGACTGCGTCACGGTCGTGGCCACCCATGACCCGGCCGTGGCGGAGGCCGCCGACCGGGTCGTGGACATGGCCGCGCTGACCGCCGCGGGGGTCTGAGCGCCCCGGGGCGTGTCCGGTGGATCAGGTATCAGGGCCGGTGGACGCTGCCGTAGAGATAGCTGCGGTCGCCGCCGAGCGCGGCCCGGCTCCACGCCTCCACCTCGGCCGGCCCCATCGTGGCCCAGTCGGGGGTGTGCTCCACCAGATCGCGCCCCAGCCGCCGCCCCAGCTCCACCAGCCGGGTCCCCTCGGCGGTGCGCTCGTCGGCGTACCGGCCCAGCGCGTCGGCCACCGAGGAGGTGTCCCGCAGGGCGCGTTCCAGGCAGAGCGCGTCCTGCAGGGCCTTGACCGCACCGCTGGCGGTGTGCGGCCGGGTCACGCCCGCCGCGTCGCCCGCCAGCAGGAACGGCGGCTCGGCGACCCGGGGTGCCATGAGGTCGGCGACCGGGTGGTGGGCCCGGGCGCCGGGCGCGGCCCGCACCACGACCTCGGCCCACTCCGCCGGGAAGTGCTCGACAGCCAGCTCTCCCACGTACGCCTCCGGATCGGCCCCCTGCGGGGCGGTTCCGTAGACGACGTGCGCCAGCAGCCGCGACCCCGGCACCGGGCCCGGGATCGCGTAGAAGACGGCGTGCCCGCCGGGGAACCCCAGCGTCACCCACGCGTTCCGCAGCAGCCCCAGCGGACCCGTGAGGTCGCCGAGCACGTCCAGCGGGACCGTGCCCCGCCAGGCCAGATAGCCGGCGGGCACCGGCCGGACGTCCGGGGCCATCCGCTCCCGGGTGACGGAGCGGAACCCGTCCGCCCCCACCACGATGTCGTACTCCCGCTCCCCGTCCCCGGTACGGATCAGACCGCGCCCCGAGGCCGTCCGCGCCACCGACTCCACCGGCAGCCCCCGCCGGTACACCCCCGCCCGGACCCGCTCGTGCAACGCCCGCCACAGCAGACCCCAGTTGCACGCGGCCACCGGGGCCGTCTGGCGTGCCAGCTCGCGCGTCGACCGCCCGCCCGGGGCCCGGGTGAGCCAGACCCGGGATTCGACCGGCACCGTCTCCATGTCCGCGCCCAGATAGCCGTTGGCCACCAGCTCATGGTGGAGCGGGGGCGGCATGGCGATGCCGAAGCCCCGCTCCTGGAGGGCGCCGTCGCTGCGTTCGTGGACGGTGACCTCCGCCCCGGCCCGTACCGCCGCGATCGCCATGGCGCAGCCGGCGATGCTGCCGCCGACCACACCGATGCGTAAACCCGTCACCGTCACCGGTCCACCGTCCGTCCCGAGGTCTTCGACGCTCCGTCCGGTTCATCGTCGCACCGCCGGGGCGGACGGGGGCCGGAGCGTGGTCACGGAGTGACGGTCACCGTCCCGCCGCCGGACGCCTGGAGCCCCATCGTCCGGTACGTCGCGGTGAGCGCGGCGCTTCCCGAGGCCCCGGCCGCGACGGTGACCGGCACCTTGATGTTGGCGCCCTGGCCGGGGTCGAGCGCCGGGACGGCGCGCTGCTGGGCCGTCCAGCCCGCCGGCACGGTCAGGTCGACGGTGCCGGCGGCGCGGCGCACGTCCATCCGGTTGACCACCCGGACCGTCACCTCGGCGGTGGTACCGGCCTTCAGGGTGGCGGGCGGGGTGACCGTGATGTCGGCGCAGGTGCCGCCGAGCCACTTCAGGTCGAAGGAGGAGTAGGTGAGGTGCGTGTAGTCGGCCCGCTCGTAGAGCAGCCCGAGCCGTCCGCCGGGCAGCCGGGTCAGTGTCGAGTAGGCGGCGGAACCAGGGTCGACGACCTTGCGGATCGGCCAGGTCCGGCCGTTGTCGCAGGACATCTTCACCGTGAGGTTGCGTCGCGCGGAGGCGTCCTCGGTGTTGCTGAACAGCAGCCACGAGGACTGCGGGTCGGACGGTGCGGCATCGGGGTTGTACCGCATCACCGAGGCGTTGTTGGCCGGGTCGGTCAGGCGGGTGTCCTGGACGAACGGGGTGTAGGTGACCCCGCCGTCGGAGGAGTACGCCACGGTCCGGTACGGCTTGGAGCGGTTGTTGAGCATGATCCGGCCGTCGGACAGCTCGACCGTCTTGTTCTCGTCGCCGCCGGGGCCGACCGGGGTGCCCATCCGCCATGTCTCGCCGTGGTCGTCGCTGTAGGCGCTCGCCGCGTAGTTGGCGCCGTTGACGCGGACGGCGTACTGCTGGATCAGCCGCCCCTTGTACGCGCCGTGCCGCAGCTGGATGCCCTCGCCGGAGGCCGCGAACATGCCCGCCCAGGCGGGGTCCTTGATCTGCCGGGTGATCCGGCGGTGGGTCCAGGTCGCGCCGTCGTCGTCGGAGTAGCTGTAGTCGGCCTGGAGGACGTTCGGGTCGGACTCGTCGTTGCCGGTGGCCGAGCCGAAGAAGCCCTGGTTCACCGAGGCCGCGTAGAACAGGAAGATCCGGCCGGTGGTGCGGTCCACCAGCAGGCTCGGATCGCCGTAGCCCTTGGGCGCGGCGTCCCGGCGGACCACCTGCTGGGGCTGCCAGGTCACCCCGTTGTCGGTGCTGCGGCGGACCACGATCGAGATGTTGCCCGGCAGGTCGCCGAGGGTGGGGCGGGCGTCGTAGGCCGCGATCACGGTGCCCTTCACCGAGGTGGTGAGGGCCGGGATGCGGTAGTGCGGCGAGCCCACGCCGTCGACCGTCAGGTCCTGGGAGGTCAGTTCACCGGGGGCGGGGGAGGCGGCGTACGAGGTGCCGGTGGCCGTGACGGCCAGGAGCGCGGCGGCACCGAGCAGGGCGACGGAGGCTTTTCGCTGCATGGACGGTCTCTCTTCTCGGAAGGGGATGGTGCTTCTGGGAAGGGGGAAGGCAGGGCGCGGCGGCGCGGCCGGGGTCAGGAGCGGTCGGACCGCCCCGGCGCCGGGGCGGTGAACAGGTCACGCACCCACGCGAGTTGCTCCCGCTGCTGGTACGCGGCCCCGCCCTCGTGCCCGTTGAACGCGTAGACGCGTACGTCCTTGGCACCCGCGTAGTTGTGGTACGCGGCGAAGCAGGTGGAGGGCGGGCAGATGTCGTCCATCATCGCGATGGAGAACAGCGCGGGGGCGGTGGCGCGGGTGGCGTGCAGGGCGGCGTCGAAGTACGCCAGGGTGGCGAAGACCGCCCCGGCCCGGTCGCGGTGGAGCCGCAGGTACTCGGCGATCTCGGTGTACGGCGGGCGGCCGGTGATCTCCGCACCACGCCGGATGTCGCAGAGGAACGGCACGTCCGGCATCACCCCGGCCAGCCCCGGCACCAGCCCCGCCACCGCCAGGGCGATCCCGCCGCCCTGGCTGACCCCGGTCACCACGATCCGGTCCGGGTCGACCGAGGGATGCGCGCGCGCCGTCTCGACGCAGCGCACCGCGTCCGTGAACACCCGCCGGTAGTAGTACGTCTCCGGGCTCTCCACGCCCCGGGTGAGGAAGCCGGGCACGGTGCCGGCGGCGCCCGCGTCCGTGTCGGCGGTGGAGCCGCCCGCGGCCGACCAGCCCTGGCCGCGGGTGTCCATGATCAGGTGCGCGTACCCGGCGGCGGCCCAGACCAGGCTCTCGTGCGCCAGCCCCCGCCCCCGTCCGTACCCGAGGAACTCGACGACACAGCCGAGCCGCCCGGTCGCCCCGGCCGGCAGATGCAGCCAGCCGCGCACCGGCCGCCCGGCGAATCCGGGCAGGGTCACGTCGTACGTACGGATCTGGCTGAGCCCCGTGTCGACGGGCGTGAACACGGGCGGGGGAGCCGCCGCGGCGGCGGCGGACGCCTCGCCCAGGGTGTCCGACCAGAAGGCGTCGAAGCCGTCTGGAACGGGCAGTTCGGGCCGGTGGTCGAGGCATTCCGCGAGCGAGAGGTCCGTCAACGGCATGGGGGTGCCCTTCTGGGGTGGGCCGGGAGGTGAACGCCGGGGCGCAGGACGCGCGAACGCCGGAAGGCTAGACAGAAGACGTCAGATGTCCTGGTGGCACACGGACCCTAGGCAGCGTTCGCGGCGACCGTCAAGGGCCCCGCCCGCACCGTTCCCCGCCCGTCCGGTTCCCCGTCGGGCGGGGCCGGTCCCTCCTCGGGGCCCGGTCAGTTCCGGGCGCGCGCCTCGGAGATCCGGCGCCTGACCGGGGCGTAGTGCTCGCCCAGCGCCTTCAGGAAGCCGGTGATGTCCCCGGCCCGCGCGGCGTCCACGATGTTCTGGTGGGCCGCGATGGTCTCCATCTCGTCGGCGTGCGTGAACCCGTCGAGATGCGGCGCGACGATCGAGTACACGTCCCAGAAGGCCATCGAGAGCTGGCCGATCAGTTCGTTGCCGAGCGGGGCGACCAGGAGCGCGTGGAAGGCCCGGTCGGCCTCGACGAAGCCGTGCCCGTCCTGGACGCCGGTCTCGCGCATCGTGGAGACCAGGCCGTCCAGCCGGTCCAGCTGCTCCGTACTGAGCAGTGAGACGATCCGGTCGGCCATCCCGCGTTCGAAGAGCTCGCGTACGTCGACCAGGTCGGCCATCACCTGGAAGTCGTCGTCGGGGGAGAGCAGCCCGCGGAAGGTCAGGCTCTCCACCAGGGCCGAGAGGCTCAGCCGTCCGACGTACGTGCCGTGCCCGTGGCGCACCTCCACGATGTCCAGCGCGGCGAGGATCTTCACCGCCTCGCGGACGCTGGAGCGGCTCGCGCCCAGTGCCTCGCAGAGGGCCGGCTCGGCGGGCAGCGGGTCCCCGGGGCGGAGCCGTTCCTCCAGGATGTAGCGCTTGATGCCCTCGACGACCTCCTGCCTGAGCAGCTGTCGGCCGGGCTTCGCACCGGACATATGTGAACTCCCCACCCTCTTGACCCCTCTCGATTGCCCAGCTACGTTCCCACGTTATCAAGGCATCAGACATCTGACGTCTGATGCGCAGGGCTCGTCGGCCCCCGTGTTCCTGGGTGCCACGATGCGTTGACCAGTCGTTTTCCGCCTTTCCTTCCGTTCCGCCTTCGATGTCCCTGGAGGACCCGTGCCCGAGCTGATAACAGCCGGTGTCGAGCGCCGTACCTTCCTGCGATTCACCGGCGCCGTCGGCGCGGCAGCCGCCATCACGGCCACTCTCTCCGCCTGCGGCGGACCGTCCTCGACCGCTGACGGCGCGACGGGCGGGGGTGGCGCCGGCGAGCTGATCGAGGCCGGCCTCTCCTACCCCCTGTCGACCGGATTCGACCCGATGATCACCTCGGGCGCGACTCCCTACGCCGCCAATATGCACATATTCGAGGGCTTGGTGGATCTCGATCCGGCAACACTCGTGGCCCGCCCCGCGCTCGCCACCGAGGCACCGAAGAAGATCAACGCCACCACCTACCGGGCCACCCTCCGCGAGGGGGCGACCTTCCACGGCGGATCGCCGGTCACCGCCGAGGACGTGGTCTTCAGCTTCGAACGCGTCCTGGACCCGAAGAACGCCTCCCTGATGGCCCAGTTCGTGCCCTTCGTCGACACGGTGAAGGCCGTCGACGCGGGCACCGTCGAGTTCAAGCTGAAGTACCCCTTCGCGCTCTTCCCGTCCCGGATCGCCGTCGTCCGGATCGTCCCGAAGAAGATCGTCGAGCCCGACCCCAAGGCGTTCGACGCCAAGCCGGTCGGCTCCGGGCCGTACCGGTTCGTCGAGGCGACCCGCGAGGACAAGATCGTCTTCGAGGCGTACGACAAGTACAACGGGCCGCACCCCGCCAAGGCCAAGAAGATGGTCTGGCGGCTGATGTCGGACCAGTCGGCCCGTGTCAGCGCCATGGAATCGGGCCGCGTCCAGGCCATCGAGGACGTCCCGTACATCGACGTCAAGCGCCTCGGGGCCACCGCGAAGACCGAGTCCGTGCAGTCCTTCGGCATGCTCTTCCTGATGTTCAACACCGCGGACAAGCGCTTCGCGGACAAGCGGGTGCGCCAGGCGCTGCACTACGCCCTGGACACCGAGAAGATCATCTCCACCGCGATGGTGGGCAACGCGGCCGCCGCCACCGGCTACGTCCCCGCCACCCACCCCGACTACCACAAGGCCGCCACCGTCTACACCCACGACGTGGAAAAGGCGAAGCAGCTGCTCGCCGACGCGGGCGTCAAGAACCTCTCCTTCACCGTCCTCACCACCGACACCGGCTGGGTCAAGGACATCGCCCCGCTGCTCAAGGAGAGCTGGGAGGCGGCGGGCGTCAAGGTCACCCTCGACATCGCCCAGTCCCCGGCCCAGTACGCCAAGGTCGACAAGGGGGACTTCGAGGTCCTCGCCGCCCCCGGCGACCCGTCCGTCTTCGGCAACGACGCGGACCTCCTGCTGCGCTGGTTCTACTACGGCTTCTGGCCCGAGAAGCGCTACGGCTGGGGTGGCTCCGCCGCGTACAAGAAGGTCAGGCGGACCCTCGACCAGGCCGCCCGCGCCGCTGACGAGACCGAGCGCAAGCGGCTGTGGGGCGAGGTGACCGACCTGGTCGCCGACGAGGCCGCGCTCTACCCGGTCCTCCACCGCAAGCTGCCCACCGCCTGGAACGAGAAGGCGCTGCCCGGCTTCGAGCCGCTGCCCACCACGGGCCTCTCCTTCCTGGACGTCGCCCGCGCCTGACCCGGCCCCGGCCCGAACGCCCGGCCCGGGGCACCGGACCCCTCGGGGGTGTCCGACACCTGCCCGCGGCGTCGGGGGAGTCGTCCCGTACGCCGGTACGGGACGGTCCTCCGCCGTGCGATCGATCGCACGCACCGGACCCCGCTCCTCCTTCCGCACTCATTCAGCCAGACGCCCCCAGGTGCCCCGGGCCGCCGGCCCCCGCCCAACCCGCAAGGAACCCGACGATGGTTGCTTTTCTCCGGCTCGCGCTGCGCCGCGTCGCGATGATGCCGGTGATGATCCTCGGCATCGCGCTGCTCGTCTTCGTGGTGCTCCAGTTCTCGCCGGCCGACCCGGCCTTCAACGCGCTCGGGGAGAGCGCCACCCCCGAGGCCCGAGCGGCCTTCGCCGAGGCCAACGGTCTCAACGACCCGCTGCCGGTCCGGTACTTCCACTTCCTCGGACAGCTCGTCCACCTCGACCTCGGGACCACCGTCCCGCCCAGCCAGCCCGTGATCGACCGGATCACCGCCGCCTTCCCGCTCACCCTCCAGCTCACCCTGCTCGGCCTGCTCCTCGCGGTCGTGCTCGCCGTGGTCCTCGGCGTGATCGGCGCCATGTACCGGGACCGCTGGCCCGACCAGCTGTTCCGGGTCCTCTCCATGGCCGGGGTCGCCATCCCGTCCTTCTGGCTCGGCGTCCTGCTCATCCAGCAGTTCGCGCTCAACAGCCGGATCTTCCCGACCGGCGGCTACACCAACCCCGCCGACTCCTTCAGCGGCTGGCTCACCACCATGACCCTCCCCGCGATCTCGCTCGCGCTCCCGGTCTCCGCCTCGCTCGCCCGGCTCGTCCGCACCTCGATGGTCGCCGAACTCGACCGCGACTACGTACGCACCGCCCGCGGCAACGGACTCCCGCCGCTGCTGGTCATCCGCTCGGTCCTGCGCAACGCGCTCGTCACCCCGCTGACCGTGCTCGGCATCAAGGTCGGCTACATGCTCAGCGGCGCGGTCGTCATCGAAGCGATCTTCGACCTGCCCGGCATGGGCAAACTCATCCTCGAAGGTGTCACCGGCGGCGACGTCGCGCTGGTCCAGGGCACCGTACTGACCATCGCCATCGCCTTCCTGGTGGTCAACGTCATCGTCGACCTGCTCTACCTGCTGGTCAACCCGCGCATCAGGACGGTGTGACATGTTCGCCACCGGCCGTCTGGCCACCAAGCTCTCCCGACCCGGCATCGCGTTCCGCGCCCTCCCGGTCACCTCCCGCATCGCCCTCGGCGTCCTGATCGTCGTCGTCCTCGGCGCCGTGTTCGCCCCGCTGCTCACCCAGGACCCGCTCACCACCGGCACCCCCGTCCAGGCCCCGGGCGCCGAGCACTGGTTCGGCACCGACCGGGCCGGCCGCGACGTCTTCGCCCGGGTCGTGCACGGCGCGCGCTACTCGCTGGTCATCGGCCTCGGCGCCACCGCACTCGCCCTGGTCGCCGGCTCGCTGCTCGGCTCGCTCGCCGCCACCTCGCGCCGGCTCGGCGACGAGACCGTGATGCGCACCCTCGACATCGTGATGTCGTT
This sequence comes from Streptomyces sp. NPDC015144, assembly GCF_043079735.1. Lineage (NCBI taxonomy): Bacteria > Bacillati > Actinomycetota > Actinomycetes > Kitasatosporales > Streptomycetaceae > Streptomyces > Streptomyces sp. NPDC015144. The sequence continues at coordinate 213,333 of NZ_JBIBUU010000012.1, read as the reverse complement.
CCCGCCGATCGCCCTGGCCGCCGTGCTCGTCGCCGTCTTCGGCACCAGCGTCCCGGTGATCATCGCCACCATCGCCTTCGTCTACACCCCGTCACTGGCCCGCGTGGTCCGCGCCAACGTGCTCTCCCAGTACGGCGAGGACTACGTCGCCGCCGAGAAGGTCATCGGCGCCCGGCGCGGCCACATCGTGCTCCGCCACGTCGCCGTCAACTGCATGGCCCCGGTCATGGTGTTCGCCACCGTCATGGTCGCCGAGGCGATCATCTTCGAGGCCAGCCTCTCCTTCATCGGCGCGGGCGTGCAGGACCCCGACCCCAGCTGGGGCAGCGTCCTCGCCTACGGCCGGCAGATCCTCCTCGCCGGCGGCTGGTGGGCCACCTTCTTCCCCGGCCTCGCCCTGCTGGTCACCGTCCTCGCCCTCAACGTCCTCTCCGAGGGCCTCACCGACGCCTCCGCCGCACCCGGGAGGACCAAGGCACCCGCCGCCCCCGCGGGCGACCCCGCCCCCGACCCGGTCGAGGCCGCCGCCACCGTGGACGTCGACGCCGCCCTCGCCCGGCTCGCCGACCGGATCGGGGCGAGCGCACCGGCCGTCGCCCCCGTCCCGGACGACGCCGCCGAACTGCTCGTCGTACGCGACCTGTCGATCCGCTTCCCCGACCGCTACGGCCCCGTCCCCGTCGTCGACTCGCTGAACTTCAGCGTCCACGAGGGCGAGACCCTCGGCCTGGTCGGCGAGTCCGGCTGCGGCAAGTCCATCACCAGCCTCGCCGTCATGGGCCTGCTCGCCCGCAACGCCGAGGTCGGCGGCGAGATCCTCTACCGCGGCCGCAACCTGCTGGACCTGCGGCCCAAGGAACGCCGCGCCCTGATGGGCCCGGAGATCGCGATGGTCTACCAGGACGCCCTCTCCTCCCTCAACCCCTCCGTACTCGTCGGCACCCAGCTCAAGCAGCTCACCTCGCGCGGCGGTACGAAGACCCCCGCCGAACTCCTCGAACTCGTCGGCCTCGCCCCGGAACGCACCCTGCGCAGCTACCCGCACGAGCTCTCCGGGGGCCAGCGCCAGCGCGTCCTCATCGCCATGGCGCTCTCCCGCGACCCGCGCCTGCTCATCGCCGACGAACCCACCACCGCCCTCGACGTCACCGTCCAGGCCCAGGTCGTCGAACTCCTGGTCGAGCTCCGCGACGAACTCGGCTTCGCGATGGTCCTGGTCTCGCACGATCTCGCCCTCGTCGGCGACCTCTCGCACCGGATCGCGGTGATGTACGCGGGCCGGCTCGCCGAGATCGGCGCCACCCGCTCCGTCCTCACCGGCCCCACCCACCACTACACCCGCGGACTGCTCGGCTCGGTCGTCTCCCTGGAGGCCGGCGCCGACCGGCTCCACCAGATCCGGGGCATCGTCCCCGCGCCCCAGGGCTTCGGCACCGGCTGCCGCTTCGCCTCGCGCTGCGCGGCCGCCACCGAACGCTGCCGCACCACCCCGCCCGAGCTCACCGCCCACACCGACGCGCAGGACCACGGCTTCGCCTGCCACCACCCCGCGCGGGCCGCACGACTGGAAGGGAGCCACCGGTGATCCGGCTCGACGGCGTCCACGTACGCCACAAGGCACGCAGCGGCGGACTCTTCCGCCGGGACGCGGTGCACGCCCTCACCGACGCCACCCTGGAGGTCGAGCGCGGCGAGATCGTCGGCCTGGTCGGCGAGTCCGGCTGCGGGAAATCCACCCTGGCCCGCGTGCTGACCGGGCTCCAGAAACCCACCGAGGGCCGGGTCTCCTTCCACGGCGACGACCTCTGGGAGATGCCCGCGGCCAGGCGGCGCCAGGACTTCGGCTCCGCCGTCGGCGTCGTCTTCCAGGACCCGTCCACCGCGCTCAACCCGCGCCTGACCGTACGTCAGATCCTCCGCGACCCGCTCGACGTGCACCGGCGCGGCACCGCAGGGGAACGCGAAACCCGCGTCGAGGAACTCCTCGACCTGGTCGGGCTGCCCGGCCACACCCTCGCCGCCCTGCCGGGACAGCTCTCCGGTGGTCAGCGCCAGCGCGTCGCCATCGCCCGCGCCCTGGCCCTGGAACCGGAGCTGATCGTCGCCGACGAACCCACCTCCGCCCTCGACGTCTCCGTCCGCGCCCAGGTCCTCAACCTCCTTGTCGACCTCCGTGCACGCCTCGGCCTCGGCATGGTGTTCATCTCGCACGACATCCAGACGGTGCGCTACCTCGCCGACCGCCTCGCCGTCCTCTACCTCGGCCGGATCGTCGAGGAGGGCCCGGCCGCCGAGGTGGCCGGCGCGCCCCGGCACCCGTACACCGAGGCGTTGCTCTCGGCCACCCCGAGCCTGCTGGAGACCACCGAACGCATCGTGCTCACCGGCCCAGTGCCCTCGGCCACCAACCCGCCCACCGGCTGCCCGTTCCGCACCCGCTGCTGGAAGGCCGACGACGCCTGCGCCACGGAGTTCCCGGCCCCGGCCACCGGCCCGGCCGGCCACCGCTGGCACTGCGTCCACCCCTCCACCCCCTCCGTACCATCCGCAAGGAGCACCGCATGACCGCCCGCACCCCTCGCTACACCGGCGTGATCCCGCCCGTCGTCACCCCGCTCACCGCGGACGGGGAGATCGACCGCCCCTCCCTGGAGCGGGTCGTGGCCCACCTCCTCGACGGCGGCGTCAGCGGCCTCTTCGCCCTCGGCAGCTCGGGCGAGACCGCCTACCTCACGCCCGCCCGGCAGGACGAGGTCATCAGGATCATCACGTCCGCCGCCGCCGGCCAGGTGCCGGTGCTCGTCGGCGCCATCGAGACCACCACCGACCGCGCCATCGAACGGGCCCGCGCCGCCCGCGACCTCGGCGCCGACGCCGTCGTCGTCACCGCTCCCTTCTACACCCGGACCGACGACACCGAGATCGACCGGCACTTCCGCGCCGTCGCCGCCGCCCTCGACCTGCCGGTCCTGGCCTACGACGTCCCGGTCTGCGTCCACAGCAAGCTCACCCCCGAACTGCTGCTGCCGCTCGCCGAGGAGGGCGTGATCGCCGGGGTGAAGGACTCCAGCGGCGACGACGGCTCGTTCCGCCGTCTGGCCATCGCCGCGCGCGGGCTCCGGGAGTTCTCCGTGCTCACCGGGCACGAACTGGTCGTCGACGCGATGATGCTGGGCGGTGCGGACGGCTCCGTCCCCGGGCTCGGCAACGTCGACCCGCACGGTTACGTACGCCTCCACGAGGCGGCGGTACGCGGCGACTGGGCGGCGGCCCGCGCCGAACAGGACCGTCTGGTCGCGCTCTTCGACATCGTCCGCGCCGCCCGCCCCGGCACGGCGTCCGCCACCGCCGCCGGGCTCGGCGCCTTCAAGACCGCGCTGATGCTGCGCGGGATCATCACCACGAACCGGATGAGCGCGCCGATGCGCGATCTGGACGCCGCCGAGACCGCCGGGATCGCGGCCTGCCTGGACCGCGCGGGGCTCTCCCGGAGCTGAGCGGAAAGCGGAACGGCGGTCCGTCGCCGCAGCCCCGGCTGCGGCGACGGACCGCCGTCCGTCATGCCGGTCGGCCGTCGGCCGACCCGTTCGGTCAGTCCTTCGCGGTACGGGCGCGGCGGACCATCAGCCCTCCGCCGAGGACCATCGCGGCGGCGGCGCCACCGGCGATGCCCAGGCTGCCGTCGGCACCGGTGTGCGCCAGCTCGGGCGGCTTGGGGTGCTCGGGGGTCTGGGGCTCATGGTGGACCGGCGGCTTCTGGTGCTCCGGCGGGCAGTCGGGCTTGTGCGGCTTCGGCGGCTTGGGGTGCTCGGGGGTCGGCGGCTCGTGGTGGACCGGCGGCTTGTGGTGCTCCGGCGGGCAGTCGGGCTTGTGCGGCTTCGGCGGCGTGTGGTGGTGCGGGGGCTTGACCGGCGGGTGGTGCGGAGGCTCCACCGGCGGGTGGTGCGGCGGGTGGACCACGGGCGGCGGGAGTTCGCCACCACCGGACACGTTGGCGCACTGGTTCCCGCCCGCCGGGTTCAGCGCGCCGACCACGTTCACGCTGTTGCCGCAGGCGTTGACCGGTACGTCCACCGGGACCTGCACCACGTTGCCGGAGAGCACGCCGGGGGAGCCGACCGCGGCACCCTCCGCGCTCGCGCCCTGGCCCCCGCCGCCGCCCTGACCGCCCACGTTCGCGCACTTGTTGCCGAACGCGGGGTTCAGGAGGCCGACCACGTCGACCGTGTTGCCACACACGTTCACCGGCACGTGCACCGGCACCTGCACGGTGTTGCCCGAGCCGACGCCGGGCGAACCGACGGCCGCACCGTCGGCGGAGGCGTCCGCGAACGCGTACCCGCCGGTCATGGCCAGCAGTCCTGACGCTGCCGCCGTGACGAGCACGCTTTTACTCAAGGCTTTGCGCATCGATTGCCCTTCCTAGGACATTCCGTTGCGAGCCGGAGCTCGCAGTTCGTTCATCAGACCGGTACAGATGCCGCCGAGGGGACGCTCGGCGGTGCCGTGCGCTACTCGGAAAGCAGCGGTTTCGGGAAACGCGGAACCATGAGGGCCTGTTCTTCATGGAATGGGCCCTGCCTCTGCCGGTCGCGCGCCCGAGCTACACAGTGTGTACATGGATAACGAGGAGGATTTGTTCAGGAAACTCGCAGAGCCGTGGAAATTTTGTGATCACGCGAATGGAGTAGCGATGAACGGCTGGAGTGTTTTTCGTACTGTTGTGCGCGCGATGCTGACATTCGGGTGAATCGAAAGAACCAAACTCCTGGTCCCGAGTTGTGCAGGGAGCCCCGGTACGGGGCATCCGGTACGAGAAGGGTTAAACGTGATCAAGAAGGTTCTGGCGACGGGTGCCGTTGCCGCCTCCATCCTCGGTCTGGGCGCGACGCAGGCCATGGCCATCGGCGACGACGGCGGTACGACTTCGGTCACCGGCAACGGAGCCTCGCAGGTCTTCGGCAACCAGGAGACCCAGGGCGACGGCAGCCCGCAGTTCAGCCTCGTCCAGGGCAGCCTGAACAAGCCCTGCATCGGCCTGCCCGCCAAGGTCAACGCCGGTTCGCTCATCGGTCTGATCCCGATCGCGGTCCAGGACGTCAACGTTCTGTCCTCGCCGCAGAACCAGCAGTGCACCGAGAACTCCACCCAGGCCAAGGGCGACGAGCCCCTGTCGCACATCCTGGACGGAATCCCGATCCTGTCCGGCAACGGTGCCGGCAACAGCTGATCCGCACCTGATCCAGCCGTAACGACAGGCCCGAGCCGCCGGTTCCTCCTCCGCGCGGTCCGGGCCTGTTGCTGTCGCGCACCGATAAGGCGCTTCGGCCGGAATGCTTTCCGGACTCATCGGGTGATCGATATTGCGTCATCCGGGCGATCTTCTGAGGATCTTCAGCTCTACGAGTTTCGCCTACGGTCCTAAATCGTTACGAATGACAGCGGCGGAGGTACGAGTGATGAGTACCGCGCTCGTGCGGCACGAAAGACGTGGCCGTTTCGGACTCCGTCGAAGAAAGGGAACACAGTGAAGTACACCAAGGTTGCCGCCATCGCCGCCGGAACCCTGATGGCGATGGGCACGGCCGCGCCCGCGTTCGCCGACGCCGGTGCCGAGGGCGGCGCCGCCGCCTCCCCGGGTGTCATCTCGGGCAACGTCATCCAGGTGCCGATCCACCTTCCGATCAACCTGTGCGGGAACACCATCGACGTGATCGGTGTGCTGAACCCCGCCTTCGGCAACACCTGCGTCAACGCCTGACCCCTGGTCGCACCGGTCGAACGTCCTCGGCCGAAGAAGGCCCCGTACCGCGTTCCGACGCGGTACGGGGCCTTCCCCCTTTCCCGCTCCCCGCAGTGGCCCTTCGAACGGATGGACCCGCGGAAAACCCGACCGCGTCCAGTTGCCGGGCCGCGACCGCCTCGTTACCCAGGGCGAAAGCGGCGGAAGGCACGGCCACGGAAGGCTCGTGCGGCGCGGTGCGCGACCGAATCGGATGCCGCTGCAGAAAGGAACCCGAGAAATGAAGTACGCGAAGACTGCTGCATTCGTTGCCGGTTCCGTGGTTGCTCTCGGCACGGCTGCTCCCGCCCTCGCCGTCACCAACACCACGGCCCCCAACCTCAGCCTCAACGGGGGCATCAACCAGGTGGTGGAGAGCGCCCCGCAGGCCGTGAACCCGGTGGTCGACACGGTCGGCCGGACCGCGGACGCGGTGAAGAAGAACGGCACCGTCACCAAGCTGGCCGAGCAGGCCACCGGTGCGGCCAAGAGCGCGGCCCCCCTCCTCGGCGGCCTGCCGATCGGCGGCTGAGCCCGAGGGCCTCGACCGCGTTCCCGCCGGTCTCCCGCCCCTCGGCTTCCTCCGGTGCCCCGCATCCGGCGTACGGCCGGAGAGGGCGGCACCGTTCGAGTGAATCGGCACAACCATCCCCGTTGCCGAGAGTTGATCAGGTCGCTCCGGACAGGCGGGCAACAGAGAAATTCCAGAAGGGCTATTTCATGATCAAGAAGATTATGGCCTCGGCAGCCGTCGCTGCCTCGCTCGTCGGCGTCTCCGCCGCGATCGCCCCGCAGGCCATGGCCGTCGGCAACGACGGTGGTACCACCTCGCTCAGCGGCAACGAGGCCGTGCAGTCGTACGGCAACTCCGCCACCTACGGCAACATGAGCCCGCAGATCGCGCTCATCCAGGGCTCGCTCAACAAGCCCTGCATCGCGCTCCCGGCCAAGGCCAACATCGGCTCGGTGCTCGGCCTGGTCCCGATCTCGGTCCAGGACCTCAACATCCTGTCCTCGCCGCAGAACCAGCAGTGCACCGAGAACTCCACCCAGGCCAAGGGCGACGAGCCGCTGTCGCACATCCTGGACGACATCCCGGTCCTCTCCGGCAACGGCGTCGCCAACAACTAAGGGCCGTACCGCCCCGCGCTCCTCGCCGGTCACGTCCTGATCCGGCCGGGAGTGTGTCCGGGCAGCTCCCCGCCTGTCCGTTCGCAGTACCGCAGTACCCGACCCACCCTGGGGTCGGCGCATCCCCGCACGGCCGCTCCCGGCCGGGTGGGCGCGCCGGCCCCATCGGTGTGTCCGGGGCGGGAAGGCCCACGAACGGGCGGGCGGACTGGGCCGGTTGCCGTAGTACGGGCGGACACCGGCCGCCGCACCGGGTAGGGCCCGGTCATGGACCAGAACGACAGTCAGCACCCCCGCGGTCGGCAGGGGCACGCGCAGGACGGCACACCCATCTACGACCGGCTGCTCGCCGAATGGCGGGCGGCCCACGGCGGTCCGGTACCGGTGCCCCCGGCGGACCCCGGCAGACCCCGCGCCCGGATTCCCGCGGCCCGGGCCTCCGGTGAGGCGGTCGACGACTGAGAACCGGTGATCGAACTCATGCCGGATCGAACACTTTTGGGTGGTGCTGCGGAACCGACTCATCCGTAGCGGGTTGATCAGTACGTTCCACAACGGGACGCTCCGAAAGGTGAAGCGTGATGAAGAAGATGATGACCGGCGCAGCGGTGGCCGTGTCCCTGGTCGGCCTGTCCGCCGTCGCGGCCCCCGCGGCCATGGCGATCGGCAACGACGGTGGCACCACGTCGGTCACCGGCAACGGTGCCGTCGACGCGTTCGGCAACGCCGCGACCCACGGCGACGGCAGCCCGCAGGCCCAGCTCATCCAGGGCAGCCTGAACAAGCTCTGCGTCGGCCTGCCGGTGAAGGCGAACGCCGGCTCGCTCGTCGGCCTGCTGGTGCCGGTTGCGGTCCAGGACGTCAACGTCCTGTCCTCGCCGCAGAACCAGCAGTGCGCCGAGAACTCCACCCAGGCCAAGGGCGACGAGCCGCTGTCGCACCTCGTGGACGACATCCCGGTGCTCTCGGGCAACGGCGTCGCCAACAACTGACGTGCCACAGGTGCGGGCGGTCAAGGGTTCTCCCCGCGGCCGCCCGCACCGTCGCACACGGAGGGAACAGCCGGATCCGGGGCCGTCGACCCAGGGATTCCGGGTACGAGGATGCCCACCGCACCCCGTGGTGCGGTGGGCATCCTCGTACCGGGCGGGTCAGCCGAGGCTGCGGATCGGGAGCACGCAGTGCGCGGCGGTCGTGATGACCTCGGGGTCGGCCGCGAAGGCCCGCAGCTGCTCCTCGCTCACCGGCCGGCCCGGCGCCCCCTGCGGCCACGGGCGGGTGGCGAACATGACGTTCACCTCGCCCCGGGCACCGGCCGCGGCCAGCCACTCCGGCGGTGCGGGGTACTGCGCGGTGAAGTGGGGGAGCGTCAGCACCGCCTGTCCGGCCTGGACGAGCAGCTTCACCGGAAGGCCCGGCTGCTCCGCGGCGTACACCGGGGAGGCGCCCACCGGCAGTCCGGCGCGCTCCAGCGACACACGGACGGCGGCCTCCGTCCCGGCCGGGCCGTCCGATCCGTCGCCCAGCGAGTAGACGAGCAGGAAGGCGACATCGGCGCCGTCGGCGGGGTGTTCGCCGCTCCACCCGATCAGGGTGATCGTGCCCAACTGGGCTGGGGAGAAGGTGCCGGTGGAGGTCTGGGGTGTGGTCATGTCCGGCACCCTAACCGCCATGAACAGGGTGATGCGTACGCCTATCACCTGATCGAGGGAGATAAGCGGATACCCCCGGCGGAAGTGGCGTCGATCGGCTCCGTTTCGGGCCGCGCGGTAAAGCGGTTGAGCCCGTGGAGAGGCGCGGGCTATGGTTTGCCACGTTCCGGACGGCGGGGATCCACCGCCGCCGTCGGTCCCGTGCGTGAACCAGGAGGTGAGGATCGTGATGACTGTCGCTGTGACGGGTGCTGCCCGCAATCCGAAGAGCATCATGCCCACCCCTGTGGTCGCCGGCTGACCTACTCCGTAACTCTGCGCGCCCGTGTGCGCGTTGCCGGGGCCACCCTTTGAAGGGTCTCCCTTGTCTCTCCCGTTCTCTTCGTTCTCTTCTTCTCTTCTCTCCTCGCAGGACCCGTCCGCCGCTCACCCGTTGGCTCCCTACGGCTGGGACGACGCGTGGGCGGACGCCTTCGCCCCGCACGCCGCACAGGGGCTGCTGCCCGGCCGGGTGGTGCGGGTGGACCGCGGCCAGTGCGATGTGGTCACCCCGCACGGCACGCTCCGCGCCGACACGGCCTTCGTCGTCCCGCGCGACCCGATGCGGATCGTCTGCACGGGCGACTGGGTCGCCGTCGACTCCGACGGTGACCCGCAGTTCGTGCGGACGCTGCTGCCCCGGCGTACCGCCTTCGTCCGCTCGACGTCCTCGCAGCGCTCCGAGGGCCAGGTGCTGGCCACCAATGTGGACCACGTCGTCATCTGCCTCTCGCTCGCCGTCGACTTCGACCTCGGGCGGGTGGAGCGGTTCCTGGCGCTCGCCATGTCCAGCTCCAGCGGTGACGCGCTGCTGCGGGACGACGGCTCGGCCGGGGACGGCGCCGCCGAGCCGATCGTGGTGCTGACCAAGTCCGACCTGGTGCCGGACGCGGCGACGCTGTCGTACCTCGTCCAGGACATCGAGGGCGTCGCGCCCGGGGTGCAGGTGCTGGCCGTCAGCTCCGCCACCGGGGAGGGCATCGACGTCTTCTCCGCCATCGTCTCGGGCGGTACGAGCGTGCTGCTCGGCGCTTCCGGGGCGGGCAAGTCGACGCTGGCCAACACGTTGCTCGGCCAGGACGTGATGGACGTGCGGGCCGCGCGCGACGTCGACGGCAAGGGGCGGCACACCACCACCACCCGCAACCTGCTCCTCCTGCCCTCCGGCGGGGTGCTCATCGACACCCCCGGGCTGCGCGGGGTCGGGCTCTGGGACGCGGAGGCGGGGGTCGGCCAGGTCTTCTCCGAGATCGAGGAGCTGGCCGGGGAGTGCCGGTTCCACGACTGCGCCCATGAGACCGAGCCCGGCTGCGCGGTGCTCGCCGCGATCGCGGACGGTTCGCTGCACGAGCGGCGCCTCGACAGCTTCCGCAAGCTGATGCGGGAGAACCGGCGCATCGCGGCCAAGACCGACGCACGGCTGCGCTCGGAGATGCTGCGCACCTGGAAGCGCCAGGGTGCCGAGGGCCGGGCCGCCATGGAGGCGAAGCGCGGCCGGCTGCGGTAGCCCCGCCTTCGGACACGGACCCCGGGGCGGCCGGCCGGGGTCCGTGTCCGAAACCCGCCGGTGCGGTGCCGCGAGGTGCCGCACACTGGATCGGGTGATGGACGAACGGACCAGGTACGAGGCGGTGAGCAGCCGCGACGCGCGGTTCGACGGCGCTTTCTTCTTCGCCGTCGAGACGACCGGCATCTACTGCCGGCCGAGCTGCCCCGCCGTCACGCCCCGACGGAAGAACGTCCGCTTCTTCCCGACCGCGGCCGCCGCGCAGGGGCACGGCTTCCGGGCCTGCCGCCGCTGCCGCCCGGACGCCGTGCCCGGCTCGGCCGACTGGAACGTCCGGGCCGACGTGGTGGGCCGGGCGGTGCGGATGATCGGCGACGGGGTGGTCGACCGGGAGGGCGTGCCCGGTCTGGCCCGGCGGCTCGGCTACAGCGCGCGGCAGGTGCAGCGGCAGCTCAACGCGGAGCTGGGGGCGGGCCCGGTGGCGCTCGCCCGCGCCCAGCGGGCCCACACCGCCCGGGTCCTGCTCCAGACGACCGGGCTGCCGGTGACCGAGATCGCCTTCGCGTCCGGCTTCGCCAGCGTGCGCCAGTTCAACGACACGGTCCGGCAGATCTACGCCCGCACCCCGAGCGCGCTGCGGGCCGAGGCCGCCACGGGGCTGGGCGCGGCGGTCCGGGAGGCGCGGACCACCGGGGTCCCGCTGCGGCTCGCCCACCGGGGGCCGTACGCGGCCCGGGAGGTCTTCGACCTGCTGGCCGGGGCGATGGTGGACCGGGTCGAGGAGATGGCCGGGGAGCCCGGCGCCCGCACCTACCGGCGCACCCTGCGGCTGCCGTACGGCTCGGGCATCGTGGCCGTCGACGAGCGGTCCGCCGGGCCCTGGCTGGACGCCCGGATCCACCTCACGGACCTGCGGGACCTGACGACCGCCGTCCAGCGGCTGCGGCGCCTCTTCGACCTGGACGCCGACCCGTACGCCGTCGACGAGCGGCTGGCGGCCGATCCGCTGCTCGCCCCGGGGGTGGCCGCCCGCCCCGGGCTGCGCTCGCCGGGCACCGCGGACCCGGAGGAGTTCGCGGTACGGACGCTGGTGGGCGAGGCGGCGGCCGGGCGGCTGGTGGAGGCGTACGGGAAGGTCCTGGACGTGCCCTGCGGCGGGCTGACGCATGTGTTCCCGGAGCCGGGCGCGCTGGCCGGTGCCCCCGAGGCACCGGAGCTGCGGGCGCTGGCCGCCGCCCTCGCCGAGGGGGAGGTGCGGCTCGATGCCGGGGCCGACCGGGAGGAGGCCGAACGGGCGCTTCTGCGGCTGCCCGGGTTCGGCCCGGCGAGGGCGGCCCTCGTCCGGATGCGGGCGCTCGGCGACCCGGACGTCGACCCGGAGCGGTGGCCCGGGGCGGAGTGCTGGCGGCCCTGGCGCTCGTACGGGGCACGCCACCTGGAGCTGCTGCGCCGTGACGCTCAGCCCCAGATCACCGCGCCCAGCCAGCCGCCCGCCACCAGCAGGCACGCGAAGAGCTCGACCAGCACCGAGTAGCCGGTGGCCCGCATCACCGAGCGCACCGACGCCCAGCCCGCGCCCCGGCTGCCCAGCCGCAGCCGCTCCGCACCGTAGATGGCCCCCACGTAGCCGATGACCGCGCCCACCACCGGCACCACGAAGAAGCCCAGGATCGCGGCGATGCCGCCCAGCAACGGCGTCCTGCGCGGCGCTCCCGTCTCACGCGGGCGGCGCGGCGGCAGCAGCGGCTTCAGCGCCTGGTCCAGCAGCAGCACCGCCGTCGCGCCGATGAGCACGCCCCAGGCGAGCGGCGACGTGTCGGTCAGCGCCCACCACAGCACGGCGGCCCAGACGATCGCCTGTCCCGGTACCCCCGGAACCAGCACGCCGAGCAGGCCCAGGAACATGACCAGGCCGACGGCGACGAGTTGCCACACACCCATCTGACCAGACTGCCGGAGTCCGGCCGGTCCCGCCCGTCAGCGTTCCCTGGGGGTACGGGCCACCCAGCCCCGTTCGTAGGCGTGCCAGCCGAGCTGGAGCCGGGTCGAGACGCCCGTCAGCTCCATCAGGCCCTTCACCCGGCGCTGCACCGTCCGCAGTCCCAGCTCCAGCTGCTTGGCCACGCTCGCGTCGGTCAGCCCGGCCAGCAGCAGCGACAGGATCTCCAGATCCGTGGCGTCCGGGCCGGTGTCCTCCTCCGCCGGGATGCCGCTCTCGCTCATCCGGAGCGGCATCGCCTCGCGCCACACCGCCTCGAAGAGCCCCATCAGCGACTCCAGCAGCCCGGAGGAGTGGACCACCAGGGCGGCGGGCTCGGCGCCGCGCCCGGTCAGCGGCACCATCGCGAGGGTGCGGTCGGCGACGACCAGCTTGGTCGGCACCCGGTCGATCACCCGGCACTGCTCGTTCCGGCTCAGCGCCGCCGACAGCTCCATGATCCCGTACGGCAGCGAGAGCAGTTCCCGCTCGACCACCACCCGGTAGGAGACCCCGCGGGTGGCGGCCTGCTCCTCGGCCTCGTTCTCCATGCCGGTGACCGCGATCGGTTTCCCGGTGACCAGGGCGCAGACCTCGCTCGTCGCACCCAGCTGCAACTGGTGGAAGCGGTGCGAGACGGCGCTCCCGCCCGTGACCACCTCGACCAGGTCGTGGACGGCGGGCCCGGCGGCCTCCGCCCGGTACTCCTCGGCGAGGAGCGCCACCGCCAGCTCGGCCTGCTCCAGCTGGTGGCGCTGCTGGGTCAGCAGGGCGCCGAGCGCCACCCCCGGCGGAGCGGCCACCCAGCGGCCCGGCCGCGCGGAGGACTGGGCGGCCAGTCCGTGCTGCTCCAGCCTGCGCAGAGCGCGTTCGGTGTCCGGCTCGGGAAGCACCAGCCGGTGTGCGAGATCGGAGACCTCCGCGGCGCCCACCGCCACGAGCGCGCGGTACGCCGACTCCTGTATCTCGTCGAGACCTATGGCTCCCAGCATCCCCAGACCCTCCCGGACGAGCTTGTTCCGCACCGTGTCGCCGTGGCCGGGCACCCGGTCGTGGCGGAAAACGGCCACGGCGTAAACCCGCCGTGTACATCATCCCTTTAACGTCCGTCGCTCTGCCAATGTGGCGCCACCGCAGTACCAACAACCGTCGTTAGGCGGCGGTTTGAGCTGGTTGGTTCCGTATTTACTTGGGGAGAGCGATGCGTCCGATATCGCGCACGGCGCTGGGAGCGGCCACCGCCGCCGTCCTGGCCGTCACCGCGATCGCCCCGTCAGCGGCAGCGCCGCAGGACGGTGCGACAGGCAAGAGACCACTGACCGGCAGCTCCGCCGCGCAGGCGAAGAAGGCCGAACCGGTCACCGTGACCCTGGTCACCGGCGACAAGGTCCTGGTGCGCACGGACGGTTCGGGGGCCTCCTCGGTCACCGCGCTGCCGCGCGAGGACGGGACCGTACCCCTGCTCCAGACCCGGCAGTCGGGCAAGGACCTGTACGTCTACCCCGAGTCGGCCACCGCCGCGCTGGCCGACGGCACGGTCGACGAGGAACTCTTCAACGTCACCGGCCTCGTCCGGCAGGGCTACGACGACGCGCACACCAAGGCGCTGCCGCTGATCGCGGTGTACGGCAAGGGCAAGGCCCGCACCGCACGGGCCGCCACCCCGCGCGGCGCCAAGCGCGGTCCGGTCCTGGACGTCATCGACGGGGTCGCCCTCAAGGCCGACAAGGCGAAGGCCGCCGACTTCTGGTCGGACGTCACCGGGGCCGGAACGGGCACCGCCGCCCGCGGCCTCGCCTCCTCGGGGCTGAAGAAGCTCTGGCTCGACCGCAAGGTCCGGGCCAGTCTCGACAAGTCGACCAAGCAGGTCGGCGCCGACCTCGCCTGGGCCGCCGGATTCGACGGCAAGGGCACCAAGGTCGCCGTCCTCGACACCGGCGTCGACGCCGAACACCCCGACCTCAAGGGCCGGGTCACCGCCTCGGAGAACTTCACCGACTCCGACAGCACCGACGACCGGCAGGGCCACGGCACCCACACCATCTCCACCGTCGGCGGCTCCGGCGCGGCCAGCGGCGGCAGGAAGAAGGGCGTCGCCCCCGGCGCCGACCTGCTCGCCGGGAAGGTCCTCAACGACAGCGGCTCCGGCGCCGAGTCCTGGATCATCGCCGGCATGCAGTGGGCCGTCGACCAGAAGGCCGACGTCGTCTCGATGAGCCTCGGCTCCCCGGAACCGACCGACTGCACCGACCCGATGAGCCTCGCCGCCGAGAAGCTGGCGCAGAGCGAGGACACCCTGTTCGTGGTCGCCGCCGGCAACGCCGGCCCGACGCTGAACACCGTCTCCTCGCCCGGCTGCGCCCCCGGCGTGCTCACCGTCGGCGCCGTCGACCGCGACGACACCACCGCCCAGTTCTCCAGCCGCGGCCCCGCCGTCGAGACGCACACCCTCAAGCCCGAGATCGCCGCCCCCGGCGTCGCCATCTCGGCCGCCTCCGCCGGAGGCCGGGGCGTCTACGCGTACCGGTCGATGTCCGGCACGTCGATGGCCACCCCGCACGTCGCGGGCGCCGCCGCCATCGTGAAGCAGCGCCACCCCGACTGGACCGCCCAGCAGATCAAGGCGGCGCTCGTCTCGTCCGCGAAGAGCGACATCCCCGGCGACGTCCGCGAGACCGGTGGCGGACGCCTCGACGTCAAGGCCGCCATCGACACCACGGTCGTAGGTGCCCCCGCCCTCCAGGGCGGCACCTACGCGTGGCCGCAGGACCGCAGCGACCGCACCACCGTCGACGTCCCGTACACCAACTCCGGTACCAAGCCGGTCAAGCTGTCGCTGAAGGTCCAGGGCGTCACCGGCAACGACGGCTCCGCCGTCCGCTCCGCCGTCGCCAAGCTCGGCTCCAAGAGCGTCACCGTCCCGGCCGGGGCCACCGTCAAGGTCCCGCTGGCCATCGACCCGACCGCGAAGCTGACGGCCGCCCAGTACGGCGACGTCACGGGACGCGTCCTCGCCACCGGCCCCGGCGGCGCCAAGGTCTCCACCCCGTTCTCGCTGTACGTGGGCGCCGAGACCGTCACCCTGCGGGTCAAGCTCGTCGACCGCGCGGGCAAGCCTGCCGGAGGCTCCTCCTCGCTGGACGTCATCGGCACCGACACCGCCAGCGGTGAGCGCCGCTTCAACGACGGCGCCGCCGACCAGGTCTACCGGCTGCGCCCCGGCGCGTACTTCGTGTCCAGCTTCGTCATCTCCCCGGACCCGGCGGACTCCACCGGCCGTCTCGACGAGTCGATCGCCTACCTGGCCCGGCCGCAGCTGAACCTGACCAAGGACACCACCCTCGTCCTGGACGCCCGCAAGGCCCACCGCGTCCAGGTGAGGACCGCCGACCGCGCCACCGAGAGCCACTCCACCACGCTCGCCTTCGGCCGCACCTGGGACGGCGCCTGGCTGCACGCGGGCTCCCTCACCGCCGGCTCCGACGTACGGAACTACCTGGCGGACGTCCAGGGCCGGGCGAGCGACGGCGACTTCGAGTTCGCCAGCTTCTGGCGCGCCTACGTCCCGCAGATCGAGAAGCTCTCCGTCGTCGGCGGCGCCGCCCTGCACCCGACGGTGGCGAGCACCGGCTCCGTCAACCTCGACGGCACCGGGCGCGCCGGACTTGTCGACGCCGGAACCGGCACCCCGGCCGAGCTGAAGGCCGCGGGCGCCGAAGGGAAGATCGTCCTGGTGGACGCGGGCGACGACGACCTGATGGTCAATCAGGCGCGCGACGCCAAGGCCGCGGGCGCCAAGGCCGTCCTCGCCCACCGCGCCGCCCCCGGCCCCTGGAAGCCGTCCGTCGGTTTCGGCCAGCCGGGCGTGCCCGTCCTGGGCGTCGAGTCCGGTGAGGCCGCCGTGCTGAAGGCCGCCCTGGCCAAGGGCCCGGTCACGCTGGACTGGAAGGCCACCGCGGTCAGCCCGTACGTCTACAACCTCGCGTTCCCCGAGACCGGCCCGATCACCTCGGACCGCACCTACACGGTCCGGGACGCCAAGCTCGGCAAGGTGAACGCGAACTACGAGGCGATGGGCGTCGCCGCCGACTACATCGACATCATGCTCATCAACCGGCCGTACGGCGCGGTGTTCTCCGCCGCCAACGACGTCGTCGCCGCTCCCACCAGGCGTACCGAGTTCTACTCGGCGGGCGACACCGGCTGGGTCCGGTACCTCTCCTCCAGCTTCCCCTGGGGCGAGACGATGACCGACCAGTCGCGCAGCTACAAGGCGGGATCGACGCGCACGGAGAACTGGTACCGGGGCATCCCCGTCCCGGCCGCCCCGCGCGACGACGCCGGGAAGCCGGCACTCGCCGCCGAGCGCCAGGACAACCTGATCGGCGTCGCCCCCGGCTTCTGGAGCGACAGCGAGCACGCCGGTCTCCAGGGCTCCTTCGGCGACATCGGCAGCATGAGCCTCCGCAGCAACGGCGAGCTCATCGACGAGACCGGCTGGCCGTCCGGGGTGTTCACCGTCCCGGCCGAGGACGCCGCGTACGAACTCACCCTGAGGACGACCCGGTTCGGCCAGCCGGCGGCCGTGTGGAAGCGGTCCACCAGCACCGAGACCACCTGGAAGTTCCGCTCGAAGCGCGACGAGAACGCCTACTCCCAGGGCATCCCGCTGCTCTTCCCGGGCTACGACCTGGACACCGACGGGCTCAAGACCCTTCCGGCCAAGGACGGTCAGACGATCGGTCTGAGCGTCTCCGGCCACGCGGGTTACACCCCCGGAAAGCTGACCGCGGCCAAGGTCTCGTACTCCTACGACGGCGGGGAGACCTGGACCGCGGCCACCACCGCGCAGCGTGACGGCCGGTGGACCGCGACCGTGGACCACGCGGGCGCGGCGGGCAAGCCCGTCACCCTGCGGACCGAGCTGACGGACGCCAACGGCAACTCCGTCGTCCAGACCGTGACCGACGCGTACGCCGTGCGCTGACGACACCCCGACCGGGTCCGCCGGGCGTCCTTCCCGTGGGGGGTGGGGACGTCCGGCGGACCCCTGTTCCCGGCCGTCTTTGCGGATGCGCCGTTTTCCCGGTGCCCCGGCTGCCGACAATAAGGGCATGAGCCAGCAGGGGGAGAGCCCCGCCGCCGAGGACGCGTGGTGGCGCAGGCTGTACGACGAGAAGGCCCGGGACACCGGCCCGGGCGACACGGCCGACACCCTCGACGACCGCTTCGACTCGGCGTCCGGCGCGGTGGGCCCGGACGGGCCCGTCCCGCCGGACCGGGACGCCGTCACTCCACCGGAGCCGCCCCGGCCGGCAGAACCCGCGGCGCCGACCCGCGCCGAACCGCCGCCCCACCGGGGGTTCGGCCAGTTGGGCGACCGCCCGTCCCGCTACGACGCCGAGCCCACCGCGCTGCCCGCCACCGGTCCGGAGCAGCTGGACGAGCTCGTCCCCGACACCGCTCTCGACGGCGCCCGCTACGGCACGTACACCCTGCGCGCCGCCTCTGTACGCGGGGACGCCGCCCGGTCCCGGGGCGAGCCCCGCCGGGACGCGCTGCTCACCGCCCGCTTCGGCGACGACGAGGAGGCGCTGGTCCTGGTCGCCGTCGCCACCGGGGCCCGGTCCACCGGGGCCGCTCACCGGGCGGCGGCCGACGCCTGCCGCTGGATCGGCACGGCCGTCGCCCGCAGCCACGCCCGGCTCTCCGACGACATAAGGGCCGGCCGCCGCCAGGACCTCAAGTCCGGGCTGAACCGCCTCACCGACCGCACCTACGGAAGGCTGCGCGCCCGCGCCGCCGAGCTGGGGGAGGAACCGGAGCGGTACACCGCGAGCCTGCGCTGCCTGCTGCTGCCGGCCGACCCCGACTGCCGCACCCGGGTCTTCTTCGGCGTCGGAGCGGGCGGACTGCTCCGGCTGCGCGACGGTGTCTGGCAGGACCTCGACCCGCGGACCCCGCCGTCCGGGGAGACCCCGCCCGGGGGCGCGCCCGGCGCGGAGCCGCCCGCCGAGCCGTTCCGGTTCCGGGGCTCGGTGGCCCGGTCGGGCGACGTCCTGCTGCTCTGCAGCCCCGGGCTGGCCGCACCGCTGCGCGGCGAACCCGCCCTGGCGAAGGAGCTCGCCGCCCGCTGGGAGGCCCCGGCCCCGCCCGGCCTCGCGGCCTTCCTCACCGACACCGGGCTCCGGGTGCAGGGGTACTCCGACGACCGTACGGGGGCGGGCGTCTGGGAGGCGTAACCGCGCGTGCCATGGGTTGATGGGAGCGGAAGTCCCGAAGCCGCAGTGGGGAAAGGGCACGCACCCATGGCCAAGCAGAACGTGTCGGAGCAGTTCGTCGACATCCTCGCCCGGGCGGGCGTGAAGCGGATGTACGGGGTCGTCGGCGACAGCCTCAACCCGGTCGTCGACGCCATCCGGCGCAACCGGTCCATCGACTGGATCCAGGTCCGGCACGAGGAGACCGCGGCGTTCGCCGCCGGTGCCGAGGCCCAGATCACCGGGTCACTGGCGGCCTGCGCCGGATCGTGCGGCCCCGGCAACCTCCACCTCATCAACGGCCTCTACGACGCCCACCGCTCCATGGCCCCGGTGCTCGCCCTGGCCTCGCACATCCCGTCGAGCGAGATCGGGCTCGGCTACTTCCAGGAGACCCATCCGGAGCTGCTCTTCCAGGAGTGCAGCCACTACAACGAGATGATCTCCAATCCGCAGCAGATGCCGCGGCTGCTCCAGACCGCCATCCAGCACGCGGTCGGCCAGGGCGGCGTCAGCGTCGTCACGATGCCGGGCGACATCGCGGCCCAGCCGGCCCCCGAGCGGTCGGTCGAGCACGCGCTGGTCACCTCGCGGCCGACGGTCCGGCCCGGTGACGCGGAGATCGACGCGCTCGCCCGGATGGTCGACGCGGCGAAGCGGGTGACCCTGTTCTGCGGCAGCGGCACGGCCGGGGCCCACGCGGAGGTGATGGCCTTCGCCGAACGGGTGAAGGCACCGGTCGGGCACGCGCTGCGCGGCAAGGAGTGGATCCAGTACGACAACCCGTACGACGTGGGGATGAGCGGACTGCTGGGCTACGGCGCCGCCTACGAGGCGACCCACGAGTGCGATCTGCTGATCCTGCTCGGCACGGACTTCCCGTACAACGCCTTCCTCCCGACCGATGTGAAGATCGTCCAGGTCGATGTGCGCCCCGAGCACCTGGGCCGCCGGTCCCAGCTGGACCTGGCGGTCTGGGGCGACGTCCGGGAGACGCTGCGCTGTCTGACCCCGCAGGTGAGGACCAAGACCGACCGCAGGTTCCTCGACCGGATGCTGAAGAAGCACGCCGACGCCCTGGAGGGCGTGGTCAAGGCGTACACCCGCAAGGTCGACAAGCACGTCCCGATCCACCCGGAGTACGTCGCCGCGGTGCTGGACGAACTGGCCGACGAGGACGCCGTGTTCACCGTCGACACCGGCATGTGCAACGTGTGGGCCGCCCGTTACCTCTCGCCCAACGGCAGGCGCCGGGTCATCGGGTCGTTCAGCCACGGTTCGATGGCCAACGCGCTCCCGCAGGCGATCGGCGCCCAGTTCACCGACCGGAACCGGCAGGTGGTCTCGATGTCGGGCGACGGCGGATTCACCATGCTGATGGGCGACTTCCTGACGCTGGTCCAGCACGATCTGCCGGTGAAGGTCGTCGTCTTCAACAACTCCTCCCTCGGCATGGTCGAGCTGGAGATGCTCGTCGCGGGCCTGCCGTCGTTCGGCACGACCAACGACAACCCGGACTTCGCCGCGGTCGCCCGCGCCTGCGGGGCGTACGGGGTGCGGGTGGAGAAGCCCAAACAGCTCGAAGGCGCCCTCAAGGACGCCTTCAAGCACCGGGGCCCGGCCCTCGTCGACGTCGTCACCGACCCCAACGCCCTTTCCATCCCGCCGAAGATCAGCGCCGACATGCTGACCGGCTTCGCGCTCTCCGCCAGCAAGATCGTGCTGGACGGGGGAGTGGGCCGGATGGTCCAGATGGCCCGCTCCAACCTGCGCAACGTGCCCCGCCCCTGAACGGGCGGGCGGCCTCCGCCCGTTCGGCAGGTCCGCCTGGGACGGTGACTGATCAACCGTCCTCGCGGACACCCTTGGCGACCCTTGAGCAATGTGACATATTACTGACGTGCTCACGAGACGCCCCCTGGATGCCGTCATCATCGGGGCCGGAGTGGTCGGTGCGGCCTGTGCCCACTACGCCTCCCGGTCCGGACTCTCCGTAGCCGTCGTCGACCGGGGTCCGGTGGCGGGCGGAACCACCGGAGCCGGTGAGGGAAACCTCCTGGTCTCCGACAAGGTGCCCGGACCGGAGCTCGAACTCGCCCTGCTCTCCGCCCGGTTGTGGCAGGGACTGGCCGAGGAGCTGCCCCCGGGCATCGAGTACGAGGCCAAGGGGGGCGTGGTCGTCGCGGCGTCCGGGGACTCCCTGGCCGCCCTGTCCGCCACCGCCGAGGGCCAGTGCGCGGCGGGCGTCGAGGCGCACCCCGTCACCGCCGACCGGCTCCGGGACGTCGAGCCCCACCTCGCGCCCGGACTGGCCGGCGGCTGCCACTACCCGCAGGACGCCCAGGTCCAGCCCGCCCTGGCGGCCGCGGAGTTGTTGCGGTCGGCGGCCCGCTCCGGTGCGCTCGTGCGCCCCGGGGAGGAGGTGGTCGGGATCCTCCGCGACGGGGCCGGCGCGGTGTGCGGAGTGCGTACCGTACGGGGGGAGCTGCGGGCCCCCGCCGTGGTCAACGCTGCAGGCACCTGGGGCGGCGAACTCGCCGCGCTGGCCGGGGTGGAACTCCCGGTCCTGCCGCGCCGGGGCTTCGTCCTCGTCACCGAACCGCTGCCCCGGCTGATCCGGCACAAGGTCTACGCGGCGGAGTACGTCGCCGACGTGTCGAGCGGATCCGCCGCGCTCCAGACCTCGCCCGTGGTGGAGGGGACCCCCTCCGGACCGGTGCTCATCGGGGCGAGCCGCGAACGGGTCGGCTTCGACCGGACGTTCTCCGTGCCGGTGGCCGCCCGGCTGGCGGCGGCCGCCACCGCGCTCTTCCCCGTCCTCGCCGACGTACGGGTGATCCGCGCGTACCACGGCTTCCGCCCGTACCTGCCCGACCACCTCCCGGCGATCGGACCGGATCCCCGGGTGCCGGGGCTCTTCCACGCCTGCGGGCACGAGGGGGCGGGGATCGGGCTGGCCCCGGCGACCGGGCTGCTGATCGCCGAGGCGGTCCGGGGGGCGCGGCCCACCCTCGACCTCGCCCCGTTCGCCCCCGAACGGTTCGACCCCGGGCGCCGGGCCGGATGACGGTACGGGTGTCCGCCACCCGCCGCACCGCCGGGAACAGCCCGGGAACAGCTTCAGTGAGGACCGAGGAGAGGCACCAGTGAGACGCAGCCGAGCACGTACCCCCGCCGAACTCGTCGGCGCCGCACCGGAACCGGAGTTCCGGATGACCTTCGACGGCCGCCCGGTCGCGGGGCTTCCGGGCCAGACCGTCGCCGCCGCACTCTGGGCGGCGGGCATCCTCAGCTGGCGCACCACCCGGGTCGAGGGCCGCCCGAGAGGCGCCTTCTGCGGCATCGGCGCCTGCTACGAATGCCTGGCCACCGTCAACGGCCGCCCCAACCAGCGGGCCTGCCTGCTGCCCGCCCGACCGGGCGACACCATCACGACCCAGGAGGGCGACGGACATGCCGCACTCGACGGATGAGCCCCGACCCCGGGGCACCGACCGCGCCGGGTTCGCCGGGCTCGCCGTGGTGGGCGCGGGGCCGGCCGGTCTGGCCGCGGCCGTCACCGCCGCCGACCGGGGACTCGACGTGGTCCTGCTGGACGCGGCCGACGCCCCCGGCGGGCAGTACTACCGCAGCCCGGCCCCCGGGCTCGGCGCCGCCCGCCCCGAAGCCCTCCACCACCACTGGAACGCCTTCGCGGACCTCTCCGCCCGGCTCGCCGTACACCGCTCCACCGGCGCGGTCCGCCACCTCGCCCGCCACCAGGTGTGGACGGTCGAACGGGCCGGGGGCGAGGGCTGGATCCTGCACGCGGTCACCTGCGACGACCGGGAGACCCGCACCGCCGTCCACGCCCGCCGCGTCGTCCTGGCGACCGGCGCGTACGAGCGCCAGCTCCCGTTCCCCGGCTGGACCCTCCCCGGAGTGGTGAGCGCGGCCGGGGCCCAGGCGATGCTCAAGTCCGGGCTGGTCCTCCCCGGGCGCCGGATCGTGGTCGCCGGGAGCGGCCCGCTCCTCCAGGCCGTCGCCGCCTCGCTGACGCGGGCCGGGGCGAGCGTCCCGGCCCTGGTCGAGGCCGCCGGGTACGGCGCGTACGCCCGCGCGCCCCGGGTGCTGGCCGGCAACCCCGGCAAGGCGGTGGAGGGCGCCCGGTACGGGGTCGAACTGGCCCGCGCCGGGGTGCGGATGCTGACCCGCCGGGCGGTCACCGAGGTGCACGGGGACGAGCGGGTCGAGGCGGTGACCGTCAGCCGGGTGGACCACCGGTGGCGTCCCGTGGCCGGGACCGGGCGCCGGATCGCCTGCGACGCGCTCGCCGTCGGCCACGGACTCGTACCGCAGCTGGACCTCGCCCTGGCGGCCGGGTGCTCCACCCGTACCGGCCCCGACGGCAGCCACGCGGTCACCGTCGACCGCTCCCTCGCGACCACTGTCACCGGGATCTGGGCCGCCGGTGAGACGGGCGGTGTCGCAGGCGTCGAACTCGCCCTCTGTGAGGGTGAGCTGGCGGCCCTCGCGGTCGTCCGTGAGGTACGGGGCGGAGTGCGCGCGAAGGACGCCCGCCGGGCGGTCGCCCTGGGGCGCGCCCGGCGCCGGATGCGGGAGTTCGCCGCCGTGATGGGGGCCGCGCACCGGCCGGGGGACGGCTGGAGCGAGTGGCTGGCCGACGACACGGAGGTCTGCCGCTGCGAGGAGGTCACCGCGGGCCGGATCCGTACCGCCTGCACCGAGTTGGGCGCCGGTGACACCCGTACCGCCAAGCTGCTCACCCGGGCCGGAATGGGCTGGTGCCAGGGGCGCACCTGCGGACTCGCCGTCCGTGCCCTGGCCGCCGCACACGGCTCCGGGACCGCGCCCGGCGGCCCCGACCGCCGACCGCTGGCCTGCCCCGTGAAGCTCGGCACCCTCGCCGACCTGACCGACCCCGGATAGCTCCCGACCGCTACCACTACCGCTGTCCTGATGTCACCGCACTGTGCCATGTCACACCTCTCAAGGAGTCACGATGCAGACGAACACCGATCAGCGCACCCGCCCCTGGCACGGAATCATGGTCGCCACCCCGATCACCCTGCGCGAGGACCGCACCATCGACTACGACGCCTTCGCCGCCCATGTGCGCTGGCTCATCGAGTCGGGCTGCGACGGGGTGGTGCCCAACGGCTCGCTCGGGGAGTACCAGACCCTCACCGACGACGAACGCGAAGAGGTGGTCCGGGTCGCGGTCGAGGCCGCCGGTGACGGCAACCGGGTCATGCCGGGCGTCTCCGCGTACGGCAGCGCCGAATCGCGGCGCTGGGCGGAACGGGCCGCCGAGGCGGGCGCCGGCTCCGTCCTGCTGCTGCCGCCCAACGGGTACCGCTGCGAGGACGAGGCGGTGCGCGCCCACTACGCCGAGGTGGCCGAGGCCGGCGTACCCGTCGTCGCGTACAACAACCCCTTCGACACCAAGGTCGACCTGAGCCCCCAGCTGCTCGCCCGGCTCCACCAGGACGGCAGTGTGGTGGCGGTCAAGGAGTTCAGCGGCGACGTCCGCAGGGCGTACGAGATCGCCGAGGCGGCACCCGGCCTCGATCTGCTGATCGGCGCCGACGACGTGCTGCTGGAACTGGCGCTGGGCGGTGCCGTCGGCTGGATCGCGGGCTGCCCGAACATGCTGCCGTCCTCCTGCGTCGACCTGTACCGGGCCGCGGTCGCCGGTGACCTGGCCACCGCCCTGCCGCTCTACCGGGAGCTGCACCCGCTGCTGCGCTGGGACTCCAAGCCGGAGTTCGTCCAGGCCATCAAGGCGTCCATGGACGTCGTCGGCCGGCACGGCGGCCGCACCCGGCCCCCGCGCTTCCCGCTGCCCGCGGAGGACCTGGCCGCCGTGCGCGCCGCGACGGAGAAGGTACTGGCCGGCGGCGCGCACTGACCCGCGCACCCGCCGGTCCGGGCCCGGCCCAGCACGGGCCGGCCCGGACCGTGCCGCCCGCCGTGATCCCGTGATCCCGTGATCTTCTTCGTGTCCGCCGTGACGAACCAGGGGGAGCCTTGCAGACCCGTCACATCTTCCACGCCGTCGACTCGCACACCGAGGGCATGCCGACCCGGGTCATCACCGGTGGCGTCGGCACCATCCCCGGCGCCACCATGGCCGAGCGGCGCGCCCACTTCCAGCAGCACCGCGACGCCGTGCGCACCCTGCTCATGTACGAACCGCGCGGCCACGCCGCGATGAGCGGCGCCATCCTCCAGCCGCCCACCCGGCCGGACGCGGACTTCGGCGTCCTCTACATCGAGGTCTCCGGCTTCCTGCCGATGTGCGGGCACGGCACCATCGGGGTGGCGACCGTGCTGGTGGAGACCGGCATGGTGGAGGTCACCGAACCCGTCACCACCGTACGGCTGGACACCCCGGCCGGGCTCGTCTCCGTCGACGTACGGGTGAAGGACGGTGAGGCCACCGCGGTGACGCTCACCAACGTCCCGGCGTTCAGCGTCGCGCTGGACCGGACGGCCGAGGTGCCCGGGTACGGGACGGTGCGCTACGACCTCGCCTACGGCGGGAACTTCTACGCGATGGTCGAGCTGGCCGACCTCGGGCTGCCCTTCGACCGGGCGCGCAAGGACGACATCCTGGCCGCCGGACTCGCCCTGATGGACGTGGTCAACGCCACCGGCCGGCCCGTCCACCCGGAGGCCCCGGACATCCACGGCCTCAAGCACGTCCAGTTCCTGGCACCCGGCTCCGACGCCCGCCACTCCCGGCACGCGATGGCCATCCACCCCGGCTGGTTCGACCGCTCGCCCTGCGGCACGGGCACCTCCGCCCGGATGGCGCAACTGCACGCGCGCGGCGAACTCCCGCTGGGCGCGGACTTCGTCAACGAGTCGTTCATCGGCACCTCGTTCACCGGGCGGCTCGTCGAGGAGACCACCGTGGGCGGGCTCCCGGCCGTCGTGCCCACCGTCACCGGGCGCGCCTGGATCACCGGTACCGCACAATTCTTCCTGAACCCGTCCGACCCCTTCCCCGAAGGATTTCTGCTGTGAACCTTCCCCTGCTCGGCGCCGACGACATCGCGGCCCTGGGACCGCGAGCGGCGGCCGACGCGCTGGAGGCGGCGCTGGGCGGGGGGCTGGACCCGGAGACGGTCCCTCCCCGCCACCACCTCCCGGTGCCCGGCGGAGAGCTGCTGATCATGCCCGCCACCACCCGGCGGGTCACCGGAGTGAAGATCGCCGGGGTCGCCCCCGACAACCCGGCGCGCGGCCTGCCCCGGATCACCGGAAGCTACCTCCTGCTCGACGGGGCCACCCTGCTGCCCCTCGCCCTGCTGGACGGGGCCGCGCTCACCACCCTGCGGACACCGGCGGTCTCCGCGCTGGCGATCCGCCACCTCACCGGTCCCGTCGTGCGCCACCTGGTGCTCTTCGGCACGGGGCCGCAGGCGTACGGGCACCTCGACGCGGTACTGGCGGAGCGCCGCGTCGAACGGGTCACCGTGACCGGCCGGACCGCGCGGCGGGCCGAGGAGCTCGCCGGGTACGCCCGGCGGCGCGGCGTGGAGGCCGGCACCGGGCGGGCGGACGGCGCCGACGTCGCCACCGCCGACCTGGTGCTCTGCTGCACGGCCTCCGCCACTCCGCTCTTCGACGGTGCCCTGGTGCCGGACGGGGCGACGGTCGTCGCGGTCGGCTCGCACACCCCGGACGCCCGCGAGGTCGACAGCGCGCTGGTGGCCCGGTCCGCCGTCTTCGTCGAGGCCCGCACGGCGGTGCTGGCGGGTGCGGGCGATCTGCTGATCCCCCTGGCGGAGGGGGTGTTCGCCGGAGAGGACATCGTCGGCGGGCTGTCCGACCTGGTCACCGGCCGGGTCCCGGGCGGCGTTCCGGCCGCTTCCTCGGGGCCCCGGTTCTTCAAGAGCGTCGGCATGGGGTGGGAGGACCTGGCCGTCGCGGAGGCGGTGCACCGCAACTCCGCCCCGTAACAGGGAGATCGGTGGGAAGGGCGTCCACAGTGGACGGATGGGCACGGACCGGGGACATCGGGCGTCCATGGAAACGTGACATTGTATCCTGAGGCTCCGCACGGTGCTGGAGGATGCAGACATGGCCCGCCTGACGACGCTCAACGCCATCTCCGCGCAGGAGCACTTGCGCGACCAGGTGGCGAACGCCCTCAGGGCGGCCCTCATCTCGGGGGAGCTCCGTCCCGGCGTGATCTACTCCGCCCCCGCCCTCGCCGCCGACTTCGGGGTCTCCGCCACCCCGGTCCGCGAGGCCATGCTCGACCTGGCCCGCGAGGGCCTGGTGGAGGCCGTGCGCAACAAGGGCTTCCGCGTGACGGAGCTGACCGAACAGGACCTGGACGACTTCACGGAGCTCCGGGTCATGATCGAGGTGCCCACCGTCGGCCGGATCGCCCGGATGGGGAAGACCGCGGAGCTGGAGGCGCTGCGGCCGCTCGCGCGGGCCATCGTCGAGGCCGCCGCCGAGCACGACATACTCGGCTACCTGGAGGCCGACCGCCGCTTCCACCTCGAACTGCTCGGCCTGGCCGGCAACCGCCGTCTGGTGGAGGAGGTCGGCAATCTGCGCAAGCGCTCCCGCCTCTTCGGGCTGAACCGGCTCGACGCGTCCGGGCTGCTGGTCCAGTCGGCCGAGGAGCACGCCCAGTTGCTGGACCTGCTGATCGCGGGGGACGCGGCGGGCGCCGAGCGGTGCATGCTGGGCCACATGTCCCACGTCAGGAACCTCTGGGCCGAGGAGAACCCCGACGGGGCGGAGGTCGACCGCCCCCGGGTGGCCAAGGCCTGACCGCGGGGTCCGGCACCGCCCTCCCGGCCCCGCCGGGACGGGGCCGGGAGGGGCGGGACGGGCCTCAGGCCCGGCTCTCCAGCAGTGCGCCCATCCACTCCTCGACCCCGTCGGCGGTGCGCGGCAGCGCCGACGACATCAGCCGGGCCCCGTCCTTCGTGACCACCAGATCGTCCTCGATCCGCACCCCGATGCCGCGCAGTTCCGGCGGCAGCGTCTCGTCGTCGGGCTGGAGGTAGAGCCCCGGCTCCACGGTCAGCACCTGCCCCGGCTCCAGGCGGCCGTCGAGATAGGCGCCGGCCCGTGCCCGGGCGCAGTCGTGCAGGTCCATCCCGAGCATGTGGCCGCTGCTGCACAGCGTGTACCGGCGGTGGAAGCCGTTCTCCGGGGCGAGCGCCTCGTCCGCGGACATCCGCAGCACACCCCACTCGTGCAGCCCTTCGGCGATGACCCGCATGGCCGCCCGGTGGAAGTCCCGGAAGCGGGCCCCCGGCCGCAGCGCCGCGATGCCCGCCTCCTGGGCGGCGAGCACCAGCTCGTACACACCGCGCTGGACGGGGGAGAAGCGGCCGGAGAGCGGCAGGGTGCGGGTGATGTCGGCGGTGTAGAGCGCATCGGTCTCCACCCCGGCGTCCAGCAGCAGCAGTTGGCCGTCCTCCAGCGGGCCGTCGTTGCGGATCCAGTGCAGGACGCAGGCGTGTGCCCCGGCCGCGGCGATCGTGGAGTACCCGGGCCCGTTACCCTCCAGCCGGGCCCGCAGATCGAAGACACCCTCGACCCAGCGCTCCCCGCGCGGATGGCGCGACGCCCGCGGCAGGCTGCGTACGACGTCCTCGAAGCCCGCCGTCGTCGCGTCCACGGCCAGCTGCAACTGCGTGATTTCCCACGGGTCCTTGACGAGCCGGAGCTCGCTGAGCACGGCTTCGAGCCCGGCCGGGGCCGAGCGTCCGAGCGGGAACGGGCGCCGGGAGCGCAGGAGTTCGTCGACGGACGGGTCCACCCCGCCCAGCGCCCGCACCGGCGGCTGCGGCCCGGTGAAGAGCTTCTCCCAGTCCTCCAGCGGCTCGCAGCGCAGCCCGGTCAGCTCGGCGGCCTCCGCCAGGTCCGGCCGGCGGCCCACCCAGAACTCCCCGTACCTGCGGTCCTGGTAGAACTCCCGGCCGGTACGGGGTGAGCGGGGCCGCAGGTACAGCACCGCCTCGTGCCGCTCGTCGCCGTCCGGCTCCAGGACCAGGACGTGTCCGGCCTGGTCCTCGCCGGTGAGGCCGGTGAGCCAGGCGTATCCGGTGTGCGGCCGGAAGCGGTGGTCGGTGTCGTTGGAGCGGACCCGCAGGGCCCCGGCCGGGACGACCAGCCGCTCACCGGGGAAGCGCGCGGCCAGCCGGGCGCGGCGGGCGGGGGTCAGCCCGTGCGAGGGGACGCGGGAATCCGGCCGCACGGGGGTGTCCGCCCAGGCCGTGCTCATGAAGGCGTCCAGTGCGGCGGAGACCGGCAGATCGTGGCTTCCGGTGCTGGGCGCGGAGAAGGAACGGGACACGGGCATGGCTCCTCGGGGCTCGGCCGGGGCCCGGGTACGGGGCGCCGGGTGCTGTCGGGAGGCGGGGCCCGGCCGGAAGAGCGGTGGTGGCGACCGGATCGAGCGGTGCCGCATCCCTGGGTCCGTGCTGGGGGGCGGAAGTTGGCGCGCAGATGAATGTGCGTGAGAGGGCTTCCGAAGGACATGTGACATGTGCCATTGTACAGCGCGCAAGGGAACGGAAGTTGTGTCCATGTCACGACGTGGGCGGTCCGGGCCGGGCCCCACCGGCACCCTCGCATTCCCCCACAGCCGCGCCTCGTCGCGCGGCCACCACTCCGCTGGGAGGCGGCACGTGAAGAACCTGAGGGTTCGTCAGAAGATAGCTGGACTGTCCACGGCGGTCCTGGCGGCATGCCTGGGCGTGGGCATGCTCTCCGCGCCGAGCCAGGCCGCCGGACAGTCCCCCGTGGCCTCGGCCACGGCCCCCCACGCCGTGAAGGCCGCCGGACGGCAGGCGGAACCCCGCACCGGGACCCCCGGCGGTCCCACCGCCGAGTCGCTGACCGCACCCGTCGGCGACCCCGTCCACAGCGACCGATCGGCGCTCGAGGCCGCCGACCGGCCTCCGCAGTCCGCGTCCAAGGACGCGCTCAGGCGGGACTACGACGACCCGGCCGCCGCGCTCCCGAGCCACCCGGCGCCCTCGATGAAGGCCGCAAAGGGTGCCGGTCTCAAGGCGTCCGGCAGGGCCGCCGCCGCGTGCAACGTCACCGACTTCACCAACAACACCGGAAGCGCCCTGGTCGCGAAGGTCAAGGCGGCGACCACCGACTGCGTCAACACGCTCTTCAAGCTCCAGGGCCAGGACGGCTACAACGCCTTCCGCGAGGACCAGATGGTCACCGTCGCCGACGCCATGCGCGACGCCTCGGCCTCGTACCCCGGTGACGGCAGCACCGGGATGCCGCAGCTGATCCTCTTCCTGCGGGCCGGTTACTACGTCCAGTACTACGACCCCGACACCGTCGGCCCGTACGGCCCGCGTCTGAAGACAGCCATCCAGGGCGCGCTGGACGGATTCTTCAACTCCTCGCACGCCTACGACGTCACCGACGCCAACGGCGAGAGCCTCTCCGAGGCGATCATCCTGATCGACAGCTCCGAGCAGAACGCCCGCTACCTGAACGTCGTCAAGAAGATGCTGGCCGACTACAACGCGTCGTACGACGGCTCGTGGTACATGGTCAACGCCGTGAACAGCGTGTACACGGTGATGTTCCGCGGTCACCAGGTGCCGGAGTTCGTCAGCGCCATCGAGGCCGACCCCAGCGTGCTGAACTCCCTGCGCGACTTCGCCGCGAACCACCTCGACCTGCTCGGCACCAAGAACTCGTTCCTGGCCGCCAACGCGGGACTCGAACTCGGCCGCTTCCTCAAGGAGGACTCGCTGCGCGCCAAGGCGAGCCCGCTCGTGGTCGACCTGATGGGCAAGAGCTCCCTGGACAACTCCACCGCCCCGCTCTGGGTCAACCTGGCGATGATGGTCGACGCCTTCGACAAGGCCAACTGCGCCAAGTACGGCGCCTGCAACCTCGCGGAGCGCCTGGAGAAGTCCGTCCTGCCGGTGCGGTTCACCTGTAGCGACAGCATCACCATCCGGGCGCAGGACATGAACCAGGCGGAGCTCGACGCGAGCTGTACCAGCCTGCGCAACCAGGACGCCTACTTCCACCAGGTGGCCCGGGACAACGGCCCGGTCGCCGACGACAACAACAAGACCATCGAGGTCGTGGTCTTCAACTCCAGCAGCGACTACCAGACCTACGCCGGCGTGATCTTCGGCATCGACACCAACAACGGCGGCATGTACCTGGAGGGCGACCCCAAGGCCGCCGGGAACACCCCCCGGTTCATCGCCTACGAGGCCGAGTGGGCCCGTCCCGACTTCCAGATCTGGAACCTCAACCACGAGTACACGCACTACCTCGACGGCCGGTTCGACATGTACGGCGACTTCGAGGCCGGAATGACCACGCCGACCGTCTGGTGGGTGGAGGGCTTCGCGGAGTACGTCTCCTACTCGTACCGCAAGGTCGCCTACGACGACGCCATCGCCCAGGCCGCCAACCGCACCTACACCCTGCGGACCCTGTTCGACACCACCTACGACAACGCCGACCAGACCCGGGTCTACAACTGGGGCTACCTGGCCGTCCGTTACATGCTGGAGTCGCACCGCTCGGACGTCGACACCCTGCTCGGCCTCTACCGCAAGGGCGACTGGAACGGCGCCCGCACCCTGCTCACCTCGACCATCGGCAGCCGGTACGACGCCGACTGGAACACCTGGCTGACCGCCTGTGCGGCCGGTGCCTGCGGCGGCGATTCCACCACCCCGCCCGGTGACCTCACCGAGTGCAAGGACGCCGACGTCCGGATGCTGGGCCAGAACTGCATGCGCAGCGGGCTGAAGGCCGTCAAGGGCGACTACGCCTACCTGGCCGTCCTCATCCCGGCCGGCACCACCCAGCTGAAGATCACCGCCTCCGGCGGCACGGGCGACGCCGACCTCTACTACAGCTCGACGGGGTGGGCGACCACCGGGGCCTACACCGACAAGGCCGCCGGCGCGGGCAACGCGCACACCCTGACCGTCAACAACCCGGCGCCCGGGTACCACTACATCAGCCTCTACGGCAACGAGGCCTTCGACGGGGCCAAGGTGACCACCGAGTTCTGATCCCCACGACCCCCGCGGTGCCGGTCGGCCGAGTGATGTTCCCGCTCGGCCGACCGGCGCCGTCGCGCTTCCCGGGGGCGCGGCCGGAGTTCACCGCAGCCGCAGTTCCCCCGGCCCCTCGGCGCGGAGGATCTCCACGATCCGGTCGAAGAGCGTCGGCCCGCGGCCCGCGAGGGCCTCGTCGAGCCGGTGGCGGAGCACCGCGCGGTGGGTGGGATCGGCCCGCTGGAGGCTCTGCCGCAGCTGCCGGGCCGTCTCCTCGTGGCCCAGGGCCCGCGCGGAGGCCGCGTGGTCCCGCCACTCGAAGACGTAGTCGCCGTCGTCGGGGGTGCCCATGCCCCCGTGCAGGCAGTCCGCGAGGGCGTCGAGATTGCGGCCGAAGTACCCGCCCGTACCGTTCACGGCCTCGCCGATCACGTCCCAGAACCGGTCCAGACCGGTGACCCGGGCGCCGTCGATCACATACGTCACGGTCATGGGGGGAGCGTACAAGCCGCCGGACACACGGCCCGCCCCGCCGCACCGCACGCGTGATCCGCGCCGCAGGTGGGGGGCTGCGGCGCGGATCGGTCCCGAGGACCGGGGCTCAGCAGCCCTGGTCGATCAGACGGAAGGTGGCGTAGTGGTCACTGGTGTAGTAGTCCTCCTGCGTCTTCTGGCCGGTCACGATCCGCCGCGCGCCGCGCGTCGGGGAGCCGGGGGTGATGACGGTGTACTCGTGGTAGTAGCCGGTGCTCTGGCTGGGCAGGACGCCTTCCCGGTTCTGGAAGACGACACCGTCCTGCGAGTACGGGAACGGACCGCCCTCGGCGATCAGGTCCAGGGTGTCGTGGGCCTGCGAGGGCAGCGCCGAGTAGCAGACGCTGCCGACCGAGGCGACGGAGGAGAGCGAGGAGGCGGCGACCGGTGCGGCGGTCGTGGCGCCGGCCGTGGCGGCCGGGGCGCCGACGAGGAGGACGGACAGAAGGGCGGCTGCGCCGCCGAGCGTGGTGATCCGTGGGGGGATGCGCATAGCCACCATAATGACGCGCGTAGACAGGGCGGCGTCAACGGCGACCGATGTGAATTTTTTGGGAGTTAACCCGGGAGGAGGAATTGTGTCGATCGAATGTCCGAGGTCTCTCCGGTCGACTACGAGCCTCTGTTCACTTGTTGATGAATCGACAAGCGTGACGGCCTGTCAGCGGGGCATGCATCCCGTGGACATGTTCCGGGCAAGGACGACGAACGGCGGTCGACGACCAACGGCCGCCGACAAGGAGACGGGAGGCGGTTCACTGTGCGGGCGGGGGAGCCGATGGGATGTCAGGGAGAATCCGGATCCATGACGGGCGGGGCGCCGAGGGGCCCGGCGACGCGGGGCCGGAGTGCGGTCACCTTACGCCGCAGACTGGCCCACGCCGATCTGGCGGCCGTCAGCGAAGTGCGCGGGGCCCTGCGGGAGTTCCTGCGCTACCGATGGCCCGACGAGTCGGCCGGAGTGGCGGAGCTGCTGCTCAGCGAGGTGGTGACCAACGCGCTGATCCACACGGCGCACGGCGCGGTCGTCACCGCGAGCGTGGCCCCCTCCGGACTGCGCGTGGAGGTGCGGGACTTCGTGCCCGGACTGCCCCAGTCGCACGTACCGGACGCCGACGACGGTACGCACGGCCGGGGGCTGCTCCTGGTGAAGGCCCTCGCGGACGCCTGGGGGGTCAGCACGCAGGCGCTGGGCAAGGTCGTCTGGTTCGAACTGGACGGCGGAAGGCCCTGACGGGCCGGCGGGGGCCGGGACGTCAGGGCCTTCCGGTGGCGGATCGGCCGGGGCTCAGCCGAACTGCTGCTCCAGGTCCTTCAGTTTCTGCTCCAGCGTGTCGAGCCGGGGCAGTGCCTGGGTGTCGTCCTCGGCGGTGAGGTCGACGGTGACGGGCTCATCCGTGCTCCGTTCCGGGGCGGCGGCCGGACCCGTACCCGGGCCCGTACCCGCCACGGCCTGCAGGGAGGGCCGGGGACGCAGGGGCAGTTGTCCCGGCTCGGATATGGCGGGCTCCACGGCCGGTGGCCCGGAGCCCGCCGTGGTGGTGAGGGCCTGGACGTCCACCGGGGCGGGTGCGGCGCGGCCGACCCGGTGCCAGGCCCGGTTCTGCCGGTTCAGGGCCTTGATGTGGGCCCGGTCCAGCTTCTCCTGGTCCTTCCTGCGGAGACGGTTCTGCTCCTTCTCCCGCCGGTCCTCGCGCACCTCGTCGACCGCCTCGTCGAGGGTGCGCACGTTCTCCAGGAGCATCAGCGACCAGGCGCCGAACGTCTCCCGGGGGGCGCGCAGCCACCGCACGATCCGGATCTGCGGCAGCGGACGGGGCACCAGGCCCTGTTCGCGCAGCGCGGCCCGGCGGGTCTGTTTCAGGGCCCGGTCGAAGAGCACGGCCGCCGAGAGCGACATGCCCGCGAAGAAGTGCGGGGCACCCGCGTGGTCGATCCCGCGAGGGGCGTGCACCCAGTTGAACCAGGCGGCGGCGCCGGCGAACGTCCACACCAGCAGGCGGGAGCCGAGCGCCGCGTCGCCGTGGCTGGCCTCCCGCACCGCGAGCACGGAACAGAACATGGCCGCGCCGTCGAGGCCGAAGGGGACCAGGTACTCCCAGCCCCCGGAGAGGCCGAGGTTCTGCTCGCCGAAGCCGACGAGCCCGTGGAAGGAGAGTGCGGCGGCGACCGCCGCGCAGCAGAACAGCAGGACGTACGAGGCGGTGGCGTACAGGGCTTCCTTGCGCCGGCGCCGCTCCTCGCTGCGTTCCCAGGTGTCGTCGGCCGCGGATGCGTCAGCGGCGCGCTTGCCGCGTGCGACCACCGCCATCGCCGCCAGGACTCCCACGAGCAGCACGGCGCCCGGAAGCAGCCAGTTCAGCGGTATGTCGGTCAGTCTCATGCGCGGTCCCTTGCGTAGCGTTAGGGCATTTCGGGCGCCATGATTGCCCAAACC
Organism: Streptomyces sp. NPDC015144; assembly: GCF_043079735.1. NCBI lineage: Bacteria > Bacillati > Actinomycetota > Actinomycetes > Kitasatosporales > Streptomycetaceae > Streptomyces > Streptomyces sp. NPDC015144. The sequence continues at coordinate 178,970 of NZ_JBIBUU010000012.1, read as the reverse complement.
CGTTCGCTTACAGGGGGTTTCGGCCCAAGAGAACGCCATCGGGTCGGCGCTGCGCACGGAAGACCGGGACCGACTCGAACCGCCTTGCGAGGAAAGGGAATCGGGTTCGAATTCCACCACGCCTGCGGGGGATGCCGCTCAGGGAGCCGACGTCAACTTCCGTACCCGGTCGGCATCACAGGTGCGTGGGCAGGTGACGCAGGTGTCCTCGGGGCGCAGCGTGTAGAAGAGGCAGCAGCTCGCCCGGTCGCGGGTGGGCAGCGACTCGCCGCCCGGCCCGGTCAGTTCGCGGAACCCGGCCGTGCCGACGAACGGCTTCGTGGTGCCGGGCAGCAGCGCCTCCAGCTCGGTCATGGCGCGCCGCTCCTCGCCGAGCAGGTGGGCGACGTACCAGAGCCCCTCGACGACCTCGTCGGTCGCCATGCCCCACAGGGCGCGCCGGCCGCGCCGCATCCGCGGGCCGAAACCGTCGAGCACCGGGCCGAGATGACCGGCCACCGCGGCGAGGACCTCGGCCCGCAGCGCCGTCTCGTCGGCGACCACCCGGGCGCCGGGCAGCGCGGCGGCCGGGTCGTCGGGCAGACAGGCGAACTCCCGCACCCGCAGGGTCATCCGGCCCAGCGCCCGGTGGAACGCCACGTCCGCCACCGGGATCCGGGGCACCCGCCGGTGCAGGAACCACGGCACCGTCACCAGCAGGCAGGCGGGCCAGGCGTAGCGGTGCAGTCCGAAGCTGGCCACCACGTCCGGCCGGGCCTCCTGGCCGTAGTCCCGCAGGACCTGCTCGTGGTCCCAGGCGAGGAAGGCGTCCAAGGCCGCGCCGCCCCCGGCGAGCTCGGCCGCACCCACCCAGCCCGCGCCGCCGGGGGCGGACTCGCCGTCGGCCAGCACCTGCGCGCGCAGGCCGGGGAAGACCTCGGCCAGACGGGCGTACGCGTCCGTCACGGCCGATGCCGCGGTGCCGGGGAGCAGGGTGGAGAGGGTCATGCAAGGACCACCGAATCACGATCGTTTGCAGGTTAGCCTTACCTTACCCGACCGGAACGATGTTTGAACTGCGGCTACCTGCGCCTATCGTGCACACCGGGCACGGCGCACGCGAGCCGTGCCGGAACGGCACGGCCGGGGAGGTCCGAGTGGAGCAGGGCGGCGCAGGCGGGGCGACGCACGGAACCGCCGTGCCCGCGACCGGACCGGCCCCCGTCCGGGTTCCCGAGCAGGCGCGCGGCGAGCACACCCACGACCACGACGGGCCGCCCGCCCCGCGCCCGGCGGTACGGCGCCACTCGGTGCGCGGCCAGATCCTGGAGGCGCTGCGCGCGGCCCTGGTCGACGGCCGGCTGGAGCCGGGCCAGGTGTACTCCGCCCCGGCCCTCGGCGCCCGGTTCGGGGTCTCCGCCACACCGGTGCGCGAGGCGATGCAGCGGCTCGTCGTCGAGGGAGCCGTCGAGGTCGTGCCGAACCGGGGGTTCCGGGTCGCCCGGCGCGAGCCGCGCGAACTCGCCGAGCTGGCCGAGGTGCGGGCCCTGATCGAGGTCCCGGTGATGCTGCGGCTGGCCCGTACCGTGCCCCCCGGCACCTGGTGCTCCCTGCGGCCGCTGGCCGACGCCACGGTGGCCGCCGCCGCGATCGGCGACCGGGCGGGCTACGCCGAGACCGACCGGGCCTTCCACGGCGCCGTCCTCACGCTCTGCGGGAACGAGCAACTGGTGGCCGTCGCGGACGACCTGCACCGCCGCTCGCAGTGGCCGCTGCGGGACGGCCCCGCCACCCGCCGGGCCGACCTGCTCGCCGACGCCGCCGAACACACCGCGCTGCTCGACGCGCTGATCGCCCAGGACCTGCCCGTCGTGCAGTCGCTGGTCCGGGAGCACTTCACCGGCGCGGGGGGCTGACCCGGCGCCCCGGCCCCCGTGCTCAGTTCGCCCCGGCCCCCGTGCTCAGTTCACCCCGGCGGCCTCGGGCGGGGGCGGGTCCAGATGCGGTGCCAGCCAGGTCGGCACGCCCCCCAGGAGCCGGAACAGCCGGCCCGCCTCGACGCGCAGCCGGCCCGCCAGCTCCGGTTCCGGCTCGGTGTCCGCGAGGGCGATCAGGGCCGGGGCCGTACCGATGAGATAGCCCAGCTCCTCCCGTATCCGCAGGCACTCCGCGAAGCCGTGCCGGGCCTCCGCCAGCTCGCCCTCGCGCAGTGACAGCAGGGCCAGATGGCGCCAGGTCGAGGAGAGCAGCAGCGCGTCCCCCCGGGCGGCGGCCCCGGCGTGCGCCCTGCGGTACGCGGCGCGGGCGGCCTGCGGGGAGTCGGCGATGTTCTGGGCGATCAGGCCCCGCCGGAAGTCCAGCAGCGGTCGGGCGGGCGCGGACGGGGCGAGCAGGGCGGCCGCCCTGCTCAGCGCGACACTGGCCTCGTCGGCCCGGTCGCGTACCCCCAGGAGGGTCGAGGCGTACGCCAGATGGCCGCGCTCGCAGGCGGCGGCGCCGCGCTCGTCGTCCTCGCGGGCCAGCGCCTCCGCCCCGCGCAGCGCGTCCTCGGCGTCCGTCCAGCCCTGGCCGGTGTACAGGCACCGCTCGGTCAGCAGGGCGGTGCGCTGGAGGGCCGCGGCCGGATCGGTGGCGGCCGCGGGTTCGAGCAGGGCCGCGGCATCCGTCCAGCAGGCGCGTGACCGCAGCCGCCATACCGCTGTCTGGAGCGGCGGATCGTCATCTGCTGTCGTTCCGGAACCAGACCTGGCGGTATGCGCCACCGTTGCCCTCCCCGAGCGCGCCATCGAGCTGTGTTGGGTCTGGGCGGAATCTCAGCACGGATCGGGGCGCCCGGCCAAGAGGTCGTTCGATCTCAGGTGAAAGTTTTCACAAACGGTGGGAGGGCCCAACTGCCGTGACGGAGGCCGGAATCAGCTCATACGCAGGGCGAGGAAGAAGTCGAGCTTGTCCTCCAGGCGCGCGAGGTCGCGCCCCGTCAACTGCTCGATTCGCCCGACCCGGTAGCGCAACGTGTTGACGTGCAGATGCAGCCGGGCCGCGCACCGGGTCCACGAACCGTCGCAGTCCAGGAACGCCTCCAGGGTGGGGATCAGCTCCGCGCGGTGGCGCCGGTCGTAGTCCCGCAGCGGGTCGAGCAGGCGTGCGGTGAACGCACGGCGCACGTCGTCGGGGACGAACGGCAGCAGCAGCACGTGCGAGGCCAGCTCGTGGTGGCCGGCCGCGCAGACCCGGCCGGGGCGGGCCGCCGCCACCCGGCGCGCGTGCCGGGCCTCCTCCAGGGCGCCGCGCAGCCCCTCGGGCGAGTGCACCGCCGCGCTGACCCCCAGGGTCAGCCGGCCGTCCTCGGCGAGACCGGCCGTGAGCGGCTCGCGGACGGTGGCCAGCAGCGCGTCGGCGTGGAGCGCGGGATCGGCCGGTGCCCCGTCGCGCGCCGCGTCCGGGCCACCGTCCTGGGCGGCAGGGAGGGCGGGCAGCGGGACGAGCGCCACCGCCTCCTCACCCGTATGGGCGACCGCGATCCGGTCGGCCGAATCGGGGCCGGTGACCGCCGGGTCGACCAGGATCTCCTCCAACAGCGCCTGGGCGACCGGGCCGCCCGCGACGCCGTGGGCCGGGCCCGCCGGGGTGCCCGCGCCCGGCCGCTCCTGGGCCCCGCCCCACTCGACCCGGGCCACCACCACCTGCCAGTGCGGCGCGGAGCCGAGGCCCGGCAGCAGCACCGGGGCCGCGACCCGCAGCCGGGCGGCGATCTCGGCGGGCGGAGCACCCGTCTGGACCAGCTCCAGGACCTCCTGGGCGAGCCTGCGGCGCACGGTACGGGCCGCGTCGCGCCGGTCCCGTTCGACGGCGATCAGCTGGGTGACGCCCTGGAGCAGGTCCAGCCGGGCCGGCGGCCAGTCCCCGGCGTCCGCCTCGACGGCCAGCAGCCAGTCCGAGAGCACCGACTCCCGGACGTCGAGGGACGCCGACTGGGCGCCGCGGCCGGTGTTCCGGATCGGGAAGAGCGAATACGTGGCACCGTCGACCACGGCCCGGTGCGGGGCGCGGCGGCCGGTGCGGGTGGCGGCCAGGTGGTGGCCCGCCAGCGCGGCGCCGACCGGCCCGGGCAGCGGCGTGCCGCCCGCGCCCGCGATCTGCCGGCCGGTGGGGGAGAGGACCCAGGCGTGCAGGTCGAGGTCGGAGCCGAGCAGATCGAGCACCACCTCCGGCCCGCCGCCCGCCGGGCCGGAGGTCATCAGCCTGCGGTGCCGGTCCACGACCGCGGCCAGATCGCCCGCCCGCTCCCCGGACACCTGCCGCACCACATGCTCGGTGATCGTTGCGAACGCGACGGTCTCATGGACGGCGAAGAGCGGCAGCCGGTGCCGCGCGCACGCCTCCACCAGGTCGTCCGGCACGTCCCCCAGCTCCGCCTCGCCCGCGGCGAGCCCGGACACCCCGGCGCCCGCCAGGATGCGGACGAACGGCTCCGAGTCCGCCGCGTCCCGGCGCCAGGCCAGACCGGTCAGGACCAGCTCGCCGCCCGACAGGTAGCGGCTGGGATCCCGCAGGTCGGTGGTCATCACGCCGCGGACCGAACGGTCCAGCTCGTCCTCGCCGCCGAGCAGCCGCAGGCCCAGCGCGTCGGTCTCCAGCAGTGCGCGCAGCCGCATCTCGTCGCCGCCGATCTCTTTCGTTGGTGCGGGTGAAAACTGGGTATTACGGCGAGGTCGCCGACCTCCGCCATTCGTTCGAATCTACAAGACGAGGAGATCGGCCAGCCAACTCCTTCATGGTTTCGGTGACTGCACCGCGCCGGACACGGCTTGTGTACTGGGTCACACACCGCGTCGACACAGCAGGAACGCCCTGCCGGGGGCCGGCCGCACCCGGGGCCGCCGTCGGCCCGCCGACTGCCGACGACGGCAGCCCGGGGGCCGGCCGCACCCGCCCCAGTGAACGACCCGATTGAGAAGAAGAGAGCCACTCATGGACTTCCTTCGCCCCGCCAGCTGGGAGGAGGCGCTCGCCGCCAAGGCCGAGCACCCGACGGCCGTGCCCATCGCGGGTGGCACCGATGTGATGGTGGAGATCAACTTCGACCACCGGCGGCCGGAGTACCTCCTGGACCTGAACCGCATCGACGAGCTGTCCGCCTGGGAGGTGGGCCGGGAGAACGTACGCCTGGGCGCCTCCGTGCCGTACAGCAGCATCATGGAACACCTCCGCGCCGAACTGCCCGGACTGGCGCTCGCCTCGCACACCGTCGCCTCGCCGCAGATCCGCAACCGGGGCGGCGTCGGCGGCAACCTCGGCACCGCCTCGCCCGCCGGGGACGCCCATCCGGCCCTGCTCGCCGCGGGCGCCGAGGTCGAGGCCGTCTCCGTACGCGGCACCCGGATGATCCCCATCGACGCCTTCTACACCGGCGTCAAGCGCAACGCCCTCGAACCGGACGAGCTGATCCGGGCCGTGCACATCAAGAAGGCCGACGGCCCGCAGCAGTACTCCAAGGTCGGCACCCGCAACGCGATGGTCATCGCCGTCTGCGCCTTCGGCATCGCCCTGCACCCCGGGACCCGCACGGTGCGCACCGGCATCGGCTCGGCCGCCCCCACCCCCGTACGGGCCAAGGAGGCCGAGGCGTTCCTGAACGCCGCGCTGGAGGAGGGCGGCTTCTGGGACAACCGGAAGATCATCACCCCGTCCGTCGCCCAGCAGTTCGCCGCGCTCGCCGCCGGCGCCTGCAACCCGATCGACGACGTGCGCGGCACCGCGAGCTACCGCCGCCACGCTGTCGGGATCATGGCCCGCCGCACCCTCGGCTGGGCCTGGGAGTCGTACCGCGGCAACGGCCGCAGCACCGAAGGAGCCGCCTGATCATGCGCGTCAATTTCACCGTCAACGGCCGCAGGCACCAGGCGGACGACGTCTGGGAGGGCGAGTCCCTGCTCTACGTGCTCCGCGAGCGGATGGGCCTGCCGGGCTCGAAGAACGCCTGCGAACAGGGCGAATGCGGCTCCTGCACGGTCCGCCTGGACGGCGTGCCGGTCTGCTCCTGCCTCGTCGCCGCGGGCCAGGTGGAGGGCCGCGAGGTCGTCACCGTCGAGGGCCTCGCCGACTTCGCCGCCCACCGCGCCGAGCAGCACCCGGGCGGCGGCTGCGCCCCCGGCGCCTGCGGCACCGCGCTCGACCGGGCCCGGCAGTGGCAGGCCCGGCCGGCCGCCGAGGACAACCCGGCGACCGGCGAACTCTCCCCGATCCAGCAGGCGTTCATCGACGCCGGAGCCGTCCAGTGCGGCTTCTGCACCCCCGGCCTGCTGGTCGCCGCCGACGAACTGCTCGAACGCAACCCGGAACCCTCCGACGCGGACATCCGCGAGGCGCTCTCCGGCAACCTCTGCCGCTGCACCGGCTACGAGAAGATCCTCGACGCGGTCCGCCTGGCGGCCGCCCGAGCGGAAGAGGCGGTCTGACCATGGGCGTCACCGGCAATCCCACCAGCATCAACCAGGGCAGCCGCACCAGGGGCGGCATCGGCGAGTCCACCCTGCGCCCCGACGGCATCCTCAAGGTCACCGGCGAGTTCGCGTACTCCTCCGACATGTGGCACGAGGAGATGCTCTGGGGCCACACCCTGCGCTCCACCGTCGCCCACGCCGAGATCGTCTCCATCGACATCGCGGAGGCCCTCGCCACCCCCGGCGTCCACGCCGTGCTCACCTACGACGACCTGCCGAGCACGGTGAAGAACTACGGCCTGGAGATCCAGGACACCCCGGCCCTCGCCCACGGGAAGGTCCGCCACCACGGCGAACCGGTGGCCCTCGTCGCCGCCGACCACCCGGAGACGGCCCGCCGCGCCGCCGCGAAGATCCGCATCGACTACCGCGAACTGCCCGTCGTCACCGACGAGGCGTCCGCCACCGGCCCCGGCGCGGTCCTGGTCCACGAGAACCGCGACGACCACCACTCCGGGCACGTACCGCACCCCAACATCGTCCACCGCCAGCCCATCGTCCGCGGCGACGCGGCCGCGGCGGCGGCCCGCGCCGATGTCGTGGTGAGCGGCGAGTACGTCTTCGGCATGCAGGACCAGGCGTTCCTCGGACCGGAGTCCGGGCTCGCCGTGCCCGCCGAGGACGGCGGCGTCGACCTGTACATCGCCACCCAGTGGCTGCACTCCGACCGGCGCCAGATCGCCCCCGTCCTCGGCCTGCCCGAGGAGAAGGTCCGCATGACGCTCTCCGGCGTCGGCGGCGCGTTCGGCGGACGCGAGGACCTGTCGATGCAGATCCACGCCTGCCTGCTCGCCCTGCGCACCGGCCGGCCGGTGAAGATGGTCTACAACCGCTTCGAGTCCTTCTTCGGGCACGTCCACCGCCACCCGGCGAAGCTCTGGTACGAGCACGGCGCCACCCGGGACGGCAAGCTCACCCACATGAAGTGCCGCATCGTCCTCGACGGCGGCGCCTACGCCTCCGCCTCCCCGGCGGTGGTCGGCAACGCCTCCTCGCTCGCCGTCGGCCCGTACGTCGTCGACGACGTCGACATCGAGGCGATCGCGCTCTACACCAACAACCCGCCGTGCGGTGCCATGCGCGGCTTCGGCGCGGTCCAGGCCTGCTTCGCCTACGAGGCCCAGATGGACAGGCTCGCCGCCGAACTGGGCATGGACCCCGTGGAGTTCCGGCAGATCAACGCCATGGAGCAGGGCAGTCTGCTGCCGACCGGGCAGGTCGTCGACTCGCCCGCCCCGGTCGCCGAGCTGCTGCGCCGGGTCAAGGCCCGCCCGATGCCGCCCGAGCGCCAGTGGGAGGCGGCCGGCGAGCAGCCCGACGTACGGGCCCTGCCCGGCGGCCTCTCCAACACCACCCACGGCGAGGGCGTCGTGCGCGGTGTCGGCTACGCGGTCGGTCTGAAGAACGTCGGCTTCTCCGAGGGCTTCGACGACTACTCCACCGCCCGGGTGCGCATGGAGGTGATCGCCGGCGAGCCGGTGGCGACCGTGCACACGGCGATGGCGGAGGTCGGGCAGGGCGGTGTCACCGTCCACGCCCAGATCGCCCGCACCGAACTCGGCGTCGCCCAGGTCACGATCCACCCGGCCGACACCCGGGTCGGCTCGGCCGGCTCCACCTCCGCCTCCCGGCAGACGTACGTCACCGGCGGCGCCGTGAAGCACTCCTGCGAGGCCGTCCGGGAACAGGTCCTGGAGATCGGGCGCCGCAAGTTCGGCTCGTACCACCCCGCGTGGGCCACCGCCGAACTCCTCCTGGAGGGCGGCAAGGTCGTCACCGACGGCGGCGAGGTGCTCGCCGACCTGGTCGACGTACTGGAGGACGAGGCGGTCGACATCGAGCTGGAGTGGCGCCACCGGCCCACCGAGGCGTTCGACCTGCGCACCGGACAGGGCAACGGCCACGTCCAGTACTCCTTCGCCGCCCACCGCGCCGTGGTCGAGGTCGACACCGAACTAGGCCTGGTCAAGGTCGTCGAACTGGCCTGCGCGCAGGACGTCGGCAAGGCGCTCAACCCGCTCTCCGTCGAGGGGCAGATCCAGGGCGGCACCACCCAGGGACTGGGCGTCGCCGTCATGGAGGAGATCATCGTCGACCCGAAGACCGCGAAGGTGCGCAACCCGTCCTTCACGGACTACCTGATCCCCACCATCCTCGACACCCCGACCATCCCGGTCGACGTGCTCGAACTCGCCGACGAGCACGCCCCGTACGGGCTGCGCGGCATCGGCGAGGCCCCCACCCTGTCGTCCACCCCGGCCGTCCTCGCGGCGATCCGGAACGCGACCGGGCTGGAGCTCAACCGGACGCCGGTCCGCCCCGAACACCTCACCGGTGCCTGAGCGCCCCGAGGCGGGGGGCCACGGCTCCTCCTGAACCCTCCGGGCGGTGCGCGCCCACCGGGAACGACACACTTCCGCCGGCCGCACCGCCCGGGGTCCGCGGTACCCGCGTACGAACCCGTACGCCCCAGCGGTACCCGTAGCACCGGCAGTACCCGTACGCCCCAGCGGTACCCGTAGCACCGGCAGTACCCGTACGCGCGGGCCGCCGTACCTCCGTGGCGGGTACGGACGCCCGCCGATCCGTACGGTGTCCCACCTCACTCTGCACGCACCGTTCGTCTCGGGCCGTCCCCCGGGTCGTGCCGCCGGCGCAGACATCCCAAATCCCGCGTCACACCGACGCGTCGCGGGTGCCCCTGTGAACCTTGGGAGTCAGGCATCATGACCCAGAATTCAGTGGAACCCAGGACCAGCGCACCGGACGCGGGCCCAGGCTCGCGCGTCCCGGCCGGAAGATCCTGGCTCGACCGGTACTTCCACATCTCCGAACGCGGCTCCACCGTCGCCCGCGAAGTCCGCGGCGGCATCACCACGTTCATGGCGATGTGCTACATCCTCCTGCTCAACCCGCTGCTGCTCTCCGGCCCGGACGCGGCGGGCAACCGGCTCGACCACGCCGCGCTGATCACGGCGACCGCCCTGGCCGCCGCCGTCTCCACCCTGCTGATGGGCTTCGTCGGCAAGGTTCCCCTCGCCCTGGCCGCCGGGCTCTCCGTCTCCGGGGTGCTCGCCACCCAGGTGGCACCCCACATGACCTGGCCGCAGGCCATGGGCATGTGCGTGATGTACGGGGTGGTGATCGTGCTGCTGGTCGTCACCGGGCTGCGCGAGATCATCATGAACGCCATCCCGCTGGCCCTGAAACACGGCATCACCATCGGCATCGGCCTGTTCATCGCGCTGATCGGCCTGGTCAACGCCGGGTTCGTCGGCAAGGGCGCCCCCGTCACCCTCGGCACCGGCGGACAGCTCACCGGCTGGCCCGTCCTGCTCTTCTGCGTCACCCTGCTGCTCATCTTCATGCTCCAGGCCCGCAATGTGCCCGGCGCGATCCTGATCGGCATCGTCGTCGGCACGGTCCTCGCCGTCGTCGTCAACGCGGTCACCGACATCAGCCCCAAGGCGTGGGGCGGCAGCGCGCCCGAACTCCGGGGCAGCGCCGTCTCCCTGCCCGACTTCGGGCTCTTCGGCCATGTCGAGTTCGGCGGCTGGGGCCAGATCGGCGCCATGACCGTCGGCATGATCGTCTTCACTCTGGTCCTGGCCGGCTTCTTCGACGCGATGGCGACCATCATCGGCGTCGGCACCGAGGCCGGGCTCGCCGACGACAAGGGCCGGATGCCGGGCCTGTCCAAGGCGCTGTTCATCGACGGCGCGGGCGGCGCGATCGGCGGTGTCTCCGGCGCCTCCGGACAGACCGTCTTCATCGAGTCGGCGACCGGGGTCGGCGAGGGCGCCCGCACCGGCCTGTCCTCCGTGGTCACCGGAACGCTCTTCGCGGCCGGGCTCTTCTTCACCCCGCTCGCCCAGATCGTGCCGGGGCCGATCGCCGCCGCCGCGCTGGTCGTGATCGGCGCGATGATGATGCAGAACGCCCGGCACGTCGACTGGGGCGACCGCTCCGTCGCCGTACCGGTCTTCCTGACCGTGGCCCTGATGCCGTTCACGTACTCGATCACCGCGGGGGTCGGTGCCGGGGTGATCGCCTTCGCCGCGATCAAGGCGGCGCAGGGAAGGTTCCGTGAAGTGGGCGCGTTCATGTGGGTGTTGACCGGCGTGTTCGTCGTGTACTTCGCGCTCAGCCCGATCGAGAGCTGGCTCGGCGCCAAGTAGCGGCCGACGGCTCCCCACCCCCTCCGCGCACCCGTAGTAAGGAGAAACGCCGTGCTGGACATCGCCGAGGAACTCGACCGGTGGATCGGGCAGGGACGCGACTTCGCCGTCGCCACCGTCGTGGCGGTCGGCGGCAGCGCGCCCCGGCAGCCCGGGGCCGCGCTCGCCGTCGACCGCGACGGCACCGCGATCGGCTCGGTCTCCGGCGGGTGCGTGGAGGGGGCGGTGTACGAACTGTGCGGGCAGGCGCTGGAGGACGGCGTCACCGTGCTCGAACGGTTCGGCTACAGCGACGACGACGCCTTCGCCGTGGGGCTGACCTGCGGTGGCGTCATCGACATCCTGGTGACACCGGTCCGCGCGGACGACCCCGCGCGGCCGGTGTTCGCCGCCGCGCTCGCCGCCGCCGCACGGGGGACGGCGGCGGCGGTCGCCAGGATCACCGACGGCCCGGCCGAACTCCTCGGCCGCCCCCTGCTCGTCCACCCCGACGGCAGCCACGAGGGCCGGCTCGGCGGCCACCCCGAACTGGACCGCACCGCCGCCGCCGACGCCCGCGCCCTGCTCGACGCGGGCCGCACCGGCACCGTCACCATCGGCGCCGACGGCTCGCGCTGCGGCCGGCCGCTCACCCTCCTCGTCGAATCGAGCGTCCCGGCGCCCCGGATGATCGTCTTCGGAGCCATCGACTTCGCCTCGGCCCTGGTCCGGGCGGGCAAGTTCCTCGGCTACCACGTGACCCTGTGCGACGCCCGCCCGGTCTTCGCCACCAGGGCCCGCTTCCCCGAGGCCGACGAACTCGTCGTCGACTGGCCGCACCGCTACCTCGCGGACACCGAGGTCGACGCGCGCACCGTGCTGTGCGTCCTCACCCACGACGCCAAGTTCGACATCCCGCTGCTGGAGCTGGCGCTGCGGCTGCCGGTCGGGTACGTCGGCGCGATGGGCTCGCGCCGCACCCATCTGGACCGCGACGAACGGCTGCGCCAGGCCGGCGTCACCGAGCTCGAACTGGCCCGGCTGCACTCGCCGATCGGCCTCGACCTCGGGGCCCGTACCCCGGAGGAGACCGCGCTGTCGATCGTCGCGGAGATCGTCGCGGAGCGGCGCGGCGGCAGCGGCGTACCGCTCACCGGCGCGCACACCCCGATCCACCACGAGGCGTCCCCGCCCGCCGGATCGATCCCCGCAGTGGCCTGAACCGTTCCCGGTTCCCGTCCACGGAGGGCGGGTTGCCGCCACGGCGGCTTCACGCCAGGGGCGTACCGGACCGTAGCCGGGGTTTTGGCCCTTAGATCTGCTCCATGACTTCGACTCCCTCCTCCGCCTCCGGCCGGGCGAGACCCGCGCGTGCGGGTCGCAGAGCCCTGCTCATAGCGACCTCGGTCGCCCTCGTGAGCGGCGCCCTGCTCCCCGCGGCGGGCGCCGCCACCGCCGCGCAGGACACCCCCCACCCGACCGCCCGCCAGGCCGCCGCGCCCGTCAAGGAGTACGACATCACCCTGGTCACGGGCGATGTCGTGCACTACACCGACGGCGTCGGCAAGCAGGACACCGTCACCGTGGAACGCCCCGACGGGGCGACCGGCGGGGTCCACGTCCAGCAGGCCGGCGACGACCTCTACGTCCTGCCCGACGAGGCCACCGCGCTGCTCGCCGCCGGGAAGCTGGACCGCAGGCTGTTCAACGTCACCGCGCTCGTGAAGATGGGCTACGACGACAAGCGGTCCGGCGGCATCCCGCTGATCGCGACCTACCCGGGGGCCACGTCCCGCGCGCTGCCCGCCGCCCCGCGCGGCGCGAAGAAGGTCCGCACCCTCTCCAGCATCCACGGCACCGCGCTGAAGGCCGGCAAGGACACCGCCCGCACCTTCTGGAACGGCGTCACCCGCACCCCCGCGTCCCGTTCGCTGGACGCCGGGATCGCCAAGCTCTGGCTCGACGGCCGGGTGGAGGCGGCGCTCAAGGACTCCGTCCCGCAGGTCAACGCCCCGCAGGCGTGGGCCGAGGGCTACGACGGCAAGGGCACCAAGGTCGCCGTCCTGGACACCGGCATCGACGCCGACCACCCGGACGTCAAGGACCGGATCCTGGAGTCCCGGAGCTTCGTACCGGGCGAGGAGGTGGACGACAAGCACGGCCACGGCACCCACGTCGCCTCCACGATCGCGGGGTCCGGCGCGGCCTCCGACGGCACCAACAAGGGCGTCGCCCCGGGCGCCGGCCTGATCGTCGGCAAGGTCCTCGACGACGGGGGCAGCGGCGCCGACTCCGGGATCATCGAGGCGATGGAATGGGCGAAGGCCGAGGGCGCCGACGTCGTCTCCATGAGCCTCGGCTCCAGCGTCCCGGACGACGGCTCCGACCCCATGTCGCTCGCGGTGGACGCGCTGTCCGCCGACGGCGGCCCGCTGTTCGTGATCGCCGCGGGCAACGCGTACGGCGCGGGCACCATCGGATCGCCCGGCTCGGCGGAGAAGGCGCTCACCATCGCCGCCGTCGACAAGAAGGACAACCGGGCCGACTTCTCCTCGATGGGACCGCTGGTCAGGTCCAACGGCCTGAAGCCGGACCTCTCCGCACCCGGCGTGGACATCAACGCCGCCGCCTCGCAGTCGGTCCCCGGCACCGAGGGCATGTACCGGTCGATGTCCGGTACGTCGATGGCGACCCCGCACGTCGCGGGCGCCGCCGCGATCCTGAAGCAGCGCCACCCCGACTGGTCCGGCCAGCGGATCAAGGACGCGCTGATGAGCTCGTCCAAGCGGCTGCCCGCGTACACCCCGTACGAGCAGGGCACCGGCCGGCTCGACGTCAAGGCGGCGGTCGACACCACGATCGAGGCCACCGGCTCCGTCGAGGTCGCCTCGTACGCCTGGCCGCACTCCCCGTCCGACCCGGTCGCCGAGCGGACCATCACGTACCGCAACACCGGTGCGAAGGACGTCACGCTCGACCTGGCCACGGACACGGACTCCGACGCGTACACCCTCTCGGTGAAGCGGCTCACCGTCCCGGCCGGCGGCACCGCCGGGGCCGTGCTCTCGCTGGACCCGTCGAAGGTCGCCAACGACACGCAGTTCTCCGGCCAGGTCCTGGCCACGGACGCGGCGGGCACCGTCGTCGCCCACACCGGCTTCGCCCTGACCAAGGAACGGGAGCTGTACGACCTGACGCTGAAGCTCCGCGACCGTGACGGCAGGCCGATGGACGGCACCGTCGTCCTGGGCGCGCTGGGCGACGAGCAGCTCCAGCCCGTCGCCGTCCCCGGCGAGACCACGCTGCGGCTGCCGCCCGGCAACTACACCGCCTGGACCGCCGCGGACATCGCCGGTGACCGCGCCGACTCCAAGGCGCTGGCCTTCCTCGCCGCGCCCGAGATCGTCCTCGGCACGTCGGCCACGGTCACCCTCGACGCCTCCAAGGCCCGCAAGGTCTCGGTGCGCACCCCCAAGGAGACCGAGACCCGGCAGCTGCGCTACGACATGGCGCGCACCGCGCCGAACGGCGTGGTCCAGCGCGACGCCTACCAGATCCCGCTGATCTACGACCAGTTGTGGGCGAGCCCCACCGAGAAGGTCACCGAGGGCAGCTTCTCCTTCCTGACCCGCTGGCGGCAGGGCGAGAAGCTGATCGACCTGTCGGCCGACGGACGGGACGTCCCGGTGACGGTGCAGGGCGGCTCCCCGGTCGCGGAGAGCGGCACGCGGAAGCTCGCCACCGTCTTCGCGGGCGACGGCGCCACCGCCGACTACCGGGGCCTCGACGCGAAGGGCAGGGCGGTCGTCGTCCGCCGCAGCGACGCGGTCGCCCCCGCCGACCGGGTCGCCGCCGCGGTGGCCGCCGGGGCGCGGGCGCTGTTCGTGGTCAACGACGGCGACGGCGTCCTGATGGAGTCCTACGCCCCGTACGGCTCCGAGGCCGCGATCCCGGTCGCCTCCGTCCAGCGCCTGGCCGGCGAGAAGCTGATCGACTCGGTCCGGCACGGCGCGAAGGCCACGGTCGCCCAGCGCAAGTTCGCCCGCTACGTCTACGACCTGGTCGACCGCCACGACGGCACGGTCCCGGACCGCTCCCTGGCGTTCGCCCCGTCCGCCCGTGACCTGGCGAAGGTGGAGAACACCTTCTACGGCGAGAAGGACCGGCTCGGCGGCGGCTACCGCTACGACATCCCCGACTACGGCCCCGGCGTCGGCTTCGAGGAGTACGAGAAGTTCCCCGGCACCCGCGACGAGTGGGTCACCCCGCTGCCCGGCGCCTCCTTCTGGTACGAGAACCACGCGGTCCTCGGCGACGACGGGGAGGCCGCCCTGGAGATGCGCAGCGGCGACCTGGACTACACGGCGGGCCGCACCTACCCCGCCCAGTGGTTCGCCCCGATCGCCCGGCCGAGGCTCGGCACCGGCTACTGGGGCCCGTTCCGGTCCGCCTACGACGACATCCAGTTCAACCTCACCCCGTGGACGGACTCCGGGGCCGGTCACTCGGGCTCGATGCCGACCGACGAGTACGACACCACCAGCACCGCCTTCTACCAGGGCGACACCCTGATCAAGAAGGTCGCCGGCCGGGCCGGGTTCGCCTGGGACGTCTCGCCCGAGAAGCTGCCGTACCGCTTCGTGCTCGACTCGGCCCGGGATGCCGACGCGTGGAAGACCTCCGTGCGCACCCACACCGAGTGGAACTTCGTCTCCGGAGCCCTCGACGAGAACGGCCCCTCCCAGGCCGACATCCCGCTGCTCCAGCTGGACTACCGGGTCGACACCGACCTGGCCGGTGACGTGAAGGCCGGGGGCTGGACCGAGATCGGCCTCTCGGCCGGTACGCAGGAGTGGCTGGACGGCGCGGTGAAGGCCACCGGGGCCTCGCTGTCGGTCAGCTACGACGACGGCGGGAGCTGGGAGCCGGTGCAGCTGCGCAAGGACGCGGCCGGTTCCTGGACCGCCCGGTTCAAGCCCGCCGCGAAGGCCGGCGCGTTCGTCTCGCTGAAGGCGCACGCCGAGGCGGCCGACGGGCTCGGCATCGACCAGGAGATCATCCGGGCCTTCGGCCTGAAGTGACCCCTCCCGGTCCGCCGGACCGGGCCGAAGCGGGCTGATCCGGCGCGCTCCCGAGGCGGCCCCGCACCCCCTGACCGGGTGCGGGGCCGCTTCTCTTTACCGTTTCTTGATGCACAAAATTTGTCTACTTTGCCCGTATATGGTGGTCGATAAGGCTAGAAACAGACTTATCGCGGCATGGAGTGAGTTGCCAGGGCGCGCTCGGGAGGCTTATAAGAAGAGCGAGCGATTCCGGGAATCCCGGGGAATGCTGGCATGGAGGTTTCCCAATGTTTCTCACTCCGTCCGACACGGAGAAATTGCTGTTGAGCGTCGCCGGAATGGTCGCCCGTGACCGCAAGGAGCGGGGGGTGCTCCTCAACTATCCCGAGGCGGTCGCACTGCTCTCCTGCTGGGCGATGGAACGTGCTCGTGAAGGCGCCCTCGTCAGCGATCTTATGACCGCGGGACGGAATGTCCTCACCCGCGCCGACGTGCTGGAAGGTGTTCCCGAGATGCTGCACGACGTCCAGGTCGAGGCGACCTTCCCGGACGGGCGCAAGCTCGTCACGATCACCTCGCCGATCCCGTGATCCCGGGCGAGATCCGGACCGGGTCCGGTGAACTGAAGATCAATGACGGCCGTACGCAGATTTCCGTGACCGTGGTGAACGACGGCGACCGTCCCATTCAAATAGGCTCGCATCTGCATTTCCCGGACGCGAATCCCGCCCTCTCCTTCGACCGGACCATTACCGAGGGATTCCGGCTCGATATTCCCTCCGGTACTTCCCTGCGTTTCGAACCCGGAGTCGGCGCCGAGGTCGCCCTCGTCGAACTCGGAGGCCACCAGAGGGTGCCCGGCATCGTCGTGCCCGGCACCCGGCCCGCACGAACGGACGACATGTGACATGGCACAGATGACCCGTGACGCCTACGCGTCGCTCTACGGACCCACCACCGGCGACCGGATACGCCTCGCCGACACCGACCTCTGGATCGAGGTCGAGGAGGACCGCTGCTTCGGCGGCGACGAGGCGGTCTTCGGCGGCGGCAAGTCCATCCGCGAGTCCATGGCCCAGTCCACCGCCTCCCGCGCCGACGGCGCCCTCGACCTCGTCATCACCAACGTCGTCGTCCTCGACCACTGGGGCATCGTCAAGACCGACGTCGGCGTGCGGGACGGCCGGATCGTCGCCCTCGGCCGCTCCGGCAACCCGGACATCAGCGACGGCGTCCACCCCGACCTGGTGATCGGCCCCGGCACCGACGTCGTCTCCGGCGAGGGCCGCATCCTCACCGCCGGAGCCGTCGACACCCACGTCCACTTCCTGATGCCGGAAGCCCTGCACGAGGCCCTCGCCACCGGCACCACCACCGTCATCGGCGGCGGCACCGGCGCCACCGAGGGCTCCAAGGCCACCACCGTCACCCCCGGCGCCTGGAACCTGGCGATGATGCACCGCGCGCTGGACCGCGTCCCGCTCAACGTCATGCTCTTCGCCAAGGGCTCCACCGTCGGCGCCGAGGCCCTGCGCGAGGCGGCCCTCGCCGGAGCGGGCGGCTACAAGGTCCACGAGGACTGGGGCGCCACCCCCGCCGCCATCGACGCCGCGCTCGAGGCCGCCGAGGAACACGGCCTCCAGGTCGCCCTGCACGCCGACAGCCTCAACGAGGCCGGATACGTCGAAGGCACCCTCGACGCCATCGCCGGACGCTCCATCCACGTCTTCCACGCCGAGGGCGCGGGCGGCGGCCACGCCCCCGACATCATCACCGTCGCCTCCCACCCCCACATCCTGCCGGCGTCCACCAACCCGACGCTGCCGCACACCGTCAACACCGTCGCCGAACACCTCGACATGCTGATGGTCTGCCACCACCTCAACCCGCGCGTCCCGGAGGACCTCGCCTTCGCCGAGTCCCGCATCCGCGCCACCACCATCGCCGCCGAGGACGTCCTCCACGACATCGGCGCCCTCTCCATCACCTCCTCCGACGCCCAGGCCATGGGCCGCATCGGCGAGGTGGTCTGCCGCACCTGGCAGGTCGCCCACGTCATGAAGCAGCGCTTCGGGGACCGGGGCAGCGAACTGCCCGCCGACAACGAGCGCGCCCGCCGCTACGTCGCCAAGTACACGATCTGCCCGGCCGTCGCCCACGGCATCGACCACGTCGTCGGCTCCGTCGAACCCGGCAAGCTCGCCGACCTGGTGCTCTGGGACCCCGCCTTCTTCGGCATCCGGCCCGCCGCCGTCCTCAAGGGCGGCATGGTGGTCTACGCCCCGCTCGGCGACGCCAACGCGGCGATCCCCACCACCCAGCCCGTCCTGCTGCGCGCCACCGCCGCCGCCGACGCCGCCCCGCACCTGTCGGTCAGCTTCGTCGCCCCCGCGGCACTCGGCGACGGACTCGCCGAACGCCTCGGGCTCCAACGGGAGTTGGTCGCGGTACGGCCCACCCGCCACCTCACCAAGGCGGACCTGCCGAACAACACCGCACTCCCCGACATCGACGTCGACCCGGAGACCTTCGCCATCCGTATCGACGGGGAACTCGTGGAGCCCGCACCCGCCACCGAACTGCCGCTGGCCCAGCGGTACGCCATGTTCTGATGGCGGGCCTGGCACCCCTGCTGCTCGGGGACGGACGGCTCCCGGTCGGCGCGTACACCTACAGCGCGGGACTCGAACCGGCCGTCGCCGCGGGCCTCACCCGCGACCACCTCCCCGCCCTGCTGCGGGCCCGGCTGCACACCGCCGCCGTCACCGAGGCCGCCGCCGCCGTGCTCGCCCTGCGCGCCGCCGGACAGGACCCGGTCGACTACGGCCCCGTGCAGCGCGCACTGGCCGCCCGCACCCCGGCCGCCCCGCTCCGCGAGGCGTCGGCGACGCTCGGCCGGGGGGTGCGCCGCCTCGCCCGGCGGCTCGCCCCCGACCACCCGGCGGTCACCGCGCTGACCGCCCTCGAAACCCGCCCGCTGCGGCCGGTCGCGCTCGGCGCGCTCGGCGCCGTCATGCGGGTCACCGAGGAGGAACTGGCCCGCGGCGTCGTCTACGACGAACTGCAGACCATCACCTCCGCGGCGCTCAAACTGCTGCCCGGCGACCCGCTGGACTCCGTCGCCTGGATCCTCGACGCCGAGCCGCACGCCGCGGCCGCGGTGGCCGAGGCCCTCGCGGTACCGGACCCGGCCGCACTGCCCGCCCGCACGCCCCCGCTCACCGAACAGTGGGCACTGGAACACGCACGACGAGAACGGAGACTCTTCCTTGCCTGACCAGCACACCGACGAGCAGACCCACCAGCACCCCCGGCCGCGCGCCCTGCGCCTTGGCGTCGCCGGACCGGTCGGCACCGGCAAGAGCTCCATCCTCGCGACCCTCTGCCGCGAACTGGCCGGCGAACTCGCCATGGCCGTCGTCACCAACGACATCTACACCGACGAGGACGCCCGCTTCCTCCGCTCGGCGGGCGTCCTGCCCACCGAGCGCATCCGGGCCGTGGAGACCGGCGCCTGCCCGCACACCGCGATCCGGGACGACGTCAGCGCCAACCTCGACGCCGTCGAGGACCTGGAGGACGAGTTCGGCCCGCTCGACCTGGTGCTCGTGGAGAGCGGCGGCGACAACCTCACCGCCACCTTCAGCCCGGCCCTCGCCGACGCCCAGCTCTTCTGCATCGACGTCGCGGGCGGCGGCGACGTGGCCCGCAAGGGCGGCCCCGGCATCACCGGCGCCGACCTCCTGATCATCAACAAGACCGACCTCGCCCCGCACGTCGAGGTCGACGTGGCCGCCATGGTCGCCGACGCCTCGGCCGCCCGCGACGGCCTGCCCGTCCTCGCGCTCTCCAAGCACGACGCCGCCTCGGTCGCCGAACTCGCCGACTGGGTACGGTCCGTCCTCGCCCGGCACCGCGACGGCACCCTGGTCCCCACCGACCCGGGCCCGATGGCCCCGCACAGCCACGGCGGCGACCACGACCACGACCACGCGCACAGCCACTCGTGAACCGACAGGCCGCCGAGCCCACCGCCGTCGCCGTGGAACGCGACGGCGCGGGCCGGCACATCGCCCGCGAACTGCGGCCGGGCGCCTTCCTCGCGCCCCGGCCGCTGCGCCCCGCCCCCGACCGTCTGCGCCTCGCCCTGGTCGGCACCCGGGCCGGACTCCTCGCCGGTGACGACCTGCGGCTGCGCATCAGGGTCGGCGCCGGCGCCCGGCTGGAGCTGACCGAACCCTCCGGACTGGTCGCCTACGACCACCGGGGCGGCACATCGAGCTGGCGGGCCCGCGTCGAGATCGAGGAGGGCGGCGAACTCCTCTGGGACGCCCGGCCGTTCGTGATCTCCGAGGGTGCCCGGGTCGAGCGCTCGATGACGGTCGTGCTCGCGGCCGGGGCCCGCATGCTCTGGCGCGACACCCTGGTCCTGGGCCGCTCCGGCGAACGCGGCGGCGCGGTCCGGGCCACCACGCACGCCACCTACGACGGCCGGGAACTCCTCGTCGAGGACCTGGACCTGCGCGACGCGGACCTGCGCGAACTGCCCGGGGTCCTCGGCCCGCACCGGGTGATCGGCTCGGTCACCGCGCTCGGCGCCGACCCGGGCGGCCCGCCCCACCCGTACCGGACGGCACTGGCGGGGCCGGGCGCCCAGATCCGGCTGCTGGACACGGTGGCACCGGCGATCGAGGCGGACCTGGCCGCCGTCTGGGAGGAGTGGTGCCCGGTCACGACCGGCTGACCGCGCCACCCGCCCCCACGGACGCGCGCGCCAGGGCGCCCCGCGCCACCACCGCCGCGCACAGCAGCGCGGGCGCCCCCGCGAGCGCGAAGCACAGCGCCGGTGACAGCCGGTCCACCAGCAGCCCCACCACCGCGGTACCGGCCGAGGCCCCGGCGTTCACCGCGCTGTTCACCCAGGCCCCCGCCCGGGTCCGGGCGGCCGCCTCCACCGACTCGTCCGCGATCAGATACGCGGTGGTCAGCGCGGGGGCGACGAACAGCCCGGCCACCGCGGCCACCACCACCAGCACGTACACCCGGGGCGACAGCCCCGCCACGGCCACCGCCGCGCCCAGCCCGGCCCCCAGCAGCGGCAGCCGCACCCGGTTCGGCGTCCGCCACGACACCGCGCCGTAGGCCAGCCCCCCGACCGCGCTGCCCGCCGAGAGGGCGGCCAGCACCCAGGAGACGGCCGCGCCCTGGTGACGCTGCTCGGTGAACGCCACCACCAGCAGATCCAGCGCCCCCAGGCACAGCCCCACGGTGCCCGTCACCAGCACCGCCTGCCGGAGCGCGGCCACACCGAGCAGCCGCCGCCCGGCCACCGGGCCGCCCCGCGCGTTCTTCCCCGTACCGGCCGGCCGCCCCGTCCGCGCCCCGCGCACCGCCGGTGAGGTCACCAGCGCCAGCGTGCCGGTGAGGACCAGCGCGGCACTGAGCGCGACCCCGGCCGACGCCGGGGCCGCCGCGATCACCACCCCGACCAGCAACGGCCCGCTGACGAAGAGGAGTTCCTCGGCGACACCGTCCAGGCTGTAGGCGCGTTGCAGCAGCTCCCGGTCGGCGACCAGTTCGCTCCAGAGCATCCGCATCACCGGCCCCAGCGGCGGGGTGCACGCACCCGCCGCCGTGGCCAGCGCCCCGATCAGGAACGGTGAGCCGCCCGGCCGCCAGGTGGCGTACGCCAGGGCGGCGAGCAGCAGCGCGTAGAGACCGGCCATCGGCGGCAGGGCCCGGCGCGGCCCGTACCGGTCGATCAGCCCGGCCCGGGCGGGCGAGAGGAAGACGCTGGTCGCACCGAACAGCGCCATGACGGTACCGGCGACGGAGTACGAGCCGGTGGCGGCGCGCACCGCCAGCATCAGGGAGAGGGAGACCATCCCGTACGAGAGCCGCCCCAGCAGGGCGGCCCCGAAGGTGCGGGAGGCGTACGGGGTACGCAGGACGGCCGCGTACGAAGGCGCGGGTGAAGAGGGAGACATGGGGACGTTCCTCGTGAAGGGCGGCGCACGGGAGGGCGCCGCGGGCATGCGGGGACACCGGAGCACCGCACCCGGTCGGAACGGGGTGCGGCCGTGGCGGCCCTACGCACAGAGGAGGAACATCCCGCCAAGGTAGCAGGCGGACGTGACCACGGTGGAGGGGGTGCCGACCGGCCCGGTAGCCTCGGCGGTCATGTCCTACCCTTCGCGCGACCGGCCCGCCTTCGACGCCGACGAACGGACCCAGCTCACCGGCTGGCTCGACTCCCAGCGGGCGGTGGCCCGTTGGAAGTGCGAAGGACTGTCGGAGGCGGACGCGCACCGCGCCGTCCTGCCGTCCTCGCCGCTCATGACGGCGGCCGGTGTGCTGTCCCACCTCCGCTGGGCCGAGCACCTCTGGTTCGAGGTCGTCCTGATGGGCCGCCCGGCGGCCGGTCCGGTGTTCGACGGGCCCGAGGACGCCGACATGATGGTCGACGGGGTGCCGCTCGCGAAGCTGCTGGACGACTACGACCGGCAGGTCGAGGTCTCCAACGGGATCGTCGCCGGACGGTCGCTCGACGAGACGGGGCGCCACCCCGACTTCGAGGCGTCGGGCGCCACCCTGCGCTGGATCATGCTCCACATGATCGAGGAGACCGCGCGGCACGCGGGCCACCTGGACGCCATCCGGGAGATCCTGGACGGCCGGACCGGCCACTACTGACCGGGACGCTCGCGCCGGGGGCCCCGGCGCGAGCGCCGCGCGGTTGCTCCACCGGGATGAACTCGCACGTCCGGGACGCCGCGACCGGTGCCGTACCGCGCCCCGCGGCGCGCCCGCCCCGTATACCCGTAGCCGGGGGCTGTCGCGAGACCTCGGGAAAGGACCGGCGATGACACTCGGAGCCGACGAACGGCTGGCCATCCACGAACTGCTCGCCCTGCACGGGCACGTGGTCGACGACGGAGAGCTGGACCGGCTGGACGAGCTGGTCACCGAGGACGTCGTCTACGACGCGTCGCGGCTCGGCCACGGTGAGCTGCGCGGGCTGGAGGCGTTCCGCGACATGGCGCGGGCGCGGGCCGGGGCGGCCCACGGCCCCGTCGGCCACCACGTCACCAACATCGTCCTCACCGAGGCCGGGGACGGACGGGTGCACGCGCGGTCCAAGGGCATCGGGGTCGCCGTCGACGGCGGGTGCGGCACCGTGACCTTCGAGGACGAGATCGTGCGGAGCGAGGGGGGCTGGCGGATCGGCCGGCGCCGGATCGTCCCGCACGGCGTACCGGGCGGAGAGGCCCCGTACGCCGCCCGGCCGCACGTCGACCCGCCCGGAACCCACCGCTCCGACCGGTCTCACCTCCCCAGCAACCCCGAGGTGTCCAGCACCTGACGGATCGCCCGGCCCGAGGCCAGCTCCTCCATCGCCGTGTTGATGCCGGTCAGCGGCAGGGTGCCGGTGTGCATCCGCTCCACCGGCATCAGCCCGGCCCGCCACAGGTCGAGGAACCTCGGGATGTCCCGGCGCGGCACCGCGTCGCCCATGTACGAACCCAGCAGGGACTTGCCCTCGCCCGCGAAGGCCAGGGCCGGCACCTCCAGCATCCGGTCCGGCGCGGGCAGGCCCACCGAGACGACCCGGCCGCCCCGCGCCACCGCCTCCAGGCACGCGCCCATCACCTTCGGGCTGCCCACCGCCTCGACCGCCAACTCGGCGCCGCCGGAGGTCAGTTCGCGGATCTCCCGGACCGCGTCGTCAGGCGCGAGGGCGTGCGTGGCGCCCAGCCGCAGGGCCAGCTCCCGCTTCTCCGCGACCGGGTCGACGGCGATGACCGGGTACGCCCCGGCGGCCCGGGCGCCGAGCACCGCGGAGAGCCCGACGCCGCCCAGCCCGTAGACCACCGCCGACTGCCCCGGGCGCAGCGCCGCCGTGTTGATCACCGCGCCCGCTCCCGTGAGGACCGCGCAGCCGAACATCGACGCCACCTCGAACGGGACATCCTTCGGGATCGGTACCAGCGACTCCTGGGCCAGTACGGCGTGTTCGGCGAACGCGGAGACGCCGAGCTGGTGGTGGACCGGCTCGCCGGCGGCGTCGGTCAGCAGCGACGGGCCGTGCAGCAGGGCCCCCGCACCGTTCGCCGCCGCGGCCTGGGCGCACAGCGCCGGCTGGCCCGCCGCGCAGTCGCCGCAGAACCCGCAGCTCGGTACGTAGACCAGCACCACGTGGTCGCCGGGGGTGAACCGGTGGACGCCCGGACCGGTCTCCTCGACGATCCCCACCGCCTCGTGACCCAGCGCCATCGGCAGCGGGCGGACCCGGTCGCCGTTGACCACCGAGAGGTCCGAGTGGCAGAGCGAGGCGGCCGCGATCCTGACCAGCACCTCGCCCTCGCGCGGGGCGCCCAGCTCCAGCTCCTCCACCTCGACCGGGCGGGTCGCGGAGTAGGGCCGGGCCGTCGACGTACCGCGCAGCACCACCGCCCGGGTCTTCACGCGCCCACCTCCACGCGCGGCGCGCAGCGCAGCACGTCCCGGCTGTCCAGCAGCGGGACGACCCGGCCGAGCACGATCTCCCGGAAGTGCTCGGTGGCGCAGTGGGCGGTGAAGTCGTCCTCGGAGGCGTACTCCTCGTACAGCACCACCGTCCGGGGGTCCTCGGTGCCCTGGTGGACCCGGTAGGCCAGGTTGCCGGGCTCGCGGCGGGAGGCGGCGGCCATCGTGTCGAGCAGCGGGAGGACGGTGCCCTCCGCGCCCTCCTTGGTGCGGTAGCGGGCTATGACCACGTACGTCATGGTTTCTTACTCCTGAGGTGGGGCGGGCCTCTTCAGCGCGGCGGGCGGGACCGGTGGAAGCTGGTCCCGGCGCAGACTCCAGAGGCGAGGGTCGGACGTCGCGGCGGCGGCCGAGCCGAGGGCCAGCGCCAGCGCGACGTCCGCGGGGGTCTCCACGAAGCCCGCGGCCACCGACGGGGACATCGCGCGCTGTGCCTGCGCGCTCATCCGGGCGACGATCGGGGCGGGCATGATCTCGACCAGGTCCGGCGCCCCGCGCGAGATCGCGTCCGTGGAGCGGCGCAGATTGGACCGGTCGGTGACGAACACCTTCATCATGGTCAGCAGGCCGAGCGGGCGGCCCTTCTCTATCAGCGACAGCCTGGTGCTGACCACACCGTGCGCGCCCAGGCCCTTGAGGAACTCCAGCGCGCCCCGGTCCTGCGCCAGACCGGGGCTGCTGTCCACGTTCACGAACACCGTCTTCCCCGCCCGGCCCAGCGCCGGTACGACCTGGGGCAGCTGCCCCACCGCGAACGACGCGAGGATGCCCACCCTGGCCGGTGCGGTCAGGAACTGGCGCAGCGGCTGGGTGCCGACGACCGACGCGACGACCGGCACCTCGGCGAACGCCGCGGTGAGCCGGGGGTCGAGCGGGGCGCCGGACCGGGAGGGGGAAGGGGTCATGGCAGGACCTGCCTGTGAGGAGGGGGTGCGTCACCGCACGGAACGCGACCGCGGGGAGCGTGACTGCGCGGCTCCCGGGGTCAGTTCAGCGGAGACGTACCGAATCGGCTGGGAAGGCCCAGTTTGCCAGGGTTGAGGATGCCGGCCGGGTCCAGGGCCTTCTTCACGGCGACGAAGGTCGCGAAGCCCGCCCCGAGGGATTCCTCCAGGTAGGGGCCGCGCAGCAGCCCGCAGCCGTGGTGGTGGCTGAGCGCCGCCGCGTGCTTGATCAGTACGCCGTTGGCGGCGTCCCAGACCGAGCGGTACCAGTCGCGGCGCGACTCGGGGGCCACGTCGCCGCGGAGCGAGAAGTAGACGCAGGCGCCGTCGGTGTACGCGTGGGACTGGTGGGCCGAGGCGGCCAGGGTGCCGTCCACCGCCTGGATCGCGGCGACGACCTCGTCGTAGATCACCGGCAGGTCGGTCCAGGACGCGGCCATCTCCAGGGTGTCGGCGACGAAGCCGGGGCCGGGCTTGAAGCCGTCGGCGGACTTGCCGACCAGCATCCGCTCGTCCAGCCAGCGCTCGAAGACCGCCTGGCTGTCCAGCTCGGGGCCGTACTCCTCGCAGACCTCCCGGGCGATCTTCAGCGAGGCGTCCACGAGGGCCGGGTCGCCCTCGTCGGCGATCAGCAGCAGATTGGTCTCCGGGTGGCCGAAGTGCGTCCCCGACTCCAGGGCGTCGTACAGCCGCAGGACGGCCGGGGTGGCGCCGCGCTGCATGATCCGGCGGCAGGCTTCCAGCCCCTGGGCGAAGCTCGTGAAGCCGTACGCGGCGGCCGAGGCGTACTCCGGCAGCGGGTGCACCCGCAGCCGGGCCGAGACGATCACACCGAGGGTCCCCTCGGAGCCGACGAACAGCTGGCGCAGGTCCGGGCCGACCGCGGCGCGGGCGTAGTCGCCGTAGGTCGCCCGGGTCCCGTCGGCGTGCACGACGTCCACGCCGACGACCATGTCCTCGATCTTGCCGTACCGGGTGGAGAGCTGACCGGCGCCCCGGCAGGCGATCCAGCCGCCGACCGTGGAGACGGCGAAGGCGGACGGCCAGTGGCCGGTGGTGACGCCGTACTCCTCCTGGAGCTGCTTCTCGAAGAGGTCGCCGAACATGCCGGCCTGGACGTCCACGATGTTCGACTCCGCGTCGAAGCCGGTGATCCGGTTCAGCCCGCACACGTCCAGGACGACCCCGCCGAAGACCGGCAGCGCCGCGCCGGTCACGTTGGAGCGGCCCGCGGACGGGGTGACCGGGATGCCCGCCTCGTGGCAGATCCGCAGCACGGCGGCGACCTGGTCGGCGTCGGCGGCCTCGACGACCACCGCGTCCGGGGTCGCCGGACGGCCCTCGGTCTCACCGATCATCGAACCGGCCCACCAGTCGCGGGTGCGGGTGACGACCTCCTCGCGGGCGGTGTGCACCGCGTGCGCGGCGCCGCGCAGCGCCTCCACCACGGACTCGGGGACCTCCACCGGGTCGACCTGGAGCGCCGCAGCCCCGTCGCCGATCGGTGTGCTCCGGGCCCACTTGGCGAAGCTGGGCGCGCCCACGGTGTAGTCGCCCCGGTTGAACGGGTGGGTGATGGTCTGACGGCTGATCATGCTGCTGCCCCTTCGAGGAGTACGGACTTTTCATGACGGACGGCTGCGAGGTACTCGGCGACCGAGCGCTCGACCTGCGCCTCCGTGAGGTTCAGTTCCTGCCCGAGGATCGCGCCGACCGCTTCGGCGGCGTCCGCGGACGCGTCCCGGGCGAACAGCCGGGCCCGGGTCCGGCGGGAGAGGACGTCGTCGACCGAACGGGCCAGCTCGGCCCGGGCCGCGTAGACGACCTCGGCCCGGGTGTACGGCAGCCCGGCGACGACCGGTTCGGCCAGCGACGGGTCCTCCTGGACGAGATCGCCGACGAACCGGGCCTCGGTGCCGAAGCGCTCGCCCAGGTGGGCGGCGAGGCCGCCGGACGCGGCCACCGCCTCGGAGTCGTAACCGGCGCCGCCCAGCAGCGGAAGGTCGGTGGTGCGGCTCCGCGCCTTCCGGCCGAGCACGGTCATCACCTTGTCGATGACGAGCTCGCCCATGTGGCGGCTGGTGGTGAGCTTGCCGCCGGTCACCGTCACCATGCCGGTGCGGCCGATGGTGATGTGGTGGTCGCGGCGCATGTCGAGGGTGGCGCCCTCCTTGCCGCCGACCAGCGGGCGCAGACCGCCGATGGAGCCGACCACGTCGTCCGGGGTGAGCTTCCCCTCGAAGGCGGTGTTCGCGCCCTCCAGCAGGAAGTCCATCTCCTGACGGGTGCAGTGCACGTCGTCGGGGGAGCCGCGGTAGTCCTCGTCGGTGGTGCCGAGCACCACACTGTTGCCCCATCGGGTGCAGGTGGCGCGGCGGGCCCGGCCGGGGATCGGCACGGTGACCGTGCAGTTGATCCGCACCTTCTCCCACGGCACCACGATGTGCACACCCTTGGCGGGGCGCACCTGCGGCCGGTGGCCGTCGTCCGCCTTGGCGTCCAGTTCGTCGGTCCACACCCCGGTGGCGTTGACGACGGCGCGGGCCCGGATGTCGAAGCTGTCGCCGTCCACCGAGACCCGGGCACCGGAGACCCTGCCCATCTGCATCAGCAGGCCCTCGGCCCTGGCCCCGTTGAGGACCGTGGCACCGAGCGCGGCGGCGGTCCGCACGATGGTCAGCACGAGCCGGGCGTCGTCGGTGCGGGCGTCGAAGTACATCAGCCCGCCCTTCAGGTCGTCCGCGCGCAGCGTCGGCGCCTGCGCCAGCACCTCGGGGACGGTCAGCCGCTGGTGCAGCTTGCCGATCCGCCACCCGCCGACCAGGTCGTACGTCCACAGCAGGCCCTCGAAGCCCTTGGCGAGGCGGGCGTCGAAGACCCCCTCCTTCTCCAGGATCGGGAAGAGGAACGGCAGCCGGTGCACCAGGTGCGGGGCGTTCTTCCGGAAGCGGTGCCGCTCCAGCAGCGAGTGGCGGACCAGGTTGACGTTGCCCTGCTCGATGTAGCGCAGGCCGCCGTGCACCATCTTCGAGGACTTCGAGGAGGTGCCCGAGGCGAAGTCGTCCTTCTCGACCAGCGCCGCGCGCAGCCCCCGGGAGGCCGCGTCCAGCACGGCGTACGCGCCGGTGATGCCGCCGCCGATGACCAGCACGTCGTACGTGTCGTCGGCCAGCCGGCGCTTGAGGGCTGCCCGGTCGAGCAGCAGGGGCGTGCGGCGGGTCGCCGCGGCGCTGCGCCTCGGCTTCCGGGCGGGCATGGTGATCACAACATCAACTCCTGGTGTTCCGGTACGGCGGCCGGCCCATCGCGTGCGGGCCGCCGGTGCGACGTACGTGCCGTCGGCGCGACGTCAGTGGGGGGTGTGCGGTTCGGGGGCTTTCAGGGGGAGCAGTGCCGGGTCGCCGAGGTGGGCGACGAGCACGTCGCGCCAGGCGGAGCGCTGCGCGGCGCGTTCGGCTGCGGTGGTGGAGGGCTCGAAGACCCGGCCGACCGGCTGGGCCTCGACGACCTCCTCCAGCGAGGACCACAGGCCCCGGGCGACCCCGGCGAGGTAGGCGGTGCCGCGCAGGCTGGCGGTGGCGGAGTCGGAGACCCGCTCCAGCGGCAGCCCGGTCAGGTCGGCCTGGATGCGCATCAGCGGGTCGCTGCCGGAGACCCCGCCGCCCACCCGGAGCCGGGTGAACGGGGTGCCCATGGTGGCGGCGACCCCGTCGATCAGGTCGCACACCGAGTGCGCGATCCCGTCGAGCACGGCGCGCGCCAGGTCGGCGCGGGTGGTGGCGAGGGTGAGCCCGGTGAGGGCGGCGGTGGCCTCCGGGTGCCAGACCGGCGTACGGACCCCGGCGAGCGCCGGGACGAAACGCGGGGTGCGGCCCGGCCGGGTGGGGACCCGGCCCGCCTCCTCACCGAGCTCCTTCGGCGACGCGAACAGGCCCAGGTCGTCACAGAGCCAGCGCAGCGCCGAACCCGCCGTGGAGGTGTACGCCTCCAGGCTGTAGTGGCTGGTGGAGCCCTGCCGCCGGCCGGGCTGGGCGAGTACCCCGGAGATGTCCGGCCGGGGCAGGGCGGGGGTGGTGCCGGTCGCCGCGTCGACGAAGGCGCCGGTCCCGTAGACGCACATGCCCTGCCCGGCGGCGAGTCCGCCGAGCGCGACGAGCGCGGCGTGCTGGTCGCCCATGGAGGCGGCCAGCGGTACGGAGATGCCGAGGGCGGCCGGGTCGGTGGTGCCGAAGCCCGCGTCGTCGGAGCAGAGTTCCGGCAGCAGCTCGGTCGGGAAGCCGAGGTGGCCGATCCACTCCTCGTCCCAGGCGTGCGCGGCCAGCAGGTAGCCCCCGGTGGAGGCGGCGTTGGTCGGGGTCGTGGCGTGCACGGCACCGCCGGTGAGCCGCCAGATCAGCCAGGTGTCGACGGTGCCGAAGAGCAGTCGGCCCTCGCGGTAGGCGGCGGCCACCTCCGGGTGGCCGGCGATCTGCCGGGCGGCCCAGAGGAACGGGGAGCGGGCACCGACCGGCCGGCCCTGCCGGGCCAGCAGGGCGGCGTCCCACTCCGGTTCGTACGCGGTGAGGTCGGCCGCGTACCGCCGGTCCTGCCACACCACCGCGGGCAGCAGCGGCCGCCCGGTCACCCGGTCCCAGAGCATCGCCGTGGCGCGTTGTGTGGACAGAGCGACCGCGGTGATCCCGATGCCCTCGGCGCGGGCCCCGGCCACGGCGCGGCGCGCCACCTCGACGGTGGCGGTCCAGATCTCCATCGGGTCCTGCTCGACCGAGAGGTCGTCCGGATGGCCGACCTTGATCGACCGGTAGAACACCTCGTGGGCGGTGCCGGAGTCCAGGACGACTCCGGCCCGGGTGCCCGTGGTGCCCTCGTCGATGGCGAGCACACCGAGCCGGGCGGCGCCGGGAAGCGACTGCGTCATTGCGGCCCTTTCGGGAGGATGGGGACGGGGGAGGGGAGAGGGCACCATCGTGTGGTGCGGCGGGACCGGTGGCGGGTCAGCGCGCGGCGGCGGGCGCCGCGGACTCCGGTGATCCCGCCCGGGCGGCGGTCTCGTCGGGCGAGGCGGCCTTCGTCGGGTCCCACTTGATCGCCAGGCAGGTGATCAGCCCGAGCAGCGGCACGACGGAGAGCACCAGGAAGGTGTCGGCGAGCCCCAGCGAGTCCTTGATCTGCGGGAAGACGTACAGCCCGACGACGCTGCCGAAACTGCCGACCATCCCGGTGACCCCGGTGCCGAGCGCGCGGACGTCGCTGCTGTACGAGAGCGCGGCGATCGACTTGCCGTTGGCGCCGGGACCCGAGGAGTGGCAGAGGATGAACAGCACCGGCAGCAGGAAGGCCACCGCCGTGGGCACCTTCTCGAAGGTCAGCCCCATCGCGAGCAGCGCCACGAACACCCCGGCGAAACCGGCCGCCGAGCTGAGCCGCAGCCCCAGGCGGCGGCCGAAGTAGGCGGAGAGCAGCCCGCCGGCTATGCCGAAGGCGTTGAAGACCATCGAGCCGATCGTCGCCTTCTCGAAGCTCTCGCCGAAGATCGTCAGGCTGATCAGCGGGAGGTACCAGCCGACCGCGAAGTACTGCATCGACTGCCCGAGCGAGATGACCGAGGAGAGGATCGTGCGCGGCAGGTAGTCGCCCCGGAAGAGGACCCCGGCCTGGCGGAACCCGATGGCGGGCGCCTCGGTGGCGGCCCGGGCGGCCCCGTCCGGCTCACCGGCGACGGCCTTGATCCCGTAGATCCGGTCCAGGTTGGCGACGGACTCCGCCAGCCGGCCCTTGCTCGCCAGCCAGGTGGGGCTCTCCTTGAGCATCAGCCACTGGCCCAGCAGCAGCGCGACGGCGACGACCGCGGCCGATCCGACCGACCAGCGCCAGATGTCCGCACCGACGTCCAGGTTGAAGAAGAGCAGGGCGAGCGCGAGGTTGCTGGTGGTGGCGACGTACCAGACGGCCTGCCAGAGGTTCAGCCGCCCGCCCAGCTTCGCGGGCGTGTACTCGGCGAGCAGCGCCATGGCGACGGCGAAGTCGATGCCGTACGCGACGCCCACCAGCACCCGGCCGAGCCAGACGACGGTGAAGTCACCGGCGAAGGCGGCCAGCAGGGCGCCGGCGATGGCGAACACCTTCGCCAGCAGCAGCGGGGGAACACGGCCGATCCGGGTGGCGAGCCAGCCGCCGAACGGGTTGAAGATGATCGCCAGGGCCGGGGCGGTGGCCGTGAGGATCGAGACCTGCGTGCTGCTCAGCTCCATCTGGGACGTCATCGGCCCCAGGCCGGCGCTCAGCGCGGCGTTCGAGTAGGCGTCGAGGAAGAGCCCGCCGAACACGAGAAACCAGATGACCTGCGCCCGGCCGGTGATCTTGCCCAGCCCATCGATGAGCGCAACGACGTCGCCGACGCCTCTGACGCTCGGACGTTGTGCCATGAATCCGCCTTCGAGGAAGACCCATCGGCGGTACGGGAGCACAGAGAAACAGGCACGACGAAGCCACCGACAGGTGGTCTGTGTCTGTGCCTGTCAAAACACTGCGGAAAGCGCCGCAGCACGTGAACTGCAAGGAATGCGAACTACGCAGTGAGGTTAAGAACGAGTCAGGAGGGACGTCAAGGGTTTCCGGAAGGTTTCCGGAACGTGACACGGCCACGGCCGGCGGGGCGACGCACACGGGGCGGGGCGGTCGCACCCCGCCCCGCCCCGTGCGAACGGGGTCAGCGCCCGGACTGCAGCGCCGCCCAGGTGTTCGCCCCCACGACGCCGTCGGCCGTCAGGCCCCGGCTCGTCTGGTAGCCGCGCACCGCGGTCGCCGTCCCCGGGCCGAAGCTGCCGTCGA
Source organism: Streptomyces sp. NPDC015144 (assembly GCF_043079735.1). Lineage (NCBI taxonomy): Bacteria > Bacillati > Actinomycetota > Actinomycetes > Kitasatosporales > Streptomycetaceae > Streptomyces > Streptomyces sp. NPDC015144. Next base: position 146,967 of record NZ_JBIBUU010000012.1, on the reverse strand, counting down.
CGCCGACCGTCGAGCCCAGCGCCGCGGTCAGCGCGCGCTGGAGCCGCTTCACCGCGTCGCCCGTGGCGCCCTGCTGGAGGCTGGGCACGGGACCGGCCGACAGCAGCGCGGTCCAGGTCCGGGCCCCCACCACCCCGTCCGCGTCCAGTCCCCGCGCGCCCTGGTACGCGATCACCGCGGCCTTGGTGGCCGGGCCGAAGTCGCCGTCCACCTGGCCGACCGGGAAGCCCTGCTCGCTCAGCAGCCGCTGGACGGCCTTGACCTGGGCGCCGGACGAGCCGGTCTGCTGGGTGGCGTACGAGGCGAAGCTCAGCCCGTCGGAGCCGTCCCCGCCGGTGTCCCCGCCGACCAGCTGCATGTAGCGGTTCCAGTCCCAGTAGGGCCCGGGGTCGGTGTGGTCGTTGCCCGGCGCCTCGCTGTGCCCGATGATGTGCGCCCGGTCCTTGGGGATCCCGTAGCGGTCGCAGAGGTACGCGGTCAGCGCGGCGGAGGCGCGGTACATGCTGTCCGTGAACCAGGACGGGTCGTCGATGAACCCCTCGTGCTCGATGCCCAGCGAGGAGGAGTTGGCGCTGCGCGCGTGGTACGCGGTGTCGCCGTCCCGCACCATCTGGGTGATCTGGCCGTCCGACGACCGCACCACGTAGTGGGCGCTCACCTCCGCGGCCGGGTTCTGGAACCAGCTGATCGAGCCCGCGTAGGAGCCCTGCGTGACGTGGACGACCACCTTGTCGATCTTCGCGGACCGCCCCGCGGCGAAGTTGTTCGCGTTGGCCGCCACCCACAGCGCCGACGGGTAGTCGGGGCTCTGCGCGCGGACCTCGGTGGCGGCGAGCGTGCCCTTCCGCGGGGCGACCGGACGGCTCGTCACCGTGATGCGCTCGCCGCCGGGGACGTCCGCGGTGATCCCGTCGGCCAGGAAGGTGTACACGGTGTCGGCGTACAGCGCCGCGGCCTGGCCCCGGGCGCCGCCGTACGCGGCCACCACCGGGTACCAGGCGTCGATGTCGTCGCGGTCCCGGGCGTCCAGCCCCAGCTTGTCGGCATGGGCGCGCAGCACGGCGGCGCCGCCCAGGATGTTGGTACCGGTGTCGGTGCGCAGTCGTGCGAGCGGCGCGCCGGTCAGGGCCGCGGCCCGCTCCAGCGTCCGGTCGGCGGGGTTGCTCACCAGGTGCATCACGCCGTAGCCGTTGGCCTGGCTGGGGCGCCCGGAGTGGCCGTCGAGATGGGTCTCGCCGTAGCCGACGGCGGCGAGCAGATCGCGCGGTACGTCGTACTCCGCCGCGGCCCGCTCGAACGCCCGCTCCATCGGGTGGCCGTCGCCCGGGGCGGCGAGGGACGGCGATCCGGTCATGGTGAGGACGGTGGCGGTGAGGGCCGCCAGGACGGTGGCGCGGCCCCGGGTGTGGGTCGCGGCGCGGCTGGGCATACCTGCTCCTGCTCGGTGGGGGAGTGGACGCGGCCCCGGGCCCGGACGGGGTGGGCCGAGGGCCGCGAAGCGCGATCAGATTATCTTTCTGTCCAGACCATGACAATCATCTGCCCCGGTGTGTCGCACCGTCATCCCTCCCCGGATTCGCACACCTGGACGCCGTCCATCGCACGGGCGAACGCGGACCGGTTCTACCGTCGCGAAGGCGTATAAATGGTTTCTCCGGACCAGCCGGCGTCCCCCGATGGCACGCACACCTCACGCGGCAGGGCGTCACCGCGTACGAGAGCGCAGGAGCGCCGCACCATGAGCACGGCAGAAGAGATCAGTACCTTGCTGGTGGCGAACTTCGGCACCGACCCCCACACCATCCGACCCGAGGTGTCACTCCGTCACCTCCGGCTCGACTCACTGGCGTTGGAGGAGCTGCGGCTGCTCATCGAGGACCGGCTCGGCGTCGACCTCGACGACGTGCAGCTGAGCTCGCGGGACACCGTCGGCCGACTGGTCGACGCGGTGGACCACCGGGTCGCCGCGTGACGGCCCGGCCGTACCGCACGGAGCCGTTCGCCGCCGCCGTCACCGGCATCGGCCTGATCACCGCCGCGGGCGTCGGCACGGAGGCGACCTGGCGCGCGGTCACCGGGCTCACGGAACCGCCCCACGTCCCGCACCGGACCGAACTCGACGGCCTGCCCTGCGACTTCATGTACACGGTCGCCGGATTCGACCCGCGCGCCGTGCTCGGTGTGGCGGCCGCCCGGCTCATGGACCGCTTCGCCCAACTGGCCGTCCTCGCGGCCCGGGAGGCCGTCGCCGACGCCGGGCTCGACCCCGAGGTCTGGGACGCCGGACGGGTCGCCGTCGTCATCGGCTCCGCCCACGGCGGGCTGCCCTTCTACGACGAACAGCACACCCTGCTCACCGAGCGCGGCGCCCGCCGGGTCTCCCCGAAGCTCGCCCCGCTCACCGTCGTCAACGGCGCGGCCAGCAGCGTCGCCACCGACCTCGGCGCCCTCGGCCCGAGCCAGGCCGTCTCCACCGCCTGCTCCTCCGGGACCGTCGCGCTCGGCACCGCCCACCAGATGCTCCGCACCGGAGCCTGCGACATCGTCGTGGCGGGCGGCGCCGAATCGGTCTGCTCCCGGCTCCTCATCGCCAGCGCCTGCCGGCTCAAGGCGGTCTCCACCCGGCGCGAGGACCCCGCGGCGGCCTGCCGCCCCTTCGACGCCCACCGGGACGGCTTCGTCGTCGGCGAGGGCGCCGGCCTGCTGGTGCTGGAACGCCCGGAACACGCGCGGGCCCGCGGCGCCACCGTCCGCGCCCACATCGCCGGATACGCCGCCTCCAGCGACGCCCACTCCGCCGTCGCCCCCGACCCCGGCGGCCTCGGCATCGAGCGGGCCCTGCGCGCCGCGCTCGCCGACGCCGGTGTCGAGCCCCGGGACATCGGCCACGTCAACGCCCATGGCACGTCCACGGTCTCCAACGACCTCATCGAGGGAACGATGCTCCACCGCGTCCTCGGCGACCGCCCCCTGATCACCTCGACGAAGGCGATGACCGGACACACCCTGGGCGCCGCCGGGGGCATCGAGACCGCGCTGACCGTCCTGGCGCTCCAGCGCGGGCTGGTCCCGCCCACCGTGAACCTCGACGCCCCCGATCCGGAGATCCCCGTCGACGTGGTGAGCAAGGAGGCCCGGCCCGCGGTGCTCGACGCGGCCGTCAAGACCTCGCTCGGCTTCGGCGGACACAACGCCGCACTCGTTCTCACCAGGGCCTGACCCGGAAACCAAGAGGCACGCGATCCATGGCCGACGAGATCATCCGGACCCTGTCGGTGGGCGGGCTGCGCTACGGCTACCGGCTGCTGCGGCAGCCCGCGCCGCGCACCGAACCGGTCATCGTCCTCGGCGGCGCCCTCCAGGGCATGTACGGCTGGCCGCAGATGGACGACCACCTTGGGCCGCTGGCCTCCGTGGTCACCGCCGACCTGCCTGGCATGGGCGGGGCGGACCCGTTACCGCCCGGCACCGGCGCCGAACTCCTCCAGGACGCCGTCATCGGCATCGCCGACGACCTGGGCGCCGAGCGGATCAACCTGTTCGGCTTCTCGTACGGAACGTCGATCGCCTTCGGCTGCGCCCGCCGCCACCCCGGCCGGATCGCCCGGCTGGCGCTCGGCGGGGTGCCCGCCCACATCACCGAGGAGCAGCGCGCCCATTGGGCCCGCGCCGTCGCCCGGCTCGACACCGGGGACCTGGCCGGGCTGGCCGGGCTGGCCGCCGAGGTGCTGATGTGCCAGGACCCCGAACGCCCGGTCCACCGCCGCGAGCTGGCGCGCCGCTATGTGCGGCGCTCCTTCCTGTACGCGCTCACCCACTCCCCGCACGCGGTGCGTTCGCTGCACCGGGCGCTGGAGCAGCGGCCGGACTTCTCCGGCGGGCTGACCGGCGTGCCCACCCTGGTCTTCGCGGGCGAACATGACACGGTGACCTCGCCGGAGCGGCAGCGGGCCTTCGCCGCCACGATCGAGGGCAGCCGGTTCCTGACGATCGGCGAGTCCGACCACTGGGTCGCCCTGGAACGCCCGGACGACGTCGCGGACCTGATGGCCCGCTTCTTCACCGATCGCCCGCTGGAACCGGCCCCCGGGCTCGCCGCCGTGCCCGCGCAGGGCCGGGCCCCGCGCGCACCGGCCGGCCCGCCCCGGGCAGACGCCCAGTGAACCGACGACACCCGGAGAAACGGACATGGACAAGCCCGAGTTCGTCTACCGCATCTACATCCAGACCACCGCCGACCAGCTCTACCGGGCCCTGACCGACCCCGAGCTGATCAGGATCTACATGGGCGATCACGGCCCCGACTCCACCTGGGAGCCGGGAGCGCCGGTGCGCTGGAAGATGGACCCGGACGGTGACTTCGAGGAGGTCGGCCAGCGGGTCCTGGCGGCCGAACCCGGCAGGCGGCTCGCGTACAGCTGGCACACCCTCCAGCCCATGCACCGCCAGATGTTCGACTTCGCCTCGGACGAGGAATGGGAGCGGGCCGTCCAGGAGCGGTCCCGGGTCTCCTTCGACATCGAACCGGCCGCCGAACCCGAGCTGGGGATCCGGCTGACCCTCACCCACGACGGCTTCGACAGCCCGGACAGCAGGATGCTGGAGGGCGTCAGCGAGGGCTGGGTGGCGATCCTGTCCACGCTCAAGACCCTGCTGGAGGGCGGGAAGTTCCTCGACGAGCCCGCCTGAGCGGCGACCGGCCCCGCCCTCCCCGCCGGGGTCTCAGACGCCCGGCACCCGGTCGAGGAATCCGCTGACCGAGGAGATGCGCCCGTCGTCGGCGAGCACGATCACGTCGAACCCGGCGACGGGCGCCGAGCCGTCGGCGGCCGAGACCAGCTCCCAGCCGAACCGCGCCAGCGCGTGGTGTCCGTCCGGTGTTCCGGAGGGCCGGAAGGAGAAGCCGGGGAACTGCTGCTGGGCGCCGCCGATCAGCGCCACCAGTCCCTCGTGCCCGCTCGTCTCGGCCAGCGGGTCGGTGTACGTGGCGTCCTCGGTGAAGGCGGCCGCGACGGCCTTCGCCGTCTCCTCGGCGCCGGTCGCGTTCCAGGCGGTGAAGTAGCGCTCGACCGCGTCGGCGTAGCTGGTCATCGTGGGGTCCTCTCCTCGGGGGCCGACTCTCGGCCGGCCCGGTGAGGAACACGATGTCCGACGCCGGGGAAAGCGTCGATTACCTCCGGGGTCATGGTGGTCCGGCGGGGTGCCGGGCCGTCTCAGGGGGTGTCCGACACCACGTGCATCGCGGCCTCCTCGGCGGAGGCGCCCGCCCCGTCGATGCCGACGTCCTCACCCGCCGTGGTGTCCGGATCGTCGAGGTCGAGCTGCCGGGTGAGCCGGCCGGCCCGGACCGTACCGACCTCCTCGTCCCACGGCTCGCCGTCGCCGTCCGGCAGATCGCCCACCCCGTCGCCGACGGTGTCCGAGAGGTCGGGCAGCTCGCGGGCGAGCCGGTCGTCCAGCGATTCGCCGTCGTGCTGCTCGGCCGCGGTGGTGCCCCGGTCCTCCACCGCCCATGGCCGTTCGGGCGGCGAGTAGCCCTCGTCCAGCGCGTCGGTCAGGCCCCGGCCGTCCAGCGTGTCCTCGACGTCGAGCTGCTCGGTGAGGTCGGCGGCCTCCGGCGGCTGGGGCTGGTAGACGTCGTCTCCCCTGTCGGCATCCATCGTGCTGTCTCCCTTCCCGGCCGAGAAAAGGAGGGCCGGGCCTGCGATACGCGCCCGAGTGCGGTCGAACCGCCCGTACCGTTTCAGGATAAATGTCCGGAGTGCGGACCCGCAGCCGTGGCGCCCGGCCGGGCGCCACCGGCCGGACGGAGGGACCATGGAAGTGCGGGCGGAAACAGCCTTGCCCCGTCCGCATCGGAGACGAGGTCATGGACTACCCGGAGAGCTACCAACTGGTGTTTCAGGCGTCCGCCGTCGAGGACGACACGGTGACCGTCCACCGCACCGAGCAGTCGGGGGCGGGCGGATTCCCGGTCTACGAGGACGAGACCGGCATCGTGCGCGCGGAGATCAGTGACCGGGGAGAGGTGCGCATGATGGCCAGCGGCGGTCACCAGGTCCTCGGTACCCCGCTGGTGGTACGCGAGCGTGCCGGATGAACCCGTCCGGGGGCCGGTCGGCCCCCGGACGCGGAGCGGTCAGCCCTCGGTCCAGCCGTGCTTCTTGGCGAACTGGAGCAGGCTGCGCCGGACCTGGAGGATCTGTGCGCCCGTCAGCGTCGGCGCGGAATCCAGCAGGACATCGGTCACGGCCCGGGTGAACTCGGCCGCGCTCAGCACGTCGCACAGGGCGTCGTCATCGGTGACGGCCTGGGACACGACCCGTGGCGGGGCGGGCGTGGCCCCCTCGGCGAGCCGCACGGACGATGCCTTCAGCCCGCGCTCCCCGTCCTCGATCTCGAACTCGACCGCCGTGCCCGTGTGCACGTACGACTCCGGGATCAGCATGTCGTTGACGTGGAGGAACACGTCCTCACCGCCGTGGTCGGGTGCGATGAACCCGTACCCCCGAGCTCCGTCGAACCGTACGACGCGACCAGAAACCACACCAACCCCCAAGAAGAACACGGGCCCCTTGCCCGCACCACCGCAGATGTCCAGATCGGGAGGATAGCGCCGAGAGGACGGGCGGCGCGACCGGTGCACCGGATTCCGGTCAGGCGGGCGGCTCACTCCACCCGGCGGGCCGGTGGCCGGGGATCCCCGGCCGCCAGCGGGGAGCGGGCCAGCTCCACACAGCCCACCGCGATCAGGACGAGCGCCGCCAGCACCGGCACCAGCCACCAGCCGGTGCGCAGCTCCTCGCCGAACAGCGTCACCCCGTACGCCACGCTGATCAGCGCGTCCCCCAGGGTCAGCATCGGCTGCACGGCGACCAGCGTGCCCGCCTGGAGGGCGTTCTGGAGCAGGAAGAGCGCGCCCACCCCGGCCGCCGCCATCGCGTACAGCTGCCAGGCCGAGAACAGCGCCCCCACGCCGCCGTCGGTCAGCCGGGCCATCGCGTCCTTCATCAGCGCCGCCGTCAGCGCGTACCCGCAGGCCGCGGCGAGGCCGAGCAGCGCGCCCCGGGTGTCGCCGCGGGTGGCCAGCGCGGCGGCGATCAGCGCCGCCTCGAAGAGCCCGGTCAGCAGCAGCGCGGGAACCCAGGCAAGCCCGTGCACCGACGCCGACCCGCCACCGGGGGCCGCCGACGCCATGCCCAGCGCCAGCCCCAGCGTCACGGCCGCCACCCCGTACCAGGTACGCCGGGGCAGCCGGACCCGCATCACGGAGGCGGCCATCAGCAGGGTGGCGGGCAGCTCGATCATGAAGATCGGCTGGACCACGGCGATCGGCCCGGTGGCCAGCGCCACGGCCTGGAAGACGGCCGCGAGGACCACCAGCCCGATCCCGGCCAGCCAGATCGGCCGGCGCAGCAGATGCCCGATCAGCGACAGACGCATCGCCTCGCTGTCGGGGACGGTACGGGCGGCACGGCGCTGGAGCACGGAGGCGGAGCCGTTGCTCAACGCGGTGAGGAGGGCGAACAGCACACTGATCACCCGACCCATCATGCGGGCGCCCGCCCCGCGATCCCCGGACCCGCGCCACAGGGCGCGGGTCCGGACGCGGCGCGACCACCCTTGCGGACCGGACCTGTCCGCAAGGGCGCGTACCGTGCCCGTCATGGCTGCCACGAAGAACTCCGCCGCGCCCGCCGTGCTCTCCGCCCGCGCGCTGAACCGGGCCACCCTGGAACGCCAGCTGCTGCTGCGCCGTACCGCGATGCCCGCCAAGGACGCCGTGGCCCACCTGGTCGGCCTCCAGGCGCAGAACACCCGGCCGCCCTACTACCAGCTCTGCGCCCGCCTCGACGGCTTCGTCCCCGCCGAGCTGGCCGCGCTGATGGAGTCCCGCGAGGTGGCCCGCATCGTGACCCTGCGCTCCACCATCCATCTGCACACCGCCGACGACGTGCTGGGCCTGCGCCCGCTCGTCCAGCCGGCCCGCGACCGGGAGCTGCGGATGTTCCGCGCCGGACTCACCGGGGTGGACCTCGACCGGCTGCGGTCCCTCGCTGCCGGCCTGGTCGCGGAACGGCCCCGGACGCCCAAGGAGCTCCGCGAGGCGCTGGGCGCGGAATGGCCCGGGGCCGATCCGCGGGCGCTGGGCACGGCCGCCCGCTGCCTGCTCCCGCTGGTCCAGACCACCCCGCGTGGGGTGTGGGGCCGCAGCGGGCAGGTCGCGCTGACCACCGCCGAGCGCTGGCTGGGCACCGCCGCGCGGCAGGCCCTCACGCCGGACGCCGTGGTGCTGCGCTACCTCGCCGCCTTCGGGCCGGCCTCGGTCAAGGACATGCAGGTCTGGGCCGGGCTGACCCGGATGCGGGAGGTGTTCGAGCGGCTGCGCCCCGGCCTCGTCACCTTCCGGGACGAGCACGGGGCCGAACTCTTCGACCTGCCGGACGCGCCGCGCCCGGCCGAGGACACCCCGGCCCCGCCGCGCTTCCTGCCCGAGTTCGACAACGTCCTGCTCGGCCACGCGGACCGGAGCCGGGTGATCCCGCCCCGGTTCCACGGACGCAACGGCAACGGCAACCAGACGTACGGCACGGTCCTCGTCGACGGGTTCCTCGGGGCCGTCTGGCGACAGGACGGCCCCGGACGGCCGGGCGCCCACCCGTCGGTGCTCACCGTGCAGCCGCTCTCCACCCTCGGCCCGGCGGAGCGCGACGCGGTCGCCGAGGAGGCCCGGCGGATGCTCTCCGTCATGGCGGAGCCGGGCGCCGCCGACACCTGCGACATCCGGTTCGCCACCTTCGTCGACTTCGGCTGACGGGGCCCCGGACGTGGGGGCGGGGGCACCGCGGCCCTTCGCTCGGATCGGGGCGGGCTGGGCCCGAGCGGAAGGGGCTACGGAAGCAGCCCCGCGCGCCGGGCCGCCACCACCGCCTCCAGCCGGGTGTGCGCGCCCAGCTTCCGCATCGCCGAACGCAGATAGCCCTTCACCGTCTCCGCCCGCAGCCCGAGACGCTTCGCCGCCGCCGCGTTGGTCGCCCCCGCCGCGACGCAGGCCAGTACGTCCAGCTCGCGCGGCGCCAGCCGCACCCCGCAGGGCGTCGGCGTACGTGCCCCGGCCGCCGAGACGAGCCGCCCGCACACCCCGAGCAGCTCGTCGCGGAGCGCCGGATCGTCCACCTTCGGGACCAGGGCCCGCAGCTCGCGGTGGGCCTCGCGGACGTCCTCCCACGCCTCCGGGGCCGTGCGCGGATCCGTGACCTGTTCCCGGGCCGCCGTGAGCAGGTCCTGCACCTCGTCCCGGACGACCAGCGCCTGCTCCACGTCGCGGGCGGCGGCCACCGCCGCGTCGAAGGTGCGGTCGCCGAGCGTGACCGGAGCGCGCAGCGCCCCGTACAGCACCCCGCGCACCTTGCGCCGCACCACGACCGGGACCGCGACCACCGAGCGCAGCCCCTCCGCCGCGACCGCCAGGTCGTACTCGTGGCTGATGTGGCGCGAGGAGTGGTAGTCGGTCACCGCGCACGGCCGGGACAGGGCGATCGCCTTGCCGCCGAGCCCGCTGCCCGCCGAGATGACCAGCCCGCGCAGGGCGGCGGTCTGCGCCCCGTTCAGCTCGGCGATCCGGGCGTGGCGGGCGTCCGAGAGCAGCCCGCCGAAGGCCACCGGCAGGCCACTGGTCCGGCGCAACCGCAGCAGCGCTGTCTGCATTTCGACCACATCGACGGATTCCGGCACGCTGACGTCCTTCCACCCGGTCCCGGGGCGGGGGGCTCGGCCACCCCGCCGTACCCCCGTTCGGGGGTGGTGAGACCTGGGTCACTGTTTGAATGATGCTAAGTGACCGGTCCGGTCCGCAATTGAGGAGGGCACATGTCGGCAACCAGTGCGACGGAGACGTTCCGGGCCGCCCGGGACTTTCTCCTGAAGCACCGCGAGGACTACGAAGCGGCGTACGAGGGCTTCAGCTGGCCCAGGACCGATCACTTCAACTGGGCGCTCGACTGGTTCGACGCCATCGCGGAGAACAACGAGCGCACCGCCCTGCACATCGTCGAGGAGGACGGCGGCCGCACCGAGGTCTCCTTCGCCCGGATGTCCGCCCGCTCCAACCAGGCCGCGAACTGGCTGCGCGCCCAGGGCGTACGGGCCGGGGACCGGATCCTCGTGATGCTCGGCAACCAGGTCGAGCTGTGGGAGACCGCCCTCGCCGCGATGAAGCTGCGCGCCGTGGTCATCCCCGCCACCCCGCTGCTCGGCCCGGTCGACCTGCGGGACCGGGTGGAGCGCGGCCGGGTCCGGCACGTCCTTGTCCGGGACGCCGACACCGCCAAGTTCGACGAGGTGCCCGGCGACTACACCCGGATCGCGGTCGGCGCGGAGGTGCCCGGCTGGCTCGCCTACGCCGGGGCCGACGAGCAGCCGGAGAGCTTCGAGGCGGACCGGGAGACCGACGCCGACGAGCCGCTGATGCTCTACTTCACCTCCGGCACCACCGCCAGCCCCAAGCTCGTCGAGCACACCCATGTCTCGTACCCCATCGGCCACTTGGCGACGATGTACTGGATCGGTCTGAAGCCGGGCGACGTCCACCTCAACATCTCCTCGCCCGGCTGGGCCAAGCACGCCTGGTCCAACCTGTTCGCGCCGTGGAGCGCCGAGGCGACCGTCTTCATCTTCAATTACACCCGGTTCGACGCGGCCCGGCTGATGGCCGAGATGGACCGCTCGGGCGTCACCAGCTTCTGCGCCCCGCCCACCGTCTGGCGGATGCTGATCCAGGCCGACCTCGGCCAGCTGAAGACCCCGCCGCGCGAGGTCGTCGCGGCCGGTGAGCCGCTGAACCCGGAGGTCATCGAGACCGTCCGGCGCGTCTGGGGCGTCACCATCCGGGACGGCTTCGGCCAGACCGAGACCGCCGTCCAGGTCGCCAACACCCCCGGTCAGCTCCTGAAGGCCGGTTCGATGGGGCGGCCCAGCCCCGGCTTCAAGGTCGAGCTGCTGGACCCGGTCACCGGCGAGCCCGGAGCCGCCGAGGGCGAGATCTCGCTCGACCTGTCCGCCCGCCCGCTCGGGCTGATGACCGGCTACCACGGCGACCCGGACCGCACCGCCGAGGCGATGGCCGGCGGCTACTACCGCACCGGCGACATCGGCTCGCGCGACGCCGACGGCTACATCACCTATGTGGGCAGGGCCGACGACGTGTTCAAGGCCAGCGACTACAAGATCAGCCCCTTCGAGCTGGAGAGCGCGCTGCTGGAGCACGAGGCGGTCGCCGAGGCCGCCGTCGTACCGGCGCCCGACCCGGTCCGGCTCGCCGTCCCGAAGGCGTACGTGGTCCTCGCGGAGGGCTGGGAGCCCGGCCCGGACACGGCGAAGGCGCTGTTCGAGCACTCCCGGGCGGTCCTCGCCCCGTACAAGCGCGTCCGCAAGCTGGAGTTCGCCGAGCTGCCCAAGACCGTCTCCGGCAAGATCCGCCGCATCGAGCTGCGCGAGCGCACCGCCGAAGGCACCGGCACCGAGTACGACGAGGGCGATCTGCGATGACCGGACTCTCCTACGCCCACGGCACCGGCACCACCCCGCTGCTCGGCGACACCATCGGCCGCAACCTGGACCGCGCGATCGAGGCGTACGGCGACCGCGAGGCGCTCGTGGACGTCGCCTCCGGACGGCGCTGGACGTACACGGAGTTCGGCGCCGCCGTCGACGAGCTGGCCCGCGCCCTGATGGCGTCCGGCGTGGCCAAGGGCGACCGGGTCGGCATCTGGGCGGTCAACTGCCCGGAGTGGGTGCTCGTGCAGTACGCCACCGCCCGCATCGGCGCCGTCATGGTCAACATCAACCCGGCCTACCGGGCCCACGAGCTGGCGTACGTACTGAAGCAGGCCGGGATATCCCTGCTGGCCTCCTCGCTCGCGCACCGCACCAGCGACTACCGCGCCCTGGTCGGCCAGGTCCGCGCCGACTGCCCGGAGCTGCGCGCCGTGCACTACATCGGCGACCCGTCCTGGGAGGAGCTGCTGGCCGGGGCGCGGACCGTGACGGCGGAACAACTCGCCTCCCGGGAAGCCGGGTTGTCCTGCGACGACCCCATCAACATCCAGTACACCTCCGGCACCACCGGCTTCCCCAAGGGCGCCACCCTCTCCCACCACAACATCCTCAACAACGGGTACTTCGTGGGGGAGCAGGTCGCCTACACCGAGCAGGACCGGATCTGCCTGCCCGTCCCCTTCTACCACTGCTTCGGCATGGTCATGGGGAACCTCGCCGCCACCTCGCACGGCGCCTGCATCGTCATACCCGCCCCGGCCTTCGAGGCCGGAACGGTGCTCGCCGCCGTGCAGGAGGAACGGTGCACCTCGCTCTACGGGGTGCCCACCATGTTCATCGCGGAGCTGAACCTCCCGGACTTCGCCGCGTACGACCTCTCCTCGCTGCGCACCGGGATCATGGCCGGATCTCCCTGCCCGGTCGAGGTGATGAAGCGGGTCGTCGCCGAGATGCACATGGACGAGGTGTCCATCTGCTACGGCATGACGGAGACCTCACCGGTCTCCACCCAGACCCGCCGCGACGACGACCTGGAGCGCCGCACCGGCACCGTCGGCCGGGTCATGCCGCACATCGAGGTGAAGGTCGTCGACCCGGTGACCGGGGTGACGCTGGAGCGCGGCGTACCGGGCGAGCTGTGCACCCGCGGCTACAGCGTGATGCTCGGCTACTGGGAACAGCCGGAGCGGACCGCCGAGGTCATCGACGCCGGCCGCTGGATGCACACCGGCGACCTCGCGGTGATGCGGGAGGACGGCTACGTCCAGATCGTCGGCCGGATCAAGGACATGATCATCCGGGGCGGCGAGAACGTCTATCCGAGGGAGATCGAGGAGTTCCTCTACGCCCATCCGAAGATCGCCGATGTGCAGGTGGTGGGCGTTCCGGACGAGACCTACGGCGAGGAGATCCTGGCCTGCGTCATCCCGAGGGACCCGGCGCTGCCGCCGACCCTGGAGGAGGTCGCGGAGTTCTGCCGCGAGCAACTGGCGCACTACAAGATCCCGAGGCGGCTGCGGATCCTGGACGCCTTCCCGATGACGGTGAGCGGGAAGGTCCGGAAGATCGAACTGCGGGAGGGCTACGGGGAGTAGGCCGCCCCGCGAGGGGCGGGCCGCTCCCGGGCCGTCAGGCGGCCTCGATGATGCCGCCGCCGGCATCCCTGGTCGCGGCCGCCCACTCGATCAGCAGTACTTCATAGGCGGCGGCCGACTCCACGGGGGACCACTCCTGGGTCGCCTGCGCGTCGACGAACGCGCGGATCGCCTCGTTCGCCCGCGCGGCGGACGAGGTGGCCGGCCCGGACGTGCGCGGGCGGTCGCCGGACGGTGTGTGACGTGGAGTTAAAGCCATGACCACTACCTTAAGGGCGGCCACTGACACCGGCCGAACATTTGTGGCCCCTCGGAGCCGAACGTGACCGATTGCACTCACTGTTGCCGGTCGGCTCCGGTGAGCTGCCGGGGGCCCGTGGGGCCGGTGGGACGGGGGACGGCGCGCCGCATGCAGACCCGTGGCCAGCGGTCCAGTCCGTGTTGGCCCTCCTGCGTCCTGATCCGCCGCAGCCCGTCGGTGAGTTCGTCCTCGTCAAGTACGCGGAATCCGAGACGGGCGTAGTACGGCGCGTTCCAGGGCACCTCGGCGAAGGTCGTGAGTGTGAGCGCCGTCGTGCCGCGCCCGCCCGCCCAGCCGGCGACGTGGTCGATGAGCGCGCGGCCCACCCCGCGCCGCGCGGCGGACGGGTGCACGGACACCTGCTCGATGTGGACCGCGCCGTCGACCGGGTCGGCGATCAGGTAGCCGACCGGGCGGTCCGCCGGATCCACGGCGACCCAGGCGTGGCCGGCCCGCCGGTAGGTGTCGAGCAGGTCGAGCGGCGGCGGGTCGTCGTCCGCGATGGCGTCCATGCCCAGTGTGCGGAAGGGTTCACCGGCGGCACGCTCGATCTCCTGGAGCAGGGGAAGGTCGGCGCGGCGGGCGGTACGGATGTGCATGCGCCCAGTATGTCGCCCGGGGTGGCCGCGTTCCGAGCGGCCGGACCGCCGGGCGGTGACGGGGCCCGGGCACGGGTGGTGTTCTCCGGGCGGCGCCGGTCCCCACCGTGCACGGACCACGGGAGGACCGGCGTCGGGTCAGGCGTCCTTGCAGGTGGGGATCGTGGCTCCGGTGTTGTCGCGGGCCTCGTCGTCGCCCCAGCGCGAGAGGTAGTACGCCGAGACGTACTGCTTGGCCGGGCCCTCGTCGAGGTCGGTGAGCAGCCACCAGTGGTTGTAGCTCCCGGAGGCGTCGCGGATCTCGCGCCCCCAGACCTTGCAGAAGACGTAGTTGGTGCCCTGCTTGAGGACGCCCGTCTGGACCGTGCTGGTCGGGGAGGCGTAACCGGGCGCGTCGGCGAAGGTGTCGACCCAGGAGCGGTCCCCCGGCTGGGGCGGGTTGCCTCCCGAGCCTCCGACCAGCTGCATGTAGTAGTCCCAGTTCCAGTTCGGGCCCGGGTCCGTGTGGTCGTTGCCGGGAACCTCGACGTGGCCCACGATGTGGGCGCGGTCCTTGGGGATCCCGTAGCGGTCGGCCAGGTGCCTGGTGAGCGCGGCCGACGACCGGTACAGCGTGTCGGTGAACCAGCCCGGGTCGGCGATGAAGCCCTCGTGCTCGATGCCCACGGAGTAGGGGTTGCCGGAACGCGCGTGCCACGCCGTGTCGGAGTCCCGCACCATCTGCGTGACCTCGCCGTCCGAGGAACGGACCACGTAGTGGGCGCTCACCTCCGAGGCCGGGTTCTGGAACCAGCTGACCGTGCCCGCGTACGAGCCCTCGGTGACGTGGATGACGATCGCGCGGATCGCCTCGGTGCGCCCGGTGTCGTAGTTGCTGGGGGAGGCCGGAACCCAGAGCGCGGGCGGGTAGTCCGTGCTCGTGGTGCCGAGGCCGCCGCGGCTGCCGCTGTCCTTGTACGCGCCCTTGTCCGGGGCGACGCCGCGGCCGGTGACGGTCACCTTCTCGCCCTCGGCCACCGCGGCGATGCCCTGGGCGAGGAACTGGTAGACGGTGTCCGCGTAGAGGGCGGCGGTGGCTCCCTCGGCGTTGCTGTAGCGGGCGACGGCCGGGTACCAGGCGTTGACGTCGCGTCGTTCGACGCGGTCGAGGCCCAGCGCGTCGGCGTGCGCGCGCAGTACGGCGGCGCCGCCCTCGATGTTCGCCGAGGTGTCGTGGCGCAGTTCGGCGGAGGAACGGCCGGTGATCTCGGCGGCCTTGTCCAGGGAGTGGTTGACGGGGTTGCTGACCAGATGCATGACGCCGTATCCGAGGTCCTGGCTCGGTTCGCCGTCGTGGCCGTCGAGATGGGTCTCGCTGTAGCCGACCGCGGCCAGCAGGTCCCGGGGGACGTCGTACTTCTCCGCCGCCTGCGTGAAGGCGGTGTTCACCGGGGCGTGGTCCCGCGACGGCGCGGCGGTGGCCTGGAGTCCGGTCGTGGACAGGGCGGCGGCGACGGCGGCGGCCAGCACCGCCATACGGAGTCCGGCTGTTGTCGTTAATCGTCCGGGCATGAGTGCTCCTGTGTCGTGGAGGTGGGAAGCACCGCAGCGTATCGACCGCGCCTTCGGCCATGACAGTCGATCGGGCGCGTGTCGGGGATGAAAATTTCCGTCAACTCCCCTACTGAGAAACGGAGTTCACGGACCGGAGCTAGACCCCGGTGCTGAGCAGCTCGTCGGCCGGGCCGTTGACCGGCCGAGGGGTGCCCGCCGCGTCCATCGTGAACAGGGGTACGCCCAGCGCGTCCGCCCGGACCACCGCGTCCGGCGTGTACCCGGAGAGCGAGAAGAGGACGCCGGTGACCTGGGCGCTGAGCGCGTTCAGCCAGAGGCACTCGACGTCGCGCGGCGCGGTCGGTCGGGAGACCGTGTCGACCTGGGCCATCACGCCGGTGGCCCGCAGATCGATCCGGGCGGCCGAGGGGCGCGCGGGCCGGGCCACGTCGTGGTAGCCCAGCCAGCCCAGGTACCGGGCCGCGGTGGCGAGGGCGTCGCCCGGGTCGCGGATGGCGGCGGCCGGGAAGGCGGGGCGCGGGGCCGGGGCGGTGCGCGGCAGCGGTATGTGGGCGGGCGCGGCGGCACGGGGCGGGGCTTCGGGCGCCGCGTCCGGGCCGGGGTCCGGGGCAGGGCGGACCGGGACGCGCAGCACCGTCCCGCACGGGCAGCACAGCTCCGGCCGCGGCCACCGCTCCCGGCGCCCGCAGTCCTCGCAGCGCACCGTCACCCGGTCGTCCTCCCCGGCCGGGCGGGTGATCCGGACGGCCGGGGTGCCGGGCAGTACCGCCGGGGCGGTCCGCGCCCCGCAGGGGCAGGGGCGGGACGGGGGTCGGTACCTGTGCTCGCGGCGGCAGGCCGGGCAGCGTACCGGCACGGGTTCCACCTTGGTCTCCCTCCGCCGCCCGGCTTCCCCTCCGGCCGGCTCCGTCTCGGCTCCATCGTCCACCAGGAGTGCCGTCGTGGGGGAGTGCACCGGCGTACTTCCGGCCTTCCGGTGTGCCCCGGCGGCGCCGTGCGCCGTCTCTTGACGGCCGCTGGAGCGCGCTTTACATTGACTTCCGTATAACAGAATCAAGTTTCCGTAATACGGAATTGGTGCTCTCAGGCCGGCGCGACAGAGCCCGACTCCACCAGGTCCGACCAGGAGCTCCCATGCCTCGAATGACCGCTGCCCGAGCGGCAGTTGAGATCCTCAAGCGCGAAGGCGTCAGCAACGCGTTCGGTGTGCCCGGTGCGGCGATCAACCCGTTCTACGCGGCCCTCAAGGCGGCCGGCGGCGTCCATCACACGCTCGCCCGCCATGTCGAGGGCGCCTCCCACATGGCGGAGGGCTACACCCGGGCCCGCCCGGGGAACATCGGCGTCTGCATCGGTACGTCGGGACCGGCCGGCACGGACATGATCACCGGCCTGTACTCGGCCATCGCTGACTCCATCCCGATTCTTTGCATCACCGGCCAGGCGCCGACCGCCGTGCTGCACAAGGAGGACTTCCAGGCGGTCGACATCGCCTCGATCGCGGCGCCCGTGACCAAGGCCGCCACGACCGTCCTGGAGGCCGCGCAGGTCCCCGGCGTCCTCCAGCGCGCCTTCCACCTGATGCGCAGCGGCCGCCCCGGCCCGGTCCTCGTCGACCTGCCGATCGACGTCCAGCTCACCGAGATCGAGTTCGACCCCGAGCTGTACGAACCGCTGCCGGTGCACCGGCCCGCCGCGAGCCGCAAGCAGATCGAGCGCGCCCTGGAGCTGCTGAACGCCTCCGAGCGGCCGCTGATCGTCGCGGGCGGCGGCGTCATCAACGCCGACGCCTCCGAGCTCCTGGTGGAGTTCGCCGAGCTCACCGGCGTCCCGGTCGTCCCGACCCTGATGGGCTGGGGCGCGATCGCCGACGACCACGGGCTGAACGCGGGCATGGTCGGCCTCCAGACCTCGCACCGCTATGGCAACGCGAACTTCCTGGAGTCCGACTTCGTCCTCGGCATCGGCAACCGCTGGGCCAACCGCCACACCGGGAAGCTCGACGTCTACACCCGGGGCCGGACGTTCGTCCACGTCGACATCGAGCCGACCCAGCTCGGCAGGATCTTCGCCCCCGACCTCGGCATCGCCTCCGACGCCGGCGCCGCCCTGGAGCTGTTCATCGAGGTGGCCCGCGAACTGAAGGCGGCCGGACGGCTCAAGGACCGCTCGGAGTGGGCCGCGTCCACCCAGGAGCGCCGCGCCACCCTCCAGCGACGCACGCACTTCGACAACGTGCCGCTGAAGCCGCAGCGGGTGTACGAGGAGATGAACCGGGCCTTCGGCCCCGAGACCCGCTACGTCACCACCATCGGCCTCTCCCAGATCGCCGGCGCGCAGATGCTGCACGTCCACCGGCCGCGCCACTGGATCAACTGCGGCCAGGCGGGCCCGCTGGGCTGGACGATCCCGGCCGCGCTGGGCGTCGCCACCGCCGACCCCGAGGGCTCGGTCGTCGCCCTCTCCGGCGACTACGACTTCCAGTTCATGCTGGAGGAGCTGGCCGTCGGCGCGCAGCACCGCATCCCGTACGTCCACGTCCTGGTGAACAACTCCTACCTGGGGCTGATCCGCCAGGCCCAGCGCAACTTCGACATCGACTTCCAGGTCAACCTGGAGTTCGAGAACATCAACTCGCCGGAGCTCGGCGTGTACGGCGTGGACCACGTCAAGGTCGTCGAGGGGCTGGGCTGCAAGGCGATCCGGGTCACCGAGCCCGACCAGTTGCGGCCCGCCTTCGAGGAGGCCAAGAAGCTGGCCGCGGAGTTCCGGGTGCCGGTGGTCGTCGAGGCGATCCTGGAGCGGGTCACCAACATCGCGATGAGCGGTACGGACATCGCGTCCGTCAACGAGTTCGAGGAGCTGGCGACGGAACCGGCCCACGCGCCGACCGCGGTCCGCCCGCTGGCCGCCTCCTGACGCCCGTACGGTCCGTCGCCCCCGCCCCCGGGGTCTCCGGGGGCGGGGGCGCGGGGGTGTTACGCGGGGCCCGGGGGAAGGTGGACGGTCATGATCAGGTGGCAGGTCCCGGTGCCGGATCCCCGGTAGGCGTGCGCGGTGTCCGCGGCGAAGGTGGCGGTCTGCCCGGCCTCGACGGTGTGTTCCGCGCCGTCGACGACGAGTGCCATCCGCCCGGCGGTGACGGTGACGGTCTCCACGACGCCCGCCTGGTGGGGATGGCTGGGGTACGTCTCGCCGGGTTCGAGCCGCCACTGCCAGACCTCGACCGGGGCGGGCCCCGGCGTGGTCAGCACGAGCCGGGCCTCGCCGCCCCGCTCCCCGGTCCACAGAGGGGCGACGGCGTCGGCGGACACGACCCGCACGCGCTCCTCGGCCGGTCCCTCCACCAGCGCGGACACCGGGACGCCCAGGGTGTCGGCGAGGCGGACCAGGGTGGCGAAGTTCGGGTTGCCCTGGGCCTTCTCCAGGCCGACCAGGGCCCCCTTGCTGACCTTGGCGCGGCGCCCGAGTTCATCCAGGGAGAGTCCGGCGCGGACGCGGGCCGCGCGGACGTTGTGCGCGAGCGTCCGCAGCGCCGCCTCGGTCTCGGCCATCGCGCTCGCCCCTTCGGTGGTCGGTCGTCACAGTGCACCACGCGGTCGTTCGGTTGATTGCCGCGGTCGGTGCGTTGTACGGTGTGGTCGTTCCATCGATAGTAAGGGACGCGTGACCCGTGATCGCTCTGCTGCTGGCCCTGGGCAGCTCCCTGGCCTACGGATGTGCCGACTTCCTCGGTGGCCTCGGCGCCCGCCGGGCCCATGTGCTGCGCACCGTGATGATCGCCGCACCGGCCTCGCTCACCGTCGAACTGCTGCTGTGGCCCTTCCTCGGCGCCTCCTTCGCCCCCGCCACCCTCGCGTGGGGCGCGGCGTCCGGTGTCGCGTCGGCGGCGGCGTTCGCCCTGCTGTACCGCACACTGGCGATCGGGCCGATGAACGTGCTGTCCCCCGTCACCGCGCTGGTCTCGGCGATGCTGCCGGTCGGTGTCGGACTGACCCAGGGCGAGCGGCTGGGGCCGGCCGGGCTGATCGGACTTCCGCTGGCGCTGGCGGCGGTGGTGCTGGTCAGTGCCGGGCACGGCGCGGGCGGGGCGCGCCCGTCGCGTACCGCGCTGCTGCTGGCCCTCGGCGCCGGGGCGGCGATCGCCCTCCAACTGGTCTGCCTGCACCAGGCTCCGCCGGACAGCGGCGTCGGCCCGCTGATCACCGGCCGGGCCGTCTCCTCCGCGGTCACCCTGCTCGCGGCCGGTGCGATGTACCGGCGCCTCGGGCCGGGCAGGCCCGCGTACGCGACGGCGGCGGGGGCCGGAGTGCTGGACTCGGTCGCCAACCTGCTGTTCCTGCTCGCCGCGCGCTCCGGCGACCTGGCCGTCGTCGCCGTGATCACGGCCCTGTACCCGGCGGGCACCGTCCTGCTCGCCCGCGGTGTCCTCGCCGAACGCGTCCACCGGGGGCAGCTGATCGGCCTGGGCACCGCCGCCGTCGCCGTCAGCCTCCTCGCCCTCGCCTGACCCCACGCCCGCACCACCCAGGAACGGACCCCCTGTGACCACCTTCGGTATCGACCCCGCCGTCGCGGACGCCTTCCCCGACACCCTCGTCGCCGTCGTCACCGCCACCGGCCTGCGCGGCCACGAGCCCTGGCCCGCCACCGGCGCCGCCGTCGAGGAGCTGGAGCGGCGGCTCGCCGCCGGTGAGTGGCGGCCCGCCGACGAGAACGACCCGCGCATCGAGGCGTGGCACACCGCCTACCGCTCCTTCGGCACCAACCCCCGCCGGATCCGGCCCAGTGTCGACGCCCTCGGCCGCCGCCTGGCGAAGAAGGGCGCGCTGCCCCGGATCAATCCGGCCGTCGACACCTACAACGCGGTCTCCGTCCGCCACGGTCTGCCCGCCGGCGCCTTCGACCTCGACCGGGTCACCGGTGACATCGGGATCCGGTACGCCCACGGCACCGAGACCTTCACCCCGCTCGGCGAACCCGGCACGGTCGAGACACCCAGGGCCGGCGAGATCGTCTACACCGACACCACCGGCGTACTGACCCGCCACTGGAACCATCGCGACGCCCACCGCACCCGCGTCACCGAGGACTCCACCCGCGTCGCCTTCGTCCTCGAAACCCTGCACGCGGGCCGGGACGGCCGTCTCGTCGAGGCCGCCGTGGGCGAGCTGCGGGAACTGCTCGCCGGGCACTGCGACCGGAGCGCCGTCCACCACCTCGGTCCCGCACATCCGCGGGTCACCGTCTGAACCGGCGCGACGGCGCGCACGACGACGGACGCACCAGCGAACACAACGAAAGGACACCGGGAAAACACAACAGGGGCCGCGGCGGTGGCGACCGGCCCGGGAGTTCCCGTCCGCTTCAGGTCAGGGGACGGAAGGCTCCGGGGCCTCGCCACCGCACTGGCGTCGCACACCGCCGCGGCCTCGTCCTGCCCGCGCCACGCGGCACCCCTCATCAGGTGCGCGGCGCGAGCAGGGATCGGGGGAGGAGGGATCAGTCCTCGCGCAGGGCGCGGACGGCCTCCTCGACGCGTCGGCCGTAGTCGGCGTCGGCGGCGTGGAAGTGGGCGAGGTTCTTCTCGATCACGTCGTCCCGGCCGACCTGGGACAGCCCGCCGGCGATGTTCGCGACCAGGCGCCCCTTCTCCTCCTCGGACATGAGCCGGTAGAGCTCGCCCGCCTGGAAGAAGTCGTCGTCCTTGGTGTGGGCGGGCGCCGCGTGGGTGCCGGTCCAGCCGTGGATCGCGAGCGGGGCGGAGAGCGCGGCGTCGGTCTGGGCCGGGCCCGCGTACGAGTTGGGCTCGTAGTTCTTGTCGTGGCGGGAGCCGTTGCGGGTGGCGTGCAGGCCGTCGCGGCCGTAGTTGTCGACGACGGCGGTGCGGGGCGCGTTCACCGGGAGCTGGGTGTGGTTGACGCCCAGCCGGTAGCGGTGCGCGTCCGCGTAGGCGAACAGCCGGCCCTGGAGCATCTTGTCCGGCGAGGGGCCGATGCCGGGCACGAAGTTGTTCGGCGAGAACGCGGCCTGCTCGACCTCGGCGAAGACGTTCTCCGGGTTGCGGTCCAGGACCAGCCGGCCCACCCGCTGGAGCGGGTAGTCGCCGTGCGGCCACACCTTGGTCAGGTCGAACGGGTTGAACCGGTAGTCCGCCGCCTCGGCGGCCGGCATGACCTGCACGTACAGCGTCCAGGACGGGTTCACACCGCGCTCGATGGCCTGGAGCAGGTCCGTCTGGTGCGAGGTGGCGTCCTTGCCGGCCAGCTCGGCGGCCTGCTCGCTGGAGAGGGAGCGCACGCCCTGGTTCGTCTTGAAGTGGTACTTGACGAAGAAGGCCTCGCCCGCGGCGTTCGTCCACTGGTACGTGTGCGAGCCGTAGCCGTTCATGTGACGGTACGAGGCGGGGATGCCCCGGTCGCCCATCAGCCAGGTGACCTGGTGCGTCGCCTCGGGCGCGTGGGCCCAGAAGTCCCAGACGTTGTCCGGCTCCTGACGGCCCGTGAAGGGGTCGCGCTTCTGCGAGTGGATGAAGTCGGGGAACTTGATCGGGTCCTTGATGAAGAACACCGGGGTGTTGTTGCCGACCAGGTCGTAATTGCCCTCGTCCGTGTAGAACTTGAGGGCGAAGCCGCGCGGGTCGCGCACCGCGTCCGCGCCGCCGAGGGAGTCGGCGACGGTGGAGAACCGGATGAACGTCTCGGTGCGCTTGCCGATCGCGGAGAGGAAGTCGGCCCGGGTGAAGCCGGTGACGTCGTCGGTCACCTCGAAGTAGCCGTACGCGCCGGAGCCGCGGGCGTGGACCACGCGCTCCGGAATGCGCTCCCGGTTGAAGCGGGCCAGCTTCTCCAGCAGGTGCTGGTCCTGGAGGAGGATCGGGCCACCGACGCCTGCGGTGGCGGAGTTCTGGTTGTCGGCGACCGGAGCGCCGGACTCGGTCGTAAGCACACGCTGCGTCATGGTGTCGGGGCGACCTTCCGTACGGGAGCTGCTGAACTACGACGCCCTTGGGGCTCCAGGAGCGTAAGTACGCCCCGAACCCGACGTCAACAGTTTGTTGAATTTCTGGAGAGGGTGAGGTGAAGGGGTGTTCCGGACGGCGCCGGCGCCTGGGCGCGACAGGACAGGTGTCAGCGCCGACGCCGTCCGGAAGTCTGGGGTGCGGCGGGGCGGTCAGCCCTGGACGGGGTGGCCCGACAGCCGCTCGACCGCGCGCAGCAGCGCGGAGTGGTCCAGCCCGCCGTCGCCCTGCGCGCGCAGCGAGGCGACGAGCTGGGCGACCACGGCGCCGACGGGGAGCGCGGCACCGACGTTGCGGGCGGCGTCGGTGACGATGCCCATGTCCTTGTGGTGCAGGTCGATCCGGAAGCCCGGGGCGAAGTCCCGCTTGAGGAAGTTGTCCTTCTTGCGGGCCAGTACGGTCGAACCGGCCAGCCCGCCGCCCAGGACGTCCAGTGCGGCGGCCAGGTCCACCCCGGACTTCTCCAGGAAGACCACGGCCTCGGCGCAGGCCTGGATGTTGACCGCGACGATCAGCTGGTTGGCGGCCTTCACCGTCTGGCCGGAGCCGTGCGGACCGCACAGCACGATCGTCTTCCCGAGGGCCTGGAAGAGGGGCAGGGCCGCGTCGAAGTCGTCCTGCTCGCCGCCGACCATGATCGAGAGCACCGCTTCGATCGCGCCGGCCTCACCGCCGGAGACCGGGGCGTCGAGCACCCGTACGCCCTTGTCCTGCGCGTTCTTCGCGAGGTCCACGGAGGTCTGCGGGGTGATCGAGGACATGTCGATCAGCAGCGTGCCGGGGCGGACGTTCTCCAGGATGCCGTCCGGGCCGTAGGCGATCGCCTCGACCTGCGGGGAGGCGGGCACCATCGTGATGACGACATCCGCGTCCCGGACCGCCTCGGCGATGGAGGCCGCGCCGGTGCCGCCGGCCGCGGCCAGCCGGTCGATCTTCGCCTGCTCCAGGGTGTACCCGGTGACGTCGTACCCGGCCTTGATCAGGTTCTCCGACATGGGGGAGCCCATGATCCCGAGCCCGATCCACGCGACCTTGGGGAGGGTGTTGCTCATGAGGGTGCCTTCCGGTATTCGGGTGTACGAGGGGGGCGCGTCGGCTCAGCGGGCGGGGCGCGCGGCGGCCGGGAGCCAGTCGAAGGTCTCGGCGCTCGGCCGGTCGCCGGGCTTGTACTCCAGGCCGACCCAGCCGTCGTAGCCGGCCTTCGTCAGCTCGTCGAGGAGCTGCTCCAGCGGGAGCGTGCCGGTGCCGGGCGCGCCGCGCCCCGGGTTGTCGGCGATCTGGACGTGGCCGGTCCGGTCGGCGTACGCCGCGACGGCCTGGCTGAGGTCCTCGCCGTTCATCGACAGGTGGTACAGGTCCAGCAGGAACTTCGCGTTCCCGAGTCCGGTGGCCGCGTTGACCCGGTCGACGACGGCGATCCCGGCCGGGGCGCTGACCAGCGGGTAGAGCGGGGACTCCGGGGCGTTGAGGGTCTCGATCAGGAGCACCGCGCCGATCCGGTCGGCCGCGCGGGCGGCGAGCACCAGGTTCTCCAGGGCCAGTTCGTCCTGCTCCGCCGGGTCCACGCCGTCGACCCGGTTGCCGTACAGCGCGTTGAGCGCCTTGCAGCCGACCGAGGCGGCGAAGTCGGCCGCCACCTCGATGTTGGCGCGGAACCGGTCCGACTCGGCGCCCGGCACGGAGAGCGCGCCGCGGTCCGGTCCGGGCAGCCGTCCGGCG
This sequence comes from Streptomyces sp. NPDC015144, assembly GCF_043079735.1. Classification (NCBI taxonomy): domain Bacteria; kingdom Bacillati; phylum Actinomycetota; class Actinomycetes; order Kitasatosporales; family Streptomycetaceae; genus Streptomyces; species Streptomyces sp. NPDC015144. The sequence continues at coordinate 122,622 of NZ_JBIBUU010000012.1, read as the reverse complement.
TAGAAGTTCAGCCCCACCAACCTGGTGCCCGCGTCGTCGAGCGCCTTCTTGAGGGCGTCGAGCTCGGCCTGCGGCGGGGTGGGGGTCTCGATCCAGGGCCACCACAGCTCGACCGCCGTGAAGCCGGCCGCGGCGGCGGCCGCGGGGCGCTCCAGGAGCGGGAGTTCCGTGAAGAGGATCGACAGGTTCACATCGAAGCGCTGGTCCGGGTAGCCCATGAGGGTTCGGCGCTCCTTCCGTATTGCGGAAGTTAGTTTCTACTTAACGGAAGATTGCCCGGAGGTCCGGAAGCTGTCAAGGGGGTGCCCGGAATTCGGTCCCGGGGGTGGTGGTTCCGGGGCCCGCTCCCGTCGCGGTCGTCGTCCGCGTACGGCCGGGCCCGCAGGTCCGTTAAGGTCTGACCCGCGGAACAGGGCCGCGGCCGCGCGGTCGGCGCATGAGGAGAGACAGTGCGTTTGAGAGTGGAGTTCACCACCGAACCCTTCGATCTCGACGAGGCGCCCGCCCATGCGGTCGTCGCCCGCGAGGTCATCCAGGCGGCCGACCTGGACTCGGTGGACGTCGGCCCCTTCGGCAACACGGCGGAGGGTCGCGCCGACGAGGTGCTGACCGCGGTGGACGCGCTGCTGCGCCAGGCCCTGGCGTCGGGCGCCACCCGGGTCTCCCTCCAGGTCAACGTGGTCGGGGAGGGCTCCCGGTGACCGAACTGGCCGACCACCCGCTCGTCGCCGCGGTCAAGCCGCTCGTCGACGCCATGGGGGCCGAGTTGCTCGGCCCCGAACAGGCGGAGGGCGACGACGTCGTACTGGCCTGGGAGGGCGAGGACGTCATAGCCGTCCGGCTGCCCCAGCTCTCGGAGTCGCTCGACCACATCCTGGCCGCCATGGAACGGCGGCACGGCATGCCGCTCGCCGAGCTGGACCGGCGGACCAAGCAGTCGGTGGTGCGTGCGCTGGAGGCGCGTGGCGCCTTCTCCGTGCGGCACGGGGTGGAGACGGTGGCGAGCGCGCTGGGCGTCAGCCGCTTCACCGTTTACAACTACCTGAACAGGGAAAATAGCGCCAAAGCCGAGTAGTTGAGGCGTCAAGGGGCGGGCCGTCGTTCGGGGAACCGGGCGGCGGCCCTCTTCGTTCGCGGAATTTCAACAAAGTGTTGACGTTGTGTTCCGGAGGGCGTTAGCTATCCGCAGCCCGACCGACGCGAAGCGACAACGCACAGCGCACAACAGCCACGGAGGCTCCCGTGACTTCGAGCTCCACGCCGGGCCTGGCCCGGTTCAACACCCTGGCGGACGACGAGGCCACCACCACGCTGCACGAGGTGTGTGCCAGTGCGGCCTGGGGAAGAGCGATCCTCTCCCGACGACCGTACGCCTCCGCCGAGGCCCTCCTGCTCGCCTCTGACGCCGCCACGGCGGCGCTGGACGAGCGGGATCTGGCCGAGGCGATGGCCGCCCACCCGCCGATCGGCCGCCCGAAGCCCCAGGACCCGACCTCCTCCCGCGAACAGCGGGGCATGGCCGACGCCACGGAGGAACTCAAGGCCGAGATGCTCGAACTCAACCTGGCCTACCAGGAGCGGTTCGGACATGTCTTCCTGATCTGCGCCACCGGCGCCACCGGTGAGCAGATGCGCGATGCGGTGAAGTCCCGGATCGGGAACTCGCCCGAGCAGGAGCGCGGAATCGTGCGCACCGAGCTGGGCAAGATCAACCGTATCCGGCTGACCCGTCTCGTAACCGAAGGAGAGTGACGGTCTTGAGCACCGACACCACCGCATCGGTGTCCACCCACATCCTGGACACCAGCATCGGCCGTCCCGCCGCGTCCGTCGCCGTCACGCTCGCCGCCCGCAGCGGCGGCGACGCGCCCTGGACCGCGCTCGGCGGATCGGCCACCGACGCGGACGGGCGCTGCAAGGACCTGCCGGCACTGCCGGAGGGCACCACCCATGTACGCCTCGACTTCGACACCGAGACGTACTTCGCCAGCAAGAAGCAAGCCGAGGCGCAGCAGGACGCCCCCCGCGTAAGGGACAGCGGTGCGTTCTTCCCGGAGGTGGCCATCGCCTTCGCCGTCACTCCGGGCGAGCACTACCACGTACCGCTGCTGCTCAACCCGTTCGGCTACTCCGTATACCGAGGGAGCTAGCAGACATGCCCACGATTCTCGGCCAGAACCAGTACGGCAAAGCAGAGAACCGCGTCGTCAAGATCACCCGGGACGGCGACACCCACCACATCAAGGACCTGAACGTCTCCGTCGCCCTCTCCGGCGACCTGGCCGACGTGCACTACAACGGTTCGAACGCCCACTGCCTCCCCACGGACACCACGAAGAACACCTGCTTCGCGTTCGCCAAGGAGTACGGCATCGAGTCGGCCGAGCAGTACGGCATCCACCTCGCCCGGCACTTCGTGGACAGCCAGCCGTCGATCCACCGCGCGCGCATCCGCATCGAGGAGTACGCCTGGGAGCGCATCGCGGGCTCCGACAGCAACTCCCGGTTCATCGGCGCCGACGACGTCAAGCACTCCTTCGTCCGCAAGGGCCAGGAGACCCGGCTCGCGCAGATCACCTACGACGGCGAGAAGTTCGAGGTCCTGTCCGGGCTGAAGGACCTGACCGTGATGAACTCCACCCACTCGGAGTTCTGGGGCTACATCAAGGACAAGTACACCACGCTCCAGGAGGACTACGACCGGATCCTCGCCACCTCCCTGTCGACCTGGTGGCGGCACAACTGGACCAGTGACGAGCAGCGCATGCCGCACTGGGAGCGGTCCTACGAGCAGGCGAAGAAGCACATCCTGCACGCCTTCGTGGAGACGTACTCGCTCTCGCTCCAGCAGACGCTGTACCAGATGGGTTCGCGGGTCATCAACAACCGCAGCGAGATCGACGAGATCCGCTTCTCCGCCCCCAACAAGCACCACTTCCGGCAGGACCTCTCCGCCTTCGGCCTGGAGAACGAAGCCAAGGACGGCGCCGTGTACTACGCCGCCGACCGCCCCTACGGCCTGATCGAGGCCACCATCCTGCGTGACGGCTGCGAGCCGCACATCCCGGTCGACATGACCAACCTCTGACGCGGGGCGCGCACCCCCGCCGCCGGTAGCCGGCGGGGGTGCGCCACCGGAGGGAACAGCCATGGCAACGCCTGCAAAGCGGCCGACAGAAGGCCCGTGTTCCACCGCACCGGACGGACCCGAGGTCCACCCGGTCGACCAGAAGCTCCACCCCTCGCGGCTCGTCCCGGCCGCGCTCCAGCACATCGCCGCCATGTACGCGGGCGTGGTCACACCCCCGCTCATCATTGGCCAGGCCGTCCGCCTCGACACCGCGGGACAGACCCGGCTCATCGCCGCGAGCCTGCTCATCGCCGGTGTGGCCACCCTCCTGCAGACCCTCGGCGTCAAGGGCTTCGCCGGCAACCGGCTGCCCTTCGTCAACGCCGCCTCCTCGGCCGGCATCGCACCGATGCTCGCCATCGCCGAGACCAACGCCCCGGGCGACCAACTCCCCGCGATCTACGGGGCGGTCATGATCGCCGGGCTCTTCTGCCTGGCCGTCGGCCCCTTCTTCGGCAAGCTGCTGCGCTTCTTCCCGCCCCTGGTCACGGGCGTCGTCATCACCCTCATCGGGGTGACGCTGATGCCGGTACCGGTCGCCTGGGCCCAGGGCGGCGACAAGAGCGCCGCCGACTTCGGCACCATGCGGAACCTGGCGCTCGCCGCGTTCACCCTGGTCGTCATCCTGCTGATCCAGCGCTTCGGCCGCGGCTTCGTCAGGCAGGTCGCCCTCCTCCTCGGCCTGCTGATCGGCACCCTGGCGGCGATCCCGTTCGGCATGGCGGACTTCGGCGCGCTCGGCTCGGCCCCGGTCGCCGCGTTGCCCACCCCCTTCGCGTTCGGCGCCCCCCAGTTCCAGCCCGCCGCGATCATCTCGCTCTGCCTGGTGATGCTCGTCCTGATGACCGAGTCCAGCGCCGGAATGCTCGCCATCGGTGAGATCTGCGAGCGCGAGACCGACGGCCGCACGATCACCCGCGGCCTGCGCACCGACGGACTAGCCACCTTCCTCGGCCCCGTCTTCGGGGGCTTCCCCACCTCGGCCTTCGCCCAGAACGTCGGTGTCGTCTCGCTGACCCGGGTCCGCAGCCGCTACGTCGTCGCCGCCGCCGGGGGCGCGCTCCTGGTCCTCGGGCTCTTCCCGGTCCTCGGCGCGGTCGTCTCCACGGTGCCGATGCCGGTCCTCGGCGGCGCGGGCATCGTCCTCTTCGGCTCCATCGCGGTCAGCGGCATCCGGACGCTCTCCGAGGCCGGGCTCGACGACAGCTCCAACATCATCCTGGTCGCCGTCTCGCTCGGCGCGGGCATCGTCCCGCTCGCCTCTCCCGCCTTCTACGCGGGCTTCCCTGCCTGGGCGCAGACCGTACTCGGCTCCGGCATCAGCGCGGGCGCGCTCGCCGCCGTGGTGCTGAACCTGTTCTTCCACCATCTCGGCACCCGTGGCGCCACCTCCGCCGCGGCACTCAAATCCTCCTAGGGTCCTGCCGTGCCCGCACCGCCACCCACATCGGAAGGAAGCCCCATGGCACCTTCGGCAGCCCCCGTTTCCCGCACCGTCATCGAGAACGTCGCCATCGCCACGGTCGACGCCCACGACACCGAGTACGCCCACGGACACATCGTCGTCGCGGGCAACACGATCGAGTCCGTCGGAGCCGGACCGGCCCCGGAGAACCTGGAGAACGTCGTCCGCCGCGTCGACGGCACCGGACACCTGGCCACCCCCGGCCTCGTCAACACGCACCACCACTTCTACCAGTGGATCACCCGCGGACTGGCCACCGACCACAACCTGTTCGACTGGCTGGTCGCCCTCTACCCGACCTGGGCCCGCATCGACGAGCCGATGGTCCGGGCCGCCGCCCAGGGCTCGCTCGCCATGATGGCCCGCGGCGGCGTCACCACCGCCATGGACCACCACTACGTCTACCCGCGCGGCGCGGGCGACCTGTCCGGCGCCATCATCGGGGCCGCCCGCGACATGGGCGTACGCTTCACCCTCGCCCGCGGCTCCATGGACCGGGGCGCCGCGGACGGCGGGCTGCCGCCGGACTTCGCCGTGGAGTCCCTCGACGGCGCGCTGGCCGGCACCGAGGCGACGATCGACGCCCACCACGACGCGTCGTTCGGCTCGATGACCCAGGTCGCCGCCGCGCCCTGCTCCCCGTTCTCGATCTCCACCGAACTGCTGCGGCAGGGCGCCGAACTGGCCCGGCGCAAGGGCGTGCGCATGCACACCCACGGCTCGGAGACCGTGGAGGAGGAGAAGTTCTGCCACGAGCTGTTCGGCATGGGCCCGACCGACTACTTCGAGTCCACCGGCTGGCTCGGCGAGGACGTGTGGATGGCGCACTGCGTCCACATGAACGACTCCGACATCGCCGCCTTCGCCCGCACCGGAACCGGTGTCGCGCACTGCCCCTCCTCCAACGCCCGGCTCGCCGCCGGCATCGCCCGGGTGCCCGACATGCTCGCCGCCGGGGTCCCGGTCGGCCTCGGCGTCGACGGCACCGCCTCCAACGAGTCCGGCGAACTCCACACCGAACTGCGCAACGCCCTCCTCATCAACCGCCTCGGCGCCCACCGCGAGAAGGCCCTGAACGCCCGTCAGGCCCTGCGCCTGGGCACCCACGGCGGTGCCCGGGTACTCGGCCGGGCCGACGAGATCGGCTCCCTGGAGCCGGGCAAACTCGCCGACCTGGTCCTCTGGAAGCTCGACACCCTCGCCCACGCCTCCATCGCCGACCCGGTGACCGCGCTCGTCCTCGGCGCCGCGGCCCCCGTCACCCTCTCCCTCGTCGACGGGAAGCCGGTCGTCGAGGACAACCACCTGGTCACCGCCGACGAGGACATCATCGCCCGCGCGACCCGCGACGAGGCCCGCCGGCTGGCCCGGATCGCCGCCGGAGCCTGACCCTCCCGCGGTATCCCCATACCGCCGGCCGAGGGGGACGGCCCTCGGCCGGCCGCCGTGGACCCGGGAGGGTCCGCGGCAACCGGTGCGGGGGCGCGTACCCACGAGTACGCGCCCCCGCACCGGCGCACGGAGCTGCCCGCACCAGCTGCACGACCTGCCCCACCAGATCAATGCCCCTCTTGCACCACCTCCCTGACACCCACGTCACCGCAGACGTGTAACCGACCGGAGGAACCGCCGTGGCAGCCACGCCCAGGTTTCGCAACGAAGCAGCCCCCGCATCCGCAGCATCCGCCGCCTCACCCGTATCCCCGGAATCCCCCGCACCGGCCGTATCCCCTTCCGACCCCGGAGCCGCCGCCCCGGCAGGCGGCAAGCACCCGGTCGACGAGACCCTGCCCCCGTTGAAGATGTTCACCAGCGGCCTCCAGCACGTGGCCGCGATGTACGCGGGCGTGGTGGCCCCGCCGATGATCGTGGGGCCCGCCGTGGGCCTCACCGCCAAGGAGACCGCGTTCCTCATGGGGGCGAGCCTGTTCACCGCGGGCATCGCCACCCTCCTCCAGACCCTCGGCTTCTGGCGGATCGGCGCCCGGCTGCCGTTCGTCAACGGGGTCTCGTTCGCCGGGGTCACCCCGATGGTCGCGATCGGCAAGGACCGGGGGCACGACGGCATCGCCGTCATCTTCGGCGCGATCATCGTCGCCAGCCTGCTCGGCTTCCTGCTGGCGCCCTACTTCTGCAAACTGGTCCGTTTCTTCCCGCCCGTGGTCACCGGCACCGTGATCACCCTGATCGGCGTCTCGCTGCTGCCGGTCTCCTTCAACTGGGCGCAGGGCGGCAACGCCGGGGCCGCCGACTACGGCTCCACCACCAACATCACCATGGCCGCCGTCACCCTGGTGATCGTCCTGGCCCTGCGGAAGCTGCTGCGCGGCTTCCTCCAGCAGATCTCCATCCTGCTCGGCCTCGTCGCCGGTACGTTGATCGCGATCCCGGTCGGCATCGCGGACTTCGGCGCGATCAAGGACGCCGGCCTCTTCGGCTTCCCGTCCCCGTTCCACTTCGGGGCACCGCAGTTCGAGGTCGCCGCGATCGTCTCCATGAGCATCGTGATGCTGGTCTGCATGACCGAGTCCACCGCGGACATGCTCGCGCTCGGCAAGATCGTCGACCGGCCGGCGGACGAGCGGACGATCGAGGGCGGCCTGCGCGCCGACACCCTGGGCAGCGCCCTCAGCCCGCTCTTCAACGGTTTCATGTGCAGCGCCTTCGCCCAGAACATCGGCCTGGTGGCGATGACCAAGGTCCGCAGCCGCTTCGTCGTCGCCGTCAGCGGCGGCATCCTGATCGTGCTCGGGCTGGTCCCCGTCGCCGCGTCCGTCATCGCCATCGTCCCGCTGCCGGTCCTCGGCGGCGCCGGCATCGTGCTCTTCGGCACGGTCGCCGCCAGCGGCATCCAGACCCTGGCGACCGCCGCGCTGGAGAAGGGCGAGAACGCGCTGATCGTGGCCGCGGCGGTGGGCGTCGGCCTGATCCCGATCGCCGCGCCGGAGTTCTACCACTCCTTCCCCAAGGACCTCCTGGTGGTCCTCGACTCCGGGATCTCCACCGGCTGCGTGGTGGCCATCGTGCTCAACCTGGCCTTCAACCACCTGGGCCGCGGGAAGCCGGACACCCCGGACCCGGAGCCCGGGCGGAGCGCGGCGGCCCCGGACCCGGTGGCCGCGCACTGACCCGCGGACCGGCCCGTGCCGTCCCGCTCAGGGTGGTGCGGGACGGAGGGGCGGCGCGTACGACGGACCGCGCGAGGTCCGTCGTACGCGCCACGTCTTCGTCGGCGGCCCGGCCGTCAGCCGATGTGGTAACTGTCGCCGTAGACCTTCCAGTCGAGCGGCGGATCCAGGGCGAGGTTGCCCTTCTTCAGGAAGACCCGCTGGGCGGTGTCCACCCGGCTGGTGTCGTCATGGGCCGCCTCCTGCTTCATCGCCCAGACCCGGGCGTCGAGGAAGGCGTTGAGGTACGCCGTCTCGTCGCCGCCCCGGGACGGGGGCTTCGCCTTCGACAGGGCCCGCTCGCGGATGGCGCCGAAGCCGGTGCTGTCGTCGCCGTCGCCGTGCACCACGAAGGCGTCGTAGTACGCGAACTGGCCCAGCGCGCCGATGCCGTCGGCCTTGCCCCGCTCGACGGCCGGGTCGAAGTACACCCGGTCGCGCTCGTCGTCCTGGGCCTTGCGGAAGGCGGGGTCGGACGCCGCCTTCGCCCAGTCCTTGGTGAAGTTCGGGTCCAGCCCGTCGTGCGAGGGGGTTCCGTCGACCTTCCGCAGCGCGGGGAGGTACTTGGCGAGGACGTTGTCGGGCTTGCGCGCGGTGTACAGCTCGACGAGATCGAGCATGTCGCCCGTGCCGGAGCAGAAGCCGATGATGCCCCCGGTGTAACCGCGGCCGTCGTCGATGTCCTCGATGTACTTGTACTGGGACTTCCAGTCCAGGGAGGAGTTCTCGGCGCTGGAGACCAACTGCATGGCGATCTCCTTCTTCGCCGGGTCGTCCAGTCCGGGTGCGGCGGCGGCCCGGGGTGCCGTGGCCGAGGTGTGGGGGGCGGACCGGTGGGTGAACCCACCGGCGTAGGCGGTGACGGGGATGACCGTGAGGGCCAGCCCGACGGCGATGACCGTGATACGCACGGGGCGGCCGCCACGTCGTGCGGCGCGCTGATGGGGAGCGTGCACCAGTCCTCCAGGGGGAGTTCGTCGTTCCGACGGTCCGTGGAAAGCCCCGGTCCGTGCGGAGTCCCGGACTGTTAGGAAGCTTTCCTGTCTGGATGGTAGGCGTACGTACAACCCCTCCGGAACACCGGGAGTGGAGTTCAACCGGAACGAGTGAGGCCCCGCACCGCGCCGAGTGCGCGATGCGGGGCCGAGACGGCTGCCGGGGCCGTCAGCAGTTCAGGTAGGCCACGTGGATCCAGACACCGGTGGGACCGCCCCACAGGTCACCCATGATCCAGTTCCCCTGCTGGCCCCGGGCGTTGATGTTCTGGCCGCGGTTGACCTTGCCGAGCACCGGGAAGTTCTCGCCCGGACCGCCCCGGAAGTTGACCCCGTTGTCGTTGACGGTGCAGACCCCCGCCGGAGCCTGGGCGGACCGCGCGGCCACGGGCGGCTGCACGGCCTGGGCGGCGGGGCTCATCGCCAGCCCGAGCGCGGCGGTCAGTACCGCGGCTGCCAGCATCGTCGTCCTCTTCATCCGAATCTCCTCCGTTGACGCGGCCCGCGTCGGTGCGGGCCGTCCGCAGGCCCAACGCGACCGGCCGCCGACTGGTCACGCGTCCGTACGGGTCATCCGGGGGAGAAGCGGAGGCGGGGTGCCGTGGTCCGGGGCTCAGTCGCCCGGCCGCCAGTCCGGGCGGCGGCCGCTCATCGCCACGGTCCGGTCGAGCAGCGGGGCGCCGGCCGGTACGGGGACCGGCGGGCCGAAGATCGTCTCCGGCCTCGTCCCGCCCTCCTCGGGGGTCAGCAGCTCCAGGGCGGCCCGGAGGCTCGCCTCGTCCCCGGTGTACTCCTGACCGGTCGCCCGGGCCAGGTCCCAGCCGTGGATCACCAGCTCGTCCAGGGCGACCAGCAGCGCCACTTCGCCGGGCAGGTCCACCCCGCCCGCCCTGGTCATGCCCTGCCGGGCGGCCGGATCGCGCCAGGCCGCCACCAGCTCGTCCAGCAGGGGCGGCAGGACGGTGCGCCAGTCGTCGGGGAGGACCGGGAGCCCCGCGTCCGGCGGGGTGTCGGTGGTCGGCCCGAGGTCCTTGCGGGCGGCGTCGCGGAAGGCGGTGCACAGCCCGAGCACATGGGCCAGCAGCTCGCGCACCGCGTAGTCGGGGCAGGGGGTGGGGCCGTCCAGCTGCTGTTCGCCGATGCCGTCGAGCAGGCCGGCCAGGAGCCGGGCCGCGGGTTCCAGGTCGACGGGGGAAACGGTGGTCGTGTCGATGTCCATGTCCTGGTGACTCCTCCCGGCCCCGGAACTCATCGCCGCGCCGCGGACCGGCCCCGTGCCGCGCTCACCGCACCACCCGCCCGCGGAGCACGATCCGGCGCGGATGGTTCAGCGCACCCGGGTCCACCGTCGGGTCGGTGGCGTACGCGACGAGATCGGCGGGCGCGCCGTCGGTGAGACCGGGCAGCCCGAGCCAGGCCCGTGCCGTCCAGGACGCGGCGCCGAGCGCGGCGTGGGCCGGGAGCCCGGCCCGTACCAGCCAGTCCAGCTCGCCCGCGACCGTCCCGCAGGGGAAGGAGTCCGTTCCCGCCAGCACCGTCACCCCCGCCTCGTGGGCCGCGCGCACATGGTCGAGCATGTGGTCCCAGCCGGCCAGCCACAGATCGCGGCGGACCCCCGGCTCCCGGGCCCGCATCGCGACCGAGCTCGCGCCGAAGGCGGCCAGGGTCGGCACGAACGCCGTGCCCTGCGCCGCCATCCGGTCCAGCAGCGCCGGGTCCAGGTGCATGCCGTGCTCCAGGCTGTCGGCGCCCGCCAGGACGGCGTTGCGGGTGCCCTCGGCGGTCTGGCAGTGCACCGCCACCTTGCCGCCCGCCGCGTGCACCGCCTCCACCACCCGCGTCAGCAGCGGCAGCGGTACGGCGGGTTCGTCCGCCGCCCAGTCGCCGACGACCTTGCACCAGCCGGAGGAGGCCGTCGCCTCCTCCACGGCCGCCCGCACCAGCTCCGCCTCGCTCACATCGCGGCCGAAGCCGGGGAAGAACCGGCCGGGGGTGGCCAGCCACCGCCCCGCCGAGGTCACCCGGGGCAGCTCCGGGTCGTCGGCGACCCAGGCGGGCATCCGCCGCGCCGTGCCCGGGGTGCGCACCGCGAGCACCCCCGCGTCCCGGTGCTCCGTCAACTGCCTGCGCAGCAGCTCCTCGTCGAACGGCGACCCCGGCTCCAGCGCGCCCGGGTGGGTGTGCACGTCCACCAGTCCGGGCAGCAGCCAGCCGCCGTCGACGAGCCATCGCGCCTCCCGCCCGGCGCGGCCGCCGGGCGGCCGTCCCGCCCGCAGCACCTCCCCGTCGATCCAGAACGTGCGCTCCTCGCGCTCCGGCAGCACCACACCTCGTACGCACAGCATCGGCCGACCGTACGCCGGATCCGGCGACCCGTGGTGAACGGCCCCCGCACATCGGCACATTGCGGAAGGTTCGGCTCCACCCTCTTGTCGGCGGCCCCCGCACCGTGCGATACAGGTCTGGACCATTGCTGCCGGACGGAAGGCACGACCGTGCAACGCCCCCACGCAACCGCCGCGTCGGCCTGCGCCGCCGCCGCGCTGCTCCTCGCCTCGCTCACCGCCTGCGGATCGACCCCCGAGGCCGACACCGCCAAGCCCTCGGTGCCGCACGGGGTGACGGCGCAGGCGAGCAGCGCCACCTCCGTACACGTCATGTGGGAGCGGTCCACCGACGACCGGAAGGTCACCGGGTACGAGGTCTACCGCGAGGGGCGGCTGGCCGCCTCGGTCCCGGCCGCCAAGGTGATGACCGATGTCGGCGGGCTGACGGCCTCGACCGCCTACGCCTTCACCGTGCGCGCCCGGGACGCCGCCGGGAACCGCTCCGCGCCGAGCGCCGCCGTACGCGTCACCACCCCCGCCCCGACCCCCGCCGACCACCGGCCGCCCACCCGGCCGACCCGGCTGCGCGGCACCGTGGACGGCAGCCGGTCGGTGACCCTGACCTGGGGCGCCTCGACCGACGACGTCGGCGTCACCGCCTACGACGTCTACCAGGAGGACTCCCGCATCCACAGCGTCCCCGGCACCGAGACCCGGGCCCGCCTCACCGGTCTGCGCCCCGGCACCGTCTACACCTTCACCGTCCGGGCCCGCGACGCCGCCGACACCTCCTCGCCGGACAGCGCGGCCGTCGACCTGACCACCCGTTCCGCCCCCGGCGCCCCCGCGAGCACCGCCCCCACCGACCTGCGGATCACCAACCGGGCCGAGGGCAAGGAGTACGCCGTCGAACTGGACTGGAAGCAGCCGGAGACCGGCGGCGAGATCCCCGCGTACCAGCTCTTCATGGACGGGAAACTGACCACGACGATCGTCTGGGGCGGCGCCCCGCCCAAGGGGCGGGCGAGCTACCGGCTCACCGTCCCCGACCCCCGCGGCACCCGCTACTCGGTGAAGATCCGCGCCAAGCTGCCCGACGGGAAGTGGGGGGACTTCTCCGCCCAGCGCACGGTCGTCCTCGGGGAGTAGCGGACTTTACCCGGGATTGGTCTGTACCTATTGACGAGTTGGTCCAGACCTTTTAGGTTCCCCTGTGCTCCATGGCACCAAGGAAGCATCCGGCTCCCCCTCAGGACCGCCTCACCGGTCCCTCCCCAAGGGAGAACACCATGTTCGAGCACCTGACCCTCGGACGGAGAACGGCGACCGCCCTGGTCGCCGTTCTCGGTCTCCTCCTCGCCCTGCTCTCGCTCCAGGCCGTCCCCGCCCACGCCGCGGGCAAGCTGACGGCCACCTTCAGCTCGGCCGACAACGGCTCGTGGTGGAAGGGCACCTACATCCTGCACAACGACACCGACACGGCCGTGACGGGCTGGAGCCTGGAGTTCGACCTGCCGACCGGGGTCACCATCGACACCTCGTACAACGCCACCGTGACCACCCAGGGCAGCCATGTCACGGCCGTCAACGCCCACTACAACGGCACGGTGGGCGCGCACAGCACCACCGAGCCGTACAGCTTCTGGTTCGTGGCCAAGGGGCCGATCACCCAACCGACCGGCTGCCGGATCAACGGCGACAAGTGCGACGGCGCCGCCGACGTACCGCCCGGCGCACCCGGTGGACTGAAGAAGACCGACGTCACCGCCCGCACCGCCTCGCTCTCCTGGACGGCGGCCCTGCCGGGCGACTTCCCCGTGGCGTCGTACGACATCCTGGCCGACGGCAAGGAGGTGGGCTCGGCCACCGCGACGACCTCCGCCACCGTCACCGGGCTGACCCCGGCCACCGCCTACGCCTTCACCGTCCGGGCCAAGGACACCCGCGGCAACACCTCCGCCCAGAGCGCGCCGCTGACCGTCACCACCGTCGACCCGGCCACCGACACCTCCCCGCCCACCGCGCCGGGCTCGCTGCGCTCCACGGCGGCCGACTCCTCGTCCGTCACCCTGGCCTGGACCGCTGCCACCGACAATCAACGGGTCGCCGCCTACGACGTCTACCGGGGAGGGGCGAAGGCCACCACCGTCTCCGGCACCACGACCACCGCCACCATCGGCGGGCTGTCGCCCTCGACCTCGTACACCTTCACGGTCAGGGCCCGGGACGCCGCCGACAACGAGTCCCCGGCGAGCAACACGCTCACGGTGAAGACCGACGACATCGTCGGCGCGGGCAAGTACGCCAAGGTCGGCTACTTCGTCCAGTGGGGCATCTACGGCCGCCAGTACTTCGTGAAGAACCTGCACGACTCGGGCGCCGCCGACAAGCTCGACATCATCAACTACGCCTTCGCCAACATCGACCCCAACAACCTCACCTGCCTGAACGGCGTCACCAAGGGCACCACCGCCGACCCGCAGGACCCCGAGCAGGGCACCGGCGCCGGTGACGCCGACGCCGACTACGCGCGCCCGTTCAGCGCCGCCCAGTCCGTCGACGGCGTCGCGGACGACGGCTGGGCCACCCTGCGCGGCAACTTCAACCAGCTGAAGAAGCTCAAGAAGCTGCACCCGAAGCTGAAGATCGTGGTCTCGCTCGGCGGCTGGACGTACTCCAAGTACTTCTCCGACGTGGCGGCCACCGACGCCGCCCGCAAGAAGTTCGTCTCCTCCTGCATCGACATGTACATCAAGGGCAACCTGCCCGCGTACAACGGCGCGGGCGGCCCCGGCACCGCCGCCGGGATCTTCGACGGCTTCGACGTCGACTGGGAGTGGCCGGGCACCGGCACCGGGCACCCCGGCAACCACTACTCGCCCGACGACAAGAACAACCTGACCCTGCTGCTCGCCGAGTTCCGCAAGCAGCTCGACGCCCTCGGCGGCGGCCACCGGCTGCTCACCGCCTTCACCCCCGCCGACCCGCAGAAGATCGACGAGGGCTGGGACCTGGGCAAGGTCTTCGACTCCCTCGACGTGGCCAACGTCCAGGGCTACGACTTCCACGGCTCCGGCAGCGACAACTCCTGGGAGCCGGACCGCACCGGCCACCAGGCCAACCTCTACACCGACGAACAGGACCCCTACAGCTTCCACTTCAGCGCCGACACCGCCGTCAAGGCGTACACCGACGCGGGCGTCGAGCCCCGCAAGCTGACCCTCGGCATCCCGTTCTACGGGCGCGGCTGGCAGAACGTCACCGACGGCGGGACCGCCGGTGAGTGGCAGCCGGCGGGCGGCGCCGCACCCGGCCAGTTCGCGGAGGAGGCCGGCACCCGCGGCTACAACAACCTCATCGGGGCGTTCCCGACGATGGCGGTCCGCCACGACGAGCAGTCGGTGTCGACGTACGGCTACACCGGCAACCAGTGGTGGTCCTTCGACGACACCTGGTCCATCGGCAAGAAGATGAACTATGTGAAGTCCAAGGGGCTGCTGGGGGCGATGATCTGGGAGATGTCCGGGGACACCCCGCAGGGCACTCTGATGAACGCGATCGACAGCAACCTCAAGTAGCCGTACCCGCCCGCCGGTACGTGCCGGTACGCGGAGGGCCTTTCGTTTGGATCAGGCCGGATCAGTGAGCGGGGTCCGGTGCGTGCGATCGCAAGGCGGAGGAGGGAGTCGACGCGGAGCGTCGGCGACCGACGACAACGCGGCGAGCGTGCGTGCCGGGGCACGCGAACCCGGCATGATCCAAACGAAAGACCCTAGCCCGCCCGGGGTCCGTGTACCGGCGCACCCCGCTCGGTCAGGCGCTTCCCAGCACGTCCGCCGCGGCCACCAGGCAGCGTTCGGCCAGTGCGGCGGGGCCCCGGGGACCGGTGGCCGGCGCGTCGTCGGCGGCCCAGGTCTCCACCGCCGCGCGCACCGCCGCCCCGGCCACCCCGGCGACCAGCCGCAGCTCCAGCGAGAGCGAATCCGGCCCGGCCGGCAGCCCGGCCCGCGCCGCGAGGACCGTGGCCAGGGTGGTGTCCGCGTCATGGCAGGCGTCGTTCCACACCGACTGGAGCGCCGGGCTCCGGGCCCCCATCCGCAGCAGCGACCGCACCCACTCCAGGGACTCCGCGGCCGCCGCGTCGCCGGGGGCGGGGGTCAGCGCGCGGGCCGCCGCGTGCCGCAGCGCGTTGGCCACCGAAAGCTCCGCGGGCGCGTCCCGCACCGCCTCCACCCAGCTCCGGGCCCCGACCGAGAGGAGCGGGCTGATGGCCTCCTCCTTGGTCGCGAAGTAGCGGTAGAAGGTGCGCGGGGCGACGCCCGCGGCGCGTGCGATGTCCTCCGCGCGCGTGTCGCGCAGCCCCCGTTCCACGAAGAGCGCCGCCGCCGTACGGGCGATGTCCAGCCGGGTCGCGGCCTTGCGCCGCTCAGTCAACGAGCCACCGTGCATGGCGCTCAGGTTATGCCCTGACGCCCCCGCAGCCGATAGGCAGATATTGCCCATGTGGCAGAATCTGCCAGCAGTACCTGGCAGAACGATCAAGAGGTGGCAAGAGCGGTGCGTCGGCGGCAGTTCCTTCTGAAGACGGCCGGCCTGGCCGGTACCACGGCGGCGCTCGGGCTCACCGGCTGTTCGTCGAGCGGCGACGTGAAGCTCCGCCTCCTCGTGGCCAGTTACGACAAGAGCATCGGAGCCTCGCTCGGGGACCAGTGGGACGACGTCGTCGCCGCCTTCGAGAAGGAGAACCCCGGGATCCGGATCGAGCTGGAGCGGGTCTCGTACACCAAGATCGACAAGGTGCTCGCCCAGCGGGTCGAGGAGGGCCGGGCGCCCGACATCGCGCAGTCCAACATCTTCGCGCCGTACGCCGAGGACGGCCGCCTCTACAGCATGGCCGAGCTGTTCAACATCTCCACCCAGGCCGACTTCATCCGCTCCTTCACCGAGGCCGGCACGGTCGACAACGCCACGTACGGCATCCCCTTCCTCGCCAGCACGCCCCGGCTCTTCTACAACAAGGAGCTCTTCCGGCGGGCCCGCGTCACAGCCCCCACCTCCTGGGCCGAGCTGCGGAAGGCCGCCGAGGGGCTGAAGGCGATCGGGGTGCGGACGCCGTACGGGCTCCAGCTCGGCCCCGAGGCGGCCGAGGACGAGATGCTGACCTGGGTGCTCGGGAACGGCGGCGGGTTCACCGGGGAGTCGGGGGAGTACGACTTCGAGAAGCCGGAGAACGCCGAGGCGCTGACCTGGCTGCGGGACGAGCTGGTCGCGCCGGGGCTGGCCGGCGCCGACCCGTCGAAGCTCAACCGGACCGACGCGTACGCGCAGTTCATGCGGGGGCAGATGGGCATGCTGGTCGGCCACCCGATGCTGATGGGCGCCGCCGACCAGGCGAAACTCCCCTACGCCCACGTCGCGTTCCCCAAGAAGGACGGCGGAGAGGCCCCGCCGGTGGGGATCAGCGACTGGCTGATGGCGTTCAAGCGGGGCGGCCACCGCAAGGAGTGCGGCACCTTCCTCTCCTACCTCTACGGCGGCAAGTCCGCCGAGGCGTACGGCGGCGGCGCGTCCGCGCTGCCGGTGACGTACTCCGCCTCCGACGCGGCGACCGGCCAGGCGGAGGACCAGCCGCTCACCCCGTTCATCCAGCAGCTCACGGAGGCGGAGTTCTCCCCGGTCAACCTGCGCTCCTGGCCCACCGTCCGGGGCGCCATCCGTACCGAGGCCGCGCGGGCGGTGATGTCCGGCGGCGACCCCGCGACCGTGCTCGCCTCGCTCGACGCCTCGGCCGTCAAGGCGGACATGTCGGCATCCGCCTCCTGACCCCGGACGCACCTCCGCCCCGGCGCTGTGCGTGCCGGGGCGGAGGCGTGCCGGTGTACGGGCCGGTCAGCCGAGCTGCTCGTACGCCGGGAGGGTCAGGAAGTCCGCGTAGTCCTGGTCCAGCGCCACCTGGAGCAGGAGGTCGTGGGCCTGCTGCCACTTGCCCGCCGCGAAGGCGTCCTCGCCGACCTCGGCGCGGATCGCGGCGAGTTCCTCGGCCGCGACCGTGCGGGCCAGCTCCGCCGTGGCGTGCTCGCCGTTCTCGAAGACCACGTCCGCGTTGATCCACTGCCAGATCTGCGAGCGGGAGATCTCCGCGGTGGCGGCGTCCTCCATCAGGTTGAAGATGGCCACCGCGCCCAGGCCGCGCAGCCACGCCTCGATGTAGCGGATGCCGACCGCGACGGCGTTGCGCAGGCCCTCGGAGGTGGGCCGGGCGTCCAGGGTGTCGATGGCGATCAGGTCGCCCGCGGCCACCGAGACGTCCTCGCGCAGCCGGTCCTTCTGGTTCGGCTTCTCGCCGAGGACCGCGTCGAAGGAGGCCATGGCGATCGGGACCAGGTCCGGGTGGGCGACCCAGGAGCCGTCGAAGCCGTCGTTCGCCTCGCGGTCCTTGTCGGCCTTGACCTTCTCGAACGCGACCTTGTTCACCTCGGCGTCCCGGCGGGACGGGATGAACGCGGCCATGCCGCCGATCGCGTGCGCGCCGCGCTTGTGGCAGGTGCGCACCAGCAGTTCGGTGTACGCCCGCATGAACGGGGCGGTCATCGTCACCGCGTTGCGGTCCGGCAGGACGAACTTGGAGCCGCCGTCGCGGAAGTTCTTGACGATGGAGAAGAGGTAGTCCCAGCGTCCCGCGTTCAGCCCGGAGGCGTGGTCGCGGAGCTCGTAGAGGATCTCCTCCATCTCGTACGCGGCGGTGATCGTCTCGATCAGGACGGTGGCGCGGACCGTGCCCTGAGGGATGCCGACGTAGTCCTGGGCGAAGACGAAGATCTCGTTCCAGAGGCGGGCCTCCAGGTGCGACTCCGTCTTCGGGAGGTAGAAGTACGGGCCCTTGCCGAGGTCGATCAGGCGCTGGGCGTTGTGGAAGAAGTAGAGCCCGAAGTCGACCAGCGCACCGGGCACCGGGGCGCCGTCCAGCTGGAGGTGACGCTCGTTCAGGTGCCAGCCGCGGGGACGGGCCACGACCGTGGCGAGCTCCTCGGCGGGCTTCAGGGCGTACGACTTGCCGGTCCTGGAGTCGGTGAAGTCGATCTCGCGGCGGTACGCGTCCATCAGGTTGAGCTGGCCGAGGACGACGTTCTCCCACGTGGGGGCGGAGGCGTCCTCGAAGTCGGCGAGCCAGACCCGCGCGCCCGAGTTCAGCGCGTTGATGGTCATCTTGCGGTCGGTCGGACCGGTGATCTCCACCCGGCGGTCGTTCAGCGCGGCCGGGGCCGGGGCGACCTTCCAGGAGTCGTCCGCGCGGACCGCCGCCGTCTCCGGCAGGAAGTCCAGCGTGGAGGTGCGGGCGATCTCGGCGCGGCGCTCGGCGCGGCGGGCGAGGAGCTCGTCACGGCGGGGCGTGAACCGCCGGTGCAGCTCGGCCACGAACGCGAGGGCCGCGTCGGTCAGGACCTCGTCCTGCCGGGGCAGGGGCTCGGCATCGACGATGGCCAGCGGGGACGGCGCTGGTGCGGACATGAGCGGTCACTCCTTCAGCGGGCGGTGCGGGCGGAGCCCCGGGCCGCCGGGACGCCCGGGAACGGCACGGCGTGCCAGGGCTCCGGAATACGGATGCGAAGGCCGTCTGGGGTGCAGAGGGCTTCTGATCAGTGGATATTAGTTTCCTCATGGTGGAAGTTCAATGGTTTGTTGATGTCGAGATTCTCCGGGTCGACAGAAGTGGCCCCGTGACGGCCCGGAGTGCCGGGGCCGTCACGGGAGGTGTTCCCTCACCGGAGGCGGTCCAGATCCGCCACCGTGTCGATGTCGTACGCCTCGGCCACATCGGAACACTCGACGAGCGTGATCGCATCGCGATGCGCCCGAAGGAACCCCCGGGCGCCCTGGTCGCCCACCGCCCCCGCCGCGATGTCCGGCCACAGCTCCGCCCCGAACAGCACCGGATGGCCGCGCTCGCCCCCGTACGCCGCCGCCGCGATCCCGCTCCGGGAGCGGTACGCCGCCCGCACCCGGGCCACCGCCCCGGCCCCGATCCCCGGCTGGTCGACCAGGAGGACGAGCGCCGCGTCCGCCCCCGAGCCGGCCAGTGCGGCCAGTCCGGCGCGCAGCGAGGAGCCCATCCCCTCCGCCCATCCGGGATTCACCGTCACCGCGCAGCCGCCAAGCTCCGCCCGTTCCCGCACCGTGTCCGCCGCGGCGCCCAGGACCACCCGCACCGGGTCGCAGCCACCGTCCAGGAGGGCCCGCACCGCGTGCTCCACCAGGGGGCGGCCGCGGTGTTCCAGCAGGGCCTTGGGGCGCCCGCCGAGGCGCCGGCCGCCGCCCGCGGCAAGCAGCAGCCCGGCCACGCGCGGCGGTGTCGTTGTCGCAGTCATGCGGTCTGGATACCCCACCCGCACCCGGCCGCGCACCCCTCGCGCCGGCTTCGCACACCCCTCGCACACCCTTCGCGCGAGCAAGCGGAAAACCCGCCGGACCGGGGCGGTGTCCACCGGACGACACGGAGATCACCCTTACGGGAGACCCTGAATTCCGTCCGTGCGGTGGCGCACCGTACCTGTCATGGCGTTAACTTGCGCGCACACCCGGATACTTGACCATGCTGCGTGGGCCGGTCGGATCACCGGCACAAAGACGTGCAAGGGGGAGTGCTTTGTTGCGAAGCGTGGGACAGAAGCGGGTCACCGGCAGCGTCGACGACCCGAGGGTGAGCGAGCTGCGTACGGCCGTCTCCCGGCTCCGCCGCGCCCTGGCCGGCCACCCCGCCGAGTTCCCGGACCGGAGCATCGCCGAGGAGGAGCTGGCGGCCCTGGACGCGATGACGGCGCAGGGCGTCCCCGAGATCGCGCGGATGCGCTGCTCCCTGCTGCTCATCGCGGGCTCGATCGGGTCGGTGAGCGCGCTGGCCGCCGCGCTCCGAAACGTGCGGGTCGCGGTCGACCTCTTCGGCGAGCCGCCGCGCCGCTGACCGGCCGGGTGGGGCGGGGTCAGCGGCGGATGAGCCGACGGGCCGTCGCCGCCGCCACCGCCGAGGTGCGGGAGTCGACGCCCAGCTTGGCGTAGATGTGCACCAGATGGGACTTCACCGTCGCCTGGCTGAGGAAGAGCCGCTTGCTGATCTGCAGGTTCGACAGCCCCTCGCCGACGAGTTGCAGCACCTCCAGCTCACGCCGGGTCAGCGCCTCCGCGGGGGTGCGCATCCGGTCCATCAGCCGGTGCGCGACGGCCGGGGCGAGCGCCGAGCGGCCCGCCGCGGCGGTACGGACCGCCGCCGCCAGCTCCTCCGGCGGGGCGTCCTTCAGCAGATAACCGGCGGCACCGGCCTCGACCGCCGCGAGGATGTCGGCGTCCGAGTCGTACGTGGTGAGGATCAGCACCCGGGGCGCGTCCGGGCGGGCCGTGATCTCCGCGGTGGCCTGCGAGCCGTGCATGCCCGCGCCGAACTGGAGGTCCATCAGGACCACGTCGTAGCCGCCGCCCGCCGCCATCTCGACGGCCCGCTCGGCGGTGGCCGCCTCACCGGCCACGAGGAACCCGGGCTCGGCGTCGAGCACGGCGCGCAGCCCGGCCCGGACCACCGGATGGTCGTCGGCGAGCAGCAGCCGGACCGGGGCGGTGTCGTCGGAGGTGTTCATGCGGCGTCCTGTCCTGGCCGGCCGTCGGTGAGGGGGAGCGGAAGGGTGAGGGCGAGGGCGGTGCCCTGCCCGGGGGCCGACTCGACGCTGAGCGTGCCGCCGAGCGAACGGGCCCTGGCCCGCATCGCGGGCAGGCCGAAGCCCCCGGTGTCCCGGTCCGCCGGGGCGGGGACGAGCCCCGGGGTGAACCCCCGGCCGTCGTCCACCACGTCCAGCGAGACCGAGGTGTCCATGAAGCTCAGGGTGATCTCCGCGCGCCGGGCCCCGGCGTGCCGCACCGTGTTGGCCAGCGCCGACTGCGCGGTGCGCAGCAGCGCCACCTCGTACGGGGTCGGCAGCTCCACCGGTGTGCCGCTCACCGCGAACTGCACGGTGAGATCGGGGCCCGTCGTCCGGGCGGTCAGGCGCTCCAGCGCGGCGGCCAGCGAGCCGTTGGCCAGGTCCGGCGGGGACAGGGCGCGTACGAAGCGGCGGGCCTCGGCCAGGTTCTCCTGGGCGGCCTCGCGGGCCCGGCGCACGTGCGCGGTGGCGGGGGCGTCGTCGGGCAGGGTGCGCTCGGCGGCCCGCAGCAGCAGCTGGATGCTGGACAGGCCCTGGGCGAGGGTGTCGTGGATCTCGCGGGCCAGCCGCTCGCGCTCGGCGAGGGTGCCCGCGGTGCGCTCCGCCTCGGCCAGCTCCGCCCGGGTCGACATCAGCTCCTCGATCAGCCGCCGACGCCGTTCGCTCTCCCGGAACAGCGCCTCGTAGCCGAGGACCGTCGCCACCGCGACCGCCGCGCCGAGCAGCGGTCCGATGAAGGTGCCCGGGTTGACGGCCTGGCCGTGCCAGAGGAAGCAGACGATGGCGGCGGCCGCGGTGACCACGACGGCGGGCAGCCCCCAGCGGTTCGGCAGCAGATGCAGCTGCAGGAAGTAGAGGGGGAAGGCCACCCACAGCGCGTCCGGCGACAGCACGAGCAGCGCCAGCCACACCGCGCCCAGCACCGCCAGCCACACCGCCGCCGTCCTGGTGTGCGGCTGGACGGCGGGCAGCAGCGCGCCCGCCGCGTACACGGCGGCCATCAGACCGGCGACCGCGACGACGGCACCGGCCCGGGGCGCCCCGTCGCCGACCGCCCGGACGACCACGAGCGCCAGTAGCCCGACCAGCAGCGCGTGCAGGCAGAGCCGCAGCGCGGTGGCGACCGGGGGGTGGGGGCGTGGATCCATGGTGTTTCCAGCGTAGACGCGGGGCGGCGGGGGCCGGTCAATCGAAAGGTTGATGTCGGGCCCCACCCGGGTGCGATGTCCCCGGAGGCCCGGACGGCGAGGCTGGAGCCATGTTCGTCGCATGGAGAGATCTCCGTTTCGCCAAGGGCCGGTTCGCCCTCATGGGCACGGTCGTGGTGCTGATCACGCTGCTCGTGGGCCTGTTGTCCGGTCTCACCGCGGGGCTGGCCCGGGAGAACACCTCGGCCGTCACCGGGCTGTCCGCCGACCACCTCGCCTTCGCCGCCCCACCGGACGGCCGCTCGGTCTCCTTCACCGACTCGGCCGTCGAGGAGCGGGCCTGGCGGAGCTGGGCGGAGCGCCCCGGGGTGGCGGCCGCCGAGCCGCTCGGCATCCGTACGCTCAACGCCGAGGGCCGGGGCGGGCACACCTCGGCGGTCTCCGCGTTCGGGGTCGAACCGGACGGGGGCCTCACGCCGCCCGGTACCCGGGTCGCCACAGGGCGGGTGGTCCTCTCCGAGCAGGCCGCCGAGGACCTGGCGGCCGCCCCCGGCGACCGGGTGCGGCTCGGCTCCACCACCGTCACCGTCGCCGCCGTCGCGGGCGACGCCTCCTACAGCCACACCTCGGTCGTGTGGACCTCGCTCGACGACTGGCAGCACCTCGCGGGCGACGACGGCCGGGGCCGGCACGCCACGGTGATCGCCCTGACCACCGACGGCGCCGATCTCGCCGCGGGCGACAAGGCGGCCGGCACCAGCACCCTCTCGCGCGACGACTCCCTCACCGCCATCGGCTCCTACCAGGCCGAGAACGGCTCGCTCCAGCTGATGCGCGGCTTCCTCTTCGCCATCTCCGCCCTGGTCATCGGCGCCTTCTTCACCGTCTGGACGATCCAGCGCGGCGGCGACGTCGCCGTGCTGAAGGCGCTCGGCGCCTCCACCCGCTACCTGCTGCGCGACGCGCTCGGGCAGGCGGTCGTGATGCTCGCGCTGGGCACCGGCGCGGGCACCGCGCTCGCCGCCGGGATCGGCGCCCTGATCAGCGGCGGCGCGGTGCCGTTCGTCCTCGACGCGGCGACCGTGCTGGTCCCGGCCGCCGTGATGATCGTCCTCGGCGCGCTCGGGGCGGCCCTGTCCATCCGGCGGATCACCGCCGTCGACCCGCTCACCGCACTCGGGAGTGCCCGATGACCCTCACCCTCTCCGACGTCACCCTCACCTACCCCGACGGCGACGGCCGGCTCACCGCCCTCGACCGGGTCTCCCTGGAAGTGCCCGCGGGCACGCTCACCGCGGTGGTCGGGCCGTCCGGCTCCGGCAAGTCCAGCCTGCTCGCGGTGGCGGCGACCCTGGTCACCCCGGACTCCGGGCGGGTGGTGGTCGCGGGCCGGGAGACCTCCGGCCTGGACCGGGCGGGACAGGCGGAGCTGCGCCGGGCGCACATCGGGATCGTCTTCCAGCAGCCCAATCTGCTGCCCTCGCTCACGGCCGCCGAACAGCTCCAGGTGATGACCCACCTCTCGGGCGGTGCGGTACGCCGCACCCGCGAGCGGGCGCTGGAACTGCTGGACGCGGTCGGCCTCGCGGACCAGGCCGCGCGCAGGCCGCACCAGCTCTCGGGCGGGCAGCGGCAGCGGATCAACATCGCGCGGGCCCTGATGAACGAACCCGAGGTGCTGCTGGTGGACGAGCCGACCAGCGCGCTCGACCACGAGCGGGGCGCCGCCGTGCTGGACCTGCTGGTCCGGCTGGTGCGGGAGCGGTCCACGGCGACGGTGCTGGTCACCCACGACCGGACCCATCTGGACCGGGTGGACCGCACGGTCCGGATGGACGACGGACGGCTGACCGTGCCCGAGCCGGTCTGACCCGGCGGGGTACGGGGAACGAGGAAGGGGCGGCCCGGACGGGCCGCCCCTGCGCGTACTCAGCCGGTGGTGCCGCTGCTCGCCAGCGCCTCGGAGAGGTCCCGCGCCGCCTGCTGGAGGATCGGCACGATCCGCTCGGTGGCCGCCTCCGTCACCCGGCCCGCCGGACCGGAGATCGAGATCGCCGCCGAGGTGGGGGAGTCCGGCACGGGGACCGCCAGGCAGCGGACCCCGATCTCCTGCTCGTTGTCGTCGACGGCGTAACCGACCCGGCGGACGTGCTCCAGCGCGTCGAGGAAGCCCTCGGGCGTGGTGATCGTCTTCTCGGTGGCGGCGGGCATGCCGGTACGGGCCAGCAGGGCGCGCACCTCCTCCGGGGGCGTGTGCGCCAGCAGCGCCTTGCCGACCCCGGTGGAGTGCGGCAGCACCCGGCGGCCCACCTCGGTGAACATCCGCATCGAGTGCTTGGACGGGACCTGGGCCACGTACACGATCTCGTCGCCGTCGAGCAGCGCCATGTTCGCGGTCTCGCCGGTCTCCTCGACCAGCCGCGCGAGATACGGCCGGGCCCAGGTGCCCAGCAGCCGGGAGGCGGACTCGCCGAGCCGGATCAGCCGGGGGCCCAGCGCGTAGCGCCGGTTGGGCTGCTGGCGCACGTATCCGCAGAGCACCAACGTGCGCATCAGGCGGTGGATGGTCGGCAGCGGGAGCCCGCTGCTCGCGGAGAGCTCGCTCAGCCCGACCTCGCCCCCCGCGTCCGCCATCCGCTCCAGCAGATCGAAGGCGCGCTCAAGGGACTGCACACCACCGCTCGACGCGGCGGGCTTGGAGTCGGCTGTGCTGGCGTGGGACGGCGGCACGTCAACGGTCCTTTCGAGGCGGATGAGCGGGTGCCCCGCCGGGCGGGGCACTCAGGAGTGTCCGACACCTCCCACGGCGTCGCGCTCAAGGATCGGACACCCGCAGCAGCCTACCGGGCTGTTCCCGGTCGACGCACTGCTCCGGGCCCGGCGTCCTGGCCGGTCAGAGACCGTTTGTCCCGGTGTCGGCCGACGGCGGGGCCAGGGCGCGGAGCCCTGCTGGTCCCATGCTACGTTCCATGGTGCGAAAGTTGACTTCTACTTTGTGGAAATATACAGCCGCAGATGAAGGGTGGCCGTCCGGCCCTCGGTCGGGTGCGGCGGGGCCTTGACGAGGTCGCGCCCCGAGTGAAAACTCCTTCAACAGTTCGTTGAATTCTTCAGCGTTCGAAGCCCGAAGTGAGGAGCACGGATGTCCGGTGCGGACGTGAACCTGGTACTGCGCTCGACGCGTGTCGTCACCCCGGACGGGACGCGCGCCGCCGCGGTGGCCGTCGCCGACGGGAGGATCGACGCGGTCCTGCCGTACGACGCCGGGGTGCCGGCCGGTGCCCGGCTGGAGGACTTCGGCGACGACGTGCTGCTGCCCGGGCTCGTCGACACCCACGTCCATGTGAACGACCCGGGCCGCACCGAGTGGGAGGGCTTCCACACCGCCACCCGCGCGGCGGCCGCGGGCGGCATCACCACCCTGCTCGACATGCCGCTCAACTCGCTGCCGCCGACCACCACCGTCGACCACCTGCGCACCAAGCAGCGGGTCGCCGCCCCGAAGGCGCACATCGACACCGGCTTCTGGGGCGGTGCGATCCCCACCAACGTCAAGGACCTGCGGCCGCTGTACGAGGCCGGGGTGTTCGGCTTCAAGTGCTTCCTGTCGCCCTCCGGCGTCGACGAGTTCCCCGAGCTCGACCAGGAGCAACTGGCCCGGTCCATGGCGGAGATCACCGGATTCGGCGGCCTGCTGATCGTGCACGCCGAGGACCCGCACCACCTGGCCGCCGCCCCGCAGCGCGGCGGCCCCGCGTACGCCGACTTCCTCGCCTCCCGGCCGCGCGACGCCGAGAACACCGCGATCGAGGGGCTGATCGCGCACGCCAGGCGGCTGAACGCCCGGGTCCATGTGCTGCACCTGTCCTCCGGCGACGCCCTGCCGATGATCGCCGCGGCCCGGCGCGAGGGCGTACGGATCACGGTCGAGTCCTGCCCGCACTTCCTCACCCTCACCGCCGAGGAGGTCCCGGACGGCGCCACCGAGTTCAAGTGCTGCCCGCCGATCCGGGAGGCCGCCAACCAGGACGCGCTGTGGCAGGGGCTGGCGGACGGAACGATCGACTGCGTCGTCTCCGACCACTCGCCCTGCACCACCGACCTCAAGACCCCCGACTTCGCCTCCGCCTGGGGCGGGATCTCCTCCCTCCAGCTCGGGCTGCCCGCCATCTGGACCGAGGCCCGCAGGCGCGGCCACTCGCTCGACGACGTCGCCCGCTGGATGTCGGCCGCCCCCGCCGCACTGGCCGGACTCGACCGGAAGGGCGCCATCGAGGCCGGCCGCGACGCCGACTTCGCGGTGCTGGCCCCCGACGCGACCTTCACCGTCGACCCGGCCGAACTCTTCCACCGCAACCAGGTCACCGCCTACGCCGGGAAGACCCTGTACGGCGTCGTCCGCTCGACCTGGCTGCGCGGCGAGCGGATCGCGGCCGACGGCACCGTCGGCGCCCCCACCGGCCGGCTCCTCGTACGCGGCCACTGACCGCGCACCGGACCTCCCTCGCGCCCGCCGCCCAACCCCACGGCGGGCGCGAAGAAGGGCCGAAGGTCTCCACCCGCGCGACTTTGGTCTCCCGGTGCGCCCGTACGGCCCGGCCCACCGCCCGGCCTGGGTAGTTTTATGGCATGACGCGTACGGAATACCGCTGGCTGCTGCCGTCGGCGATGGCCGACCCCGAGCTGTCCGGCGACCGGCGCGGCCGCTCCCGCCGCACGGTGCGGGACTGGATCGTCGACACGACCGCCTTCCTCTGCGCCGCCGGGATCGGCCTGATCGCCGCGGCGGCCATCGAAGCCGACCGGAGCACCTCCGACCTCGTCCTCCTCGTCGACGTCGTGCTCGGGGTGCTGGCCTGCGCCGTGCTCTGGGTGCGGCGCCGGTGGCCGGTGGGCGTGGCCCTGGGGCTGGTCCTGCTCGCCACGGTCGAGCCCACCGCGGCGGGGGCGATGCTCGTCGCGCTCTTCGGGCTGGCGGTGCACCGGCCCTTCCGGCCGGTCGCGGTCATCGGGGCGCTGGCCCTGGTCCTCACCCCCGTACAGCCGTATCTGCGCCCCGACCCGGAAAGCTCCTCCCTCGTGGACACGATCATCGGGGTGCTGCTGACGCTGCTGGTGATCAGCTGGGGGATGGCCGTACGGTCCCGGCGCCAGCTCGTCGTCTCCCTGCGCGAGCGGGCCCGCCGGGCCGAGACCGAGGCGGAACTCCGCGCCGAACAGGCCCAGCGGCTGGCCCGCGAGGCCATCGCCCGGGAGATGCACGACGTCCTCGCCCACCGGCTGACCCTGCTCAGCGTCCACGCGGGCGCCCTCGAATTCCGCCCCGACGCGCCCCGGGCCGAGATCGCCCGCGCCGCCGGGGTCATCCGGGACAGCGCGCACGAGGCGCTCCAGGACCTGCGCGAGATCATCGGCGTGTTGCGCAGCCCGGGCGAGAGCGACGGCGACCGGCCGCAGCCCACCCTCGCCACCCTCGACGAGCTGATCGCCGAGTCCCGGCTGGCCGGCATGGCGGTCGTGCTCGACAACCGGGTCGACGACCCCGCCTCGGCCCCCGCCGCCACCGGCCGCACGGTCTACCGCATCGCCCAGGAGGCCCTCACCAACGCCCGCAAGCACGCCCCCGGCACCGAGGTCACCGTCAGCGTCACCGGCGCCCCGGGCGAGGACCTGACCATCGAGGTGCGCAACCCGGCGCCCACCGAACCGTTCAGACCGGTCCCCGGCTCCGGCCAGGGACTCATCGGCCTCACCGAACGCGCCACGCTGGCCGGCGGCAAGCTGGAGCACGGGCCGCTGCCGGACGGCGGCTTCCACGTCCGCGCCGTACTGCCGTGGCCGGCCTGAGCCCCCGGACCCCGCCTCCCGGTGCCCATCGCGTCCGGACCCCCGATACGGTTGCGTACATGACCACCCCCACCCCGAACGGGCCCGGCCCGCAGCGGATTCGGCTGCTCGTCGTCGACGACGACCCGCTCGTCCGGGCCGGTCTCGGCCTCATGCTCGGCGGCGCCGACGACATCGAGATCGTCGGGGAGGGGGCGGACGGCACGGAGGTCGCCCCGCTGGTCGACCGGCTCCGCCCCGACGTGGTCCTGATGGACCTCCGGATGCCCGCCATGGACGGGCTCACCGCGACCGAACGGCTGCGCGCCCGCCCAGACGCCCCCGAAATCATCGTCCTCACCACCTTCCACGCCGACGAACAGGTGCTGCGGGCGATCCGCGCCGGGGCGGCCGGATTCGTCCTCAAGGACACCCCGGCGGAACGGATCGTCGACGCGGTACGACGGGTCGCCGCCGGGGACCCGGTGCTCTCGCCCGCGGTGACCCGGCAGCTGATGGACCGCGCCGCCGGGACCGGCCCCCGCGGCCGCGACGAGCGCGCCGGCGCGGCCCGGCTGCGCCTCGCCCAACTGGCCGGGCGGGAACGCGAGGTCGCCCTCTCCGTCGCGCGCGGCCGCTCCAACGCCGAGATCGCCGCCGCCCTCTACCTCAGCGTGGCGACCGTGAAGACCCAGGTCTCCCGGATCCTCGCCCGGTTCGGATTCAACAACCGTGTGCAGATCGCCCTGTTGGTGCACGACGCGGGGCTCCTCGACGAGGACGGCGCACCGCCACCGGCATAGGGTGAGGAGGCCGGCCCGCGGGAAACGGGCCGCACGACCGGGAGGGGCGATCCCATGTTCGGAGTCAGTGGCCGGGCCGACATCGATCTGCGCGGGGTGGCGGAATTCACCGCGGACCCGTACCCGTACTACGAGAAGCTGCGCGCCGCCGGACCGGTGCACACCGTCCGCACCGACGAATTCGACCTGGTCTGGCTGGTGGTGGGGTACGACGAGGCCCGCGCCGCCCTCACCGACCCGAGGCTCACCAAGGACTGGCGCGCGCTGCCCGGCGCGCCCGAGGGCGATTCGATCTTCCTGAACATGCTGGAGCTGGACCCGCCCCACCACACCCGGCTGCGCAAGCTCGTCGCCCGGGAGTTCACCGCCCGGCGGGTCGAGTCGCTGCGCCCGCGCGTCCAGGAGATCACCGACGGGCTGCTCGACGCGATGGTGCCCGCCGGGCGCGCCGATCTCGTCGACGCCCTCGCCTTCCCGCTGCCGATGACCGTCATCTGCGAACTGATCGGCGTCCCGGACCTGGACCGCGACCGGTTCCGCCGGTTGTCGAACGGGGTCGTCACCCCCACATCCCCGGAACAGGAGACCGAGTCGGTGCGCGTCATGGGCGCGTACCTGCGCGAGCTGATCGAGGAGAAGCGCGCCGCACCCGGCGACGACCTGATGAGCGCCCTGGTCAGAACGCGCGACGAGGACGGCGACCGGCTCTCCTTCGACGAACTCATGGGCATGGCCTTCCTGTTGCTGGTGGCCGGCCACGAGACCACGGTCAACCTGATCGCCAACGGGGTACGGGCCCTGCTCGGCCACCCCGACCAGCTCGCCGCCCTCCGGGACGACCCGGAACTGCTCGGCGGCGCCGTCGAGGAGATGCTCCGCTACGACGGCCCGGTGGAGAACGCCACGTTCCGCTTCGCCCGCGAGAACATCCCGATGGGGCGGCGGACCATCCCGGCGGGCGCCCCGGTGCTGGTCTCGCTGGCGGGCGCCGACCGGGACGGTGCCCGCTATCCGGAGCCCGACACCTTCGACATCCGCCGCGAGCCCCAGGGCCATCTGGCCTTCGGACACGGCCTCCACTTCTGCGTGGGCGCGCCGCTGGCCCGGATGGAGGGCCGGATCGCGATCGGCAGCCTGCTGGAGCGGTGCCCCGGCCTGGTCCTGGACACGGAGGCGGACCGGGAACCGGACTGGATCCCGGGCATGCTGATCCGCGGCGCGCGCGGACTGCCCGTCCGCTGGTGAGCGGGGAACCACGGCCGGTGGCGGACGGCATACGACCGGACAACGGAAAGAGGAGCAGCGACGGATGACCGGACTCGACCTGACAGCGGCCCAGAAGGTCCTCGACAGCCAGCCGTTCAGCGGCCTCCTGGGCGCCCGGCTCACCGCCTTCGGGAACGGCGCGGCCACCCTCGAGGTGGACATCCGCCCCGAGCTCCAGCAGCAGAACGGTTTCCTGCACGGCGGGGTCCTCGCCTACGCGGCCGACAACGCGATCACCTTCGCCGCCGGCACGACCCTGGGCCCGCAGGTGCTGACCGGCGGATTCTCCATCCAGTACGTCCGGCCCGGCACCGGCGCCACCCTGGTCGCCCGCGCCGAGGTCGCGCACACCGGACGCCGTCAGGCGGTGGTCCGCTGCGAGTTGTTCGCCGTCGCCGAGGACGGGGAGGAACGGCTCTGCGCCGTCGCGCAGGGCACCGTCCTGCCGGCCTGACCGGGGCGGCGCGCCCCGGGGCGTCCGGCGGATCGGGGGCGGCTCCGCTCTCAGCCGCCCCCGGCCTCCTTGGCGACCTCCTCGACGGTCACCGGGCGCCGCTCCCGGCGCGACAGCTCGCACGCCTCCGCCACCAGCAGCGCCCGCCACGCCTCCCGGCCGTCGCACGGATTGGGCAGTTCGCCCCGCGCCACCCGGACGAACGCGTCCAGCTCGGCCTCGTACGCCGGGGCGAACCGCTCCAGAAAACCGGGCCAGGGATCGGCCGGGGCCGACGGGCCGTGCGGTTCGGCGGAGGTGAGCGGGGTGCGGGCGTCCAGGCCGACGGTGATCTGGTCCCGCTCGCCCGCCAGCTCCATGCGGACGTCGTACCCGGCCCCGTTGCAGCGGGTGGCCGACGCCGTGGCGAGGGTGCCGTCGTCGAGGGTCAGCAGCGCCGCCGCCGTGTCCACGTCTCCGACCGTCCGGAACATCGCGGGCCCGGCGTCCGAGCCCACGGCGTACACCTCGGTCACCTCGCGGCCGGTGACCCACCGCACCATGTCGAAGTCGTGGACCAGGCAGTCCCGGTACAGCCCGCCGGAGAGCGGCAGGTAGGCGGCGGGCGGCGGGGCCGGGTCCATCGTCACCGTCCGCACCGTGTGCAGCCGCCCCAGCGCACCGGAGCGCACGGCGGCGCGGGCGGCCCCGTACCCGGCGTCGAACCGGCGCATGAAGCCCAGCTGGAGCACGGTCCCGGCCCGGTCCACCGCGCGCAGCGCGTCCAGCGTCCCCGGCAGGTCCAGGGCGATCGGCTTCTCGCAGAACGCCGGGAGCCCGGCCCGCGCGGCCCGGCCGATCAGCTCCGCGTGCGCCGCGGTGGCCGAGGCGATCACCACGGCGTCCACCCCCGCGCCGAACACCCCGGCCGCGTCCGGGACGGCCCGCGCGCCGGTGCGCCGCGCCAGGAGAGCGGCGCGGTCCCGGTCGGTGTCGGCCACGACCAGGGCGTCCACCTCGGGGTGGCGGGCCAGCACGCCCGCGTGGAAGGAGCCGATCCGGCCGGTGCCGATGAGTCCGATGCGCATGGACCCAACGTGCCGTCCGCCCTCTGCCCTGTCAATCAAATGTCAGGACAAACATGGGTTCGTCGGCCGCCTGCTGTCCGGACAACCGGACAACCGGGCAACACGACGACAGGGCAACCGGACGACCGGACTACCGGGGCACCGGCACGGGGGATACCCTCCACGCGTGCCCAAACCCACCACCGACCCCGCAGCACTCGAACTCGGCGTGGACCGCACCAGCCCGATCCCCCTCTACTTCCAGCTCGCCCAGCAACTGGAGGCCGCCGTCGAGCAGGGCAGGCTCGCCCCCGGCAGCCTGCTCGGCAACGAGATCGAGCTCGCGTCCCGGCTGGGGCTGTCCCGGCCCACGGTCCGCCAGGCCATCCAGTCCCTGGTCGACAAGGGGCTGATGGTCCGCCGCCGGGGCGTGGGCACCCAGGTCGTGCACAGCACGGTCCGCCGGCCGCTCGAACTGAGCAGCCTCTACGACGACCTGGAGGCGGCGGGCGCGCACCCCGCCACCCGGGTCCTGCGCAACACCGTCGAGCCCGCCGACCCCGCCACGGCCGCCGCCCTCGGCATCGCCGAGGGCACCGACGTCCACCGCGTCGAGCGGCTGCGGTACGCGCACGGCGAGCCGCTGGCCCTGCTCCGCAACCACCTGCCGACCGGGATCGCCGACCTGGACACCGCCCGTCTGGAGGCCACCGGCCTCTACCGGATCCTGCGCGGTGCGGGCATCACCCTGCACAGCGCCCGCCAGACCGTCGGCGCCCGGCTCGCCACCGACGCGGAGGCGACCGGGCTCGCCGAACCGGCGGGGGCGGCCGTGCTGACCATGGAGCGCACCACCTTCGACGACACCGGACGGGTGGTCGAGCACGGCTCCCACCTCTACCGGGCCTCGCGCCACACCTTCGACTTCCAGCTCCTCGTCCGCTGACCCGGTCCGACACCGCCCCCTCCCGCCCCGTTGACGTCCGGTCCGCGCACCGTTAAGACTCCACCGGTCGCACTCCGGCGGCCGGGAGAGAAAGGCGGCGACCCTCCCCGTACCACGGCGGCGACACACGCGCCCCGCCCCTGCCGGGCGGCGGCGCCGACCGCTCGGGGATACTTGGCCAGCCGGGCCGGGTGTGCGCACATCACTCCCGGCCCGTGAAGCAGCACAATGAGCAGCACTAGAAGGGCACGGCGTCGTGGCAAGGGTTCGGACAGGGGTACGTGCGATGGGCGCCGTGCTCGCGGCGGTGCTCGGGGTTTCCCTCATGGGATGCAGCAGCACCGGCGGCAAGCGGGCGGAAGAACGCGCGGCCGCGGCCGCCAAGGGCCGGCCCGCGGTGGACACACCCCGCTGGACCGTCGCCATGGTCACCCACTCGGGCGACGGCGACACCTTCTGGGACATCGTCCAGCGCGGTGCCCAGCAGGCGGCCGACAAGGACAACATCAAGTTCCTGTACTCGCACAACGACGAGGCGCAGCAGCAGGCCCAGCTGGTGCAGGCCGCCATCGACCAGAAGGTCGACGGGCTGGTCGTCAGCCTCGCCAAGCCCGACGCCATGAAAGACGTCGTGGCCAAGGCCGTGCGGGCCGGAATCCCGGTGATCACGGTGAACTCGGGCTCCGAGGAGTCCAAGCGGTTCGGCGCGCTCACCCACATCGGCCAGGACGAGTCCATCGCGGGCGAGGCGGTCGGCGAGGAGCTGAACGCCCGCGGCCGCAAGAAGGCGCTCTGCATCCTGCACGAGCAGGGCAACGTCGGCCACGAGCAGCGCTGCGCCGGGGCGAAGAAGACCTTCGACGGCCAGCTGCAGAACCTGTACGTCGAGGGCACCAACATGCCCGACGTCCAGGCGTCCATCGAGGCCAAGCTCCAGGCCGACAAGAGCATCGACGCGGTCGTCACCCTCGGCGCCCCCTTCGCGGACGCCGCCGTCAAGGCGAAGCGGACCGCGGGCAGCTCCGCCGAGATCGACACCTTCGACCTGAACGCCAAGGTCGCCTCGGCCCTCCAGGACAAGACCCTGGGCTTCGCCGTCGACCAGCAGCCCTACCTCCAGGGCTACGAGGCCGTCGACCTGCTCTGGCTCTACCGCTACAACGGCAACGTGCTCGGCGGCGGCCGCCCGGTCCTCACCGGACCGCAGATCATCACCGAGAAGGACGCCGCCGCGCTGGCCCCGTACACGAAGCGGGGTACCCGATGAGCGCGGCCGCCGGACCGTCCGCCCCGGCCGGGGCCGACGAGCGGCTGCTGCGTACCTCGGCGCTGCGCAGACTCCTCGGCCGCCCCGAGCTCGGCTCGGTGGTCGGCGCCGCCGCCGTCTTCCTCTTCTTCTCGGTCGTCGCCGACAGCTTCCTGCGCGCCTCCAGCATGGGCACGGTGCTCTACGCGGCCTCGACGATCGGGATCATGGCCGCGCCGGTGGCGCTGCTGATGATCGGCGGCGAGTTCGACCTCTCCGCCGGTGTGCTGGTCACCAGCTCCGCGCTGGTCTCGTCGATGTTCAGTTACCAGATGACCGCCAACGTCTGGGTCGGCGTCTTCGTGTCGCTGCTGGTCACCCTGGCCGTCGGGGCCTTCAACGGCTTCATGCTGACCCGTACGAAACTGCCCAGCTTCATCATCACGCTCGGCACCTTCCTGATGCTGACCGGACTCAACCTGGGCTTCACCAAACTGATCAGCGGGACCGTGTCCACCAAGGGCATCGGCGACATGGAGGGCTTCGAATCGGCCCGCAAGGTCTTCGCCTCGCAGTGGACGATCGGCGGCGTCGAGTTCAAGGTCACCATCCTGTGGTGGGCGGTGCTGGTCGCGATCGCCACCTGGATCCTGCTCCGCACCCGCTTCGGCAACTGGATCTTCGCGGTCGGCGGCGAGGCCGACGCGGCCCGCGCGGTCGGCGTCCCGGTGATCCGTACCAAGATCGGGCTCTACCTGGGGGTCGCCTTCGCCGCCTGGGTCTCCGGGCAGCACCTGCTCTTCTCCTACGACGTGGTGCAGTCCGGCG
Source organism: Streptomyces sp. NPDC015144 (assembly GCF_043079735.1). NCBI lineage: Bacteria > Bacillati > Actinomycetota > Actinomycetes > Kitasatosporales > Streptomycetaceae > Streptomyces > Streptomyces sp. NPDC015144. Next base: position 88,289 of record NZ_JBIBUU010000012.1, on the reverse strand, counting down.
AGGGCGTCGGCAACGAGCTGATCTACATCATCGCGGCCGTCATCGGCGGCTGCCTGATCACCGGCGGCTACGGCTCCGCGATCGGCTCCGCGGTCGGTGCCGTCATCTTCGGCATGACCAGCAAGGGCATCGTGTACGCGGAGTGGAACCCGGACTGGTTCAAGTTCTTCCTCGGAGCCATGCTGCTCCTGGCCACCCTGCTCAACGCATGGGTACGCAAGCGCGCGGAGGCGACGACATGACGGCCCCCACGGAACCGGCCGGGGCGGCGGCGCCGGAGCCCCGCCGGGCGCTGGTCGAACTCGACCACGTGTCCAAGTTCTACGGCTCCATCAAGGCGCTGACCGACGTCTCGCTGGAGGTCCACGCGGGCGAGATCTCCTGCGTCCTCGGCGACAACGGCGCGGGCAAGTCCACCCTCATCAAGATCATCGCGGGGCTGCACCGGCACGATGCCGGCAGCTTCCTGATCGACGGCGAGGAGACCACCCTGGTCAACCCGCGCGACGCCCTGGACCGCGGCATCGCCACGGTCTACCAGGACCTGGCCGTGGTGCCGCTGATGCCGGTCTGGCGGAACTTCTTCCTGGGCTCCGAGCCCACGCTGGGCGCCGGCCCCTTCAAGCGCCTCGATGTCCGCCGGATGCGGGAGACGACCCGGTCCGCGCTGCTGCGCATGGGCATCGACCTGCGCGACGTCGACCAGCCGATCGGCACCCTGTCCGGCGGCGAGCGCCAGTGCGTCGCCATCGCCCGGGCCGTCCACTTCGGCGCCAAGGTCCTCGTCCTGGACGAGCCGACCGCCGCGCTCGGCGTCAAGCAGTCCGGGGTGGTGCTGAAGTATGTCGCGGCCGCCCGGGACGCCGGTCTCGGAGTGGTCCTCATCACGCACAACCCGCACCACGCGTATCTCGTCGGTGACCGGTTCGTGCTGCTGAAGCGGGGCGCGATGTCCGGCAGCCACACCAAGGACTCCATCACGCTGGACGAGCTGACCCGCCAGATGGCGGGCGGCAGCGAGCTGGAAGAGCTCAGCCACGAGCTGGAACGGGCCACCGGCCCCGGCCCGGACGACGTGGCGTAGCGGCGAGCCGCGGGCGGTCCCGTACGCACGGGTCCGCCCGCCCCGGTCCCCCGGCAGTGGCAGAATCGAGCCCGACGGGCGCAGTCCGCCGCCGGGAGCACCGCCCCCGGCTCCCCAACACCCCGCAGGGACGATGAGCACGTACCGCGACTTCACCCACCGCGGCTCCGCCCGCGCCACCGTCCTGCGGACCGTGGGCACCCGGGAGCGGCGCTCGCACCTCACGGCACCGCGGGTCCCCACCGTCGGCATCGACATCGGCGGTACGAAGGTGATGGCGGGCGTCGTCGACGCCGACGGCACCATCCTGGAGCAGCTGCGCACCGAGACGCCGGACAAGTCCAAGAGCCCCAAGGTCGTCGAGGACACCATCGTCGAGCTGGTGCTCGACCTCTCCGACCGGCACGACGTGCACGCGGTGGGGATCGGCGCGGCCGGCTGGGTCGACGCCGACCGCTCCAAGGTGCTCTTCGCCCCGCACCTCGCCTGGCGCGACGAGCCCCTGCGCGACGCCCTCGCCTCCCGGCTCGCCGTCCCCGTCATGGTCGACAACGACGCCAACACCGCCGCCTGGGCGGAGTGGCGGTTCGGGGCGGGCCGCGGCGAGGACCATCTCGTCATGATCACGCTCGGCACCGGCATCGGCGGCGCGATCCTGGAGGACGGCCAGGTCAAGCGCGGCAAGTACGGGGTGGCCGGTGAGTTCGGCCACATGCAGGTGGTGCCCGGCGGGCACCGCTGCCCCTGCGGCAACCGGGGCTGCTGGGAGCAGTACAGCTCGGGCAACGCACTGGTCCGGGAGGCCAGGGAACTGGCCGCGGCGGACTCCCCGGTGGCGCACGGCATCATCGAACGGGTCAAGGGCAACATCCCGGACATCACCGGTCCGCTGATCACCGAACTGGCCCGCGAGGGCGACGCGATGTGCGTCGAGCTGCTCCAGGACATCGGGCAGTGGCTCGGCGTCGGCATCGCCAATCTGGCCGCCGCGCTCGACCCGTCCTGCTTCGTCATCGGGGGCGGGGTCAGCGCCGCGGACGACCTGCTCATCGGCCCGGCCCGGGACGCCTTCAAGCGTCACCTCACCGGCCGCGGCTACCGGCCGGAGGCCCGGATCGCCCGCGCCCAGCTCGGCCCCGAGGCAGGTATGGTCGGCGCCGCGGACCTGGCCCGGCTGGTGGCCCGCAGATTCCGCCGGGCCAACCGGCGCCGGGTGGAGCGCTACGAGCGCTACGCCCAGATCTACGACCAGGCCGCGAACACCATCCGTTCCACCCGCTCCACCCGCACCTCCTAGGGACCCCGAGAGACATGACCGCTGCCGAGCACCCCGTCCTGCCGCGCCAGTCGACGCCGCCCGACGACGGCCGGCCGCCGCAGGACCGGCGCCGGACGATCCGTCGCCGGCTGATCACGGCGACGATCATCGTGCTGCTCATCGGCGTCCCGGCCGGGTATCTGCTGATCTCCGCCGGGCAGAGCCGCCGCTCCGGAGCGAACAAGGAGGCCGAGGCCTCCGCGCAGGGGCTCCGGGAGGGCTGGCCCTCGCGGTTGCAGCGCCGGATCTACGAGCTGCCGATGCCCGGCAACTCGCTGGACGTGCGGTACTACGAGACCAACAACTGGAAGACCAGCCGGCTGTACGTGGAGTTCCGCACCACCTCCGCCGGGCTGGACCGCTTCCTGGGCCGGCTGGGCAGCGGGCGCTCGAACCTGGAGCCCGGCAAGGAGACCATCGGGCCCCGCGATCTGAAGATCGCGGACTGGTCGTTCCCCGCCGGGACCGAGTGGGCGGGCACCCGGCATGTGAACGGGAAGCCGCGGCCCACCCAGGACATCATGGTCAACATGTCCGACCCGATGAACCCGGTCGTCTACGTGGTCTCCGCGGCCACGCCCTGACCGGGTGCCCCGGCCGGGCGGGCGCCGGGCGGGGGCGGCTCAGGGCCGGGCGGTCAGATAGCCGCCCATGGTGGTGAAGTACTCGGCGGCCGGCAGCTCGCGGCCGTCCTCGGTGCGCACCCGGGTGACGGCCAGTCCGTGGTTGCGTCCGGTACGGGCGTCCGCCCCGGCGACGATCACCACGCCCTCGCCCTCGCGGTAGAAGATCCGGCCGGGGGTGCCGCCGTACCGGTTCTGCGAGACCACCGCGGCGAGGATCTCCAGCCGCTTGCCCCGGTGGTGGGTGAAGGCGCTGGGGTACGGCTCGGACTGGGCGCGGACGAGCCGTTCGAGGTCCTCGGCGGGCCAGTTCCAGTCGATGCGGATGTCCTCGGTGGACCGCTTGTGGAAGAAACTGGCCTGCGAGCGGTCCTGCTTGGTGAACTCCGTCCGCCCGGAGGCGATGAGGCCGAGCGCGCCGATGGTGACGGGCGCGATCAGGTCGACGGTCTTGTGGAAGAGGTCGGTGGCGGTGTCCGCCGGGCCGACCTGGACGGACTCCTGCCGGACGATGTCACCGGCGTCCAGCTCCTCGTCCATCAGGTGCGCGGTCACGCCCACTTCGGTCTCACCGTTGATCAGCGCCCAGATCAGCGGCGAGAACCCGGCGTACTTCGGCAGCAGCGAGTCGTGGACGTTGAGCGTGCCGTGGCGCGGCAGGCCGTAGATCCGCGGCGGGATCCAGGTCCGCCAGTTGTTGGCCACGATGATGTCCGGATCGGCCTCCTTGAGCCGCTCGAACAGCTCCTCGTCGTCCGGCCGGTTGCGGATCAGCACCGGGACGCCGTGGGCCTCGGCGAGGTCGGCGACCGAGTCGCTCCAGATCTTCTCGTACGCGTGCTCGCTCTTGGGGTGCGTCACCACCAGGACCACCTGGTGTTCGGAGTCCAGAAGGGCTTGCAGGGTGCGGTGCCCCCAGGTCTGGTAACCGAACATGACGACCCGCATGGGGTTCCTCCTCAGGGCAGGGGCGGTTCGGCCGCGAGCGCGGTGCCGTAACCAAAGCGCCGTAAGTAAAGCAAGGCTTACCTTAGTTTGCAACAGGGGTAATTCGGGCTCCAGTTGACGCGAAGTCGATGTCCGGGGGTGGGGTTCCCTATCGACAGGTGCCCAGGATTAGCTTAGGCTCACCTAAGTTCCTGGTGGGCGGCGTTGTCGCCGTGCCCACCCTTCGCACGTTCCCCCGACGCCCGACAGGCGGCTTCCCCGCACGAATGGGAGTGACATGTCACCGGTTCTTCCTGGCGACACACCAGTGGTCCACGATCTGATGGGCATCGGTTTCGGCCCGTCCAACGTGGCCATGGCGATCGCGCTGAGCGAGCACAACGCACGCGCCGGCGGCCAGGGGCCGGTCACCGCCCACTTCTTCGAGCAACAGCCGAGCTTCGGCTGGCACCGCGGCATGCTCATCGACGACGCCACCATGCAAGTCTCCTTCCTCAAGGACCTGGTGACGCTCCGGAACCCGGCCAGCGAGTTCAGCTTCCTCTGCTACCTCCAGAGCAGGGGTCGGCTGATCGACTTCATCAACCACAAGAACCTCTTCCCGCTGCGCGTGGAGTTCCACGACTACTTCGAGTGGGCCGCGGCCAAGGTCGACGGCATGGTCTCCTACGGCCACGAGGTCGTCGCCGTCACCCCCGTCGTCCGCGAAGGCGCCGTGGAGTACCTGGATGTGACGGTCCGTTCGGTCGAGGGACTGTCGGTCCACCGGGCCCGCAACCTCGTCGTCGGCACCGGGCTGCGCCCCGTCATGCCGCCCGGCGTCGAACGCGGCGAGCGGGTCTGGCACAACTCCGACCTGCTCCGCAAGGTCGACGCCCTGGAGTCCGCCTCGCCCTCGCCCACCCGCTTCGTCGTCGTGGGCGCCGGGCAGAGCGCCGCCGAGAACGTCGCGTATCTGCACCGGCGCTTCCCCCGCGCCGAGGTCTGCGCGGTCTTCTCCCGCTACGGCTACAGCCCCGCCGACGACAGCGCCTTCGCCAACCGGATCTTCGACCCGGGCGCGGTCGACGACTACTTCGCAGCGCCCGACAGCGTGAAGAGCCGGCTGATGGCCTACCACGGCAACACCAACTACTCCGTGGTGGACATCGACCTGATCGACGACCTGTACCGGCAGATGTACCAGGAGAAGGTCCTCGGCACCGAGCGGCTGCGCTTCCTCAACGTGTCCCGGGTCGGCGGCGTCGAGGAGACGCCCGACGGTGTCCGGGCCGACGTGGTCTCCCTCGTCACCGGCGAGGAGACCCGACTGGACGCCGACGTCGTGGTGTTCGCCACCGGCTACCGCCCGGCCGACCCGCTCGGCCTGCTCGGCGAGGTCGCCGACCTGTGCCTGCGCGACGACGAGGGCCGGGTCCGCGTCGAGCGCGACTACCGGGTCTCCACCGACCCGGCCCTGCGCTGCGGGATCTACCTCCAGGGCGGTACGGAGCACACCCACGGCATCACCACCTCCCTGCTCTCCAACACCGCGGTCCGGGTCGGCGAGATCCTGGACTCGCTGCTCGAACGGGGCGTCACCTCCACCGCCGGCGCGGCCCGTCCGGTCGCCGAGGGCACCGGAACCAAGGGATAACGACCGCCGAGATGCGCACCCTCGCAGTCGAGCGCCCGACGAACGGGCCCGCCGCGTCCCCCCGTCACCGGCGGGGGGCCGGGCTCGCCGCGCTGCTGGCGGTCCTGGCCGTCGCGGCGGCGGTGTCCCTGGCCGTCGGTGCCCGGGCGCTGACCCCCGCCGAGGTCTGGCACGGGCTGTCCGCCGCCCCCGGGTCCGACCACCGGCTCACCGAGATCCGGCTCATCGTGGAGACCGTACGGGTGCCCCGGACGGTGCTCGCGATCGTGGCCGGAGTGGCGCTGGGGGTCGGCGGCGCGCTGATCCAGGGCTTCACCCGCAATCCGATCGCCGACACCGGGCTGGTGGGGGTGAACGCGGGGGCGTCGTTCGCGGTGGTGTCGGTGATCGCCGTGTTCGGCTTCGCCGACCCGTTCCAGTACGTCTGGTTCGCCTTCGCCGGGGCGGCGCTCTGCGGGGTCGTCGTCTTCGGCCTCGCCAGCATCGGCCGGGGAGCGGGCAATCCGCTGACCCTGGCCCTGGCCGGGCAGGGGGTCACGGTCTTCCTCGCGGCGATGACCACGGCCGTGGCGCTCTCCAGCCAGAAGTCGATGAACGCGCTGCGGTTCTGGAACGCGGGCTCCGTCGCCGGGGTCGGCTTCGACGTCATCGGGCCGGTGGGGCTCTTCGTCGCGGTGGGGCTGGTGCTCGCGCTGTCCGTCCTGCCCTCCCTCAACCTGCTCAGCCTGGGCGACGACGTGGCCCGGGGGCTGGGCGTGAACATCGCGCGGAGCCGGACCCTCGGCATCGCCGCCGTCACCCTGCTCGCGGGGGCGGCCACCGCCGCCTGCGGCCCGATCGCCTTCCTCGGGCTGATGGTGGCCCATGTGGCCCGGTACCTGACCGGCCCGGACCACCGCTGGCTGGTCCCGTACGCCGGTCTGCTCGGCGCGGTCGTCCTGCTGGTCTGCGACATCGTGGGCCGGATCGTGGTCCGCCCCGGCGAGCTGGACGCGGGCATCGTGGTCGCCCTGCTCGGAGCCCCGTTCTTCGCGGTCCTGGTGTGGCGCGGAAAGTTCAGGAACGCATGAACGCGACGGAACGCGTGAACGCTGCGGAACCCGCGAACGGGCCGGAACCCGCGAACGGGCCGGAACCCGCGAACGGGCCGGAACCCGCGAACGGGCCGGAACCCGTCAACGGGGCGGGGCGTACGGACGTGACGGGGGCGAACCCGCCGATGGCGGCGGGGGTGCGGCTCGGCCGGGTGTCGTTCGTGTGGCGGCCGTGGCTCGTCCTGGTCACCCTGGTGCTGGCGGCGGCGGCCTTTCTGCTCCTCTGCCTCTCCATCGGTGTCGGGGACTTCCCGATCGGGCTGTCCCGGGTGATCGCCACGGTGCTCGGCCGGGGCGAGCCGGTCGACGCGTTCGTGGTCATGGACCTGCGGATGCCGCGGGCGCTGGCCGGACTGGTGGTGGGCGTCGCGCTCGGGATCTCCGGGGCGATCACCCAGTCCGTCGCGCGCAACCCGCTGGCCAGCCCGGACGTCCTCGGCATCACCGGGGGAGCGGGCACGGTCGCGGTGTTCCTGGTGACGGTGTCGGGTGGGGCCGCGGCGGCGGTGCTCGGTTCGGTGGGGCTGCCGCTGGCCGCGCTGGCGGGCGGTCTCGCCACCGGGCTGCTGGTGTACTTCCTGGCCTGGCGGCGCGGGATCGACGGCTTCCGGCTCGTCCTCATCGGCATCTCGGTGAGCGCGGTGATGGAGGCGCTCACGACCTGGCTGCTGGTCTCGGCCGACATCCGGGACGTGGCCAGGGCCCAGGCGTGGCTGGTCGGTTCGCTGGACGACCGGTCGTGGGAGTCCGTGCGGGTGGCGGCCTGGTGCGTGCTCGGGCTGATCGTGGTGGTGGCGCTGGCCGCGTTCCCGTTCAAGCCGATGCACCTGGGCGACGACATCGCCGCCGGGCTGGGCGTCCGGTACGGCAGGGTGCGGGCACTCCTGCTGCTGTGCGCGGTGCTGCTGGCCGCGGTGGCGGTGAGCGCGGCGGGGCCGGTGCCGTTCGTCGCGCTGGTGGCGCCGCAGGTGGCGATGCGTCTGGCCCGGTTCCCCACCCCGCCGTTGGTGGCCTCCGGGCTGGTGGGGGCGGTGCTCCTGACCGGTTCGGACCTGATCGCCCGTACCGCGCTGCCGGTCTCCCTTCCGGTTGGTGTGGTGACCGCGGCGATCGGCGGACCGTTCCTGGTGTGGCTGCTGGTACGGGCCAACCTGAGGCAGGCCGGACGGACATGAGGACGAGACTCGGACAAGGAGGCCCTGTGGCCACGCGGTTCATCACCCCGGCCGAAGAGGCGGACCGGAGCGCCGCCCCGCGACTGGCGGCCCGGGGCGTCACCGTCGGGTACGGCGGGCGCACCGTCATCGAGGGACTGGACGTGGAGGTCCCCACCGGGGTGATCACCACGATCATCGGCCCCAATGGCTGCGGGAAATCGACCCTGTTGCGCACCCTGAGCCGGCTGCTCCGGCCGGACGGCGGGACGGTCGTGCTGGACGGCGAGGACATCGCCGGCCTCCGGACCAGGGACGTGGCCCGGAAGCTCGGGCTGCTTCCGCAGTCGCCGCTCGCGCCGGAGGGGCTGACCGTGGCCGACCTGGTCGCCCGGGGGCGTCATCCGCACCAGAGCTGGCTGCGGCAGTGGTCGTCGGACGACGCCGGGGTGGTGGCGCGCGCGCTGGCCATGACCGGGGTCGCGGACCTCGCCGACCGCCCGGTCGACTCGCTCTCCGGCGGGCAGCGCCAACGCGTCTGGATCTCCATGACCCTGGCACAGGGCACCGATCTGCTGCTGCTGGACGAGCCGACCACCTATCTGGACCTCGCCCACGCCGTCGACGTACTCGATCTGGTGGACGACCTGCACGAGTCGGGCCGCACCGTGGTCATGGTGCTGCACGACCTCAATCTGGCCGCCCGCTACAGCGACCACCTCGTCGTGATGCGCGCGGGCTCCGTGCTCGCGCAGGGGCACCCGCGCGAGGTGATCACCGTCGAGCTGCTGCGGGAGGCCTTCGGGCTCAACGCCGCGGTGATCGACGACCCGGTGGGCGGTCGGCCGCTCGTCGTTCCGATCGGCCGCACGCACGCCGGAGCCTGACCGGCCGTCACGCGCCATGGTGCGCGGCGGACCTCAACTCGGGTCCGACGACAGAGAGTTAGAAACTTAGGCTAGGCTAGCCTTACTGAAGTGGGACAGGGTCCGGCCGCCCTCGGTGCGAGACGCGGCGGGCCGAATGAAAGCAAGGGATTCCGGATGCTTCTCCATCGAACGACGCGGGTGCGGTCCTGGCGGCGGACGGCGGCGGTACTGTCCGCCGCGGCGCTCGGCGTCGGCCTCCTGACGGGCTGTGGCTCCGACACGGCGGAGTCGAAGGGCGAGGACGCCCCGGCCGCCTCCACCGGCGCCTTCCCGGTCACCGTGGAGCACGCGTTCGGGTCCACGGAGATCACCAAGGCGCCCGAGCGTGTCGTCTCGGTCGGCTACACGGACGACCAGGCCGTCCTGGCGCTCGGCGTCAAGCCGGTCGGGATGGTCGACCAGTACCCGAACCCGGCGGGCAAGTCCCCCGACATCAACACCCAGTGGCCCTGGGTGAAGGACAAGTGGGGCGACACCCGCCCCGAGGTCGTCATGAGCAACGGCGACGCGGGCCCCAACTACGAGAAGATCGCCTCCCTCCGGCCCGACCTGATCATCGCGGTCTACTCCGAGATCGACCGGGCGGCCTACGACAAGCTCTCGAAGATCGCCCCGACCGTCGGCCGCACCAAGGGGGAGAAGGAGCCCTTCAGCGCCCCGTGGCAGGACAACGCGGTGCACATCGCCAAGGCGCTCGGCAAGGAGGCCGAGGGCAAGAAGCTGGTCCAGGGCATCCAGGGCAAGCTCGACGCGGCGAAGAAGGCCCATCCGGAGTTCGCGAAGCAGACCGCCGTCGTCCTGTCCTGGTACAAGGACTCCGTCGCGCCGTTCACCTCCACCGACGTACGGGGGCGGCTGGTGACGGGCACCGGCTTCGCCTACCAGACCAGGATCGACGAGGTCGCCGGCGGCAAGTTCTACACCACGCTCTCCCCGGAGCGGGTCGACCTGGTCGACGTCGACCGGATCTTCGTCGTCAACGACAAGGCCGACACCGAGGCGCTGAAGAAGTTCGAACTGTTCGCCAACCTGTCCGCGGTCAAGAAGGGCAAGGTGTCCTACCTGCTGGACAGCGAGGGCCCGGCGGTCGGCGCGGCGATGTCCCAGGGCACCCTGCTGTCCCTGCCGTACGCGATCGACGAACTCGTCAAGTCGGCCTCGTAGCCGTGCCGTCCGGACCCTCCCGTCCCCGCAGAGATTCGGTTCGCGTGTGAGTACCGTCCCCGCCCCCGGTTCCGCCCCCGCCCCGGCGGCCCTGCGTACGGCGACGGGGCGCGAGGCCGTCGGCTGGGTCGCGGCGCACTGCCGCCGCGCCCCCTGGCTCACGGCCGCCACCGTCCTCACCACGGTCGTCGGTGCCGCGCTCCAGATCCTCCCGGTGCTGCTGCTCAGCCGGGTGGTGGACGGGGTGACCGGCGGCGAGCCGTCCTCGGTGCTGGTCGGGATCGGCGGGCTGATGGTGGCCGCCGCGCTGCTCGGCGCGGTGGTCACCGCCGCGTCCACGTACCTGATCGGGCGACTGGGGGCCGATCTGCTCGCCCGGCTGCGGGAGGGCGCGGTCCGCGCGGTGCTGGGCATGCCGAGCGCCCGCGTCGAGGAGGTCGGCCGGGGCGATGTGCTCTCCCGAGTCGGCGACGACGTGGCGGTCATCTCCAAGGGCATCCGGGCCGCCATCCCCACGGTGTTCTCGGCGGGGGTGCTGGTGGTCATCGCCACGGCCGGCATGTTCGGCCTGGACTGGCGCCTGGGGCTCGCCGGTGCCGGGGCGCTGCCCGCGTACGCGCTGGCCCTGCGCTGGTACCTGCCCCGCTCCGCGCCGCTCTACCGCCGCCAGCGGATCGCCCAGGCCGACCGGGCGCAGGCACTGATCAGCGGATTGAACGGGATCGACACCGTCCGGGCCTACCGGCTGGAGGAGGATTTCCGGGGGAAGGTCGACCGGGAGTCGTGGCGGGTGCGCGAGCTGGGCGTCGAGGTGTTCCGGTTCTTCGGCCGGTTCGTGGGCCGGGAGAACCGCGCCGAGTTCATCGGTCTGACCCTGATCGTCGTCGTCGGGTACGTCCTGCTGGAGGCCGGGGCCGCCAGCCTGGGCGAGGTGTCGGCCGCCCCGCTGATGTTCCACCGGCTGTTCACCCCGCTGGGCGCCATCATGTTCACCTTCGACGAGGCGCAGAAGTCCGGTGCGAGCCTGACCCGGCTGGTCGGGGTGGTGGGGGAGCCCGCCGAGGAGCGGCTGGTGGGCGACGCCTCCGCCGCGCGGGGCGGCGGCGGCCCGCTCCCGGTGGAGGTGCGCGGGCTGACGTTCCGCTACCCCGGCACCGAGGAGCCCGTTCTCCGGGACGTCGGTCTGTCCATCCCGGCCGGCGGCTCGCTCGCGCTGGTCGGGGCGACCGGGGCCGGGAAGTCGACGCTGGCCGCGCTGATCGCCGGGATCGGCAGGCCGGGGTCCGGATCGGTCCGGATCGGGCCGCACGATCTCGCGGATCTGGACGAGGCCGCCGCGCGCTCCCTGGTGACCATCCTGACGCAGGAGACGCATGTGTTCTCCGGGCCGCTCGCCGGGGACCTGCGGCTGGCCGCCCCCGGCGCGGACGACGCCGAACTGCTGGCCGCGCTGCGCACGGTGGGCGCCGAGGGCTGGGTGGAGTCGCTGCCGGACGGGGTGCGCACCGCCGTCGGTGAGGGCGGTGAGCGCCTCGACGTCACCAAGGTCGCCCAGATCGCGCTGGCCCGGCTGGTGCTGGGCCGTTCGCCCGTGGTGGTGCTCGACGAGTCGACCGCCGAGGCGGGCAGCGAGGGCGCGGCCGAGCTGGAACGGGCGGTGCTGGCCGCCTGCGAGGGCCGGACGACGCTCTTCGTGGCGCACCGGCTGACCCAGGCCATGGCGGCGGACCGGATCGCGGTGCTGGACGCGGGGCGGGTCGTGGAGGAGGGCACGCACACGGAGTTGGTGGCTCTCGACGGCCGGTACGCGCGCCTGTGGCGGGCCTGGCGAGAGGGTAGTTAGGTAAGCCTTAGTTAGGTTAGGCTAACTTGCATACCTCGGAAGGATGCTGAGTCTTCGATGACGGAACCGACCGCCCCGCGCGTACTGCTCTCCCCCGCCCGCCTGGCCGGCCTGCGCCGCCGCACCGGCGACTACGGCGACCGGACCGTCGCCACCGCCTGTGCCATCGGGCTGTCGTACTGGGCGACCGGCCTCGGCCCCGACGGGATGGACCTCGCCCCGGGCACCCTCTTCCCCGACCTCCTCCGACAGGTCGACAAGAACGGTGCGGGCGACGGGCCGTCCGACGGGGACGGCTGGGCGGCCGGGGCGGACGGCCTCCCCGTCGCCGCCCCCGAAGGCGTTCCGTCCGCCGATGCGCAGCTCGCCCTGGACGACCTGGCCGACTTCCCCGACCGCCCCCTCGGCACCATCGCCCCGTCCGACGCGGCGGCCCGGCTCGAAGCCCTGGCCCGGTGGAACGACAACCGGGCCGACCGGTCCCGCCCGACCCTCATGGAGATGTTCCGCGAGCAGGCCCGCTCCCGGCCGGACGCCGCCGCGGTGATCGACGAGCACCGTGTCCTGACGTACCGTCAGGTCGCGGCCCGCTCCGCCCAGTTGGCCCACCACCTGATCGGGCGCGGCCTCACCGCCGAACAGGTGGTCGGCATCTCGCTCGGCCGGTCCGCCGAGATGGTGATCGGGCTCCTCGCCGTGCTCCAGGCGGAATGCGCCTTCGTCCCGCTCGACCCGCAGTGGCCCGCCGCCCGGCGCGCCGTCGTCGTCGAGGACGCCGGGGTCGCGCTCCAGCTGGGCAGGACCGGTGAGCACCCGGACGGGGAGCCGGAGGCGGTCGCCGTCGACCTCGACGACTGGGCCTTCGCGGACCATCCGGACCAGGCGCCGGACATCACCGTCCCCGGCACCGCCCTGGCCTACGTGATCTTCACCTCCGGCTCGACCGGCCGCCCCAAGGGCGCCATGATCCGCCACGAGGCGATCAGCGAACGCCTCCTGTGGCAGGTCGAGGAGATCCTGCACTTCGGCCACGACGACGCCTCGCTCTTCAAGGCACCGCTCTCCTTCGACATCTCCATCAACGAGATCTTCCTGCCGCTGGTCTCCGGCGGCCGGCTGGTGATCCTGCGCCCCGGCGGCGAACGCGACCCGCACCACCTCCTCGGCGTGATCGCCGAACACCGCGTCACCTTCACCTATCTGGTCTCCTCCATGCTGGACGTCCTGCTGGAGATCGCCGGCGACTCCGGCCGCCTGGACAGCCTGCGGCACGTGTGGTGCGGCGGCGAGGTGCTCACCCCCGAGCTGTACGAGCGGTTCCGCGCCCGGCTCGACATCCCGCTCTACCACGGCTACGGACCGGCCGAGACGACCATCGGCGTCTCCCACGTCATCTACCGGGGCGAGGCCGAACGCCTCTCCACCTCGATCGGCCGGGCCAACCCCAACACCCAGCTGTACGTCCTCGACGACGAACTGCGCCCGGTTCCGGTCGGCGTCGGCGGCGAACTGTACGCGGGCGGCCTCCTGCTGGGCCGTGGCTACGTCAACGCCCCCGCCCTGACCGCCTCCCGGTTCGTCGCCAACCCCTTCGCCGACGACGGCTCCCGGCTCTACCGCACCGGCGACCTGGCCCGCTTCGCCCCGGACGGCACCCTGGACTTCCTCGGCCGCGCCGACAACCAGATCAAGATCCGCGGCATGCGGCTGGAGACCGAGGACGTCGAGGCGTCCCTCGCCGAACACCCCGGCGTACGGCACAGCTGCGTCGTCGCCAGGAAGAACACGGCGGGCGGAACCTACCTGACCGGCTACGTGATCCCGGCCGCCGGCCACGAGGGGCTGCGGGCCGAGGCCGTCAGGGAGTGGGCCACCGAGCACCTGGTCGAGTACATGGTCCCCGCCCACCTCGTGGTCCTCACCGAGTTCCCGCTCACCGCGAACGGCAAGCTCGACCGGGGTGCCCTGCCCGAACCCGTGATCGCCACGGACGGCGCGACCGAGCCCGTCACCGAGGAGGAGCGGCTGGTGTGCGCCGCCGCCGCGAAGGTGCTCCGACTCGAACGGACCGGCACCGACCAGGACTTCTTCCAGCTCGGCGGCGACAGCATCCTGGCCATCTCGCTGCTGGGCGCCCTGCGCGAGCGGGGCCTCCACGTCACCGCACGGCAGATCTTCGCCCACAGCCGCCTCGGGGCGCTCGCCTCGGTGGCGAGCCGCGAGGAGACCGCCGCCGTCGACCACGGCGACCTCGCCACCGGGCCCGTCACCGGACTGCCGGTCGTGCGGTGGCTCGGCGAAACCACCGACGCGATCGACGGATTCGTCCAGTCGGTCGTCCTCAACACCCCGGCGGAGCTGACCGGACAGGCGCTGGACACGATCCTCGCCGCCGTACTGGACCGGCACCCCATGCTGCGCGCCCGGCTGGTCCGCGGGGAGCACTGGGGCTTCGACATCCCCGGACCCGCCCGGGGCGCCGACCCCGTCTGGCAGGAGAGCGACCTCCCGGCCGCCGACTGCGTCGCACTCGCCACCAGGGACCTCGACCCGGACGCCGGGGTCATGCTGCGCGCCGTGTGGCGCCGCGCCGACCGCCAACTCGTCCTGGTCGCCCACCATGTGGTGATCGACGGGGTCTCCTGGCGCATCCTGATGGACGACCTGGCCACCGCGTGGCGGCGGTACGCCGAGGGCGCCCCCGTCGAACTCCCGCCCACGGGAACGTCGTTCCGCCGCTGGACCCAGCTGCTGGAACGGGCCGGATTCGAGGCCGACCGCGCCCACTACGACACGCCACTGCCCGGCCCCGACGCCCCCCTCGCCCGCCGCGCGCCACAGGACACCGACACCGTGGCCCGGGAACGCGTCCGCACCCTCACCCTGGACCCCGACGCGACCGCCGCCCTGCTCGGCCCCGTCCCCGCGGCGTTCCACGCGGGCGTCAACGACGTCCTGCTCACCGCCCTCGCCGTCGCCCTCGCCCGCTTCCGCCGCGACCTGGGCCAGGACCAGAGCTTCGCCCGCATCGAGCTGGAGGGGCACGGCCGCGAGGCCCGCCACCTGACCGACACCGCCGGGTTCGAGCCCGAACTCTCCCGTACGGTCGGCTGGTTCACCACGCTGTTCCCGGTCACCGTGGACCCTGGAGCCGCCACCGACCCCACCGACCCCGGACAGCTGGCCGCCGCCCTCAAGGCGGTCAAGGACCAGCTCGCCGCGGTGCCCCGTAACGGCCTCTCCTACGGCGTCCTGCGCCATCTGACCGGAGCCCTGCCCGCCACCCCCGCCCCGCAGGTCCTCTTCAACTACCTGGGCCGCTTCGACGCGGGAACCCCGGGCGACTGGCAACTGACCGGCAGTACAGGACAGTTGGGGGAGAAGCGGGACCCCGGTATGCGGCTGCCGCGCGCCCTGGAGTTCAACGCGATCGCCGAACCCGGCGAGGACGGCGCCTACCGGCTCGTCACCACCGTCTCCTGGGCCGAGGGCAGGTTCACCGAGGACGACATCACCGCCCTCGGCACCCACTTCCATGCCGCGCTCACCGGGCTCGCCGCCCTGGAGGAGGGCGGCCACTCGCCCGGTGACTTCCCCCTCGTCCCCCTCACCCAGGCCGACGTCGATGAACTCGACGGACCGGCCCTGCTCGACATCCTCCCGCTGACCCCGCTCCAGGAGGGCCTCTACTTCCACTCCGTCTTCGACGACGAGACGACCGGCAGCTACGTCGAACAGCAGCTCCTCACCCTGGAGGGCGAGGCCGACCCGGACCGGCTCGCGGCGGCCGCCACCCGGCTGCTCGACCTCCACCCCAACCTGGCCGCCCGGTTCACCGCCCTCGCCGACGGCCGCGTCGTCGCCGTACTGGAAAGCGGCACCGAGGCACCGTTCACCGTCCTGGACCGCCCCGGCATCACCGACGAGGAGATCCGCGCCCACGCCGAACAGGACCGCCGCTCCGGCTTCGACCTGGCCACCGGCCCGCTCATGCGCTACACCCTGATCCGCGCGGGCGCCGGGCGCGACGTGCTGGTGCAGACCGTGCACCACATCGTCGCCGACGGCTGGTCCGTCCCCCCGATGCTCCGCGCCCTGCTCGCCGAGTACCACGCCCCGGGGAGTACCCACCCGCTCGGCGAGCACCGCGCCCACGCCCGCTGGCTCGCCGCCCGCGACCACGAGGAGAGCGAACGGATCTGGCACGGCGAACTCGCCGGACTGCCCGGACCCTCCCTCGTCGCCGAGGGGCACACCCCCTCCGAGCACTTCGCCGACACCACCGCCGAGGCCGGGAGCGACCTCGACACCGCCGCCCGCGCGGCCGGCGTCCCCCTGAGCGCCGCCGTGCACAGCGCCTGGGCCCTCACCCTGGGCGGCCTCCTGCACACCACGGACGTCGTGTTCGGCTCCACCGTCTCCGGACGCGACGCCGAACTCCCCGGCATCGCCGACATGGTGGGCCTGTTCATCAACACCGTCCCGGTCCGCGCCCGCTGGACCGCCACCACCACGGCGGCCGAACTCCTCGCCACCGTACGGGCCCACCAGGAGGCGGTCCGCGACCACCAGTACGTCTCCCTGGCCCGGATCGCCCGCCGGGCCGGCACCGGACCGCTCTTCGACACCCTCGTCGTCTTCGACGTGGCCACGGACCCGGACACCCTGCGCGCCCCCGGCCACCACCTCGCCATCACCCGCATCACCAACGAGGGCGCCCCGCACTACCCCCTGACCCTGGTGGTGGAACGCACCCCCGACGGCCGCCCCCTCTTCCGGCTCATCCACGACGGCGCCCTGCTGCGCCCCGCGAGCGCCGAAGGCATCCTGCTCACCTTCACCCGCACCCTCACCACCCTGCTCACCCGCCCGGACGCCCCGGTCCGCGCGGTGGCCGCCGCCCCCGCCGCGCTCCCGGAGCGGGCCACGGGAACGCTCGACGTCCTCCTCGACGCCGCGGCGCGCCGCGACCCCGAGGCCACCGCCGTCACCCAGTGCGCCCTCGACGGCGCCACCAGATCCCTCACCTACGGCCAACTCACTCAGGCCAAGGACGAGTTGGCGGACGTCCTGCGGGCGGCCGGGGTCGGCCCCGGGAGTCTGGTCGCCGTCGCCGTGCCCCGCTCCCTGGAGCAGGTCGTCGCCCTGACCGCCGTCGTCGCCGCGGGCGGCGCCTACGTACCGCTGGACCTGGCCTACCCGGACGAGCGGCTGGGGTACGTCCTCACCGACTGCGCCCCGCAGGCCGTGCTCGTCGACCGGGAGCACCGGGGCCGCTTCGCCCGCCTCCTGGAACGGACCGGCGTACCGGCCCGGATCCTCGTCCAGGGCGAGGAACCCGCCCCCGCCGCCCCCGTACCCGTCACCCGCCCGCGTCCGCGGGACCCCGCGTACATCATCTACACCTCCGGTTCCACGGGCCGCCCCAAGGGCGTCGCCGTGCCGCACGCGAGCGTGGTCGCGCTCCTCGCCCACACCCGGCCCGCCATGGGCTTCGGCCCCGACGACGTCTGGGTGCAGTTCCACTCCTTCTCCTTCGACTTCGCGGTCTGGGAGCTGTGGGGCGCGCTGGTCCACGGCGGCGAACTGCTCGTCCCCGACTACGCGCTGACCCGCTCCCCGGCCGACTTCCACCGGCTGGTCCGGGACCGCGCGGTGACCGTCCTCAACCAGACCCCGTCCGCGTTCCACCGGTTCATCGAGGCCGACCGGCTCGCCGCCGCACCGCTCACCGCACTGCGCCGGATCGTCTTCGGCGGCGAGGCGCTGGACCCGGCACGGCTGCGCGGCTGGGTCGGCCGGTACGGCGCCGACACCCCCGAGCTGGTCAACATGTACGGGATCACCGAGACGACCGTCCATGTCACCCACCGGGTGCTGACCGGGACGGACTTCGAGCCCGGCACCAAGGCCAGCCCGATCGGCGGCCCGGTCCCCGGCCTCACCGTCCACCTGCTCGACGACCGGCTCCGCCCGGTCCCGCCGGGCCGGACGGGCGCCGTCTACGTCTCCGGCGACCAGCTCTCGCTCGGCTACCTCGGGCGGCCGGGGCTCACCGCGGGCCGGTTCGTGGCCGACCCGTTCGCCGCCGACGGCTCCCGCATGTACCACACCGGCGACCTGGCCCGCCGCACCCTCGACGGCGAGCTGGAGTTCGTCGGCCGGGCCGACGACCAGGTGCAGCTCAAGGGGTTCCGGATCGAGCCCGGCGAGGTGGAGACGGCGCTCCGGGCGCTCGACGGGGTGGTGGACGCCGCCGTCACGGTGGCGGGAAGCGGGGACCATCTCGTCGCCCATGTGGTGGGCCGGGCCCCCGCCGACCTCACCGCCCGGCTCTCCGCCACGCTGCCCGCGCACATGGTGCCCGGCCGGGTGCTGACCGTGGACGCCCTGCCGCTGACCGTCAACGGCAAGCTGGACCGCGCGGCCCTGGCCGCCGGTGCCGCGCACGACGACGCCCCGGCGGCCCCGTCCGCCGTGGACGCCGGGCCCGCCGTGGCCGGGGACGCGCTCGCCGCGCTGGTCGGGATCTTCGCCCAGGTACTGACCGGCGGATCCGTGGACGCCGACACCGACTTCTTCGCCGCCGGGGGCGACAGCATCGTCGCCATCACCGTCATCAACCGGGCCCGGGCGCTCGGCCTGCCGATCGCCCCGCGCGACGTCTTCCTCCTGAAGACCCCGCGCGCCCTCGCCGCCCACCTGGCCGCCCGCGCCCCGCGGCCCGCCGCCCCCGCGCCGGCCCGCCGGGAGGACGGCCCGCTGCCCGCCACCCCGATCATCCTGCGCCAGCGCGAACTCGGCGGCCCGCTCGACCGGTTCGCCCAGGCCCGGACCCTGGAGGTGGCCGAGGGCATCGGTCCGGCCGACCTGCGGCGGGCCGCGACCGCCCTTCTCGCCGCCCATCCGGCCCTGCGGCTGCGGCTCGCCACCGAGCACGGGGTGTGGACCCTGCGCACCGGACCCGCCCCCGAGACCGACGTGGTGACCAGCGCCGCCCCCGACGCGACGGCGGCGGCGAACGAGGCCGCCGACCGGCTCGACCCCGCCACCGGGCGCCTCGTCGCGTTCTCCTGGCTGGCCCCGACCCGCACCCTGGTGGTCACCGCCCACCACCTCGCCGTCGACGCGGTCTCCTGGCTGATCGTCCTCGACGACCTGGCCGCCCACCTCGAAGGCACCACCCCGGCCCCGCCCACCACCTCCTACGCCGAGTACGCCGAGGCCCTGACGGCCCACACCGCCCAGGAGACCGGCAGCCTCGGCCACTGGATCGAGACCCTGGCCGCACCACCCCTGCTGCCCGAGGTCCGCCGCCCGCGCACCCGCACCGCCGTCCTCCCGCCGGAGACGGCGGACCGGCTGACCCGCACCGCCCCCACCACCCTCGGCACGGGCCTCACCGAGCTGCTCTGCGGCGCCCTGCGCACCGCGCTCACCGCCGTCCAGGCCACCCCCACCGACCTCGCCGTCGAGCTGGAGCTGCACGGCCGCACCCCGGTCCTGGAGCACCACGACTACAGCCGCACCGTCGGCTGGTTCACCTCCATCGCCCCCGTCCGGCTCACCCCGCACACCGACCCGGTCGCCGCCGCCCGCGAGGTCGCCGAACGCCGCCCGGACGAGCGCGGACACCTCGCCTACGGGCGGCTGCGCCACCTCGACCCGCAGACCGCCCCGCTGCTGACCGCCCGCCCCCAGGTGCTCCTCAACTACCTGGGCCGGGGCGGCGAATCGGACGTCCCCCGGATCACCGGCGGCGAGCGTCCCACCCCGTACGCCGTCGAGGTCAACGCCTGGACCGACGCGGCCACCGGCGGTCTGCACGCCGAGTTCACCCTCGCCGAGGGCGTCCCCGACACCCTCACAGGGCACTGGCTCGGGGCCCTGGAGCGGATCGCCGACGCGGCCGCCACCGCCGAGCGCACCGCCCCCGTCACCCCCCTCCAGCGCGGCCTGTACTTCCAGGCCCAACTGGCGGGGACGGCCGGGCACTACGTCGCCCAGAGCTGGTTCACCTTCGACCGGCGCCTGGACCCCGACGCGCTCGCCGGGGCGATGGCGTACGTGATCGCCCGGCACCCCGTCGTCGGCGCCGGATTCACCACCGACGACGACGGCGACCCCGTCCAGCTCCTCGGCGCCGGACGCACGGTCGCCGTCCGCACGGTCGAGGTGGCGGACGCGGCTGCTGCCGAGGAACTGCGCGCCCGGGACCGGGAGACCGGCTTCGACCCGGGCGAGCCGCCGCTGATCCGGCTGACCGTGGTCCGGCCGCCCGACGGCGGGGACCGGCTGCTGCTCAGCTACCACCTGCTGCTCTGGGACGGCTGGTCCCGGGAGATCGTGCTGCGCGACCTGTTCGCCGCGTACGAGGCCGTCCTGGCGGGCGAGCCGCTCGCCGCCACCCCCGCCGTGCCCGGCTTCGAGGAGTACGCCCGTACCCTGGCCGCCAGGGACCCGGCCGCGGCGCACCGCTTCTGGGCCGGCCACCTGGCGGAACTGTCCGGACCGACCCTGCTCGCCCCGGCCGCCCCGGACCTCCCCGAGACCCTGCCGCACGCCCTGACGCACACCATGTCCGCCGAACTCTCCCAATCGCTGCGGGACGCGGCCGCCGCCCACGGCGTCACCCTGAACACGGTGCTGACCGGCGGCCTCGGACTGCTCCTGGGCGCCCGCACCGGCCGGGAGGACGCGGTCTTCGGGGTGACCGTCTCCGGCCGTGAGGGCGAGGGCCACTCCGACATCGTCGGCGTCCTCCTCAACACCGTGCCGATGTGGACCCGGGCCCGGCCCCGCGACACGGTCGGCGCCTACCTGACGTCCGTGCAGACGGCCCGGGTCGAGGCGATGGACCACGAGCACCTGGGGCTCGGCGAGATCCAGCGCGCCGCCGGGCACGACACCCTGTTCGACAACCTCTTCGTGCTCCAGAACTTCCTGGACCAGGAGGCGTTCGCCGCGATGAACGCCCGCCACGGCATCACCGCGGTACGCGCCGACGACTCCACCCACTACCCGTTCACCTGGGTCGTCACCCCGGGCGACCGGCTCACCGTCAAGCTGGAGCACCGCGACGACGACCCGGCCGGTGCCCGCCGCCTCCTCGACGACTACCTGCGCGTCCTCGCGGACCTCGCCCGCTCCACCGGACCCGTCGGTGCGCTCCCCGGGGCCGCCCCGGCCCCCGAACCCGCCCCGCGCACCGGCATCGGCACGGACACCGTCGTCGACCGCTTCGACCGCGCGGCCGCCCGCACCCCGTCCCGGACCGCGCTCGTCGCCGACGGCGCCGGCCTCACCTTCGCCGAACTCCGCGACCGCAGCCGTCGACTGGCGGGCGTACTCGCCGCACGTGGCATCGGGCCGGAGCGGACCGTGGGCCTGGCCGTACCGCGCTCGCTCGACCTCCTCGTGGCGCTCTTCGCCGTACTGCGCGTCGGCGCCGCCTACGTACCGCTGGAGCTGGACCACCCGGACGAGCGGATCGCCGCCATCGTCGCGGACGCCCGCCCCGACACCGTCCTCACCGTCGAGGCGGTGGCCCACCGGATCGGCGGCGACCACATCGTCCTGGACCGCCCGTTGCCCGCCGCCGAGCCGTACACCACCTTCGCCCCCGAGGACCCGGACCGGCTGCGCCACCCCGCGTACACCATCTACACCTCCGGCTCGACCGGGAAGCCCAAGGGCGTGGTGACCGAGTACGCCGGACTCACCAACATGCTGCTCAACCATCAGCGGCGGATCTTCGAACCCGTCCTGGCCGACCACGGTCACCGGGTCTTCAAGGTCGCGCACACCGTGTCGTTCGCGTTCGACATGTCGTGGGAGGAACTGCTCTGGCTCGCCGACGGCCACGAGGTGCACATCTGCGACGAGGAACTGCGCCGCGACGCCCCCCGGCTCGTCGAGTACTGCCGCGACCACGGCATCGACGTCGTCAACGTGACCCCGACGTACGCGCAGCAACTGGTGGCCGAGGGGCTGCTCGACGACCCCGGGAGGCGGCCGGCCCTGGTGCTGCTCGGCGGCGAGGCCGTCACCCCCAAGCTGTGGCAACGGCTCATCGACACCGAGGGGACCGTCGGCTACAACCTGTACGGACCCACCGAGTACACCATCAACACCCTCGGCGTCGGCACCTTCGACTGCGAGGACCCGGTGGTCGGCGTGGCCATCGACAACACCGAGGTGTACGTGCTCGACCCGTGGCTGCGCCCGCTGCCGGACGGGGTCCCCGGCGAGCTGTACGTCTCCGGCACCGGGATCGCCCGGGGCTACCTCGGGCAGAGCGCCCTGACCGCCGGCCACTTCGTGGCCTGCCCGTTCGGCCGGCCCGGTGAGCGGATGTACCGCACCGGCGACCTGGTGGTCCGCCGCCCCGACGGCAACCTCGCCTATCTCGGCCGGACCGACCAGCAGGTCAAGATCCGCGGCCACCGGGTCGAACCGGCCGAGGCGGAGGCCGCGTTCGCCGCGCATCCGGCGGTGCGGTTCGCCGCCGTCGTCGCCGAGCCCGACCCGGGCGTCGACGGCGGGTACCGGCTCGCCGCCCACCTGGTGCTCGACGGCGCCGACCTGGCCCGGGTCGCCGCCGACGTGGGCGCCCGGCTGCCGGACTTCCTGCGCCCGACCCACTACGCCCGGGTCGACGCCATCCCGCTGACCGTCAACGGGAAGGCCGACACCCGGGCCCTGCCGGAGGCCAGACCGCTCGGCGCCCTGACCACCGCGGCCGAACGCGACCCGGAGACGGAGACCGAGACCACGGTCTGTGAACTCTTCGCCGAGGCACTGGACCTGGACGACGACGAGGTGAGCGCGGTGAGCGACTTCGTGGCCCTGGGCGGCCACTCCATGCTGGCGGTACGGCTGACCGGGATGCTCCGCCGGGAGTACGGCCCCGTCGTCACCATCCGCGACCTGCTGACCCTGCGAACCCCGGAAGCCATCGCCCGCCACCTCGACGAGAGCTCCTGACATGCCGCCCCGCACCCCCACCCCCGAGGCTCCGCCCCGTACCGGCGCGGACATCCTGCGCACCGCGCTGCGCCGCAACACCGGCGCCATGGCCCGGGGCACCCTCCTCATGGGCCTCTACCAGGCGGGGGAGACCGCCTTCCCGATCGCGCTCGGCCTGATCGTCGAGCACACCCTCCAGGACCGGAGCCCGGCCGCGCTCGCGCTGTCGATCGGGGCACTGGCCGTGATCATCACGACGGTCTCGCTGTCGTGGCGGTTCGGGATGCGCGTCCTGCAGAAGGCCAACACCACCGAGGCGCACCGCTGGCGGGTCCGGGTCGCGGCCTGCGGGCTCCAGCCGGTCGCCCGGGACGTCGACCTGAAGTCCGGCGAGGTGCTGACCATCGCGACCGAGGACGCCGACCAGACCGCCGACATCGTCGAGGTGGTGCCGCTGCTGGTCAGTTCGCTGGTCGCGGTGGTGGTCGCGGCGGTGGCGCTGGGCCTCGCCGATCTGCGGCTGGGGCTGCTGGTGATCGTGGGGACCGTCGCGATCCTCTCGGTCCTGGCGGTGCTGTCCAAGCGGATCGGGGCCCGGACGCGGGAGCAGCAGGCCCGGGTGGCGCGGGCCGGCGCCAAGGTCGCCGACCTCATCATCGGCCTGCGCCCGCTGCACGGATTCGGCGGCAACCACGCCGCGTTCGGCTCCTACCGGCGGGTCAGTGCGGACGCCCGGCACCAGGCGGTCGCCGTCGCCCGGGCCAACGGCGCCTACGCGGGCGCCGCACTGGCCCTGAACGCGGTGCTGGCCGCCGCCGTCTCGTTGACGGCCGGCTGGCTGGCGTTCGACGGCCGGATCACCATCGGGGAGCTGGTCATGGCGGTGGGTCTGGCCCAGTTCATCATCGAGCCGCTCAAGATGTTCTCCGAGATGCCCAAGTACGTGATGACGGCGCGCGCCTCGGCCGAGCGGATGGCACTGGTGCTGGCCGCGCCGCCGGTCACGGCCCCGGGGGAGGGGAGCCCGGCCGGGGACGCGGAGCGGGCCCTCGTCCTCGACTCCGTCCACCACGGGTCGTTGCGCGGCATCGGATTCGAGGTGGCCGCCGGGGAGTTCGTGGCGATCGCCGCGTACCGGCCGCGCCAGGCGGCCGACCTGGCGGAGGTCCTCGCGCTGAAGGCCCCGCCGGGCACGTACCCGGGACGGGTCATGGTGGGCGGCCGGGGGCTGGCGGAGCTGTCGGTCGAGGCGGTGCGCGCGTACATGCTGGTGAACCCGTACGACGGGGAGATCTTCGCGGGCACCCTCCGGTCCAACATCGACCCGTCGGGCACCAGCCGGTCGGTCGCCGAGGCGGTCGAGGCGTCGATGCTGACCGATGTCGTCGCCCTGCACCGCGAGGGGCTCGACCACCCGGTCCGTGACCGGGGGGCGAACCTCTCCGGCGGGCAGCGCCAGCGGCTCTCGCTGGCCCGGGCGCTGGCCGCCGACAGCGAGGTGCTGGTGCTGCACAACCCGACGACGGCCGTCGACGCGGTCACCGAACAGCTCGTCGCGCGCCGGGTCGCCGAGCTGCGCCGGGGCCGCACCACGGTGGTGATCACCAGCAGCCCGGCCCTGCTGGACGCCGCCGACCGGGTGCTCGTCCTGGACGACGGGGTGATCACCGCCGAGGACACCCACCGCAACCTGCTGGCCGGGGACGAGGGGTACTGCCTGGCCGTGGCGCGATGACCGGACCGGGCCGGTCACCGGACGCGACCGGTCCCGGCGGTGTCAGCCGAGGGCCCAGGCCACGTCCCTGAGCAGCGCGTGGCGCCAGCCCGCCCGGTCGTGGCCGGCGGCGGACCGGGAGACCCGGACGGCCGCCCCGGCCCGCGCCGTCAGCTCCTCCACCACCTCGCAGTGCGGGAGCATCCGGGGCTCGTGCTCCCCGACGTCGAAGGCGCACCGCAGCCCGGACAGGTCCGGCCCCCCGCGCAGCCGCTCGGCGAGGGCCCCGCCGAGCGGCCCGCCCAGCGGGTCCGCCGACTCCGCCGCCCCGGGGGCCCACCACACGGAGGCCGACTGGACGGCGATCCGCCGGACCAGGCCGGGGAACTCCAGCGCCGCGTAGAGCGCGCTCAGCCCGCCCAGGCTCTGCCCGGCCACGACGAGCCGGTCCGGATCGGCCGGCACACCGGACTTTGCGAGCAGCGGCAGCAGTTCACCGCCGACCGCCTCCCAGAGCCCGGGACGGCAGGCGTACTCGGTCGCGCGGTCCTTGGCGGGCAGGAAGACCAGGGTGACGGGTTGCATGTCGCCCGCCGCGACGGCCGATTCGAAGGCGGCCGTCGCGGGGTGCAGATACAGCCAGTCGTCCCCGTCGAGCAGCAGCACCACCGGCCCGCCGCCGCCCACCGGGTGCACCCGCGCGGTGCGCCGCCCGCCCGGCAGCCCGCCGGTCCAGCGGAGCCGGGTACGGGGCAGCGGCGGCACGTCGTCGGCGCCGACCACGGGCCAGTGCGGCTGGGCCGGGGCGTCCGGGGTCGCGGCGAGGGACCGGTCCGCCCCGGCACCGGCCGGATTGAGCGGGTCCGCGTGGGCGGCCCCGCCGGCCAGGACGCGGTAGGTGACCCGCAGCCGCGCGGGCATGCGGACCTCGGCGTACCAGCAGTCCGTACCGGCCAGACGGTGCAGCGGGAGCGGCGGCGACCAGCTCTCGAAGTCGACGACGGCCTCGGAGCCGCGCCACAGGAACAGGGTCCGCCAGCCGCCGTCGCCGTCCGGGACGGACACCGGGGAACGCGCCGCCGTCCAGAACGCGTCGGTGCCGGCCTCGCCGGACAGCCCGAACGGGGCGAAGGGGCCGTGTCCACCGGGTGCGGGAACGGCCGCTTGTGAGGGGGCGGGGGAGGAGCTAGGCTCATCGTGCATTAGGTGAGCCTAACCTAACAAGGCGTTAATCTTCCATCCCCGCATCCCGTCCGGCGCATGCCCAACGGACGTCCGTCGGCGGACCGTTGGGCCCGAGGAGGCATCGACATCATGAGCACCAACCCGTTCGACGACCCCGAAGGCCGTTTCCTGGTCCTCGTCAACGACGAGGGCCAGCACTCGCTCTGGCCGTCCTTCGCCGAGGTGCCCGGAGGGTGGGCGGTGGCCCTCGCCGAACACGACCGGGCGGCCTGCCTGGAGTACATCGAAGCCAACTGGACGGACCTGCGCCCCCGTTCCCTCGCGACCGCCGGGGAATGAGCGCGGTGCGGACCGCCGTGACCAATGCCGCCACCGCCGGATCCCGGCCCGGTGCGGCGTGCGCCGTGCGCCCGGCACGCCGGGAGGAGGCCGCCGAACTGGCCGCGCTCTCCCGGCCGTTCGTCCGGTCCGGGGCGCTGCGGGAGCGCCCCGTACCGCTCTACGCCGTCCGCGCCGCCGACTTCCTGGTGGTGCGGCCCCCCGGCGGCCCGGTCGAGGGTGCCGTCGCGCTGCGGGTGCACCCGGCGCAGGCGGGGCCGGTGGGCGTCGTCTACAACTTCTGCGTGGCCGGGCACCGCCAGGGGGCCGGAGTGGGCGCCGCGCTGCTGCGCGCCGTGCTCGACCGGGCGCGTGCCCAGTCGCTCGGCGCCCTGTTCACGGCGACCACCGGCGGCGGGGAGCTGTTCCTCCGGCACGGCTTCGCGCCCGTGGCCGCGCACCTGGCGCCGCCCTCCTGGGCGCGTGCGCTCGACCCCCGCCGCGGCGCGCGGATTCTCGCCCGGACGCTCTGAGCGCGCCGGCGTGCGGCGCCCCTGCGTGCCGCACGCCGGTCAGGCGCCCGGGACCACCGTGGTGCCGGAGCCGTCCCCGTCGAGGACCCCGCGCAGCACCGCGTGCGGCACCCGGCCGTCCAGCACCTGCGCCGTGCGCACCCCGCCGCGCACGGCACGCAGGCACCCCTCCATCTTCGGCAGCATCCCGCTCGCCAGCCCCGGGAGCAGGGCGGCCAGGGCGTCGGCCGTCAGCCGCCCGATCACCTCGGTGCTGTGCGGCCAGTCGGCGTACAGCCCGGCCACGTCGGTGAGTACCACCAGCCGCTCCGCGTCCAGGGCCACGGCCAGCGCCGAGGCGGCGAGGTCCGCGTTGACGTTGTAGACCTCCCCGTCCGTACCGCGTGCCACGGGGGAGACCACCGGTATGTGGCCCCGGTCCAACAGGGTGCGCACCATGCCGGGGTTGACGTCCACGACCTCGCCGACCAGGCCGATGTCCACCGGCCGGCCGTCCACCAGGGCCGGTCGCCGCACCGCCGTCAGGGTGTGCGCGTCCTCGCCGGTCATGCCCACGGCGTAGGGGCCGTGGTCGTTGATGTGGCCGACCAGTTCCCGTTGGACCCGGCCGCTCAGCACCATCCGCACCACGTCCATGGCCTCCGGGGTCGTCACCCGCAGCCCCGCCTCGAACCGGGACTCCAGGCCGAGCCGTTCGAGCATCGCGCTGATCTGCGGGCCGCCCCCGTGCACCACGACCGGGCGCAGCCCGGCGCGCCACAGCTCCACGACGTCCCGGGCGAAGGCCCGCTTCAGCTCCGCGTCCACCATGGCGTTGCCGCCGAACTTGACGACGACCGCGCCGCCCCGCACCGTATCCATGAAATTAGCTTAGCCTCACCTAAGTTCCCTTGGGTGGGGGTTGGCTGTTCCCTCGTCAGGAGGGCGCCCGGAAAGCGTCAGGAGGGCTCGGCGGCGCGGAGGAGGTCCCGCGGGAGGTAGGCGGACTCGACCCGTACGGACCAGCCGCGACGGACCGCGAGGCAGGCCAGGGCGAGGATGTCCAGGTCGAGGGCCCCATCCGGGTCGTCCGCCCGGTCGGCGATCAGGTACTGGTCCCGGTGGGCCTCCAGCGCGTCGGCGAGCGCCAGGCCGAAGCTCTCCTCGTCGCCCGCCACGAGCTGGGACAGCAGCACGGCCGGGGGCATCGGGAAGCCCGAGTCCCTGAGCCGGTCGGCCCGGTCCAGCGCCCGCCGGGCGGCCGGTTCGGGGTCGGCGCCGGTCAGCAGGGCGTGCAGGGCCTCGTGGTAGGCGGCGAACGCCGAGTCGTCCGCACGGGCGAGGGCGGGCCCGGCCAGGAGCGTCGGGGCCAGGTCCTCGGACGAGCCGGCGACGAGTGCGAGCGCGACGGCCTTCCGCCAGTGCGGACCGGCGGTGCGGTCGCCGCGCTCGGCCCGGTAGCGCAGGGTGCGGCCGTCGACGGTCACCTCGGCCGTGGTACCCGGCTCCGCGAGGGCGAGACGGAAGAGGGCGGCCGCCGCCCCGGAGGCCAGCCCGAGGTGCGCGAGCTGAGCCCGGGTCACCCGCCCGGACTCCTCCGTACACATCTTGAACAGCCTTTCCTGGTCGGCGAGTACGGCGCCGAGCCACCAGGCGGAGAGGGGCTCCCCGTCCCCGGCGGCGAACGCCTCGTCGCGGCGCTTCCCGGCCCGGGCCCGCGCCTGCGGTGTCACCGTCCGCTCCCGGACCGGCCGTTCCACCACCAGCGGGCCCGCGACGAGCGCGGCGACCGCGTCCGGCCGCCGGTCGCGGCCGAACCCGGCCACGCGCGGCCCCGGCGTCTCGAAGCCGGTGACCAGCGCGTGCGGGAGGTAGTCGGTGGAGACGGCCGGGGCCCAGCCCCGTGTCCGGTACCCGAGCGCCGCGAGGGCGAGGGGCACCCGGGGGAGCAGGGTGCGCGGGGCGGCCGACGGGCCGTGCGGGGCGCTCTCCCCGGCGAGGAGACCCGCCAGCGCGGTGTCGAAGGCGCCCCGGTCCCCGGCGGCCAGGGCGCGCAGCGCGCACAGCGCCACCCCGTCCGGCCGGTCCGGCAGCGGCTCGCCGGTCTCCTCCGCACGGGCCCGGAGCCGGTCCAGGGCCGCGTCGACGGAGGCGAGCTTCGCCTCCGGGCCCGGCGGATACGTGCCCTCGGGGCCGGGATCGTCCAGCACCACGGCCGCCAGCCCGGCGGTCAGTTCCCCGGCCGGCGTCCCCGCCGTCCGCCCCGCGAACGCGTTCCGGGCGAGCATGAAGGCGTCGACGTGCCCGTCGCACAGGTCCGCGAGGACCGCCAGGCAGAGCGCGTCGGTCCACTCCCCGGGCGACACGCTCCGCACGGGGCCGCCCGCACCCGGCTCGTGGTCCACGCCGAAGTTCACGTACTTCAGGAACACCTCGAAGAAGCCGTGCGGATGGAAGGCGGCGTACGAGACGGCGCCCGTCGCGGCCGTGGCGGCGTCCACCAGGAGGGCCCTGGCCTCCGGAGTGGCGAGGTCGGGCGTCCCGAGGGAGAGGGCCCCGAGATGGTCCAGGAACTCGTCGGCGACCAGCCGCCACTCCGCGCCGGTCATCCCCTCGGCCCTCGACAGGGACCGCACCCGGCCCCCGATGCGGCCCGGGAAATCCCCGAGCGCCGCCCGGACGGCGGCCCCGTCCACCTGATGACGCTCCACCCGCACCGCGCTGCTCCCCCTGTCCGGCCGTCCGGTCTCCGCGCCACCTTAAGGGAGCTCTCCAGCAGGTGGCGGCGTGCGTCCCCGGTCGGCCGGGTGTCGTCCACGGGGTCCGGGGCCGGAGTCGTCGTCGGTGCCCCGCCGCCCGCGCGTCGGCGTGTCCGGTGCTTCAGCGGGGCCAGGTCGGGTATGCGCTGGTTCATGTCTACTTCGAGCAGCGCCCTCGCCTTCCCGGCACGACTGCGTGATCTGATGCGCGGCCGTGACCTCGCCCTGTTCCAACGTGTCGCCGGCCGGCACTGGCCGGGCGCCGATCAGGTGCTGCCCCGGTTGAGCCGCAGCGCCGATCACGGGCTTCTCTGGTTCGGCGCCGCGGCCGGGATGGCGGCACTGGGCGGCAGCGCCCGGGCACGCCGGGCGGCGGTGCGCGGAGTCGCGTCACTGGCCGTGGCCTCGGCCGCGATCAATACCGTCGGTAAGCGGACGGTGCGCCGGGAGCGGCCGATACTGGATCTGGTTCCGGCGGTGCGGCAGCTCAAGCGGCAGCCGTTCACCACGTCGTTCCCGTCCGGGCACGCGGCGTCCGCGGCCGCCTTCGCCACGGGCGTCGCCCTCGAGTCGAAGGGCTGGGGAGCGGTCGTCGCCCCGGTCGCGGTCGCCGTGGCCGCCTCCCGCGTCTATACGGGGGTCCACTATCCGGGTGATGTGCTGGCCGGTGCGGTGCTCGGCGTCGGGGCGGCGTTCGCGTTGCGCGGGGTCGTTCCGACCCGGGGGCAACTGCCCGCGCCGGGCCGTCCACCGGCGACGGTCCCGTCGTTGCCCGACGGCGAGGACCTGGTCGTCGTGGTGAACCGGGAGTCCGGCACCGCCACCGCGACCGCGTCGACGGTGCGCGAGGCGCTGCCGCTGGCCGAGATCATGGAGTGCGCGCCCGGCGACCTGCCCAAGGCGATGGCCGAGGCGGCGGACCGGGCCCGGGTGCTGGGGGTCTGCGGAGGCGACGGCACGGTGAATCTGGCAGCGTCCGTCGCGGCGGAGCATGGGATTCCGCTCGCCGTCTTCCCCGGCGGAACACTCAATCACTTCGCGTACGACCTGGGCATCGAGACGGTGGACGACACGGCGGCCGCCCTCGCCTCGGGGGACGCGGTCAAGGTGGACCTGGGCAGGTTCCGGCCCGGCCCCGAGGGAGCGGACGGCTACTTCCTCAACGCCTTCAGCCTGGGGGTCTATCCGGAGCTCGTGCGGATCCGGGAGCGCTGGTCGCCTCGTATCGGCGGCTGGCCGGCGGGGATCCTCGCGGCCTTCGAAGTGCTGCGCGGCCGGAGCCCGCTCACGGCCGAGCTGCGGGGAGAGCGGCGGCCGTTGTGGCTCCTGTTCGTGGGCAACGGGCTCTTCCAGCGGGTCGGACCCGCTCCCGGGCGGCGGCACAATCTGGCGGACGGTCTGCTGGACGTCAGGGCGATCCACGGCGGCCGCACCCCGGGGCTGCGCCTGCTGGCAGCGGCGGTGGCCGGTCCGCTGACCCGTTCCCCCGTCCACGCGGCGGTACGCCGGCACCGGGTACGGATCACCGGCCTGACGCCGGGGACCCCGTACGCGTACGACGGCGAAGTGGCCCACAGCGGAACGGAGTTGACGATCGACAAGCTGAACGAAGCGCTCGTGGTGTACTGCCCCGCGGCTCTGTGACGAAAGAGGCCGTGGCGGCGGACCGGGGATTCCTCGGCCCCCGCCGCGGCCGTACCCGCACGCGGCGCCGAGCATGCCGGCGCAGGGGCCGGCTACCCGGGCGGGAGTCGGGGACGCGGCGGCAACCGGCCCCGTCCGTGGCGGGCGGGACGGCGCCCGGATGCCCGGAGCGGGACGAGGAATCGCTGCTCAGGGGCCGATCGGCCCTAGTCGCGGCGGCCCCGCGCCGCGTTCACTGCGTTGCGTCGCGCGCCGCAGGTGCGCGCGGGAGGGAAGCATCGTGATCGCAGTCGTCGGGCACAGGGACCTCGGCAGTCGGACCCTGGAGCTGGTGGAGGCCGAACTCGGAGCGCGGCTGGACCGGTTGGCGGAGGGCGCCGCCGCCCTGGTGCGGGCCGGGGCCGGACTGCCGGTGGTGTTCGGGCGGGCCGCCCGGGAGGCGGGACGGAAGCTGACGGTGCTGCTGCCGTCGCAGGGCGCGGTGCCCGCCCCGCTGCCGGAGCCGGACCGCTCGGCCGCGGGTGAACTCCTGGTCCTGGCCGAGCAGGTGCGGCTGCTGGCCTTCGACCCGGCCGACCGGGACGCCTGCGTCGGCGCGGACGAGCGGCTGGTGGCGGCCTGCCGGACGGTCCTCGCGGTGTGGGACGGATCGCCCTCGGACGGCGAGGACGCCACCGCGCACCTGGTCGCGTTCGCCCGGGCGCGCGGCATCGCGGTGGAGGTCGTCTGGCCGGCCGGTTCGGCACGGGGGCGACGGTGAACCGGCCGCGGGAGGACGTACCGGCGGGCCGGGCGGACACCACGGCGTGCCCGGACGGGCCCGGGGACACGGCCCACGACGAGGAGTGCGCCGGAGCGCGGCGCGGATTCGGCTGGCTGCTGATCGTCACCGCCGCGCTCGGGCTGCTCTCCTCCTTCGTCATCACGGTCGACAAGTTCGAACTCCTCGTCGACCCCGGCTTCGTACCGGCCTGCTCGCTCAGCCCCGTGGTGTCCTGCACCAGCGTGATGACCAGCGACCAGGCATCGGTCTTCGGCTTCCCCAACCCGCTCGTCGGGCTGATCGGCTTCGCGGTGGTGCTGGCCACCGGCGCCGGGCTGCTCGCCGGGGCCCGCTACCGGCGCTGGTACTGGCTGGGGCTGAACCTCGGCGCCCTGCTGGGGGTCGGCTTCTGCATGTGGCTGATGACCCAGGCGTTGTACGAGATCGGCGCCCTGTGCCTGTGGTGCATGCTCGTCTGGGCGGTCACGATCTTCGTGTTCTGGCACACCACGGTGCACAACCTGCGCCACGGGGTGCTCCGGGCACCGCGCGCCCTGGTGGCGGCGGTGCTGGAGTTCCCGCTGGTGGTGCCGGTGACCTGGTGCCTGGCCGTGGTCATGCTGATAGCAGTCCGGTTCTGGCCGTACTGGCGGAGCCTCCTGTGACCGCGCCCCTGCCGGCGGTGTCGAGATGAAGGTGCGCCTGCGGAATCCCGGCGGCGGCCAGCCGGGCGGCGGCCTCCTGCCCGGCACCGGCCGGGGCGGCCTCGGGGGAGAGCGCCACGAAGGCGTGCTGCCGGGCCGGGGACCGCGCCCCGGTCTCCCCGAGGAGCGCCCCCGGGGCATCCGCCGCGACGACGGTCAGCCAGGGCCGGTCGCGCCGGAACGCCTCCAGGGCCGCCCCGTCGTACAGCTCCTCGCCCGCCCCCGTACTCCCCGGACCGCCGTGGAGCAGCAGCAGTCGGACCCGGTGCACGCCCGACCGGTCCGCGTCGATCCGCTGGAGCAGTGCCTTCATCGGGGCCCAGCCCGTGCCGGAGGCGAGCAGCAGCAGCTCGGCCGAGAGCAGGTGGTCCGGCAGGACCAGCGCACCGCGCGGCGCCCCGATCCGGACGGTGCCGCCCACCCGCGTACCGTGCACCAGCGCGTCGCTCACCCCGCCGGCGTTCCGGGCCCGTACGTGGAACTCCAGCTCGCCGTCCGGGTGCGGGGCGCGGGCCAGGTAGTAGGGGCGCCAGGCCTGCTCCAGCAGGGGCGACTCCAGGGACGCGTACTGCCCGGCCTCGAAGGCGTACGGCTGGTGCGGGCGGACCCGCAGCACGGCGAGACCGGGGGCGCGCAGCTCGTGCGCGACCACCGTCGCCTCCCAGCTGGGCGGTTCGGAGATCGCCTCGTCGGCGCCCCGGACCATCGCGGAGACCGCCAGGTTCAGCATCCGCAGCCAGGCGTCCTCCAGCGCACCGGTCCACCGGATCCCGGCCCGCAGCCGCAGCGCCTCGACGAGCGCCTCCTCGAACGCGGCGAACTGCGCGGGGCGCACCCCGAGCTTGCGGTGGTCGCGTCCCAACTGGCCGAAGACGCGGATCAGTTCGTCGGTGCGGTGCAGGTTGCCGATCAGGTAGTGGAAGATCGACGCGAGGTGGTCGCGCTGGAACGCCATCGACTCCGGGAACAGCGCCCGCAGATACGGATGCCGCTCGAACAGGATCCGGTACAGGTCCGCGATCAGCTCGTCCACCGGGCCCACCAGCGGGAGCGCGTCGCTGATCAGGAGCTGGTCGGCGGTGCCGTCGTAGGCCCGGGGTGCCTCGGCGGTCCAGCGGTCCGTACGGCTGTCGGCCGGGGCCAGGATGCGTCGTCGCAGCCGCATCGCGTCGTGCCGGGCGAGCAGTGCGTGGTAGTCCTCGCCGGAGGTGTTCATGGGCCGGGTTCTCCTTGGTGCAGCGCAGTGGGGGTGGCCGGAAGAGAGACGTCCGCGAGCGCCCGGACGATCTTGGCGGCGTCAGTATGGCACCGGGGTCCACCCGCTGACCGGCCCCTGGCCACAGGGCCTTTCGGCCCTGTTCAGATGCCGTTCACCGTGCCTTCGCACCCCCTTCCAACCGTCCCCGGAGCCGGGCACATACTGGTCCCGGCCCTCTCCCCGAACCGATCGAGCCTGATGTGAGTGAGTTCGCGAATCCCGCACCGAGCATGACCACCCGGCCCCCGGCCCCCGCACCGTCCACGGCCCCCGTACGCGTCTTCATCCTCGACGACCACGAGGTCGTACGGCGCGGTGTGCGCGATCTGCTGGAGGCCGAGGACGACATCGAGGTGGTCGGCGAGGCGTCCACCGCCCGGGAGGCGCTGGCCCGGGTACCGGCCACCCGGCCGCAGGTCGCCGTGCTGGACGTACGCCTCGGCGACGACCAGGGCGGCGACCACGCCGGGATCGAGGTGTGCCGGGAGCTGCGCGCCCTGATGCCCGAGCTGGCCTGCCTGATGCTGACGTCCTTCGACGACGACGAGGCGCTGTTCGACGCCATCATGGCGGGGGCGGCGGGCTATGTGCTCAAGCAGATCAACGGCGCCGACCTGATCACCGCCGTACGCCGGGTCGCCTCCGGCAGCTCGATGCTCGACCCGCGCACCACCGCCCGGGTCATGGAGCGGCTGCGCGGCGCCGAGCAGCAGCCGCCCGCCGAGCCGTCCGAGGAGGCCCAGCTCGACGGACTCACCCCCCGGGAGCGGCAGATCCTCGACCTCATCGGCGAGGGGCTCACCAACCGGGAGATCGCCGAGCGGCTCTTCCTGGCCGAGAAGACCGTCAAGAACCGCATCTCCTCGATCCTCGCCAAGCTGGGCGTGGGCCGCCGCATCCAGGCCGCGATGCTCGTCGGCCGGGTCAAGGAGCGCCGGGGCTGACGGGACCGCGCCCCGGCGGGGCCCAAGGGCCGTCCCGTGATCCTGTACGGGCGGCCGACGGCCGCTCCGGCACCTCGCCGCGCTGTCGGAACGCCCGCACGCCTCCAGCGTGCGGGCGTACTCCGTCCTGCGATGCACCGCGTCCGACGCCGCCCGGCGATCCGTCAGGGACAGCGGGACGGCGGGATGGCGGGACGGCCCTCAGTCGTGCAGGGGCGCGCGCCAGACGATCCGGGTGCCGCCGTCCCCGGGGCGCTCCACGGAGAGCGAGCCGCCGCACAGCTCCGCCCGGGTCCGCATGTTGGCCAGCCCGCCGGAGCGCCCGGCCACCGGTCCCGAACCGGTGGCGGCCAGTACGCCGGCCGGGATCCCGGCGCCGTTGTCGGTGACGGTCAGGGCCACCACCGCCTCGTCGGCGACGAGTTCGATCCCGATCCGGGTGGCGCGGGCGTGCCGGGAGGCGTTGGAGACCGCCTCGGCGGCCACCGCCACCAGGTGCTCGGCCAACTCGTCCGGGACCGTGGTGTCGACCGGCCCGTCGATCCGCAGCGAGGGCTGGAACCCCAGCGCGGCCGCCGCGGTGCGGGCGGTCTCCGCCATCCGGTGCCGCAGCCCGCCGCGCCCCGCCCGTTCCGCCGTCCGCAGATCGAAGATGGTGGACCGGATGATCCGGATCGTGGTGTCCAGGTCGTCCACCGCCCGGCTGACCCGCTCCGCCGCGCCCGGCCGGTCCGCGATGGCCCGGGTGGTGCTCTGCAGGGTCATCCCGGTCGCGAAGAGCCGCTGGATGGCCAGGTCGTGCAGATCACGGGCGATCCGGTCCCGGTCGTGCATCACGGCCAGCTCCTCGGACTCGGCCCGTCCGCGGGCCAGCTCCAGGGCGATGGCCGCCTGGTCGGCGAAGCCCGAGACCAGCGCGATCTCCGTCTCGTCGAACGGCGGCCGGTTCGCCGGCCGCCCCAGCCGCAGCGCCCCGCTCGCCCCCGCGTCGACCCGCAACGGCACCGCCACCACCGGCCCGAGCCCGTCCTCGGCCCCGTCGCCGAACGGATGGGCCCGCGGATCGGTCGTCACGTCCGCGCAGTGCACCGGCGTACCCGTACGGGCCGCGAGCCCGGCCAGCGACCCCCGGGCCGGGACGGACCGCCCCATGACCCGCCCGGCGTCCCGGCCGTGGGCGACCGCGACGGTCAGCCGGGTGTCGGCGCCCTCCCCGGTCCCGGGCGCGGCGGCGGACGGCGTCGGCAGCAGGATCGCGGCCCGGTCGGCCCCCGCCACCTCCATCGCCCGCTCGGCGATCAGATGCAGCACCTCGTCGGCGTCCGTCCCCGACAGCAGGCTGCGGGTGATCTCGCCGAGCGCCTCCAGCCGCCGTTCCCGGCGGCGGCTCTCGTCGTACATCCGGGCGTTGTCGATGGCGACCCCGGCCGCGATCGACAACGTGGTCAGCAGCGACTCGTCGTCGGCGTCGAAGTCCGCCCCGCCCCGCTTCTCGGTCAGGTACAGATTGCCGAAGACCTCGTCCCGGACCCGGATCGGCACCCCGAGGAAGGTACGCATCGGCGGATGGTGCGGCGGGAAGCCGAAACTGCGCGGATGGCTGCTGAGATCGGTGAGCCGCAGCGGCTCCGGACGGTGGATCAGCTCACCGAGGATGCCCCGCCCGCACGGCGTCTGGCCGATCTCGGCGGCCGTCGGCTCCGCTATGCCGACCGTCAGGAACTCCAGCAGCTTCTGCCCGTCCCCGATGATGCCGAGCGCCCCGTACTCCGCGTCGGTGAGCGTCACCGCGGCCTCCACGATGCCGCGCAGCACCTCGGGCAGCTCCAGACCCCGCCCCAGGCTCATCACCGCGTCCAGCAGTCCGCGCATTCGGTCCGGCCGGCTCGGCTGCGGCCAGGCGGCCGGGGCGACGGACGCGGCCGACGCCCCGGAGACCGGGCAGCGGGAGCCGTGCGGGGGCGCGGGGGAGGGGACTTCACCGGGGGAGCCGGGCGCCGTGGGTGTTGTCTCTGTCATTCGGGGTGCCGCTCTCAGGGTCCGTGTGCCGGGGGATCGCTCACCGGATCACCGCGGGGCTGGAACCGGTCCACGGACGGTCAGCCTACGGCAGCCGCCCGGCCGGCCCCCGGCCGCACCCGCGTAACCCGGGGGCCGGGTGGTGGGGCCGGTCGGCCGCCCGGGGCCCCGCGCGTAGGGCCGGTCGTCCCGGTGAACGGTACCCGTCGGTCCCTGGAGGCGTTCCGGCGCCGGGACCAGCATGGTGCGGCCGGGAAGGTCCGGCCCGTCCCCCCGTGATCCACCGGACCTTCCCGACCGCTCCCCACGCCCCGCACGGCGGGGGAGCGCTCGTGGAACGCAAGAGCTGGAGGACACGGTCCGGTGGACGCAATGGAAAAGCAGGGCAGCCCGGCAGCCCCCGCACAAGGGCCCCTGCCCCCCGGCCCCGACCGGCCCGGCCGCCGCTCCCGCGGCCGGATCGTCGTCTCGTGGCTCACCACGACCGACCACAAGCAGATCGGCACGCTGTACCTCGTCACCGCGTTCCTGTTCTTCCTCGTCGGCGGTGTGATGGCGCTCGTGATGCGCGCCGAGCTCGCCCGTCCCGGGACGCAGATCATCTCCAACGAGCAGTTCAACCAGGCGTTCACCATGCACGGCTCGGTGATGCTGCTGCTCTTCGCGATGCCGCTGTTCACCGGATTCGCCAACTGGCTGATGCCGCTCCAGATCGGCGCCCCCGACGTGGCGTTCCCGAGGCTGAACATGCTGGCCTACTGGCTGTTCCTCTTCGGCTCGCTGATCGCCGCCGCGGGGTTCCTCACCCCCCAGGGCGCCGCCGACTTCGGCTGGTTCGCGTACGCCCCGCTCTCCGACGCCACGCATTCCCCGAGCATCGGCGCCGACATGTGGATCATGGGCGTGGCGCTCTCCGGATTCGGATCCATTCTCGGCGCGGTCAATTTCATCACCACCATCATCTGCATGCGCGCCCCCGGAATGACCATGTTCCGGATGTCGATCTTCACCTGGAACGTACTGCTGACCGCCGTACTCATCCTTCTGGTCTTCCCGGTCCTGGCGGCCGCGCTCTTCGCCCTGGAAATGGACCGGAAATTCGGTTCGCACATCTTCGACCCGGCCAACGGCGGCGCCCTGCTCTGGCAGCACCTCTTCTGGTTCTTCGGCCATCCCGAGGTCTACGTCCTGGCGCTGCCGTTCTTCGGAATCGTCTCCGAGATCGTCCCCGTCTTCTCCCGCAAGCCGATGTTCGGCTACATCGGCCTGGTCGCCGCGACGATCGCCATCGCCGGCCTCTCCGTCACCGTCTGGGCCCACCACATGTACGTGACCGGCGGTGTGCTGCTCCCCTTCTTCTCGTTCATGACCTTCCTGATCGCCGTACCGACCGGGGTGAAGTTCTTCAACTGGATCGGCACGATGTGGAAGGGGTCGCTCTCCTTCGAGACCCCGATGCTCTGGACCACCGGATTCCTCATCACCTTCGTGTTCGGCGGACTGACCGGCGTCATCCTGGCCTCGCCGCCGCTCGACTTCCACGTCTCCGACTCGTACTTCGTCGTCGCGCACTTCCACTACACGCTCTTCGGCACGGTCGTGTACGCGATGTTCGCCGGATTCCATTTCTGGTGGCCGAAGTTCACCGGAAAAATGCTCGACGAACGGCTTGGGAAAATAACGTTCTGGACGCTGACGGCCGGATTCCACCTCACCTTCCTGGTCCAGCACTGGCTCGGCGCCCAGGGAATGCCCCGCCGGTACGCCGACTATCTCGCCGCCGACGGATTCACCGCGCTCAACACCCTCTCCACCATCGGGTCGTTCCTGCTCGGACTGTCGTTCCTGCCCTTCTTCTACAACGTCTGGAAGACCAGCCAGTACGGCGAGAAGGTCACCGTCGACGACCCCTGGGGCTACGGCCGCTCCCTGGAATGGGCCACCTCCTGCCCGCCGCCCCGGCACAACTTCACCTCCCTGCCCCGCATCCGCAGCGAATCCCCGGCCTTCGACCTCCACCACCCGGAGATCACCGCCCTCGAATCCGCCTCGCACTGACCCGCCCCGCACCGCTTCCCGAGGAGTGCCACCGATGTCCCACGGAGTGCTGGCGGGAGGAGTCCTCGTACTCCTCGCAGCCGGAAACGTCTGGTACCTGCCCGCCTACCTCGACCTCCGGGCCGGTCCGGACCGGCCGCGCTCGCGCCGGCCCGCGGCGGCGGCCGTTCTGACCGGCTGGGGCACGGTGCCCCTCACCCCGCTCCTGCTGCTCCTGTCCGTGGCCCCGGGCCTGGCCGTCCTGCCCGCGGTGGCCGGTGTCACCGCGGTGATCTGCCTGGCCGTCCGGTCCCGGCTGCTCCGGGCCCGGGAGCAGCGCGAGGAGGAGGCCCGCTGGTCCACGCTCTTCCCGGTACGGGCCGCCGGGAGCAGGGAGGACGCATAGACGAAAGCGAGACACGCACGGCAGGCGACAGCCGTGGAACCCCCGCCGGACGGTCCCGGCGGGGGTTCCCGCGTCCCCGGGGCGGCCCGGGTGCCGATGGGGCCGACGGCCGGTCAGGGCCTGGGCACGGTGGCGCCGTCGCCCTCCCGGACGGCGATCCGGGCGAGCTTCGTCAG
This sequence comes from Streptomyces sp. NPDC015144, assembly GCF_043079735.1. Classification (NCBI taxonomy): domain Bacteria; kingdom Bacillati; phylum Actinomycetota; class Actinomycetes; order Kitasatosporales; family Streptomycetaceae; genus Streptomyces; species Streptomyces sp. NPDC015144. The sequence goes on along the minus strand of NZ_JBIBUU010000012.1, from coordinate 49,089 downwards.
CATCATGCCGTTGCGGATGGAGGCGAGGTAGTCGACGGGGAGTCCGTGCATCCGGGTACCGGGGCCCCGCAGCGGATGCCATTCGAGGAGGAAGAGGGTGTTCCCGCCCCACGGGATCAGGTTCATGGCGATACGGGCCGCGCCGAACGGGGACGCCTGGGCCTCCAGCTCCAGACGGCGCCCGGGGTCGCAGATGCGGACGGTGCAGGTGTCGTCGAGGGTGACGGGGCCGAGGCCCACCCGGAACCGCAGCCGGGCACCGACCTCGGGCCAGTGCGGGTCGACGGCGATGATCCGCTGGGTGCCCGAGACCCACTCCCCGTACCGGCTGCCGTCGGCCAGCAGGTCCCACACGGTGGACGGCGGGCAGAGGATCAAGCGGCGGTTCCGGGACACTGCGACGCCTTCTCTCCGTCGGGACGTCTCCCGCCCGACGCTACCGGGAGCGCGCCGCCCCGGCACCCGTGGCCGCCCGCGTGTCGCCGTACGCGCTCCCGGCTCGCGCGTGGAGTGCTCGCCGGACCGGTCGGGCTGTGCGATCGATTCCGGCCCGGGATCAGCCTTCCGGCCCGTCCAGCTCCCAGACGTGGAGAACGTCGCGGCCCGGGGACAGTGTCGTCCAGGCGCCGCCGCCCAACGCGGTCGGCTCGCCGGAGACCGGCAAGGGGTAGCCGACCGGCACGGGTCCGCCCGACTCCGTGGTGTCGACCAGCCAGTGCCGGCCCTGCCCCCACTCGTCGTCGCTCTCGGTGGTCGAGACGAGCAGGGTGGTCTCGTCGAGAAAGCCTCCGGCCCAGTCCCAGCAGGCGCCCGGCCCGTCCTCGTCGTCGGTGGGAGCACCGGGGTGCGGGGGGACCGCAGCCTCGGCGTCCCACTCCAGCCCGGCCACGACGGCGCCCCCGGAATCCCGTACGGCGAGGGAGCCCTGGTCGTGGGAGACGGTCATGAGCCGGTCGCCCGAGGGGCTGAGGTGCAGCAGGCACAGATCGTCGTCCAGACAGTCCACGGCCAGCGCGTTCCCGTCCCACCTGCCCCAGCGCAGCGGTGCTCCGTCCTGGCCCTCGCCGATGCTCAGCCCCATCTGGTGGGGATCGGCCGGGTGGGGGAAGTGGAAGCTCCCCGCCGCTGCGGCTTCGGCGTCGGCACGGGCGAGCACATGCCCCCTCCCCGCGTCGATGACCAGCCACTCGTCGACCGTGTCGGGGCTCGGCTCTCCGCCGGGCAACGGGCCGCGTACATGGGCCCAGACGAGTCGGCCGTCCGCGGAGAAGCCGACGGACCCGCTCTCCGGGTACCGGTGGTCCCGCCGGTCCGCGTACTCGGCGTACGACTCGTGCGCGTCCCGGCACGCGCCGTACCAGCACCCGTGGCGGACCTCCCACCGCACGACGCCCGACGGCTCCACCGCGCGCACGGCATGAACCCCGGCGAAGACCGCCAGGCTCGCGTCCGGGGCCAGTTCCCACGTTCCGCGGCGGCGGGGCCACGGCGCGGGGAAGCGGATGCCCGGCCCCGGACGTGCGGCGAAGGTGTCGTCCAGGGCCCGGGCCACGACCTCGTCGTCGCAGCGCTGGACGAGCATCCGGTGCCCGGGCCGCCCCGTGATCTCCGGCGGACCGGCCTGGGACGGAGGCAGAGGAGCGGGGACGACGGCACGGAGCCGAGCGCGGGCGGACATACGGATCTCCCGGAGCAGATGGACTCGGGGAAGAGTACGACGGGCCTCGGACACCGGGCCGCGCGGTCCGCGGTGCGGTGTGTGTGACGGTTGGGCGGATCAGTCGTTGGGCCGCCTGCGAGTGGTCGGGAACCGCCTGATGCGCGGTCACGGCCGGAGGCACGAGCGGTCCGTGCGCCGCGGGCGGGAGCCACGGTCACCCGGATCGGTGCTGGTGCCGTGCGTGGGCCCCTCGCATCGCTGGAGCGAAAGGGCGGATCGACGTTGGCGGAGCAGGCTGGACATCCGGGGCCGGGACGGTTCCACCGACCGGTGGGCCGGATCGGTCCGAGTAAGGACGGGGCGCGTGAGTACGTGGTCGAGCGCCTCGCGGACCGGAGGCGGTGTTGAGCGTGGGCGGCGCCGGTTCCCCGGGTCCGCTGCCCGGCCACGGTTCCCCGAACAGCCGCGCCCTCGCCCTCACCTTGGGTTCCGTCGTCCGTCACGGGCCCCGGAGGGATGGCGCGTGACGGGCCGATTCAGCGGGCGACGTGCCGTGCGGGCGCTGGTCGCCTTCGGGCTGTCCGTGGGTACGGTCACCGCGGTCGCCGGGATCCACTACGGCGTCTTCACCGCGATCGGCTGCTACGTCGACGCCTATGGAGCCCGCGATCCCTATCCCCGCCGGGGCCCGCTGCTTGCCGCGCTGTCGATGGGTTTCGTCGTGGCCTTCGCCGTGGGAGGGCTGGCACAGGGCAACGCATGGGCGATGGTGGCGGTGCTCTCCGTCGTCGCCGTCGTGTCGACGCTGTTCGTCCACGCGCTGCATCCGAGCGGTCCGGGAAGCTACTTCGTCGTCCTGGTCGCCGCGATGGCGGCCTTCCTGCCACCGACCGGCCTCACGGAGACAGCGATCCAGGCGGGATGCCTCGCCCTGGGAACGGCCGTGTCCTGGGTGTCGGGCATGTCCGGGTGGCTGACACGGCCGTTCCGGCCGGAGGAACGGGCCGTCTCGGCGGCGTTCCGATCCGTGGCGGCATTCGTGGACAGGTGCGGCGGCACGGAGCAGGACGCACAACGGGACGGCCTGTCGCGGGAGTTCATCACCGCGCAGCGACAGGCCTGCACGGCGGTGCACTCGGCGTGGGCGGCGTTGGACGACGCCCGCACGGGACGGCGGCCCGGGTCGCCTCCGGCCCGCCGCATGCGGCTCTACGCCTTCATGAAGAGGCTGGAGGTTGTCCTGGACGCGGCGCAGAGCACGGGGGAACGGGGTGGAAGCCCGATGCCGGCCGGTCCGGCCTCCCGGCTCCGCACCGCCGCGGACGAGATCGAGGCGGGCAGGGAGCCGGACCTCGGCCGGTCCGGTACCGAGGGACCGGCGGCCATGCGAAAGGCCGGCCGGGAATCCTCCCCGGGGCTGCCGCAGCCCGGACAAGGGCCCGGGCCCCTGCCGCTTCCCCCGCACCGGAGCGTGGCCGCGGACCTGCGCCACATGCTGTCCCGCTCCTCCTCCGCCCCTACGGTGGCGCTCCGGGTCGGGCTGGCCGTGGCGGTGGGAACCGCGCTGGGCGCCGTGCTTCCGCTCCTGCATCCGGCATGGGTCGCCGTGGGGGCGGCCGCCGTACTGCAGGGCGGTCCGGGACAGCAGCCCGCGCAGCGGGCGGAGGCGCGCTTCGCCGGGACCCTGGCCGGGGTCGGGGGCACAGCCCTTGTCTTCCACTCCTACCAGCCGGGGACCTGGGCGACCGTGGCGGTGGCCGCCGCCGCACACGCGATCACGCGCGCGCTGCCTCCCGCAGCCCTGTCCGTACGCACGATGCTGGCCACCCCGGTCGCGTTGCTGCTGATCGACGCGGCCTCTCCCACCTCCGGGCTCGGCAGGCTCGCCGCCTTCCGGGCCCTCGACCTGACCCTCGGCCTCGCGCTCGGCGTGGCCGCGGCCCTGTTCGTGCGCGGCGTGCCGCGACGCAGGGTGTGCCTGTCCGTGTCGAACGCCGTGGCCGCGACGGGGGACGCCCTGGGGGAACATCTGCGTACGGGGGCGGCCGGGGAAGCAGCCACCGCGGCCGCGTGGCAGCGGATGACCGAACTATGGGCCATGCACGCCGCGGTCCCGGCCGAGGAGATCCGTGCGACCAGTACGGCGGACCGGCTGTGGCCCGCCGTACTGGCGGTGCGCCGACTGCTCGTGTGGGACCGCCTCAGCCCGCCCGCCCCACCGGCTCCCGAGGACGGCGGGCGGGTCGATGCCTTCCTGCGGACCCTGGCCGGAGCCACCCACGCACACCTCCCCGGTACGTCCGGACTCCGGGCGGCGATCCCGCCCCGCCTGGAGACCCCGCACCCGCACCACCACGCGGAACTGCACACCCGGCTGGCGGCGCTGCGCTCGGCACTGGAGGACCCCGTCCCCTCTCCTCCGGCCCGTCCGCCCGCGGCGCCGTAGGACCCGATGCCGGTTCCTCCCCTTCCGCCGGGTCCTCCCGCAGGGGGCTTCTGGCCCTGGGGGGAGGACCGGGGGCGCGATATGGGAGCGTGGAAGGGTGAGTGAGAAGACGACTGAAACCCTCCAGTACCGATTCGACGGCCCCGAGGACGCGCCGATCCTGGTCCTCGGCCCCTCGCTCGGCACGTCCTGGCACATGTGGGACCGGCAGATACCCGAGCTCACCCCGCACTGGAGAGTTCTCCGCTACGACCTGCCCGGCCACGGCGGCGCTCCGGCCCGCCCCGCCGGTGCCGTCGGCGACCTCGCCGACCGCCTCCTCGCCACCCTCGACGGCCTCGGCGTCCAGCGCTTCGGGTACGCGGGCTGCTCCATCGGCGGCGCGATCGGCGCCGAGCTGGCGCTCCGCCACCCGCACCGGGTCGCCTCCCTGGCCCTGATCGGCGCCTCGCCCCGGTTCGGCAGCGCCGACGAGTTCCGCCAGCGCGGCGTCGTCGTCCGCACCAACGGCCTGGAGCCGATGGCCCGCACCGCGCCCGAGCGCTGGTTCACCCCCGGCTTCGCCGCCGCCCAGTCGGCCATCGTCGACTGGGCCGTCCAGATGGTCCGCACCACCGACCCCGGCTGCTACATCGCCGCCTGCGAGGCCCTCGCCTCCTTCGACATCCGCGGCGAGCTCGGCCGGATCACCGCCCCCACGCTCGTCCTGGTCGGCTCCGAGGACCGGGTCACCGGACCCGGGGACGCCCGCACCCTGGTCGCGGGCATCCCCGACGCCCGCCTCGCACTGGTCCCCGGCGCCTCCCACCTCGCCCCGGTCGAGCAGCCCGCCGCCGTCACGGACCTCCTGCTCACCCACTTCTCCACGGCCTGGCAGGACACCCTCGCCGCCATCCCCGTACCGGCACCCATCCCGCAGCTCTCCGCCCCCGTGCTGCCCGTCGCGGAGATCACCGCCGCCACGCCGCAGCCCCCGGACGGCGCCGGACGGCCCGACCCGTACGAACCCGGGCTGAAGCTCCGCCGCGAGGTGCTGGGCAACGCCCATGTGGACGGGGCCCTGGCCGCCGCCGACGACTTCACCGAGGACTTCCAGGAGCTCGTCACCCGCTACGCCTGGGGCGAGGTGTGGAGCCGGGAGGGACTGGACCGGCGCACCCGCAGCTGCGTCACCCTCACCGCCCTGGTCGCCTCCGGCCACCTGGAGAGCCTGGCCGCACACGTCCGGGCCGCGCTGCGCAACGGCCTCACCCCGACCGAGATCAAGGAGGTGCTGATGCAGACCGCCGTCTACTGCGGAGTCCCCGCCGCCGGTGCCGCCTTCTCCGTCGCCCAGACCGTGATCCAGGAGGAAACCCGGCCCCGGCCGTAGCAGGATGGGCCCATGGACGCCGTGAACCCCGCGCAGCCGACGCTGACCAAGAAGATCCACTCCTGCATCCGGCTGGAGAAGGACGGGCGCACGCTCGTCATCGACCCGGGCGCCTTCTCCGAACCGGACGCCGCCGCCGGTGCCGACGCGCTGCTGGTGACGCACGAGCACCCCGACCACTTCGACGAGGGCCGGCTGCGCGCGGCGCTGGAGGCCGACCCGGCCGCCGAGCTCTGGACCCTGCGCAGCGTCGCCGACCGGCTGGCCGCGGCCTTCCCCGGCCGGGTCCACACCGTCGGCCACGGCGACACCTTCTCGGCGGCGGGCTTCGACGTACAGGTCCACGGCGAACTGCACGCGGTGATCCACCCGGACATCCCGAGGATCACCAACATCGGCTTCCTCGTCGACGGCCCGGACGGCGCGCTCTTCCACCCGGGCGACGCGCTCACCGTCCCGGACCGGCCGGTCGACACGCTGATGGTTCCGGTGATGGCCCCCTGGAACAAGATCTCCGAGGTCATCGACTACGTGCGCGAGGTCGCCCCGCGCCGCGCCATCGACATCCACGACGCCCTGCTCACCGATCTCGCCCGGCCGATCTACGACACCCAGATCGGTGCGCTGGCCCCCGCCGACCACGGCCGGCTGGCCCCCGGCGAGTCGACCGGCCTGTGACCGCCGCCGGTCCGGCGGCTGTCGGTGCCAACCGCTAGGTTTACGTACATGCGCATCGCCACCTGGAACGTCAATTCGATCACCGCCCGGCTCCCGAGGCTGCTGGCATGGCTGGAGCGCACCGGCACGGACGTGCTGTGCATCCAGGAGACCAAGTGCACCGCCGAACAGTTCCCCGCGGAGGCGCTCCGCGAGGCGGGGTACGAGTCCGCGGTCCACGCCACCGGCCGGTGGAACGGAGTGGCCCTGCTCTCCCGCGTCGGCCTGGCCGACGTCGTCGAGGGGCTGCCGGGCGGCCCGGAGTACGACGGGGCGCTGGAGCCCCGGGCGATCTCGGCGACCTGCGGCCCGGTCCGCGTCTGCTCGGTCTACGTGCCCAACGGCCGCGAGGTCGACCACCCGCACTACGCGTACAAGCTCCGGTGGTTCGAGGCCCTGCGCAAGGCGGTCGCCGAGGACGCCGGGGGCGCGCAGCCGTTCGCCGTGCTCGGCGACTTCAACGTGGCCCCGACCGACGAGGACGTCTGGGACCCGGCGCTGTTCGTGGGCGCCACGCACGTCACCCCCGCCGAGCGGGCCGCCCTCGCCGCGCTGCGCGAGGAGGGGCTGTCCGACGTGATGCCGCGCCCGCTCAAGTACGACCGCCCGTACACCTTCTGGGACTACCGCGAGCTGCGCTTCCCGAAGAACAAGGGCATGCGGATCGACCTGGTCTACGGCAACGCCCCGTTCGTCGCCGCCGTCGAGGACAGTTACGTCGACCGCGAGGAGCGCAAGGGCAAGGGGGCCTCCGACCACGCCCCGGTGGTCGTGGACCTCGGCGTCTGAGCCCACCGCACGGGGCCGCTCCGGGCCCGCTGTCCGGGCCCGTTGTCAGTGCCCGGGGCTAGCGTGGTTCCCGTCCCTGATCCCGCTTGCTGGCTGCTTGCTGCGACCGAGGACGGCCCCGCCCGTTCAGCGCCGGGCGGGGCACACGATCCCGTTGGTCAGGCGGCGGGAGCCCCGGCGTTCGCCCCGGCTCCCGCCCCTGCCCGTGCCCCGGCCATGACCCGCAGGGCGGGCGCGAGGGCCAGGGCCGTCAGCAGGGCGCTGACCCACAGCGGTGCCCGGAAGCCGAGCCCCGCGTCGATGGCCAGCCCGCCCAGCCAGGGGCCGAGCGCGGCACCCACGTTGAACGCGGCCGTGGCGAACGATCCGGCGAGCGTCGGCGCATCCGGAGCCAGCCGGAACACCCAGGAGATCAGCGCCGTACCGGTGCCGAACGCGAGCATCCCCATGACGAGCACGAACGCCACCGTCGCGTACGTGTTGCCCGAGGCCGGGGCGAACGCGGCCCAGCCCGCCACCAGCGCCACCAGCCCGCCCGAGGTGAAGGCGACCGGTCGGCCGTCGGCGAGCCGGCCGGCCGCCGTGACGCCGAGGAACGAGCCCGCCCCGAAGAGCGCCAGCAGTCCGGGCACCCAGGCCGGGTCCAGCCCGGTGACCCGGGTGGCCAGCGGTTCGACGTAGGAGAACGCGCAGAACGTCGCGCCCTGCACCAGCGCCATCGTCAGCAGGGTCAGCAGCGGACGCGGGGCGGCGAGGGCCCGCAGCTCGGCCCGGACGGGCACCGGCTCCGACTCCGGCCGCCCCGCGGGCACGCTCCTCGCGATCACGAGAACGGCCGGTACGGAGACCAGGGCCACGGCCCAGAACGCCGCCCGCCACCCCCAGTGCCCGCCCAGCAGCGCACCGGCGGGCACCCCGGCCACACAGGCGAGGGTCACGCCCCCGACCACCACGGAGGTGGCGCGGGCGCGTGCCCCGGGACCGGCCAGGGAGACCGCCGTGACCAGGGCCACCGACCAGAATCCGGCGTTGGCCAGCGCTCCGACGACCCGGGTCGCCAGCAGCAGCCCGTACCCGGGGGTGAGCGCGCCGACCACATGGGCGGCGCAGAAGACGCAGAGGAAGAACACCAGGGCGCTGCGGCGCGGCCAGTTCCGGCTGAAGAGCGCCGTCAAGGGCGCCCCGACGATCATCCCGACCGCGAAGGCTGAGGTCAGCAGCCCCGCGGCGGGGATGGACACGTGCAGGTCGGTGGCGATGTCCGAGAGCAGACCGGACAGCATGAACTCGGACGTGCCCTGGGCGAAGACGGCGAGCCCGAGCGCGTATACGGCGAATGGCATGAAGAAACCCCATGGAAGACCGACGGAGGGACCGAACAGGGGTGTGGGCCCGCACCCGCCCCGAGGGAACGGGACGGCAACGCGGAAGAACGTCCGGAACGTTCACGGACGTGACCCGGCGGATGCGCACGGGAGGAACGCGGGCCCACACGGAGGTGGTCCTGCGGCGATGGCCTGGCGACAGCGGATCGGCCACCGGCGGACCGGTGGTGAGGGCCTTTCGTTTGGATCATGCCGGGCTCGCGTGCCCCGGTGCGCACGCTCGCCGCGTTGTCGTCGGTCGCCGACGCTCCGCGTCGACTCCCTCCTCCGCCTTGCGATCGCACGCACCGGATCCCGCTCACTGATCCGGCCTGATCCAAACGAAAGGCCCTAGCCTCTGTCGGATTCGGGGCTGGACATGCGCACGAAGGTACCAGCCCGGAACGTTCCGCCTCCACCTCCGGGGCCGCCCGTCCCCGCACCCCGGTACGGGGACGTCGGGCCGCGCGCCCTGTGGTGTCCGGTGCGGCCGGAGTGCGACCCTGAGTGGCATGAACATCCCTTTCCTGGACAACTGGCGTAAGCGGCACGGCAAGGTGGAGGAGGCGGGGCTCGCCGCCGCGTTCGCGGACGACCCCGACGGGGTGGCGGAACTCCTCGCCGAGTGCGAGCTGCTCCGGGTCCGGGCGGAGCAGCGCGGGCTCCGACTGGACGACAGCCCGGCGTCGTTGGCGGCGCTCGACCAGCTACCGCCGCGCTGGCGCGACGACCCGGAGGAGCTGCCCTGGCTGGGCAACGACGCCGGGCTGTACCTCGGGACGGTCCTGGTGCGGACCGTCCCCGGCGCGGTCTGGGGGATCCGGCCCGGTGGGCAGCCCGTGGTGCGGCTGGCCTCCGGGCGGGAGATCGACGTGGTCGGGGCCGGGCTGGAGTGGGCGATGGCGGGCAGCCCGGAGCTCTCGCAGGTGTACTCGGAATCCGCCGAAGGCTGAGGTCCGTCCCGTCATTTTCGGCAGGCATGCGAAGACAAGCACATAAGACGCCTTATGGCCTGTTTATGCGTGTCGGGGGCGAAGTCCCTTTTCGGGCTGGATAGTTTGCGCTGACCTCGGTACGGAGAAAAGTGGGTAGGGCAGCGTATGGCCGTCGATCCGTTGATCGAACTGCGGGACGTCAACAAGTACTACGGGCAGTTGCACGTACTGCGGGACATCAATCTCACCGTGGGCCGCGGGGAGGTGGTGGTGGTCATCGGCCCCTCGGGATCCGGCAAGTCGACGCTCTGCCGGACCATCAACCGGCTGGAGACGATCGAGTCCGGCCGGATCGCGATCGACGGCAGACCTCTTCCCGAGGAGGGCAGGGGCCTGGCCGAGCTCCGGGCCGAAGTGGGCATGGTCTTCCAGTCGTTCAACCTGTTCGCGCACCGCACCGTGCTCGCCAATGTCTCGCTCGCCCAGCTCAAGGTCCGCAAGCGGAAGAAGGACGAGGCCGACCGGCGCTCCCGTGAACTGCTGGAACGGGTCGGACTCGCCGCGCACGCCGACAAGTTTCCCGCCCAGCTCTCCGGCGGCCAGCAGCAGCGCGTCGCCATCGCCCGCGCCCTCGCCATGGACCCCAAGGCTCTGCTCTTCGACGAGCCCACCTCGGCGCTCGACCCAGAGATGATCAACGAGGTGCTGGAGGTGATGCAGCAGCTCGCCCGGGACGGGATGACCATGGTCGTCGTCACGCACGAGATGGGCTTCGCCCGGTCCGCCGCCAACCGCGTGGTCTTCATGGCCGACGGACGCATCGTCGAGGACCGCACCCCCGAGGCGTTCTTCACCGCTCCGGAGAGCGAGCGCGCCAAGGACTTCCTGTCCAAGATCCTCAAGCACTGACGGGGGGTTGCGTACCGTGTTGCGTACGAGAAAAGTCCTGGCCGTCTGCTCCGCTCTTCTGCTGGCCGCGCTCGCCGCCGCCTGCGGCAAGGAGGGCAGCCCGCCGGTGAAGGGCCCCAGGCCCGACCAGCTCCCGGTGTACCGGGTCGACACCGCCTTCCGGCTGCCCGCCTCGCCGACCTGGACGAATGCGAGGAAGCGCGGCTACCTCCGGGTCGGCGCCAAGGAGGACCAGCCCTACCTGGGCGAGAAGGACCCGGCCACCGGCGTCTACTCCGGCTTCGACATCGAGATCGCCCGGATGATGTCGGCCTCGCTCGGCTTCGACCCGAAGTCGATCCGCTTCCGCACCATCGCCTCCGCCAACCGCGAGACGGCGCTGCAGAACGGGCAGATCGACTACTACGTCGGCACCTACACCATCAACGCCATGCGCAAGAAGCTCGTCGGCTTCGCCGGCCCCTACTACATGGCCGGCCAGGGCCTGCTGGTCCGCACCGACGAGCACGGCATCGACGGGCCGCAGGACCTGGACGGGAAGACCGTCTGCTCGGCCGCCGGGTCGACCCCGTACCAGCGCATCGCCGCCGACTTCCCGAAGGCGATCCTGGTCTCCTACGACACCTACTCGATCTGCGTCGACAACCTGCTCACCTACCAGGTCGACGCCGTCACCACCGACGACGCCATCCTGCTGGGCTTCGCGGCCAAGGCGCCCGACGAGATGAAGGTCGTGGGCAAACCGTTCTCCCAGGAGCCGTACGGCATCGGAGTCCCGCGCAGCGACAACGCGCTGCGGTTCGCGCTCGACGACGCGCTGGAGGCCAACCAGAAGAACGGCAACTGGAAGAAGGCGTTCGAGGCCACGCTCGGCCTGTCCGGGGTGCCCGCGCCGAAGCCGCCGCCCATCGACCGCTATCCGGCCGCCTGAGGGGCGGGCAACGAACATGAACGTACTCACCGACAACTTCTCGCTCTACGGCAAGGGCTTCCTGGGCACGGTCGAACTGACCGTCTACTCCTCGGCCCTGGCCCTGGCCCTCGGCTTCCTGATGGCCTCCTTCCGGGTCGCCCCGGTCGGCTCGCTGCGGGTGATCGGCACGGTCTGGGTGACGGTGCTGCGCAACACCCCGCTGACCCTGCTGTTCTTCGCGGTTCTGCTCGGACTGCCCCGGTTCGGCCTCGTCCTGCCCTTCAAGGTCTTCGCGGTCCTCGCGCTCGGCTGCTACACCTCCGCGTTCATCTGCGAGGTGCTGCGCTCGGGCATCAACACCGTGCCGACGGGACAGGGGGAGGCCGCGCGCAGCCTGGGCATGACGTTCGGCCAGACGCTGAGCACGGTGGTCCTGCCGCAGGCGTTCCGGACGGTGATCCCCCCGGTCGGCTCCACCCTCATCGCCCTGGCCAAGAACTCGGCGATCGCGGGAGCGTTCAGCGTCACCGAACTGCTCGGCACCTACAAGACCCTCAACGAACTGGGCTACAGCATCATCTGGTCGTTCGTCTGGATCGCCGTCGGCTACCTGATCATCACCCTGTCCATCAGCGCGCTCTTCAACGTGCTGGAGAAGCGCTGGGGAGTCGCCCGATGACCACCCGCACCGCACCCGCGGCCACCGCCCTCTACGACATCCCGGGCCCGGCCACCCGCAAGCGCCACCGGGTCTACGGGATCGCCGCGACGGTCCTGATCCTCGCCCTGATCGGCTGGGTGGTCTACCTGCTCGTCGACACCGGGCAGTTCACCGCCGCCAAATGGGCCCCCTTCGAGTACAAGGGCATCCAGGAACTGCTGCTGCGGGGGCTGGGCAACACCCTCAAGGCGTTCGCGTACGCGGCGGTGCTCTCGCTGCTGCTCGGCGCCGTCCTCGCGGTCGGCCGGCTCTCCGTGCACCGGGTGGTGCGCTGGATCGCGACGGTGCTCGTCGAGTTCTTCCGGGCCATGCCCGTACTGGTGATGATCTTCTTCATCTTCGTGGCGCTGAAGGTGCAGCCGCTGCCCGCCCTGGTCACCGGGCTGACCCTGTACAACGGCTCGGTGCTCGCCGAGGTCTTCCGCGCCGGGATCAACTCGGTGGAGCGCGGCCAGGGCGAGGCCGCGTACGCCCTCGGCATGCGCAAGACGCAGGTCACCACCTTCGTGCTGGCCCCGCAGGCGGTGCGCGCCATGCTGCCCACGATCATCAGCCAGTTGGTCGTCGCGCTGAAGGACACCTCGCTCGGCTTCCTGATCACGTACGAGGAATTTCTGCACGCGGGCAAGCTCATCGCGTCCAACCTCGACTACGATCTTCCCTTCATCCCGGTGGTGATGGTGATCTCACCGATCTACATCGGGATGTGCATGCTGCTCTCCTGGTTCGCGACCTGGGTGGCCAAGCGGGAACGGCGCAATCCGAAGATGAAGGCCGTGGAGATCGCACCGGCCGAACCGGGAACGCTGCTGCCGGGGGCGCAGTAGCCGGGGCCGCCGCGAGGCGGTCCCAGCAGAGCGGTGCCCGCCCGGCAGCAGCCGGTGATCACTTCTCGTACGGGACGACGGGCCCGTGCACCGGGCCTTCCCGGGCGAGAAGAAGGTCAGCTGCGCCGGCCGGGCGGTGCTCGACCAGCTGCCTTCCCGCCGGAGCACCGGTGCGCCGGTGGGGAAGGCAGCGGTTCCCCTCGCACCGCCGCCCGGGGCACCGGCCTCCCGCGACCGTCCTACAGGGCGCTCTTCGCCTGCCAGTCGGCCCACGACACGTTCCACGCCCCGTAGCCGTTGCCCTCGGCCACGGTGCCCTTGGCGTCCGCGCCGGTGATCTCGAACGGGTCGCCTGCCCGCACCTGCCCGTACAGCGCACCGGCGTTCGCGTCGCTCATCCCGACACAGCCCGAACTCCGGTTGGCCACACCGAAGTAGGCCGCGTTCCACGGCGCGGCGTGGGCGTACATCCCGGACCAGGTCAGCCGCATCGAGTAGTCGACCATCTTGTCGTAGGCGTCGCCGAGGCCGACCGTCTCGGAGCGCATGTTGATCGTGCCCTCCTTGGACATCAGCACGGCCGTGCCGCGCCAGGACGCCTTCTCGCCGCCGGGGGTACCGGCCGACATGGGCACGTCCAGCACGGTCCTGCCGTCCCGCCGCAGCGCCAGCCGGTGCCGGTCGAGGTCCACCTTCACGACCTGCTCGGCGCCGATCGTGAAGGTGGTCCGGTAGTCGCGGACGAACCAGCCGCCGGAGGGTCCGGAGTCGACGCCGTTGAGATCGGCGTCGAGCGTGACCTTCGTACCGGACTTCCAGTACTCCTTGGGCCGCCAGTCGACGCGGTCCTTGCCGGAGTAGTCCTGGAGCCAGCCCCAGGAACCCTCGGTGTGGTTCGAGGTGGAGACCTTCAGGGCCTTCTCGACGGCCGCCCGGTCCTTGACCGGGTTGTCGAAGACGATCGACAGCGGCTGGGCGATCCCGACCGTGGTGTTCTTGCCGGGGGCCAGCGTCAGCTTGTTGACCTTCTGCGCGGCGGTGGTGGTGAACCCGGCCTTCGCGCTGCCGCCCTGCGCGGTCCTCGCCTCGATCCCGTACGTGGTGCCGGGGGCGGCCGGGCGCTCGGACGTCCAGGTCCGCCCGTCGGCGGATATCCGGCCGGTCAGCGCCGCGCCGCCGTCCGCGCTCACCGTGACCGCCGTCAGCTTCCCGCTGTCGAGCGTCACCTTGACCGGCGTGCCCGGGACGGCCCGGTCACCGCTCAGGTTCACCGAGATCCGCGCCTTCCGGGCGGCCGGGTCGCCGTCCTTCGCCGAGTCCGACGCGGCCGCCCCGGAACAGGCGGTGAGCAGGGATCCGAGCACCGCGGAACCGGCGACCAGGGAGAGCCGGACCGGGCGGCCGAGCGGGGCGGTACGGCGTACAGCGAACAACGGAAATACCTCCAAGGCATTGTTTCTCACAGAGGAAGAGCCCCCGGTCAGGCGCCCAGGTTTCGCAAATTCAGCCGAAATCTGTGAAATGTGTCGTACATCACGAAGTCCGGCACCACCCCCGCCCGTCCGGAGCCCGCCCCGGTCGCCCCGCCGCTCATGCGCATGTCGTCGGCCGGATACCCTCCACGCCGGACCGGACGGCCGCGGGGCGGGGGACACAACGGTGGGTGGAACGGCGAGCGGTACGGGGGCGGCGACCCGGGCGCCCCGATCGGCGGTGCGTGACGGCGCCGTCATGGCGGCCGGATCCCTCGTCTCCCGGGCGACCGGCTTCCTCCGGTCCGCGGTCGTCGTCGCCGCGCTCGGCACCGGGCTCCGGGCCGACGGGTACAACGTCGCCAACACCGTCCCCAACATCCTCTACACCCTGCTCATCGGCGGCGCCCTCAACGCCGTCTTCGTTCCCGAGCTGGTCCGCGCGGCCAAGCGGCACGCCGACGGCGGGGCCGCCTACACCGACCGGCTCCTCACCCTGTGCACCGTCGGCCTCCTCGCCCTCACCGGCCTCACGGTCCTCGCCGCCCCCTGGATCGTCGAGGTGTACGCCCCCGGCTACGACGGCGAGCAGGCCGGCATGACCATCGCCCTGGCCCGGTACTGCCTGCCGCAGATCCTCTTCTACGGGCTGTTCACCCTCCTCGGCCAGGTCCTCAACGCCCGCGACCGGTTCGGCGCGATGATGTGGACCCCCGTCCTCAACAACCTCGTCGTCATCGGGGTGTTCGGCCTCTATCTGGCCGTCGTGGCGGGCTCGGACGGAGCGCTCACCCCGGAACGGGCCCGGCTGCTCGGCTGGGGCACGACCGCCGGGATCGCCGTGCAGACCCTCGCCCTGCTGCCCGCGCTGCGCGCCGCGGAGTTCCGCTGGCGGCCCCGGTTCGACTGGCGCGGCAGCGGTCTCACCCGGCCGCTGCGCGCGGCGGGGTGGCTGGTCGCGCTGGTGCTCACCAACCAGATCGCCTACTGGGTGGTGACCCGGCTCTCCACCACCGTCGGCCTGCGCGCCGAGGAGCAGGGACTCGCGGGCGGTGCCGGATACACCGCGTACAGCTACGCCTTCCAGCTGTGGGTCGTCCCGCACGGCATCGTGACCGTCTCCCTGATGACCGCGCTGATGCCCCGGATGAGCCGCGCCGCCGCCGACCAGGACCTCCCGGGGCTGCGCCGCGACGTCTCCTACGCCCTGCGCACCTCGGCCGCGCTGGTGATACCCGCGACGGCCCTGCTTCTCGCGCTGGCCCCCTGGGCGATGGGCGCGGTCTACGGGTACGGGCGGACCGGGGACGCGGACATCGCCGTGCTGGCGGGCATGACCATGGCGTTCGCCCCCGGGCTCGTCGCCTACTCGGGGCAGTACGTGCTCTCCCGCGCCTTCTACGCGATGGGCGACACCCGCACGCCCTTCCTCCTCAACCTGGTGATCGCCGCGCTCAACGCGGGGCTCGCGGCCGCCGCGTATCTGCTGCTGCCGGCCCGCTGGGCCGTCACGGGCATGGCCGGGGGATACACCGTGGCGCTGTTCGCGGGCTTCGCCGTCACCGGGTACGTGCTGCACCGCAGGCTCGGCGCCGGGGCCCCGCCGCTGCGCTCGGCCGCGCTGGGGGCGCAGCTCCGCCTCGTGGCGGCGGCGGTCCCCGGCGGGCTGTTCGGCCATCTGGCCGCACGGTCCTGCGCCGGGGCCGGGGACTTCGCGGCGCTGGGCGCGGGCGCGGTCGTCCTGCTGCTCACGGTCGCCCTGCTGGCCCGCCCGCTGCGGCTGCGGGAGGTCGGTGCCGTGCTCGAGGCGGGTCGGTCCCGGCTGCGCCGGGCCTGAGCCCGCGCCCCGGCCCGGCGGTGCGCCGGACCGGAACGGGCGGATCTCAGGGGGCCCGGTGGGAGTTGCGCGGGGCCGGGGCGGGGGACTGGGCGGCGCGGGTCACGTCGGCGACCAGCTCGACCACGTCGGGGCCGTACGCCTGGGAGTTGACCACCTTCAGCAGCAGGCAGAAGCTGTTGTTGCCGTGCTTGCGGGCCAGCTTCTCGTAGTTGCGGGAGAGGTAGCGGGAGGCGGCCTGGTTGGTGATGGCCTGCTGGCCGCAGAAGAGGAAGACCGGGCGGGCGTCCTGACCGGCCGTCAGCCGGGCGAGCAGTACGTACTCGGCCACCCCCTTCTCGACCCGGTAGCGCTCCGAGCCGATCTGGAAGGCGTTGCGGTCGGGGCCGGGCGCGGGGTCGGTGTTCACCTTCACGCCGGGCAGCAGCGAATGCAGATGGGCGGCCATCCGGCGGTTGGAGACCGGCCCGCCGACACAGAACTCGGTGCGTTCGCCGAAGCCCTGCTGGGCGACGTCGTGGGAGAGGATCTGGGCGTGCGCCGAGCAGTCCTTGATGAGGGCGGAGAGCTCCAGCAGGGCGAAGACGTCGTGGCGGTGGACGGAACCGTCGCCGCCCGCGTCACGGTTGACGACGAGCAGGCACTCGGAGTTGCCCGGCAGCCCGAAGAACGCCTGCTTGCGGCGGAGTCTGCGGCGCCAGAGGTAGGTGCGGGCGATCCAGCCGAGCGCGGCACTGACGCCGGCGGCTATCACGCCCAGCACGATGTTGCGTACGTCGTCACTCATGGGCGGGCATGTTAGCGGGCACCGGGAAACGTGGGAACGGCGGACCTGACGGGGCGGCGGGCCCGGCGATACCCTGCGCGGACGATCCCGCACTGGAGGTGCGCATGAGACGTTCCATCGCGCGAAATGTGTCCTTAACCGCCGTTCTCGCCACTGTCGTCGCCGTTGTCGCCGCGACCCCGGCCGCGTCCGCGCGGGCGCCCGAGGCACCGCCCAAGTCGCCCGTCGCGGTGGGGTACGGAGGTGCGGTGGCCAGCGTCGACGCGGACGCCTCGGCGGCCGGTATCGAGGTGCTGCGCAAGGGCGGAAACGCGGTGGACGCGGCGGTGGCGACCGCCGCCGCGCTCGGTGTGACCGAGCCCTACTCGGCCGGCCTCGGCGGAGGCGGCTACTTCGTCTACTACGACGCCGCCCGGCGCACCGTGGAGACGATCGACGGCCGGGAGACCGCCCCGCTCGGCGCCGACTCCTCGCTCTTCCTGGAGAACGGCAAGCCGCTCTCCTTCGACGAGGCCGTGACCAGCGGGCTCGCCGTGGGCACCCCCGGCACCCCGGCCACCTGGGACACCGCGCTCAGGAGCTGGGGCAGGAAGCCGCTGCGGCAGGTCCTGAAGCCGGCGGAACGGCTCGCCAGGGACGGCTTCGTCGTCGACGAAACGTTCCGCTCGCAGACCGAGGGCAACCGGGCCAGGTTCGCCGACTTCCCCGCGACCCGGAAGCTCTTCCTGCCCGGCGGTGACCTGCCGGTGGTCGGCTCCCGATTCAAGAACCCCGACCTCGCCCGCACCTACGAGCAGGTGGGGCGCGAGGGCGTCGACGCCCTGTACCGGGGCGAGCTGGCCGACGACATCGTACGGACCGTCCGCAGACCGCCCGTCGACCCGAAGGCCACCCGGGTCGTGCGCGCCGGTGACCTCACCGCGAAGGACCTGCGCTCCTACCGGGCGTTGCGCCGGACGCCGACCAGGGTCGACTACCGGGGACTCGACGTCTACGGCATGGCCCCCTCCTCCTCCGGCGGCACGACCGTCGGCGAGGCGCTCAACATCCTGGAGTCCACCGACGTCTCGAAGCTGAGCGAGACCCAGTACCTGCACCGCTACATCGAGGCCAGCCGGATCGCGTTCGCGGACCGGGGACGCTGGGTGGGCGACCCGGCCTTCGAGAACGTACCGACCCGGGAGCTGCTGAGCCGGCGGTTCGCCGACGCGCGGGCCTGCCTGATCAAGGACGACGCGGTGCTGACCAGCCCGCTCGCCCCGGGCGACCCGCGCCACCCGGCCGACTGCGCGACCGGTGGCAAGGCCGCCCCGACCACGTACGAGGGGGAGAACACCACCCATCTGACCGTGGCCGACAAGTGGGGCAACGTCGTCGCCTACACGCTGACGATCGAGCAGACCGGCGGCAGCGGCATCACCGTGCCGGGGCGCGGCTTCCTGCTCAACAACGAGCTGACGGACTTCTCGTTCGCGCCCGCCGACCCCGCGGTGCACGACCCGAACCTGCCCGGTCCGGGCAAGCGGCCGCGCTCGTCCATCTCGCCGACGATCGTGCTGAAGCACGGCAGGCCGGTGCTGGCCCTGGGCTCGCCCGGCGGCGCCACGATCATCACGACGGTGCTCCAGTCGCTGATCGGCACCGTCGACCGGGGGCTCCCCCTGGTCGACGCCATCGCCGCGCCGCGCGCCAGCCAGCGCAACGCGCCGACGACGGAGCTCGAACCGGAGCTGTGGAACAGCCCGCTCCGGGCACGACTGGAGTCGCTGGGCCACGCCTTCAAGCTCAATCCGGAGATCGGGGCGGCCACGGGCGTCCAACGGCTGCCGGACGGGCGGTGGCTGGCGGCCGCGGAGAAGGTCCGCCGGGGCGGCGGATCGGCGATGGTCGTGAAGCCGTCCGGACGGCCCTGACGGTCCGTCATCACCCTGTGTAAGGGGCCGGTTCCGGGCGTTGACACACGCGGAACCGGCCCCTCGGTCTTGACGGTGGCGGCCGGTCGGGGCCATGTTGAGCCGGTCGGTAAGGAAACTTTCCTATTGAAAGGTCCCCCCACTGTGCGTACTCGAACGCTCGCCCTCGCCGCCACCTCCGCCGCCGTCCTGCTCGGCGCCGCCGCCATGGCCCCCGCGGCCCACGCCGGCCCGGGGATCAAGGAAGGCACCGTCAGCGCGGCCGACCTGCTGGCCAAGGTGACCTCCTGCTCGCAGATCTCCAACGGCAAGTACCGTACGGACGAGGAGACATCGGCGACCATCCCGGTCTGCGGCAAGAACGGCGCCGTGTTCTGGAAGGCCGACATGGACATCGACTGCGACGGCGAGATCACCACCGCCTGCAACGAGAACACCGACCCGTGGTTCCAGAACGGGACGGCGTTCGAGACCTCCGCCGGAAAGCCGCTGAACGCCGAGAAGCTGCCGTACGTCGTCGTCCCCAGCGCCAGCAGCATCTGGAAGTACGGCGACTCGGGGATCAAGGGCGGCGGTGTCGTCGCCGTGATCTACAACAACAAGGTCGAGTACGCGGTCGTCGGCGACACCGGCCCCAGCCAGATCATCGGCGAGGCGTCCTACGCCACCGCCAAGGCCCTCGGGATCGACCCGGACCCGGAGACCGGCGGGGTCGACTCCGGCGTCACGTACATCCTGTTCAAGAACTCCCAGGTGTCGCCGATCGAGAGCCACAGCGCCGCCGTCACCGCCGGGGACGCCCTCGCCAAGCAGTTCCTCCAGAACAACTGAGGGCGGGAACGGTCACAGGGCGGTGAGAACGCGCGGGCCGTCGTCGGTGATCGCCACCGTGTGCTCGGCGTGCGCGGCGCGGCTGCCGTCGGTGGTGCGCAGTGTCCAGCCGTCCCGGTCCGGGTAGTACTCGTCCTTTCCGCCGCCGATCAGCATCGGCTCGATCGCCAGCACCATCCCGTGGCGCAGCCGCATGCCCCGGCCCGGCCGTCCCTCGTTGGGGACGGCCGGGTCCTCGTGCATCTCCCGGCCGATGCCGTGCCCGCCGAACCCCTCGGGGATGCCGTACCCGGCGCCTCGGCAGACCGTGCCGATGGCGTGGGCGATGTCGCCGATCCGGTTGCCGACGACCGCCGCCGCGATGCCCGCCTCCAGAGCCTCGAAGGCCGTGTCGACCAGCCGGGTGTCGGCGGGCCGTGCCCGGCCCACGGTGAAGCTGATCGCCGAGTCGCCCGCCCAGCCGTCCAGCTTCGCGCCCGCGTCGATGCTCACCAGGTCGCCGTCGCGCAGCCGCTGGTCGGTCGGGATGCCGTGGACGATGGCGTCGTTGACCGACGCGCAGATCACGGCGGGGAAGGGGGTGGGGGCGAAGTGCGGCCGGTAGTTCAGGAACGGCGAGCCCGCGCCCGCCTCCCGCAGCACCCCGCGCGCCACCTCGTCCAGCTCCCGCAGCGACACGCCGACCGCCGCCGCCTCCCGTACGGCGGTCAGGAGCCGCGCCACGACCCGGCCGGTCTCGCGCATGGCATCGATGGATGTGTCCGTCTTGAGTTGCACCATGCCAATTACTATACCGGTCGAAGCGGTATTAGAATGACGGCATGGTCCGCACCCCCCTGACCCCGGAAGAGCGCCGTCGCGGCGAACGCCTCGGCGAGCTGCTGCGCGAGGCGCGCGGTGGCCGCAGCATGGTCGAGATCGCGGCGGACGCCGGAATCTCCGCCGAGACACTGCGCAAGATCGAGACGGGCCGCGCCCCCACCCCGGCCTTCTTCACGGTCGCGGCCCTGGCCGGCGCGCTGGGGCTCTCGATGGACGAGATCCTCGCCCGCTGCGCCCCGGAACCGGACGCGGTCCCCCTGGCCGGATAGCGGAGGACCGGACAGCGGTGGGCCCCGGCTCCCCGTACGTCGGGAACCGGGGCCCACCGCGCCGGTCTCAGGGCACCTCGACCCCGTTCGACTGCTCGATCAGGGTCGTCCGGCCGCCGTCCGTCGATTCCGGGTAGAACCGGCGGGCCCAGCGGCGGAACGGGCCGATCGGACCGTCACCGGAGGCCAGCCGGGGCGGCTGCCGGTACTGCTTGTGGTGCCAGATCGGGAAGTCGGCGGCGGTGAACTCGCAGCTGGACCGGAAGACGGCACGGTCCAGCAGCCGGGCCGCGGTCCGGCTCACCGTGCGCGCCAGCGGGCCGGGCAGCCGGGACGGCTCGTCGAAGGCGATCCGGTTGAGCTGCCGGAACTGCATCCGGTTGGGCGCGATCGCCGTCGGCAGCACCATGGTGCACATCCGCAGCCCCAGCCGGGGCGTGTGCACATCGGCGTGCAGGCAGCCCAGCCCGTAGCCGTCCACCTCCACATGGACGACGAAGTCGCCCAGCATCGGCGCCGATTCATGGGCGCGCATCGAGACGTGGAACTTCGCGTCCTCGTACTCCACCGGGCCGCCGATCTCGGCCCTCTTCCAGCCGTGCAGGGTGGCGAAGTGCCCGAGGTCCACCGAGTTCTCGATGACCTCCTGGACGTTTCCGGCCAGTTCCCAGGCCGCGCTGCGCGAGGGCCGGTGGCCGATCACATGCCACTCGGGAATCGACCAGTCCGGATCCCGGCCGTCGTGGTGCCGCCAGACGAACACCGCGCCGTTCACCTCCATCACCGGCAGCCGCGACAGCGGCGATCTCGGCGGGGCGGTGTCGTACCCGGTGCGCACACAGGCGCCGTCCGGGCCGAAGGCGAAGAAGTGGAAGGGGCAGACCAGGTCGTCCCCCTCGACCTTCGCGAGGCCCAGATGGGCGCCCAGATGCGGGCAGTACGGACGGATGGCCCGCACCGCGCCCGAGCCGAGCCGGTACAGCACCACGTCCTCGCCGGCCAGGGGCCGGGTGAGCACGGTGCCCGGCCGTAGCTCGTCGGAGAACGCCAGTGCCGCCCAGCCGCTCGGATACGGCAGGGCGGGAGCGCCCGCAGCGTCGGCCGGTGTCGGCCCCTCGCTGATGGCGCCCCCGAGATCGCGTGACAGTCCCACCACTTCCCCTTCTTCCGGTTCAGGTCCCCTGGGACAACTGCCCAGACCGCCCCGGAAACTCCGCGGAACACCGCACACCACTCGAACGGGGAGCGATGTGGCGGGAGTTGACGGGAAGGGGGTGGGGCGATCCGTGCCCCGCAGCCCTCAGCGGGCCCGCTGCTCGTACCCCACCAGGCGCACGCAGACGGTCAGCCCCTCGATCGCCCGCTCCACCTCCGTGAGCCCGGGGTAGCTGGGCGCGATCCGGATGACGGCGTCGCGCGGGTCGTCCCCGTAGGGGTGGGTGGCGCCGGCCGGCGTCAGCACGATGCCCGCCTCGGCGGCCCGGCGCACGACCTCCCGCGCGCAGCCGTCCGGCACCTCCAGGGTGACGAAGTAGCCGCCCTTGGGCGAGGTCCAGGACGCCAGCCCGGTGCCGCCCAGCTCCGACTCAAGGATCCGGGCCACCGCCTCGAACTTGGGCTGGAGCAGGGCGCGCTGGCGCTCCATGTGGTAGCGCACCCCGTCGGCGTCGCGCAGGAACATCAGGTGCCGCAGCTGGTTCACCTTGTCGGGGCCGATCGACCGCTTCGCGTTGTTGCCGAGCAGCCACTCCAGGTTGGCCGGGGACGAGCCGAAGAACGCGACACCCGCGCCGGCTGCGGTGATCTTCGAGGTGGAGCCGAAGACGAAGACCCGGTCCGGGTGGCCGGCCCCGGCGCAGGCGGCGAGCAGGTCGGCGATCGCGACCGGCTCGTCGGTGAGGTGGTGGGCGGCGTAGGCGTTGTCCCAGAAGATCCGGAAGTCGGGGGCGGCGGTCTCCATCGCGGCGAGCCGGGCCACGGTCGCGTCGCTGTAGCAGACCCCGTCCGGGTTGCTGTACTTCGGCACGCACCAGATGCCCTTGATCGCGGGGTCCTCGGCGACGAGCCGTTCGACGACGTCCATGTCCGGGCCCTCGGCGGTCATCGGGACCTGGATCATGTCGATCCCGAACCGCTCGCAGAGCGCGAAGTGCCGGTCGTAGCCGGGCACCGGGCACAGGAACGCGATCCGCTCCTGGTCGACCCACCGCGATTCCGCGCCGGGCACCACGCTCAGCAGCGCGTGCACCAGGCAGTCGTGCATCAGCTCCAGGCTGGAGTTCCCGGCCGCGAGCAACTGGCCGGCCGGGACCTGGAGCACCCCGGCGAAGATCTCCCGCAGCTCGGGCAGCCCCTGGAGCCCGCCGTAGTTGCGTACGTCCGTGCCGTCGGGGGCGGTGTGCCGGCCGACGCCGGGCAGGGCCAGCAGCTCCTCGGAGAGGTCCAGCTGGGCGGGGGAGGGCTTGCCCCGGGTCAGATCGAGCGAGAGCCCGAGCGCCACCAGGTCGCGGTGGTCCTGGCGGGCCCGTTCGAGGAGCCCGGACAGGCTGTCGGGGGTCGGCTCGCTGGTCATGGTGGATCCTCTCGCAGATCCCGTTCGAAACGGGGCTGCGGCCGAGAATACAAATCGGTGCCCGGCGGTCGCGGACCGGGAGCGGGGCGGGGCGCGCGTGTGGACCGCACGGGTGTGAAACATGATCGACTCCGCCGGTTCGCGGCGATGGTCTTGCCCCGCTGTGTGGCGGGGCTTACGTTCTCCTCTACGCACGTGTCTACGGGCGTAGAAACGCGTTGAGGCTCTCTGACGCCGCGTCGAAGGAGCAGCTCATGTCCCCAGTCGTTCGCGCCGCCCTCGTCCAGGCGACCTGGACCGGCGACACCGAATCCATGATCGCCAAGCATGAGGAACATGCCCGCGAGGCCGCCCGGCAGGGCGCGAAGATCATCGGTTTCCAGGAGGTGTTCAACGCCCCCTACTTCTGCCAGGTGCAGGAGGCCGAGCACTACCGCTGGGCCGAGGCCGTCCCGGACGGGCCCACCGTCAGCCGGATGCGGGACCTGGCCCGCGAGACCGGCATGGTGATCGTCGTCCCGGTCTTCGAGCTCGAGCAGTCCGGCTTCTACTACAACACCGCCGCGGTGATCGACGCCGACGGCTCCTACCTCGGCAAGTACCGCAAGCACCACATCCCGCAGGTCAAGGGCTTCTGGGAGAAGTACTACTTCAAGCCCGGAAACGTCGGCTGGCCGGTCTTCGACACCGCCGTCGGCCGGGTCGGCGTCTACATCTGCTACGACCGGCACTTCCCCGAGGGGTGGCGCCAACTCGGCCTCAACGGTGCCCAGTTGGTGTACAACCCGTCCGCCACCTCGCGCGGCCTCTCCGCCTACCTCTGGCAGCTGGAACAGCCTGCCGCGGCCGTCGCCAACGAGTACTTCGTCGCCGCGATCAACCGCGTCGGCCAGGAGGAGTACGGCGACAACGACTTCTACGGGACCAGCTACTTCGTCGACCCCC
This sequence comes from Streptomyces sp. NPDC015144, assembly GCF_043079735.1. Lineage (NCBI taxonomy): Bacteria > Bacillati > Actinomycetota > Actinomycetes > Kitasatosporales > Streptomycetaceae > Streptomyces > Streptomyces sp. NPDC015144. Next base: position 24,988 of record NZ_JBIBUU010000012.1, on the reverse strand, counting down.
GGGGGCAGTTCGTCGGCGACGTCGCCGGTGACAAGGAGGACGAACTCGTCGTACGGGACCTCGACTTCGGGCTCATCGACGAGGTCAGGCAGCAGTGGGCCTTCTACCGGGACCGCCGCCCCGACGCCTACGACGGACTGGTGGAGCCGTGAGCAGCCTCCACCACCGCCACCTCGCCGTCCTGCCCGACTGGCTGGCCCTCTACTACAAGCGGCCCCTGGAGATCACCCACGGCGAGGGCCGGTACGTCTGGGACGCCGACGGCAGGCGCTACCTCGACTTCTTCGGCGGCATCCTCACCACCATGACCGCCCACGCCCTGCCCGAGGTCACCAAGGCGGTCGCCGAGCAGGCCGGCCGGATCATCCACAGCTCCACGCTCTACCTCAACCGGCCGATGGTCGAACTGGCCGAACGGGTCGCCGCGCTCTCCGGCATCCCGGACGCCCGGGTCTTCTTCACCACCTCCGGCACCGAGGCCAACGACACGGCGCTGCTGCTCGCCACCGCGTACCGCGGGTCGAACCAGATCCTCGCGATGCGCAACAGCTACCACGGCAGGTCCTTCTCCGCGGTCTCCATCACCGGCAACAACGCCTGGTCGACGACCGGCCTGTCGCCGCTCCAGACGCTCTACGTGCACGGCGGCGTCCGCACCCGGGGCCCCTACGCGCATCTGGGCGACGCCGAGTTCACCGAGGCGTGCGTCGCCGACCTGGAGGACCTGCTCGGGCACACCCGGCCCCCGGCGGCGCTGATCGCCGAACCGGTCCAGGGCGTCGGTGGGTTCACGTCGCCGCCGGACGGGCTGTACGCGGCGTTCCGGCGGGTCCTGGACCGGCACGGGGTGCTGTGGATCTCCGACGAGGTGCAGACCGGCTGGGGCCGCACCGGCGACCACTTCTGGGGCTGGCAGGCGCACGGCGCGAACGGGCCGCCGGACATCCTCACCTTCGCCAAGGGCATCGGCAACGGGATGTCGGTCGGCGGCGTCGTGGCCCGCGCCGAGGTCATGAACTGCCTGGACGCCAACTCCATCTCCACCTTCGGCGGTTCACCGGTCACGATGGCGGCCGGGCTGGCCAACCTCTCGTACCTCCTGGAGCACGACCTCCAGGGCAACGCCCGGCGCGTCGGCGGTCTGCTGATCGAGCGGCTGCGGGCGGTCGGCGCCGGGTGCGAGCGGGTGCGCGAGGTGCGCGGCCGGGGGCTGATGATCGGCATCGAACTGGTGCGGCCCGGCACCGACGAGGCCGACCCGGCGGCCACCTCGGCGGTGCTCGAGGCGGCCCGCGAGGGCGGCCTGCTCGTCGGCAAGGGCGGCGGCCACAACACCAGCGTGCTGCGGATCGCGCCACCGCTCTCGCTCACCATCGCCGAGGCGGAGGAGGGCGCGGAGATCCTGGGCGAGGCGCTGCGGGCCGCGGACTGAGGCGGCGGGCCGGGCCCCGGGCGACGGCTCCGGGGCCCGGCCGGGCGGTCAGCCGCGGTTGCCGGTGGGGCGGGTGAGGTCCAGGGTGCGGACCGGGTCCAGCTCACCGTGGTACGCGAGGTCCTGGTAGCGGACCTCGGTGATCCTCAGCGAGGCCGTGGCGACGCCCCGCGGCACCGTGGTCCTGAAGCGGACCGAGCCGTCCTTCTTCGTGCTGCCGGTCAGCCGCTCGACCCGGCCGCCGGCGGTGAGTTCGGCGGTGACCGCGGCGCCCTTCACCGGTGCGCCCTGCGCGGTGCGCACCACACCGTTCGCGGTGACCTTCCAGGGCGAGTCGGAGCCGGGACGGCCCAGGAGCACGGTCCCGGCGTCCAGCGAGGCGACGGCGAGCTGCGAGGGCGGGGTGGGCTGGCCGAGGGCGACCTGGTCGACGGTCCAGAAGGCGCTGTTCGTCCCGGTGTAGCGGAAGCTCAGCCGGGCCGTCCGCGCCCCCGCCGGAACGGCCAGCTCCAGGCGCTCGACCGTGTTGACGTCGGTCCGGTACGACTTCACGAGCCGCGGGGCGCCGCCGTCGTACGAGACGTACACGTCGCCCGTCTGCGGGCCGTCGATCCGGTAGTTCGTCGCGTACGAGACCGTGGCCGTCGCCGCCCCGTTCAGCCGGTAGGCCGGGCTGATCAGGGTGGAGTCGAACTGCCCGGCACCGTGCGCCTTGTCGTCCCACTCGTCGGAGTCGGCGACCGCGAACACGTCGCGGGCCCGGACGTTGGTCTCCCGGCCCTGGCCGCGTTCGGCGTTGGTCCAGAACTCGTCCGTGGCGAAGGCCCAGCCGCGCCACTCGGTGACCCCGCCGGACGGCATCTTCGCGTTGTCGATGGACCAGCCCTCGGGGGCGGTGCCGGTCCAGCCCTTCACGTCGGCCGGGAGCCTCGTCTCGTCGACGGGTCCGCGCAGCGCGGGGCGCAGCGTGTCGAAGTCGTCCGTCCTCGGCTCGGCGAGCGAGGTGCCGTCCAGGTCCCAGGCGGGGTCGGTGGCGACGCCCTCGTGGCGCAGCACGGTGGGCGCGATGTCGGTGATCCTGACGTCGTGGCGTACCGAGCCGGGGGCGATGCCCCTGCCCTGGGCGATCACGAACGTGCCGCGCTCCAGCGGGGAGTTGCCGCCGTGGCCGCCGGTGGGGGTGTGGCCGTGGTCGGCGGTGACGACGATCAGCCAGTCCTCCTGCGCGTACGTGGGCCGCGAGGCGACGGCGTCGAGCAGCCGGCCGACCTGGGTGTCGGCGACGCCCAGGGCCTTGAGGTACGCGGCGCTGGACGAGCCGCTGCTGTGGCCGGCTCCGTCGACCTCGTCGAGGTGGACGAAGGTGGAGTCGGGGTTGCCGTTGGCGAGGTAGTCGACGGCCTTGGCGGTGGTGCCCGCGTCGTTGCCGCCCGCGACGCGCAGATCGGTCTTCGCGCCGAAGACGATCTGGGGGATGGGGTTCCAGGTGCCGACGACCAGGGTGGACGTGGCCGGGTCGGCGGTCTCCAGCCGGGTCGCGTAGTCCGGGTAGCGGGCGTAGTTCGGGTTGGTGAAGTTGTTGTCCTTCACGTTGTGCTTGTCGGGCCAGACGCCGGTGGCGATCGAGGACCAGCCGGCGCCGGAGACGGTCGGGGCCATCGGGTCGGCGTAGAGGTTGCTCCGGGCGGTCAGCCCCTGGGCCATCAGCCGCTGGAGGCGCGGCACGTCGGCGCGCGAGAAGGCGTCGAAGGTGGCGCCGTCGATGCCGATGACCAGGGTCTTCGCCTGCTTGGTGCCGGAGGGCAGACCGGCGTACGGGGCGGCGGCCGGGGCCTTCGGGTCCTGGGCCTCGGCGGTGGTGGCGACGAGCGGAAGGGCGACGGCGGCGACGGTGGCGGCGGCCAGCAGCGTACGCGCGGAGCGCGGCAGTGACACGGGATCCTCCGGGGATCGGGTCGGTGGCACCGGGCAACGGGGGAGCCCGGCGATGGGGACGAGGTTCGTCCCCGGCGGTGAGCGGCCCACCCCGGGGAAGGTACGGGCGCGTGAACCGTACTCAACATTTGGACCAGACCCGTAACCATTTCGTTATTCACCGATGATGCGGGCCGTGTGCGCCGCTGTGGGCCGGTGGAGTGCCCGGCGCGGGAAACAGAAACGTCTTCAGCGGTTGTCGGCAGCGGTATTGCCACAGTGGGTAACCCACTTCTACGTTCTTCACACGCACCACTTCTACGTGCGTAGACCCATTCCGCCACAGTGAGGAGGGGTACATGAGCCGCACCGTCATCCACGGCGGTCTCGTCATCACCGCGTCCGACGAGATCCACGCCGACGTACTCGTCGAGGGCGGCCGCGTCGCGGCGCTCGCGGAGCACGGCAGCGACGCGGCCGACGGCTGGAGCGCCGACCGGAGGATCGACGCCACCGGCAAATACGTGATCCCGGGCGGTGTCGACGCGCACACCCACATGGAGATGCCGTTCGGCGGCACCTACGCCGCCGACACCTTCGAGACCGGCACCCGCGCCGCCGCCTGGGGCGGCACCACCACCATCGTCGACTTCGCCATCCAGTCCGTGGGCCGCCCGGTCCGCGAAGGGCTCGACGCCTGGTACGAGAAGGCCGACGGCAAGTGCGCCGTCGACTACGCCTTCCACATGATCCTCTCCGACGTGAACGAGTCCTCGCTCAAGGAGATGGACCTGCTGGTCGCGGAGGGCGTCACCTCCTTCAAGCTGTTCATGGCCTACCCGGGCGTCTTCTACAGCGACGACGGCCAGATCCTGCGCGCCATGCAACGGGCCTCCCACAACGGCGGCCTGATCATGATGCACGCGGAGAACGGCATCGCCATCGACGTACTCGTCGAACAGGCCCTCGCGGAGGGCCGCACCGACCCGCGCTACCACGGCGACGTCCGCAAGGTCGCCCTGGAGGCCGAGGCCACCCACCGCGCCATCCAGCTCGCCCGGGTCGCCGGCTCCCCGCTCTACGTCGTGCACGTCTCCGCCGACGAGGCCGTCGCCGAGGTCGCCGCCGCCCGCCACAAGGGGCTTCCGGTCTTCGGCGAGACCTGCCCGCAGTACCTGTTCCTGTCCACCGACAACCTCGCCGAGCCCGACTTCGAGGGCGCCAAGTACGTCTGCTCCACCCCGCTGCGGCCCCGGGAGCACCAGGAGGCGCTCTGGCGGGGGCTCAGGAACAACGAACTCCAGGTCGTCTCCACCGACCACTGCCCCTTCTGCTTCTCCGGGCAGAAGGAGATGGGCCGCGGCGACTTCTCCAAGATCCCCAACGGCATGCCCGGGGTGGAGCACCGGATGGACCTCCTCCACCAGGCGGTGGTGGACGGACACATCTCGCGCCGCCGCTGGATCGAGATCGCCTGCGCCTCCCCGGCCCGGATGTTCGGCCTCTACCCGAAGAAGGGCACCATCGCCCCGGGCGCCGACGCCGACATCGTCATCTACGACCCGGCGGCCGAGCAGACCATCTCCGCGAAGACCCACCACATGAACGTCGACTACTCGGCGTACGAGGGAAAGCGGATCACCGGCCGCGTCGAGACCGTCCTGTCGCGCGGCGAACCCGTCATCGCCGGACGGACGTTCACCGGCCGGGCCGGACACGGCATCTACACCCCGCGCGCCACCTGTCAGTACCTCGACTAGGGGGTGTCTGACACATGCCTGCGGCGTCGCGGGGTCCGGCACATCCCCAAGCTCTCGGCTTCGCTCGAGCAGGGGACACCCCACTGCTCGCGGCGTTGCCGAACCGCCCACGTGGCTCCTTCCCCGAGCTCTCAACTCCGTTCGAGCAGGGGAGACCCCGTCCGCGGACGATCCAGCGCCTTGCGACCGCACGCACCGGACCCCGCTCCTTCACCCGCACTCATTCATCAGACACCCCAGGAGCACCGCATGGACTTCGGAATCGTCCTCCAGACCGACCCGCCCGCCTCCGCCGTCGTCGAGCTGATGCGCCGCGCCGAGCACAACGGCTTCCGCTACGGCTGGACCTTCGACTCGGCGGTGCTCTGGCAGGAACCCTTCGTCATCTACAGCCGCATCCTCGAACACACCGAACGGCTCGTCGTCGGCCCCATGGTCACCAACCCCGGCACCCGCACCTGGGAGGTGACCGCCTCCACCTTCGCCACCCTCAACGACATGTACGGCAACCGCACCGTCTGCGGCATCGGGCGCGGGGACTCCGCGATGCGCGTCGCCGGACGCGCCCCCAACACCCTGGCCCGGCTCGGCGAGGCCATCGACGTCATCCGCGACCTCGCCGAGGGCCGCGAGGCGACCGTCGACGGGCAGCCCGTCCGCATCCCCTGGGTGAAGGACGGCCGGCTGCCCGTCTGGATGGGCGCGTACGGCCCGAAGGCCCTCGCCCTCGCCGGACAGAAGGCCGACGGCTTCATCCTCCAGCTCGCCGACCCCTTCCTCACCGAATGGATGGTCAAGGCGGTGCGCCAGGCCGCCACCGACGCCGGCCGCGACCCGGACGCGGTCACCATCTGCGTGGCCGCACCGGCGTACGTCGGGGACGACCTGGCCCACGCCCGCGACCAGTGCCGCTGGTTCGGCGGCATGGTCGGCAACCACGTGGCCGACCTGGTCGCCCGGTACGGCGAACACTCCGGCATGGTCCCGGACGAACTCACCGCGTACATCAAGGGCCGCCAAGGCTACGACTACAGCCACCACGGCCGGGCCGGGAACCCCGACACCGCCTTCGTCCCGGACGAGATCGTCGACCGGTTCTGCCTGCTGGGCCCCGCCGAGGCCCACATCGAGAAGCTGCGGGCCCTGCGCGACCTGGGCGTCGACCAGTTCGCCGTGTACGACATGCACGACGCGCGCGAGGCGACCATCGACGCCTACGGCGAACGGATCATCCCCGCCCTCACCGACTGACCCCCGTCCCCACGGTCCCCCGCACCCCCCACGGTTGTACGCGCCCCGCCCCGCACGGCACCGCTCCCGAGCGAAGGGTCCAAGCCGCCATGACCTCGACCGTTCCCCCGCCCCCGCCGCAGGACCCGATACCCGGCGCGCCCGGCCCCACCGGGCGCGTCGGGCTCGACCCCGGCGCCGTTCCCGCCGACAACCGGTTCGTCAACGAGGACCTGTTGCCCGTCCCCCTGGAACGGCGCCGCTGGACCACGTACAACTTCGCCGCGCTCTGGGTCGGCATGGCCCACAACATCCCGTCCTGGCTGCTCGCCTCCGGGCTGGTGGCGCTCGGCATGGACTGGAAACAGGCCGTGTTCACCATCGCGCTGGCCAACCTGATCGTGCTCGGGCCGATGCTGCTCACCGGGCACGCCGGACCCAAGTACGGCATCCCCTTCCCCGTGCTGGCCCGCGCCTCGTTCGGACTGCGCGGCGCCAACCTGCCCGCGCTGATCAGGGCCGCGGTGGCCTGCGCCTGGTTCGGCATCCAGACCTGGATCGGCGGCGTCGGCATCTTCACCCTGCTCGGGAAGATGTTCGGCGGCTGGGCGGAGGCGTCCGTGATCGGCGGCCAGCCGTGGACGCTCTGGCTCTGCTTCCTGCTCTTCTGGGCGCTCGAACTCGCCATCATCCACCGGGGGATGGACGCCCTGCGGCGGTTCGAGAACTGGGCGGCACCGTTCGTGATCGTCGGCGCCGTGGTGCTCCTGGTCTGGGTCGCGGTCAAGGCGGGCGGCTTCGGCCCGCTGCTCGACCAGCCCTCGAAGCTCGGCTGGGGGCGGGGCTTCTGGCCGGTCTTCTTCCCCTCGCTGATGGGCATGATCGCGTTCTGGGCGACGCTCTCGCTGAACATCCCCGACTTCACCCGCTTCGGGTCCGGTCAGCGCGCCCAGATCCGGGGCCAGGCGCTCGGCCTGCCGACCACCATGACGTTCTTCGCCCTCCTCTCGGTCCTGGTCACCTCCGGTTCGCAGGCCGTGTACGGCGAGGCCATCTGGGACCCGGTCCAGCTGGTGGCGCGCACCGACAACGTCTTCGGGCTGCTCTTCGGCCTGGTGACGGTGCTGGTCGCGACGGTCTCCGTGAACATCGCGGCGAACGTGGTGTCACCGGCGTACGACCTGGCGAACCTCGCGCCCCGGTTCATCAGTTTCCGCACCGGGGCCCTGATCACCGGGGTCGTCGGGGTCGTCATCATGCCGTGGAAGCTCACCGAGACCCCCGAGCTGTACATCTTCACCTGGCTCGGGCTGGTCGGCGGACTGCTCGGGACGGTGGCGGGCATCCTGATCGCCGACTACTGGATCGTCCGCCGCACCGTGCTCGACCTCCCGGACCTCTACCGCCCCGGCGGCCGCTACTGGTACGTCAACGGCTGGAACTGGCGGGCCGTCGTCGCCTTCGCCGTCGGCGGTGTCCTTGCGGTCGGCGGCTCGCACTCCGCGCCGGGGGAGGGGCCCTTCCCGGCCGACGGGCTGATCCCGGCCCTCCAACCGCTCTCCGACTACGGCTGGGCGGTCGGCCTGGTCTCCTCGCTGGTGCTGTACGTGGTGCTCACCGGCCGGTCCGCCGTCACGTCGGAACCGACGAACGGCCCAGCAGCGCGTTGATGTCGTACGTACGGTCCGGCGGCGGCGTGGCCGAGGGCACCGGCTTCCCGAAGCCGGAGAGGCCCACCACCGCGTCCGCCCCGCCGCCGTGGACCGTGATCCGCACCGGGAACGGCCGCCCCGTGGCCGCGACGTACGTCGTCCACGTCCTGCCCTCCCGGGTGCTGGTCAGCGGGACCACGGGGGCGCCGTCCAGCGTGGTGCGCGGGGCCTTGCGCAGCCCCGCCGGGTCCTGGTGCGCGACGTCGCCCGCGAGCTGCTCGAAGACGACGGGGTCGCAGCCCTCGGTCAGGGTGCGCAGCCGGGGGTCGGAGGCCGGGGCCCTCAGATAACGCCCGTTCAGGATCGCGGCGAAGGCCGCACCGCCGTCGGGGACCTGGCTCTTCCAGAAGTCCGCGTCCGGCTTCACCCAGACCTCGTCGCCGTGCTTCACGATCCGTGCCGAGCCCTGGCCGCCGCCGAGCCGTACCGACCCCACGCAGTCGCCCGACCGGTCCAGGACGACGTCCAGCGACTTCGCCGGCCGCCCGTCGCCGAGGTCGCCGCGGGCGGTGACGCGCAGGGAGTCGACGCTCAGCAGGGCGTCGCGGGACCGCTCAGCGATCCGGCGCGCGGAGAGCGTGTCGATCCCGTTGTCCGCCCGTGCCGCACCACTGCCGAGGACGCCGCTGCCGCCGAGGAGACCACCGGTGAGCCCCAGCACGACGGCCGCGGTCCGGACGGTCCGGCGGGTGGCGTGGTGTCGAGCGGTCACGTCGCCTCCCTGAAGCCCGCCGCCGGAGGCTCGTCGGGTCCGGTCCGGTGCCCTCCGACGGTTCGAGCGTACGTCCGGGCCGGTGTGGACGCGCGACGGACACCCCGGCACGGCGCGCACGCAGAGTGATGTTTTGCCGTGTTTTGGGCCGTTGGTGTCCGGGGAGGTCGTCGGCGCACCGAGTCCGTCACCAGCGAAGGGGGACACGCACACATGAAGAAGTCGAGGGGGAGTCTGTCCAGGACCGTGCTCCGGGGCGCCGTCACGGCGGGAGCGGCCGCCGCGCTCGCGCTGCCGGTGTCCGTCGTCACGGCCACGACGGCCGCGGCGACACCGCCGGGCCTGTCCTGCGACACCGGGAAGCACGCGGTCGACGACTACACCGGCTACGCGCTGTGCAGCAACGACGGCGGTACGACGCAGACCTTCTGGGTGCACCTGGTCTGCGGCTGGGCCCCGGACGTGGACGGGGAGCACGTGACCCTGGCCCCCGGCCAGTCCGGCCAGTCCACCGCCCACTGCGCCGACATCGGCACCGGCATCGGCGAGATCAGCGTCCAGCCGTAGGCCCTGTATCGGACGCCCCACCCATGGGCCCGTGCCGGGCCGGACCTTGTGGCCCGGCACGGGCCTTCCCGTCCGGCACGGGCCGCCTCAGGCCCGCCGCGCGCTCCGCTCCAGCAGCGGCGGTAGCGCGACGGCCAGCCGCTCCCGCAGCCCGTCCGGGCCGCCCGCCACCCACGGGTGCGCGGCGTGGAAGGCGGACCAGTCCACCAGCCAGTCCCGCACCGAGGCGGGCGTGAACCCTTGCGCGTGCGTCCCCAGCACCGCGCGCAGCAGCCGGGGCGGCAGGACCGTCCGTCCGTACTCGGCTAGCAGCACCGCGTCGTACAGGTCCTTGGCGCCGGATCTGCCCTCCGCCTCCTGGTCCTCGGCGAGCCACAGCAGCTTCCAGGCGAGCGAGAGCCCCGGACCCGCGGTGCGGACCGGTGTCGGCGGCCCGCCGTCACCCCGGGGGCAGGCCGTCCACACCGGTGCCTCGGGCAGCCGTTCGTCCCGCGCGAAGTCCATCCGCAGCTCGCCCGGCGGCAGCCCGTCGGCCTCCCAGGGCACCACGACCCGTATCCCGGGCGTCTCGTACTCCCGGTACATCCACTCCTGGTCCAGGGACACCCGGAGCGGATCGACGCGTATCCCTTCCGGCAGCGGCGGACCGGCCCGCAGCGCGTCGGCCACCTCCTCGTCGAGGTCGGGCGACACGCCCAGATCGTCGGAGACCGCCCAGCGCAGGCCCTCCGGCGCGAGCACCGGGCGGGCGCCGCCCGTCTCGTGGCACTCGCCGTCCGTCAGCAGCTCGGGGGCGGCCGCCCCGTGCGCCGCCTCCGGCCACTGCTGCACTTCCTCGACGCCCGTCACGTAGGGGTACGGATCGAGCGGATCGGGGAAATCCGCCCCCGGCCGCGGCACGATCCAGTCCAGATCGCCCGGCTCCCGGGCCGCGGCGCCCACCCACGCCCGGAGCGGCACACTGCCCCGCAGGACCAGGCCCTCGCCCAGGGGCGAACCCGCGACCACCCGCAGCAGATGGTCCAGGACCGCGCGCCGGGCGGCCCGCCAGCGCGGGGCGAGCGCCGCGTCCGGGAACTGCGGCTCGCCGGGAACCGGCCGGTCCCAGCCGCTCACCGCGCGGCCCCGGCCGGTGCGTCCAGCCAGCCCGCGTCCACCGAGGGGCGGTCGTCGTGCACGACGAACTCCTCCTCGACCTCCAGCACATCGAGCCCGGCCCCGCGCAACGCGCCGAGCAGGGCGTCGAGTTCGGCCCGGGCCCGGGGGCGGCCCACTCCGTGGCAGCGCTGCGTGACGAACCGCTCGTGGCAGCGGGGGCCGGTGAGACGGCGGGCGTTGCGCGACAGACGCGCCCCGTGCCGCTCGGCCACCTCCCGGGCGACGGCCACCTCCGGCTCGCCGGAGAGCCGCAGCTTGACGTGATGCTCGAAGTGGAGACCGGGTGGGAGCGCGGCGGCCTCGGCTGAGCTGCCCGGCACGTCCGCGTTCCACGGAGCGGCCTCTATCTTCACCCGCACGACCGGGAAACCCGCCGCACCCAGCTCGGCCGCCCACCGGCCGGCGGCGGCCCGTCTCCCGGAGAGCGAACCCCGGCCACGCTCGGTCAGCATCGGCTGGTCGGGGGTGGCGCCGCCGTCCAGCACGATGTGGGTGAGCCCGAGACCGCGCTCCCGCGCCCAGCGCTCCAGCCGGTCGAGCTCCCGCCCCGCCCCGCCATCGGCGAGGGGGTCGGGGCGCACCGTCAGATGCGTCTCGAACTCGCCCTCGAACTCCGCTTCCACGGACCCTCCCCGTCGTACGTCCCCTGATCGTCTTCCGTCACCGAACGTAGCAAGGCCCACTGACAGTCCCCGGCGGGAGCCTCCGCACCCGGCCCCCGGGCACTTTCCTCCGAACGGTTGAGCGGAGCGCACCCCAGTCGTTACCCTCCGGTAAGTTCGTTCGGGTGTACGGGTCCACCGTGCCCCCGCGCACCGTCGTACGTGTCTGCCGATACGAGGAAGGCGGTCAGCCCATGTCCTCACCGCACACCGCGGAAACGACCGGACCGGCCGCCCCGGCGGGCCTGGCCGACAGCGCCCGGGAACTGGCCGAGGGCACCACCACCTCGGTCGCGCAGGTGTCCGCCGCGCTGGACCGCATCCGGGCCGGCGAGCACCGCCTCAACGCCTTCCGCCAGGTCCGCGCCGAGGCCGCGCTCGCCGAGGCCGCCGAGGCCGACCGGCGGCTCGCGGCGGGGGAGCGGCTGCCGCTGCTCGGGGTCCCGGTCGCGGTCAAGGACGACACCGACGTCCTCGGGATGCCCACCTACTTCGGCTGCGACGGCGACCTGCCCGCCGCGACCGCCGACAGCGAGGCGGTCCGCAGACTGCGGGCGGCCGGGGCCGTCATCGTCGGCAAGACCAACTCCTGCGAGCTCGGCCAGTGGCCGTTCACCGAGGGCCACGCCTTCGGTGCCACCCGCAACCCCTGGCACACCGGCCACACCCCCGGCGGCTCCTCCGGGGGCTCCGCGGCGGCCGTCGCCGCCGGGTTCGTACCCGCCGCGCTCGGCTCGGACGGCGCGGGGTCCGTCCGTATCCCCGCGGCCTGGACCCATCTGGTCGGCATCAAGCCCCAGCGCGGCCGGATCTCCGTCCACCCGCACTCCGACGCCTTCCAGGGGCTGACCGTCAACGGCCCGCTCGCCCGGACCGTCGCCGACGCCGCCCTGCTGCTGGACGCCGTCGCGGGATCCCACCCCGACGACCCGCACCGCCCGCCGCCCGTCGCCGCCTCGGCCGCCGCCCGCCGCGAACCCGGCCGGCTGCGCATCGCCCTCGCCTGGCGCCCCCCGCTCACCCTCACCGGCTCCGCACCCCACCCCGAGGTGCGCCGGGCCGTCCTCGACCTGGCCCAGGCCCTCGCCCGCCTCGGCCACGACGTCGAGGCCGCCCGGCCCCGGTACGGGCTGATCGGCCTCGGCTTCGTCCCCCGCGCCACCGCCGGGATCGCCGAACTCGCCGCCCGCCACCCCGCGCCCGCCCTCCTCGACCCGCGCACCCGCAGCGCCCTGCGCACCGGCACCCGGCTCGGCGGCCGGGTCGTCCGGGCGGCCCGGCGGCGCGAAGTCCACCAGCACCGCAGGATCGGCGCCTTCTTCCGCCGCACCGGAAGCGACGGCCCCGGCTACGACGTCCTGCTCACCCCCACGACCGCCCTGCCCCCGCCCCCGATCGGCAGGTTCGACGGGCTGAGCGCCTGGCGCACCGACCTGGCGATGGCCGAGACCTGCCCGTACGCCTGGCCCTGGAACGTGCTGGGCTGGCCGGGCGTCAACGTACCGGCCGGGTTCACCTCCGCCGGGCTGCCGGTCGGGGCACAGCTGCTCGGCCCCTCCCGCAGCGAGGAACGGCTCATCTCCCTCGCGGCCCAGCTGGAGGCCGACCGCCGCTGGTACGAGCACCGGCCCCCGGCCGCGTAGGGACCGGCCGGGGCCCCGCCGTCCGCCGTCTTGTTCGCGCCCCGGTGCGTGAGGCGCGACCATGGACAGGGAACGGAGGGATGGTGGCCGGCATGGCGTGTCCAGGTCCGCAGCCGGAGCCCGGCGCCGGGCCCGCCCGGCCCCGCACCGCCGGGCCCGCCTACGACACGGCGAGCGACGCCACCGCGGTGGTCGCCGGGAACGGCACGGTCGTCGGCTGGACGCAGAGCGCCCAAGACCTCCTCGGGTACCGCGCCCCCGAGGTGGTCGGGCGGTCCGGTGGCGCCCTGCTCGCCATGGCCGAGGACCCTGTCCGGGTGGCCGGGATCGCCGAACGCTGCCGCGCGGGTGTGGGCTGGCGGGGCATCGCCGACGTGCGGCGGCGCGACGGCGGCCGGATCGAGCTGGACCTCCGGGTCTCGGCCTCCTTCCACATGGACGGCCGGGAGTGCTTCCTGGTCTCCGGGCGCGAGCGGCGGCCGGAGCGGATCGTCGGGCAGTCGGTGCTGGACGCCTTCCTGGCCGGATCGCCCATCGGCATGGCGGTGCTGGGCCCGGACCTGCGCTACGTCTGGATGAACGACACCCTGGAGCGCTTCAGCGGCGTACCGCGCGAGCACCGTGTGGGCCGCACGCTCGGCGAGGTCCTCCCGGGGCTGGAGGCGGATTCCATCGAGACCCTGATGCGCGGCGTGCTGGACACCGGCATCCCCGTCATCGACTACGAGTACCTGGGCTGGACCTGGGCCGATCCGCGCCGCGAACGCGCCTTCTCCACCTCGTACCTGCCGCTGACCGACGGCGACGGGCGGGTCACCGGCCTCTGCTACATGGTGCTGGACGTCACCGACCGCTGGAACGCCCAGCAGCGGCTGGCCCTGGTCAACGACGCCGGCGCCAGCATCGGCTCCACCCTCGACGTGATGCGCACCGCCCAGGAACTGGCCGACTTCGCGGTACCGCGCTTCGCCGACCTCGTCCTCGTCGACCTGCTGGAACCGGTCGTCAGCCCCGACGACCCCGGCACCTGGCCCACGGGCGTCGGCCTGTCCGGCCCGGAACTCGCCCGTACCGCCACCACCCCCGCCTCCGACTCCAGGCGCCCGAGGATGCGCCGGGCCGGGATGCGCTCCGTACACGAGGGCTGCCCGGAGGCCGTCAGCCGGATCGGCGAGCCGGTGGACTTCCTGCCCCCGCCCCACGGCCTGCGCTTCCTCGCCGAGGGCGAACCCGTCCTGATCCCCGTGCTCGACCCCGACGACCACGCCTGGGCGGCCGACCAGCCCGCCCGCGCGGCGAGCATCCGCGCGCACGGACTCCACTCCCTGATCTGCGTGCCGATGCGGGCCCGGGACACGGTGCTCGGACTGACCACCTTCATCCGGTCGGACACCCCCGCCCCCTTCGAGCCGGACGACGTCCTGCCCGCCCGCGAGATGGTGGCGCGGGCCGCCGTCTGCGTCGACAACGCCCGCCGCTACACCCAGGAACACACCTCCGCGCTGACCCTCCAACGCAGTCTGCTCCCGCACACCCTGCCCGGCGGAACGGCCCTGGACGTGGCCTCCGCCTACCTTCCGGCGGACGCCAAGGACGGCGTCGGGGGCGACTGGTTCGACGTGATCCCGCTGTCCGGGGCCCGGGTCGCCCTGGTCGTCGGCGATGTCGTCGGCCACGGCATCGGCGCGGCCGCCACCATGGGCCGGCTGCGCACCGCGGTCCACACCCTCGCCGACATGGACCTGCCGCCCGACGAGCTCCTCGCCCACCTCGACGACCTGGTGGTCCGCCTGAGCGACGAGGAACCCGGGGGCGACGGACACGGCGGGCCCCCGGTGCTCGGCGCCACCTGCCTGTACGCCGTGTACGACCCGGTCACCCAGAGCTGCACCATGGCACGGGCCGGCCACCCGCCACCCGTGGTCGTCGCCCCCGACGGACGCGTCAGCTTCCCCGAACTGCCCGCCGGGCCCCCGCTCGGCCTGGGCACGATGCCGTTCGAGACGGCCCGGACCACCCTCCCCGAGGGCAGCCTGATCGGCCTCTACACGGACGGGCTCATCGAGGGCCGGGACCGGGACGCGGAGCTCGGCATGGCCCGCCTCGGCGGCGCCCTCGCCCAGCGCGGCCTCTCCCTGGACGCGCTCTGCGCCCGGGTCGTGGAGCAGCTTGTCCCGGTCCCGCAGCCCGACGACGTCGCCCTGCTCCTCGCCCGTACCCACGAGCTGAGCCCCGACCACGTCGCCTCGTGGGAGATCCCCACCGATCCGGCCGCCGTCGCCGGGGCCCGCGCCGAGGCCGCCCGGCAGCTGAGCGACTGGGACCTGGAGGAGCTGGCGATGACGACCGAACTGATCGTCAGCGAGCTCGTCACCAACGCGGTGCGCCACGCCACGGGCCCGATCCGGCTCCGGCTGCTGCGCCAGTCCGTGCTGACCTGCGAGGTCTCCGACACCAGCAGCACCTCGCCCCGGCTCAGGCACGCCCGTACCACGGACGAGGGCGGCCGCGGCCTCTTCCTCGTCGCCCAGCTCACCCGCCGCTGGGGGACCCGCTACACCCCCGACGGCAAGATCATCTGGACCGAGCAGGAGATCCCCGCCGGATAGCCCCGGTCCCTTCCGGGGCCGGTCCTCACGGCACCCGGGCGATCCACTCGTCGGTGGCGAACTTGGTCCGCACCAGCGTCTCGGCGCGGGCCATCTCCTCCGCCGTGACCTCGCCGCCGGTCAGTCCGTAGCGGTTGCGGAAGGAGGCGATCATGTTCTCGATCACCTGCTCCCGGGCGAGGCCGGTCTGGCGGCGGAGCGGATCGACGCGCTTCTTGGCGCTCTGGGTGCCCTTGTCGGAGAGCTTCTCCTTGCCGATCCGCAGCACGTCGAGCATCTTGTCGGCGTCGATGTCGTACGACATCGTCACATGGTGCAGCACGGCCCCCGGTCCGCCGTCCGGGCCGACCATCCGCTTCTGGGCGGCGCCGGCGATCTTCCCGGCCTCGGTGGCGATGTCGTTCAGGGGCTGGTACCAGGCCCTGATGCCCATGTCGCCGAGCGCGCCGAGCACCCAGTCGTCGAGGTACGCGTAACTGTCGGCGAACGAGAGCCCGGAGACCAGGGCCTCCGGAACCGAGAGCGAGTACGTGATCGTGTTGCCGGGCTCCACGAACATCGCGCCGCCGCCGGAGACCCGCCGGACCACCGTGACCCCGTGCCGCTCGACGCCCCCGGGATCGACCTCGTTGCGCAGGGACTGGAAGCTGCCGATGATCACGGCGGGGGAGTCCCACTCCCAGACCCGGAGCGTCGGCGGGCGGCGCCCCGCGGCGACCTCGGTGGTGATGACCTCGTCGAGCGCCATGTGAAGCGCGGGCGACTGCGGGGGCTCGTGGATGAGCTGCCAGTCGTAGTCGCTCCACTCGGTCGCGTGGGCCAGCGCCCGCCGGACCGCGATGCCGACGCCCTCCGCGGTCAGCCCGAGCATGACGGCCGATTCGGGCAGCGCCGCCGTGATCCGGGCCGCCAGCCCCGCGGCGTCCGTCGAGGCGGGCGCCCCCTCCAGGGCGCCGTCGATCGCGAGGATCGCCTCGTCGGGCTCCAGGAAGAAGTCCCCGGCGACGCGCACCTCGCGCAGTACGCCGTCCTCGACCTCCAGGTCCACGACGACGAGCTTGCCGCCGGGCACCTTGTACTCGCCATGCACGGTTCTGTTCCCTTCCCGTGCGCGGCGTGGCCCTGAACCTGTTGCTCCGACACGGGACGATCGCGCACGTGCTTCGCTCAGCACTGTAGTGGGGCGACCGCCGGGCCCGTCACGCGACGGCGGGCGGCGGGCCGGCCATGCCCGGTCACGGGCGACGTCGCGGTAGTGGGCCGGGGACGTCCGGTCGGGGAAGTCACCGGCCTCGTCGATCACGTCGCGGAGGGCGACGACTCCCTCGTCACCCCCGCGCCGTCCCCGCGAGCCGCCCCCGGGCGGCGGCCTGGATCGGGGAGGGGCCGATCGCCCACTGGAAGACGCGGCCGACGGCTGCCGCCAGGGGACGGTCCCAGGCGGCGCGGACGAGGGCGGGGCGGCGGATGCCGAGTTCGGCGCGGGCCCAGTCGGGGAGGAGGCCGACCGAGGCGTTCATCAGCAGGTGCACGACCAGCCGCTCCCGCCGGGTGCGTCCGAAGCGGCGGAGGAACCGCACCGAGTCCAACGCGGCCTCGGTGGCGTGGAGTTCGGGGCGGAGGCGGGTCAGGTGGCGCTCGGCCTCCAGGGAGGTGAGCGGTACGTTCCGCGCGCCCAGCGCCTCGGCCATGGGGGCGGCCCGGCGGTAGTAGGCGTCGCACTCGGCGGGGGTCAGCCGGAGCCGCCGGGGCGCGTACGTCTGGTGGCCGGCGAGGAAGCTGTGCACCTCGGCGGTGTGCACCCAGGTCAGCAGGTCGGGGTCGTCCGCGCGGTACGGGCGGCCGTTCGGGGCGGTGCCGTGCACCCGGGTGTGGATCCGGCGGACGACGCCGATCACCTCGCGGGCGGCGGCCGAGGACCCGAAGGTGGTCGTGGTGATGAACCGTACGGTCCCGTTCAGCCGCCCCACCGGATCGGCGCGGAAGTCGGAGTGCTGGTCGACCCCCGCCATGGCCAGCGGGTGCAGCGACTGGAGCATGAGCGCGGCGAACCCGCCGGTGAGCATCCCGGTGGCCTGCCCGTGCACCCGCCACACCGGATCCCCGGGCGTGATGCCGAACAGCCCGGGATCGCCGGGCGGCCCGGCGTACCGCTCCAGCTCGAGGTCCCCGCCGTGCATGGTCGCGGTGAGTTCCGCCCCGATCCGCTTCCGCAGTCCCACCAGCACAGCCAGCACCTCCAGGGCCCGTTCACCTCAGCCGAGGGTACCGACCCGCCCGGCGAGCACGGCCGCCAGGACCAGCAGTCCGCAGAGGGGACGGGTGGCGAACGCCCGTCCGCGAGTCCCGACGTCCGAGGGACCGGCCCGCCACATCTGCCGGCCCGCCACATCTGCCGGCCCGCCACATCTGCCACCCCGACTGCCCCGCGACCACGCCCCGCCCGGGCCGGAGCTCCACGCTCCAGAACCCCAACACCGGCTGAGCGGCGACCCCCACCGCGAAACACCACACGGACCCAACACTCCGGTGCCTCCAAGGGTTTGCCGCCGGATCCGTCGGTGGCGCACCATCAGTTACCGGAGGTGTACGTGTACGGGAAGACGCATGTCATCCGCGCTTCGGGAAACCGGCGCAGTGTTCTTCCGCGGACATCGGAGATCCGCGCCGTCACGCCCACACGCCCGCACGTCCGGGGCGGCCGACCGGGGCCGCTCCGTCCTACGCGATCAGGAGTCAGGAATCATGGCCTTACGCACCATGCTCGTCACCGCTCTGCGCGCCCTGCTCGTCGCGGCGCTCGTTCCGCTCGCGCTGGTCACCGGAGCCGCGTCCGCGCAGGCGAACACGGCCCCGTCCGTGCAGGGGGTGACCATCCAGGGCGACAACAGCCAGGCGTCCGTCGACGGTGTCGACGGCGTGCGCGCCACGGGTGACGGGAAGGACTGCGCGTACCTGCGTGTGTGTCTGTACACCGGCCCGAACATGACGGGCACCCGGTTCGACCTGTACCAGTGCGGCGACTACCGGCTCGTCCAGTGGAACGGGGCCGGCTCGGTGTGGAACAACCAGACCACCGGCACGACCGCCGTCTTCATGAACCGGCAGTTCACCGTCATCGGTTCCGTCCGGGGCCGGGACTCCAACGGCACCATCTACGGGTACACCTCGTACGACTTCTCCCCCGTCTGGTACGTCCGCCCCTGCTGACACCATGACGGAAGGACGTGCGCCCCGGCCGCCCGCGGTCCGGGGCGCACGTCGTACGTCCTTCGTCCGGCCTGTCGGCATGTGATTCTTCCCCCGCCCGATTCCCTGAGAACGGATTCGGCTCTATTCCGACGGTCGCGCAGGGAAACGGCCGGAGATCCGAATGTTTTCGGTCAGCTCCCGCACGTATCGCCGTCGGGCGGAAATCCCGCCCGCCGCATATCGCGGGGGCATACTCCGAAACGCCGCCGGAATGCGGTGCTGAGAGCGCTGGAGGAGGAGAATCCGGAGGCGTGGGCCAGGTCGGTGATGGTCATGTGCCGGTACGCGGGTGTCCGCAGCCGGTCCTTCACCAGCCGCAGCCGCTCCTCCCGGATCAGCTCGCTCGGGGTCGTCCCGGCGTGCTGGAGGGCCAGCTGGACCTGGCGGAGCGACCAGCCCAGGGAACGCGCCACGGTGGCACCGTTCAGGCGCGGGTCGGCCACGTGCTCGCGGACGTACCGGCGGACCACCGTCTCCACCTCCGGCAGGCGGCCCGACGGGGTGGGCCGGTCGTCGCCCACGACGAGCAGGCACACCAGCTCGACCAGCCGCTCGGCCACCGCGTCGAACGCGCTGCTGGTCAGGGTGGCGCGTTCCTCGTGCAGGACGGCCAGCATGTCGCCCACCACCCGGCCGAGCCCCGAGCCGAGACCGAGGCGCACGGCGAGCGGCGACGACCGGTTCAGGCGCCCGTTCACCTCCTGGGCGGGGATCGACAGGATGAACGCCCGCGCGGAGGCGTCCTGCGACAGCTCGAACGGTGTGCTGAACGTGAGAAGGCTCCCGGTCCCCGGTGCCAGCCGCAGCTCCCGCTCGTCCTGGCGCAGCACCATCTCCCCGGAGACCGGCAGCACCAGGCGGTAGTCCTCGTCCGGGTCGTGCCGCGTCTGACGCGCGGTGCGGGTGTACTCGATCGTTTCCGACCACCACTGGACGAGCTGGTAGGTGTCGGTGTGCTGGCGGACCGTTCCCGCGTGGAAATCGTCGGTGCGCGCATACCGATAGCTCATCCGGCTCTGATACGACGTCACATGGGCACCCCAGAATTCGGCGCGGTCACGTGATGTCACGTCCTGGGTAGTGCATGAACTCACCGTGTAGGTTCCCAAGGCCATCGAAGACACCTTTCACCCAGGTCTTCTCACCGTCTCACCGTGCGCGTACCCGCATCCGGTTCTCGCGCTCATGGCAAGAGTCCGTCCAAAGGCGCCGCAATAGCGTAGTGGACGACAGTGGGGCCGGGCAGTGTGCAAAGGGCGGCGCGTTCCGCACGGGTGTGCGCCGAATTCGCTCCGCTGCGCGCCGTGACAACTTTTCTACGCGCACGCGCAATTCCGGACGCGCGGCCGCGTCCTACGGTGGCCGCAGGGTCCGCTGCACGCGCGAGGGCGCGCCGGGTCCCGGACGACCGAGGAGCCCATCGGCCCCGCACTCCGCGCCGGACCCCCGAACACCCGAGGTACGAGCACTGACTGAGGACCGAGATGGCACATGACGAACTGATCCGGAATCCGCACGCGCGCGAGCGGCGCGCCACGTCCCGCGCCGCTCGTCCGGGCCCGGCGGGCCGCGGAGCCCGGGGGTTGGCGGCGGCCGCGGTGGTCGCGTTCGCGGGAGTGGGAGTGTTCGGGGCCGGGTCCGCCGTCGCGGACCCGGCGGCGCCCGCACTCCGGTACACCTGCTCCCTCTCGAAGGAGGAGCAGCGGCGGGGCGAGGTGAGGATCGACGCGGACGTCCCGGCGTCGGCCGTGGTCGGTGAGGCCACCCCGAAGTTCGTCATCCACGCGGCGGTGCCGGTGAGCGCCGCCGACGCGAGCGAGCTGCGCAAGGCCCATGTCGAGGAGCTCTCGGGCACCGTCGACGTACGGGCCCGGGTCACGGCACCGGGCACCGGCGGCACCCCCGTGAGCGTACGGTTCCGGGTGGCCAGGACCAGTGTTCCGGCGTCCGGAGCGTTCGTGATCAAGGCGACCGGTGCCGCACCGACCCGCACTTTCGACAAGCCGGGCCGGGCGACGATCGCCGTTGGTGACCTCAAGGCCCATGTCAGCGCCCGCGTGGGTCCTTTGACCATCGAGGTCGGTCTGCCGTGCAGCCTGGACCCCGGCCAGAACGACGTCGTGGCGTCGTTCGACATCGTCGGGAAGGGAGGGACGACGACCGGACCGGCCCCGTCCGGCACGGCCGGCGCGAGCACCTCCGGTACCACCGGCGCGTCCCAGGACCGGGAGAACGACGGGACGAAGCCGGACACGGCCGGGGAGAAGCCGTCCGGCCCCTCCGGCGCCATGGCCGAGACCGGTAGCCGGGGTACCGGGACCCTGATCCCGCTGGCGGTGGGGGCCGCCGCCCTGGGAGCCGTCGCCTGCGCGGCCGCCGCCCTCTTCCGCGTCCGCTCGCGCTCCAGGTGACGGGAGCGATGTCCGTCGTGATGCGGCAGCCGCGCCGGGGCTGGCTGGTGCTGACGGTGGTGACCGTGGGGGCGGCGGTCGCCGCGGCCGTACGGGCGGGTACCGGGGACGTGGACCCGGGAGGGCTGGTGCTCGGGGCGGCCGGCCTGGTACTGACGGTCGTGAGCCTCTATCAGGCGGGGGTGGCCCAGGCGGGCACGGACACCGACGCCGCCGCGCTCGCCGAGCGTCTCGCCGTCGTCATCAGGAAACACGAGGAGGAAGTCCACACAGGGCTCCTCGGCAGCAGTACCGACACCATCGACCTGGAGTTCGGCTTCCTGCCCTCCCCGGCCCACCACGGGGCGGGGGCGGCGCCCCACGGCACACTGAAGGACGTCGCCGCCTACTACAGCGCGCTCCGGCCCGGCCGTCTCGTCGTCACCGGGGCTCCCGGAGCCGGCAAGACCGTCCTCGCCCTCCACCTCATGCTGCGCCTCCTCACCGACCGGAGGCCGGGCGACCCCGTCCCCGTACGGCTGTCGCTGTCCACCTTCGACCCGCACCGCGACAGCCTTACCACCTGGCTCGTCGACGAACTCGCCCGCGCCCACCGGCTGCGCCCCGCCTCGGCGGCCGCCCTCGTCGATGCCCGGCTGGTCCTTCCCGTGCTCGACGGGCTCGACGAGATGGACGCCAGCGGGACACCCGGGCGCGGCTCCCGCGCCGCCGCCGCCCTGAAGGCCATGAACGCCTACGTCCACGGCGTCGTCAAGGGACAGCTCATCCTCACCTGCCGCCACAGCGCCTACAACGCCCTGGAGGCCGCGGGCCTGTGGGCGCGGGACGCCTCCCGGATCGACATCGCCCCCGTCGGCCTGGCCGCGACCGAGGCGTTCATCGCCGCCCGCGCCGAGGACCCGCGCCGATGGACACCGGTCCTCGAAGCCCTCCGCGCCGACCCGACGGGCCCGCTGGCCCAGGGTCTGTCCACTCCCTGGCGGCTGACCATCGCCCTCGCCGTCCACGACGAGTCCGGCCCCGACGGCAACTGGGCCCACGACCCCCGGGAGCTGTGTGACCCCGCCCCGGAGACCCCGGAGCAGGTCCGGGACCGGCTGCTGCACCTGTTCATCCGCGACGCCCCCGCCACGGGCGGCCGGAAGGCGCCCTACACCCCACGACAGGTGGACACCTGGCTGACGACTCTCGCCCGCTACCTGCAGGCGAACAACGCCGGTACCGGCGAGGTGGCCGGCCGGCGCCTGTCCGGCACCGATCTCGTCCTCCACGAACTGTGGCCGCTCGCCGGGCCCCGCCGCACCCGTACCGTCCATGTCCTGCTGACCGTCGCGGTGTGGGCCGTCGCCGACGTGTCCGCTGCCCTGCTCGACGACTGGCGCGTGTACGTGATGAACGTGGCGCTCATGGTGCTGGGCGGCCTCCTCGTGGCGGCTCCTCCCTGGCCCGTCCCGTCCCGGCTGGAACGGGTGACCGTCGCAACCGGGACGGGACGGCGCCAGCTCCTGAACGGGATCGCGGGCGGCCTCTTCTGGGGAGGGCTCGTCGTCGTGTTCGACATCGGCGATGTCGTCGGACTGACGATCGGGCTCGTGTACGGGGCGGTGCTGGGGCTCCTCGGCGGGGCGTTGGTCGGCTCGGGGCTGGCGGGCGTGCTCTCCGACCTGCCCGAGATCCGTACGGAACGGGGGAACACATCGCCCCGGGCCATGGTGAAGGACGACCTCGTGACCGGGATCGTGACCGGCCTCGTGGTCGGGATCGGGTTCATCCCGTTCTACTGGTACGCGCTGAGCCCGGTCCTCGCGCTCGGAGCGGTGCTCATCTACCTGGTGCTCTTCGGGCTCGGCGGCGGGCGTGCTCTCGCGCTCCTCTACAACCGGCTGTTCCGCTGCGGGTTCCGGGGCACGCTCGATCTGCTGTTCCGGCCCTGGCGGGTGTTCGGCCCGCTGCTCAGGACCGGCGCCGGTCCCGCCCTGGGAGCCGCGGGCACCCGCTACGTGGTCCTGCTGCTCTGCACGCGCGGCTGGTGGTCCGACCGGGTGCTGCCCTGGCGTCTGGGGCGCTTCCTCGACTGGTGCTGCGGTGCGGGGCTGATGCGTACCGCCGGGACCGCCTACCAGTTCCGCCACCGCGAGCTCCAGGAATTCCTCGCGCGCCGCTCCGACGGACCAGCGCCGACGGGTGGCTCCGGCCCGTCGGGCGGTCCCGGCCCGTCAGGTGATTCCGCTTCCGGGTGAACGGCGACGCCCGGACGACGCGGCCGGTCGCCGGGGCCCGATCGGCCCGGTGACCGGCCGCGCCGTGTCAGATGTGCGGTCCCCGGTCGGTCGCCGGGGCGGTGGGTTCGTTCCGGGCGACGGTCTCGCCCTGGATGACCCGGGGCGGGCCCTGCGCCGCCCCGGGGTCCTGCGGCTCCTTCATGGCCTTGGCCTCGGCCTTCAGGATGCGGGCCGACTTGCCCGCGGAACGGGCCAGTTCGGGGAGCTTCTTGGCGCCGAAAAGAAGGATGACCACGATCAGGACGATCGCGAGCTCACTGATGCCGAACATCAGTCGTCACCGTCCTCGTCGTCGCCCTCGAAGAAGTCCCCCACCTCGTCGACGACTTCGGCGGCGACCAGACCGCCGACGACACCGACCGCGAGCCCGGCCGCGCCCACCGCGACGGCCGTGCCCAGGCCCGGACCGGAGCGGCGCTCCTCGTCGTGGTGGCCGTGGTGACCGTGGTGACCGGCGTACGGGTCGCCGTGCCCGTACGCGGAGCCCTCCGCGTACACCGAGTGGTGCGCGGCCAGTTGCTGGAGCCAGCCGTCGACCAGGGCGGTCCAGTCCTGGTGGTGGATGCCGTCGTGCGCGACGGTGAACCGGGTGAGCGCGTCGTGCCCGCCGCGCCGGTCGGCCTCCAGGACGACCTCCATGCCGCCCGCGGTGGCCAGGAAGGTCACCTCGATCTCCTTGAACGCGTACGCGTACTGCGGCGACGGGGACAGCTCGATCTCCTGGTAGAAGGGGAGCTGCTGACCCGTGCCGCCGATCCGGCCGGCCTCCAGGTCCGCGGACTTGAAGCCGAAGCCGAGCTGTCCGAACGCTTCGAGGATTGCCTCCTGCACCGGCAGCGGCCCCACGACGAGCTGATCGAGATCGCCCTTGTCCCTGGCCCCGGCGACCGAGAGTTCCGTGCGTACGCCGAGCACGATGCCGAGACCCTGCCCGTACAGCTCGGTGACGGGTGTCTCCCACGGCAGTGTCACCGTGAACGGCACGGTGCGCTGCTCGCCCCCGGCCAGCCGGAAGCCGCCGCCAACGGTGAACCGCTCGAAGGCCACGACGTGCTCGTCCTCGCCCTCCGCGTGCTCGGCCTCCACCCGGGCGACGAGTTCCAGCGTGATGTGCGTGATGTCGAAGTCGGCGTTGCCGCCCTCGAGGCGGACCTCACCGGACAGCGGGCCGCCGGGGACGGTCGCCCCGGGGGCGAGGACGGTGTCGACGGTGGGGCCGCCCACGCCGAGCGAGCCGAGCAGTCGTTTGAACACCATGGAGGCGTCCACTCCCTTATGTGCGTACGGGGGAGCCCGGGAACGCCGACGACGGCTCCCGTTCTCTACAAACGTGTAGAGCATAGGGCCGCCGAAGGGGCTTCTCCGGTCCGTGGGTACCCGGGGAGCGGGAAAGTCCGAAAAGGATCGCTCAGGTGGTCCGAAGGACCGCTTGACGTGCGCGTTTTGCCGTGCTTTTACCGCGCTTTTGCTGTACGGAGTGGTGACGGGAAACGGGTGCGGGGCCGTGCGGTGTGTACCGCGCGGCCCCGCACCCGTTCGCCGTCCCGGGGGGGGGTGTCAGCCCTTGCGGGCGTTGATCTCCTCGGTGAGCTGGGGCACGACCTGGAAGAGGTCGCCGACGACGCCGTAGTCGACGAGGTCGAA
>NZ_JBIBUU010000011.1:0-269635 GCF_043079735.1 Streptomyces sp. NPDC015144 | reverse complement strand
AAGACCCGCCTCGCCCTGGCCACCCTCGTGGTCTCCTCCGCCAACGTGCTGCTCCTGGACGAGCCGACCAACAACCTCGACCCGGCCAGCCGCGAAGAGATCCTCGGCGCACTGCGCACCTACAAGGGCGCCGTCGTCCTCGTCACCCACGACGAGGGAGCGGTCGAGGCCCTCCAGCCGGAGCGCATCATCCTGCTCCCCGACGGCGTCGAGGACCTGTGGGGCGCGGACTACCGGGACCTGGTCGCACTGGCCTGACCGACGGACGCGATTCCTGCCCGTCGAAAAGTGCGGCAGGATACGAAACCAACGACCCAACCCCGCCGCCCGATCAGTGGCAACTCTGAAGGAGCTCACCGTTTCCCGGTGACCGTGCGACCCGGTATCGATCAGCCTGCAGAGCGCCGCCGCGTCCTCATGTCGAATCCAGGACGAACTGGCCGTCCCACCCGCAGAGGAAGAGGATTGTGCAGCCTGGCCACATACCGCCGGTACGCCCGCGCTTCGGCCGAAGTACCGTCGACGACGTCATGACGGTCAGGGAACGCCACACTTCCCGCATGAAGTTGCATGCCGGCCCCGAACTGGTTCCCGTGCAGGCGGCCGGCTACCAGTCGGTGCCGGTTCCGGGGAGTGGAATTGGCCCGGCCAGCCACCGGGCCGCGGTTGACCTGGAACCAGACCTCGCGATGGTTACCGAACAGCACGACACTCTCTCTCAGATCACGCACGTCGGTGTACACGCCGAATTCCCAGTCACCCGGAGCTTCCCCTGGGGCGTAATGCGCACGCAAAAATCGCCGGGACTCGATCGCGTTGATCGTGCAGACGATGTGTCGGATCTCGGTGCCGAAGCGAAAGAACGGGGTGAACTCCTCCCACACACTCTCCCACCACCGCACGATCACCGGATACTTCCGGGTCTCGACAATGGACGGCACGACTGGGAACGCCGACGTGGTCGCCAAGAGCACTGCGCTATGACGTAGATCGGGGCGCCGTCCGGGCGGGCCGCACGGATTGGCCTCAGCACAGTCAGGGAGTTCGCGGCCCCCTTTGCCAGTGCCGGGGGCGGGGCTTGCCCCGGGGCCGGGGTCAGGCGTTCCATCCGATGGAGGAGACGTTGCTGTAGCCGTCGTAGTCCGAGCCGATCAGGTCGAGGATCTCGTCCCACACCGCGTCGAGCTCGTCCAGGTCGTCGTTGGTCCAGGCGTCCACGGCACGGTCCCAGACGCCCCGGACGGAGATGCTGCGGCTGGACAGGTCACGCCGGTACTTCTGCTCCACCCCGGCCTGGTTGACGGGGTTGATCTCCACCCGGGTGCCCCGGCCGGCGTTGTTGAGCCGGTGTTTGAGGTCCGTGGCGACGTTGCGGCGGCGCAGGTTCCAGTACGCGGCGTCCAGGCGGGCGAGGTTGGCCTTGTTCGGGGTGCGTTCTTCTGCGAGCCAGGCCATCAGGGTGCGCGGGGAGACGTGGATTCCGGCCCGGTCCATCGCTTCGTATCCGGCGTCGGACCGGGTGAGGTAGTTCAGGCGGGCGGCGAGGCCGCGCTCGCTGTCGACCGGGGAGGCGATGCCGTGCACCATGCCCTCCAGGGCGATCCCGAGCGCTTCGGCCCCGGGCACGCCGTCCGCGCCGTACTTCCCGAAGTCCATCCATCTCCCGGCCATCAGCCGCCCGCCTTCCCGACCATGTAGATGCCGGAGGCCTTGCCGTCGCCGGACTTGACCTTCATCTCGGACACGCCGCGCCCTTCGCGGAACACTGTCCAGGGGTCTCCGGTGAGGTGGAGTTCGTCGGTGTGCTTGAGCGCGACGATCCCCAGCCCGGCCCGGTGGGCTTTGTACGCGCGGCCGCAGTGCAGGGCGTACGCCTGGGAGTGGATGTTGTGCATCCAGTCGGGGCGGATCATCTCGCGGTTGTGGACGGACTCCCCCATGGTGGAGACGAACTTGCTGTACATGGCCTTGACGTACTCGGTCGTCAGCGTGTCCCCGGCGGCGATCGCTTCCGCGCGCGCGGCGACCAGCAGTTTGCGCAGGGCGTCCAGGAAGTTCTCGGTCGCGCCGCTCGTCCAGGACTCGTGGACGGTCGGCGCCTCGGTGAGGCCCCACTTCGGTCCGGACAGGCGTAGCAGGAGGCGGAGGGTGGCGTCGGTGATCCAGAGGGCGCCGGGGGTGTCGCGGTCGCCGAGGGGGTCGGGCAGGTGGGGGTGGGTCCAGGGGGCGGGGGTGATGAGGTGGACCCCGGAGCGTTTCGGGCCGACGCCGTCCGGGCCGGTGGTGTGTTCGAGTTTCCCGATCGGCAGCCAGACCTTGAGTGCTGACAGGTAGGCGGCGTTGACGTCGAGGGCCGTGACCTGGATGTCGGCGCGGGCGGCGCGCAGGGAGTAGGCGGGGTTCCTGTAGGAGGGGCGGGCCTCCCAGATCTGGTCCGGCTCCTTCGTGGACGGCTTGTGCAGGATGTCGGGGAGTGCGGGGTAGGCGGTGTAGTCGTAGCGGGCGGTGGCCCGGGTCTCGTGGAAGAGGTGCATGACGTCCGGGACCGCGCGCTTGCTCAGTGCCTTGAGCGCGGCTTCCTCGTCACCGCCGGCGCGCTCGGCCTCCTGCTGGACGGCGCCCCTGATGAGTGCCATCAGATCGGCCTCGGCGCGCTCGGCGGACTTGCTCCGGCGCTGCGGGCGGGTCGCCGCCGGGGCCGGGGTCGGCGAGTCCGGGGCGGGGGCGGGTGCGGGGGCGGCCGGGGTGTGTGCGGCCGGGGGCGGTGTGGGGACGGGTCGGCACATGGCTCCGGAGTGGAGGGGGCGGCCGTCGGTGGACTGGTAGGTGGTCTCGACGCCGCACTGGACGCACGGGCCGGGGTCTCCCTCGATGGCTCGGCCGTCCGGGCCGCGCAGGGTCTCCAGACCGGTGAACGTGAAGGGCACCGGGGCAGGCGGGATCGGGGTGCTGGAGGGCTCGTCGGTGGGCAGCGCCGCGACCGGGGCCGGATCCTGGGCCGGGCCCGGGGCCTGGGCGGGTGCGGGGTGGATTTCCGCGAGGCCGCGCAGCAGGCGCAGGTAGGGCAGGCGGGCGGGCGGGATGGGGGTGGAGGCTCCGGTTTCCCAGTTGGTGATGCTGCCGCGTGTGACGCCGACCGCGGCAGCGACCTGGGCGCGGGTCAGCCCGGCCGCCTCGCGCAGCCGCAGGCGCTCTTCCGGCGGAGGCATCTCGGCTGCCAGCCGGGCCTCTTCGAGAAGCGACTCAACACTCACTTCATCACTCATGCGGAAACTGTATCAATATTGCCCTTCTATTGACGCTGGATTGTGCTTCGATTGTGCAGGCTTTGGTTGTCGTGTGGGTGATCGGTGTACTGCGGAGCCGATCCGCTGCTGGAGGCCCTCGGGGTGCGGTGCACGACCAAGCCGACCCAGCTCGCCCTTTGGGCATGCCAAGGGGCCGAGCCGCACAGTGCCCCACCCGCGGGTGGCTCGGAGATCGTTCGGGTACCGGGCTGGACCGGGCTGGGAGGAGAGGCAGGAGCAACCCATCCGAAATAGTCTGGTTCAAGGCTTGTGCACCCCGGTTGCGCACCATGGGCCGGATGTACTCATCGAGGCAGAGGAGCCCCCATGAAAGCGGCCGTCGTCCGCAGCTTCACCGAACCGGTGGTCGTCGAGGACCGGCCGGTCCCTTCTCCCGCCGGGCACCAGGTTCTCGTCAGGATGGAGGCGTCCGGCCTGTGCCACACCGACATCCACGCGGCGCACGGCGACTGGCCGGTCAAGCCCTCCCCTCCCTTCGTCCCGGGCCACGAGGGCATCGGCATCGTGGAGGCGGCCGGCGACCAGGTCACCCACCTCGCGGTCGGCGACCGGGTGGCCATTCCCTGGCTCGGAGAGGCGTGCGGGCACTGCGACCACTGTGTCTCCGGCTGGGAGACGCTCTGCCTCCAGCAGCAGAACAGCGGCTACTCGGTCGACGGCAGCCATGCCGAGTACGCCCTCGCCCACGGGACGTACGTGGTACCCGTGCCCGACGGCATCGACCCGCTGGACGCGGCACCGCTGACCTGCGCGGGTGTCACCACGTACAAAGCGGTCAAGCTCTCCGGGGCACGCCCCGGCACCCGGGCGCTCGTGTCCGGCATCGGCGGGCTGGGACACCTGGCCCTGCAGTACGCCCGGATCTTCGGCGCCGAGACCATCGCGGTCGATGTCACCGACGAGAAACTCGCCCTCGCCAGGGATCTGGGCGCCGACCACGTCATCGACGCACGTGTGCAGGACGTGGCCGAGGAGGCGCAGCGGCTCGGTGGTGCCGACGCGGCCGTCTCGCTTGCGGTGAGCAACGCCTCGTTCGAGGCCGCGTACGCATCACTGCG
The DNA here is from genome assembly GCF_043079735.1 of Streptomyces sp. NPDC015144. Lineage (NCBI taxonomy): Bacteria > Bacillati > Actinomycetota > Actinomycetes > Kitasatosporales > Streptomycetaceae > Streptomyces > Streptomyces sp. NPDC015144. Next base: position 265,269 of record NZ_JBIBUU010000011.1, on the reverse strand, counting down.
GCGTGGTGGCACGCTGGTCCTGGTGGCCCTGCCGGCGGAAGGGAAGCTGGAGATCCCGGTCTTCGACACCGTGCTCAACGGAACGAAGATCGTCGGGTCGATCGTCGGCACCCGGGAGGATCTGGCCGAGGTCTTCCGGCTGCACAGCCTGGGCCGCACCCGGGTGGTGCGCGAGACCCGGGACCTGACCGACATCAACGCCTCGATCGATGAGGTGCTGGGCGGCCAGGTCCCGGGCCGTCTCGTCTTCGACATGAGCAGGACCCGTACCTGAGCCCGTGCCCGGTTCGGTGTGAGAGGGGCCGGGGAGCCAAACCGCGGTGGGTTCAGCTCCCGCTCGGCGCGGCCTTCCCCGGGAGGAGCGCCTCTCCAGCCGGTCCAGGCGCGCGTAAAGCCCCGTACGAGGTGCTGCCGGCGCTGCCGAGCGTCTGCGTTCGTCCGCCACCACGTCAACATGCTCGGCCGGTAATGGTTCCGGCTGCCGGAACTGCCAGGTGGGCTGCGGTCGTTGCCCGGCCCGGACCAGTCGGACCAGGGGTGATGGGGCCCTGGGCCGATCAGCCGCCGAGCGTGACCGGGCCGAGGCCGGTCGGCAGGTGCTGGACGGCCAGTGCCACAGCCTCGTGCGCCGTGGCGAACCGGCCGAGGTCCGGAGTGATGAAGCCCCGGCCCAGGCCGTACGTGCCGTCGCTGCCCGCCGTCAGGGATGGTCCGACCACGGTCAGGTCCGGGCGGGTGGTGGCCGAGAAGCGCAGTGCCCAGTGGCTGGTGAACGGATAGAGGGCACGCAGCGCCGGTGCGGCGTATGCCGCCTCGATCAGGGCTTGGTACGACGTGCTCCAGGCGTACTCCAGTTCAGCCGCTTCCTGGCGCAGGCTGTGCCACTCGGATTCCGTGAGGCGTGCGGGATGGTGGTCGGGCACCTCGGCCCTGCCGGTGAGGTGTACGAAGGGGATCGCCCGGCGGATGTCGTCCAGGGACGTCCCGTCGTGCCACGCCCGGGCGGCCCTGGCGATCTCCGTCAGGTTCTCTGTCCTGCCGTCGAGGAGTGCCAGTCCCTGGAAGGGTTCCGCACCGCGAATCGACCACCGGCGTTCGTGGGACCACGCGCTGATCTGCAGCGGCTCGCGGTGAGGCAGGGTGCTGGCGACGGCAGCGTGGCGCAGCGGATCGGAATGTGAGGAGGTGACGGGGGCGGCGCCGAGGCAGCCCTCCGCCTCGGCCCGAAGCGCGGCAGCGAGGCTGCCGAAGGCCGCGACGTCCGGGTACAGGGCGGAGGGATCGGGAGGGTTGGGCACGGCTCGATTGTGCCTGAGCCTGTGCGTCGGCAGGGGCTCGGGCTTGAGAGTGCCTCGGTCGGAACGGACGCGAGCCGGAAGGGACGCGGCCGGGAACACGGGGTGGCACTGCTCTTCCTCGCGTTCGAGAAGTGCCGCCAGGACGTGCATGTCCCGGTGAGTGCTCGTCAGCGGTGTGGATCCTCTGGGTAACCGCGGAAGGGGTTCGGGGAGCCCGGCCGCGGGCTCGACCGTCCCTCGACGCCGCCCTTCTGGGGTGCGCGGTCCGGGGGAAGCGGTATGCCGCCGCACACTCCTGCGGGTGGAAGGGTGCGGTGTGGAACGCGAGGACCGTCCGGAGGCCCGTTGCGCGTCGCTCGGACGGGCCGCCCCCTTCCCCGCACGCTCCGCTGTCCGGGCCCACGTCGCGTGGACCCGCGGCACGTACCGGGCGCCGGACCGGATCGCCTCCGCCTGCTCCTGCAGATCCGCGTCGGTGGGCCCGGGCAGCCGCTTCGTCCGCAGCCCGGCGCAGCAGCGGCAGTGCCTGCGCCCAGGCGGAGCTGGGACGCCGGATGGCCGGCACCACGGTCGGCTCCCCCGACGAGGCCCGGTTCCGGACGGCGGAAGCGGGCACAGGGTCCGGGTGACGGCGTCGGCAGGTGTGGGCGCCGGAGTGCTGGGCGGGCCCGGCCACCTGCTACGGCAGGACCTGCTGGATTTGATCCTTCAGAACGACGCCTAGGATGCGGAGCATGAACAGGAGTACGTCGGCACATGGGGGCCCGACGCCGATGACGACGCGGCGGACCCGCTGGCAGGAGGCGGGCAACAGCGAGAACTTCGGCAAGCGGTTCGCCGGTCTCGTCGCCGCCGGCGAGGACATCGACGGTGAAGCCCGGCTCGCCGACACGCTCCTGCCGCGCGGCGCCCGGGTGCTCGACGCCGGTGCCGGCATGGGCCGGGTCACCGCGGCGCTTCTGCGGCGCGGGCACGACGTGGTCGCGATCGAGCCCGACGGGACACTGGTCCGGCAGGCCCGGGAGACCTACCCCGGACTGCCGGTCGAGGAACGCGACATCCTCGGCCTCGGCCCCGACGACGGCCCGTTCGACCTGGTCGTCTGCGTCGGCAACGTCATGATCTACCTGGCCGAGGGCACCGAGCGTGAGGCCCTGCGCGCGATGCGCGCCGTGCTCGGCGAGAACGGCCGGATCCTGGTCGGCTTCCACCTCCAGGACCGGCCGTCGCACGCCCACGCCTACACCGCGGCCGAGTTCGAGGCGGATCTCGCGGCCGCCGGACTCCGCGTCGACCTGCGGGCAGGCACCTACCAACTGCACCCCGCGAACGAGGACTACGGCGTCTGGGTCCTGAGCCCCGCCCAGGGTGGGGCCAGCGGGTAGATCCGCGGCTCACGGGTCGGGATGCGGGGACGGAACCTGCCCGGATCTGCGGCGAGGGGCCGACACCCCCTGGGAGAGCGTCTCGGTGAACCCATCCGCCGACGAGATCGGCGGAGCGGACTTGTCGGGCTGCCGGACGGCACCACGAAGATCTCGCCCGCCTTTCGACCCGGCCTTCCCCGGCGCCCTCCTCACACCGATCGACGTTGGTGAGCGCGCCATCACCCCGCGCACGGGTTATCAGGCCGGCGAGCGGGTTGCGGGCGTCGTGGGTGAGGGAACTCCTTGCGCAGCGTTGTGCCGCCAGGTGACAGGGTCCGCTCCCCGAGGAGGCCGTTGTCCAGCCATGCAGGAATCGTCCGAAGGGCGGTGAGGGCGCATCCGCTTCCCTTCTTGATCGTTGACCGGTCATGCCCCGTATGAAGAATGTTGCTGCTCTGCTCGCGGCCTGTGCCCTCCCGCTGCTTGCTGCCACGCCGGCCCACGCCGGGGTCAGCTCGTCCTGCGGCCAGTACGTCTGCGTCATGACCGCGCACCACAACCGATTCGTCCAGGACATCACCGTGAGGACCAAGGACGGCGTGCCCGGCACCCTTCGCGCCTACTGGGGCAACTACCGCTCCTCCAGGGTCAATGCGGCGAGCCGCCGGTGGGAGGTCGGCCGCGAGCAGGCGGCCTCGAAGCTTGTGTGTGGCGGCCTGGAGCGCGATGGGCGATCCATCGAGGACGTCTGCGTCACCATCTGATCGTCACCTGCCCCGGGATCCCTGATCTCCCAGCCTGGAAAAACCCCGCGGGGAGGTCAGGGATCCGTGCGTTCGGAACTGACGACAACAAACTCCGATCCGTCAAAGTCCCTAGTTGCTGGGGCTCTCCGCCAAGGGCTCTCTCCGGGACGGGCCCGCCTCACGTCGAACCGGCGCACGCAGATCATCCCCATGTACCCGCTGCGTGCAGTACTTACGGGCTGCCCCGCGATTGTGACGTCACGCCATGTCCCGAATCGGCCAACAGCATCCCCCAGGATGCGGCGCCGTTCGCATGCCCACGAGGTGTACAGCGTTCCTCTGGAGAGGAAACGGTCGGGACGGCAGCCGATCTGTTCGCCGCAGGCCCCGTCTGGGATGCTGAAGGCCAGGCTCGACAGGGGGGCAGACGGTGTATACGGAACCTATGGCGCGAGCCGTTGTGGAACCAGCAGTACTCAAGCTGATACGGCAATACCCCCGTGGCAGGGCGTTCTCCACTACGGTCACATTCGGCGGGGACGACTTCAGCATGTGCGCCCACATACGGGCGCAGTGGGCGGCACCCGGGCAGGTGAAGATCGCACTGGCCTGTTGGGTCGTCAACATGGACACCGCTCGCTATCTCGGTGGCAACCCGCCTGCCAGGGAGGAGATGCGCCTGCCACCGGAAGGCACAGCGGAGTGGGACGAGGAACTGACCAGCCGGGTGATCGGCCACCTCGCAGCTCGTATGAACGCTCTTGCCACCGCCCTGCCGACCGCCGACGAACACCTCACCATCACCGTGCCTCTCGTCCTGACGTAGTCCGGCACAACGCCGGGGGACCGGCCTGGACCGCACAGGTGACCAGAGCCAGCCCGGTCGCTGCCTGCATCGACGGCCTGGAGGCGGCTGTGGGCGAGCGCGGCGAGTCAGCGATCGATCAGACTCCGCGACCTCGCCGGTGCAGCCAGATCGCGATCAGGGCGCGCTGAGCGACGCGACGCCGGATTCGTCACGGGCTGCCTCGTGATTGATCTTGGTCACGTCAGGCAACATACGGAAGGCCGCGCGAGTTGTCTGGGTTGTGAAGATCAAACAGGTCCGCGCGGCCATGTCACATCATGCCTTCTGCGGCCTCTCGCGTAAGCATCTGGGCGCGCTGGTGGAAGAACTCGCTCCGCGTTGGGAGGCGCGCTGTGAGTCTGCACGCCACCAACGGCGCGAGGGAGCCCGCCAGCGTCAGGCAGGAGCCGGACCGAAGCACGAATTCGTCTTCACCGACCGGCTGCCGGCCACACTCGTACATCTGCGGACTGGCCTTACCCATGAGGCCCTCGGGGTGCTCTACGAGGTGGGGTCCTCCACGATCGGCCGGGCCCTCGCCGAGATCCGCCCGCTGCTCGCCGAGCGGGGGTTCGCCGTTCCCGACCGTCCCGGTGTGCGCCTGCGCACCCTGGCCGATGTCTTCGCCCATGCCGAAGCCGAGGACGTGACTCTGCGGATCGACGGGATGGAAACCCAGGTCCGCCGCCCCCGGGCGGGCCAGCCTGGCCGCCGCGCCTTCGTCTCCGGCAGGCGCAGGCAGAACACCTTCAAGACCACCACGATCAGCGACCACCAGGGCCGCACCCTGTGGTCCGGCGCCCTGCGGCCCGGCCGCATGCATGACCAGAACGCGCTGCGCACCGAGGGCATCGCCGAACAGTTCCACCAGCATCCCGGCGTGAAAGCCGAGATCCCCGACCAGAGCCGTTGACGGTCCAGTCCGTAGCCGCCAGGACCGCCTGATTGTTGCGTGCGAGGTCCTTGATCTCGGCTTTGAGGGAGTCCAGGCGGCTGCGGTAGGCGATCGCGTCGTGGAGCTGGTGCCGGTAGGCGTAGATTCCTGCCTGCTGGAGGAGGACGGTCTCGTCGGTGGTGACGATCTGCGCGCGCAGATCGGTAAGACGGCTCTCGGCCTGGTAGATCTCACTGCGCTGCCGCTCGGTTTCCTTGCGGGTCTTCTCAGCATCTTTGGCGACCTGCTTGGCTTCCCTCTTGATGTCTTTGACAGTCCGGCGTGCTTCCTCGACGATCGCTTCGGCCTGCGCCTGGGCCTGTGTCAGCAGCGCGGCCGCTTCCTGGCGTGTGCGGCGCACCAGCCCGGCGACCTGGGCGGCGTCCGCTCCGTGGGCCTGTGCGATCCATGCCCTCAGCTCTTCGAGCTCACGTGTCCCAGGCTGTCGTCGGCGGCCGAACCAGCCCCGCTTCCGGGCGGCAGGGGCCGCGGGCTGAGGCTCGTACTGGTGAGGAATGGCACCGGTCGCCGGAGCAGCGTCGGGAGACTCGGCAAGCCACAACTGCCAGCCCGGCGGAGGAGGCGGCCACGTGGGGTCGGGCTGCCAGCCGTCCGAGGGAACCCAGCCCTCGGGCAACAGCCAGTTCGGCGGCGGGTTGAACCGGAATCCGCTCATGCTCACTCGCACACTCCCCCACCCGGGCACCGTTCGGTGACACACCCAGACAACTCTCGCGATCTTGCCGTGCAACCTGTCAGGAGACGGGCCGATCACGGAAAAGCGGCGCAAAAGGCACCCTGGCTGGTCCACGAGCGCCGGAAGCCCGGACGGCGACGGAAACAGATCCGGCCGGGCGTGATCCGCACCAAATTTCGTCTACCCGGTCGACGAGTTCCCCTCGGACCGTTGGCCCCTTGGCGGCTTCCGACACCACCATCCGACGTTTCGGCCGGAGCCAAAACCACACGCGCGCTATCTGGCGGCCGTCTCATGCTCTGCGGGAAGAAACACGGCTCACACCACATGAAGGGGATCTTGCATGAAGCAGTTCAAGCGTGGCGCAGCAGTACTGGCCTCTGTCGTTCTTGCCGGGACGGGACTGGCACTCTCGACCGCGCCGGCCTCCGCCGCCCGGGCCGGGACCGCCCCGGCCGTCCGGGCAAGTCACCCCAAGGTCGACGTGTACTTCGCCTACTCCTCGTGGTCCCACGAGAGCCCGGACTCGAAGGCGTCCACCCATGTAGGCACCTTGAAAGCGGGCAAGAACTACGTCTACTGCTTCGTCAACGGCGAAACGTACACGGACAAGGGCCACACGAGCACCGTCTGGCTGATGACGGACGACGACAGCGGGAACACCGATGTCTATGTGTCCAGGGTCTATCTCACAGACGGCAGCTACAACGTGGACCTGCCGCGCTGCTGATACCCCGCCGCCCCGGCAACCCCCGCCAGGCCATCTCGGACTGGGCCTGGCGGGGCCCGGGCCTCCTCACCGTTCGAGACGTACGAGGGCGTCTTCGGCTTCGGGGTGTCAGGGTGACCGTGCCGTCGAGGCCGCGCTCGTCCTTCACCGCCCGGCGCAGGAGTTCGCGGATGTCTTCCTCGGTCAGGGACCGAAACTGGGGTGCCAGGAGAAGCGGTCCCGGCAGCTCTTCGGTGGGGAAGGGCCGGGGCGGTGCCGTGGTGCCGGCCTGTTGTTCAGATCACCATGACGAGTGTGACGACTGCCAGCAGGGCGACGTAGGCGAAGGAGTGGGCCCGGTCCGGGACGCGGGCGGTGGTGCGGCGGGCGAGGGCGATGGTGGGCAGTGAGCCGGCGAGCAGTGCGGCGCAGGCGATCAGGTCGATGTGGCCGAGCTGTCCGGGGCCGGGGTGCGGGGTGGGGGCCGCGAGGGCGTAGACGGCGGTGCCGACCACGGCGACGGGCACGCTGAGCGGGTTGGCCATCGCCGTGGCCTCGGCCATGGGCAGGCCGCGGCGGCGCAGCAGGGGGACGGTCATGACGCTGCCGCCGACGCCCAGGCAGGCGGCGACGGTGCCGATGGCGAGGCCGCCGAGGGTGGTGGCGGGGCGGCTCAGGGGGCGTGGTTCCCGGGTCTGCGGGGTGGTCAGGAAGCCCTTGCGGAGCAGGCTGTCGGTGATCGTCGCGAGCAGGTAGGCGGTGAAGAGTGTGCGCAGTGTGGTTTCGCCGGTCCGGGTTGCCAGGAGGGATCCGGCCACCGCGCCGGCCAGGACGAATGCGGCCATGGGCCAGATGTATTCCTGGCGGATCCGGCCCTGGCGCCATTGTGTCAGGGTCGCGAAGAGCGAGTTGACGACCATGACCGCCGTGGAGGTGGCCACTGCGATGTGCATGGCGTCGGTGTCGGGGTGGGCCGGGGTGTTCCAGAGGGCGTAGACGACGGGGACGGTGACGAAGCCGCCGCCGAATCCGAAGAGTGCCGTGGTGATCCCGGTCAGGCAGCCGAACAGGAGCAGCAGGAGGTAGGGGGTTTGCACTGCTGTGACGCTACGGGCCTGGCGGTGTGGCGGGCAATCGATTGGTTGCCAGGTTCTTTCGCCGATCCGACAGGGTTTCCTGGGTCGGGCCGGGTGGTCGCGGTGCGGGTTGGCGGGTCGCGTGGGGTGCTGGTTCTCAGTGGTCAGCTTCCGGACAGCAGGGAGAGGCCGCCGACGAGTACGACCGCCATGAGGATGATCAGGGCGAGCATGACTCCCATGCAGAAGCCGCAGCCCTGCCCCGTGCCGCGGCTGAACGAACCGTCGCCGCCGCTGGGCGTCTGCCCTGCCATCTCGCCTCCCGGGCTCTCCTGGATGGTGTGGGTGGCAGGGCCTTTTTCGGCCGCTGGTGCCACGCGCCCATCGTGGTGTGCCGTGTCTTCGTGGAGTTGGCGACGGGTGCGGGGCGGATGTGCTTTCAGTGCGGAGAAGGTGCTGGGGGCGTGCCGTCCCGGAACTGCCGGGGTGTTTCGCCGTAGGTCTTCCTGAACACGCGGCTGAACTCGCCCGGGCTGGAGAATCCCCATCGGGTGGCGATCACGCCGATGGGCTGCTTGTGCGGGGAGGGTGTGGCGAGGGCTTGTCGGCAGCGTTCCAGTCGTCGGCGTCGTACGGTCGCCATGACGCCTTCGGGTTCGGCGCTGAAGAGTTGGTGGAGGGTGCGGACGGAGATGTGGTGGTGGGAGGCGATGGTGGCGGGGGTGAGGCCCGGGTCGCCGAGGTTCGTCTCGATGAATGCTCCGATTCTCGCGACGAGGGCTCGGCGTCTGGTCTCGGTGGGGAGGAGGCCGCTGACGTCGATGTGGCCGGCGAGGAAGGCTGCTGCGAGGTCGACGGCGATGGTGCCCAGGCGTTGGTTCTCCGCCTTCGACTGGTGTGTGACCTGCCCGAACGCGGTTCCCATGAGGTGCCGCAGGAGGGAGCCCGTGGCGGTGTGCGTGGACAGCGGCTGGGCGAGCAGTCGGTCCGTCTGGTCGGCGGGCAGGGGGAAGGCCGCCCTGGGAAGGTGGAGGACCGTCAGGACCGTGCCCAGTCCGAGGTCCGGGAACGTCGCCTCCAGCGGGTGGGCCATGTCGAAGAACACCAGTCCGCCGGCGTCGACGGCGACGCTTCCGTTCTGCTGGGTCACCTGCATGGGGCTGCGGTGGATGAGGGCCAGCATGTAGGTGTCGGTGCCGCCGCGCCGGATGTGCCGTGCGGTCCGGGTGGCGTCCAGGGCGGGGAAGGCGAACCGGGCCAGTTGCACCGCGCCGAGGTCGGTGTGCCGGACCTGCGCGGGGAAGTCCCGGGCGTGGGAGCTGGTCATGGCCAGCGGTGCGATCTGGTCGTGGATGACGTCGACGAACCAGCCGAACCGGTCGGTGGCGGCCAGGCCGTTGTTGGACAGCGAAACCACGGATGCGGCGGCGGAAGTCGTCATCGCGACATGGTCGGGAACCCGGAGCCGCTCCGGGAAGACCATCTTCGGCCAGGCTGAGGCAGGGGGCGTCGGGCGGGGCGGTGGGCGGGGGTAGGGGTGTGGGCGGTTCTGCGGGATTCACGGCGGTGGCGGTGGGCTCCGCCAACCGGCTGCGGCAGGTGGCGGGTTCGTCCGTCCTCGTGCCGGTGGGGGGCCTGCCACCGCGGCGGCCATGTGCCCGGAGGCGGGACGCGGCTACTAGTCTGGCTGGTGTGCGCAATGTCCGTGTCGACGAGGTCGATGGCTTCGACCGTGCTGTTCTGGCCATCGGTACCGATTACCCGCCCGGTCATCTGCTGCCGTACCACGAGCATCGCCGGGCCCAGGTGCTGTATGCGGCGACCGGTGTGATGGAGGTGTCGACGGCGGAGGGGGCGTGGACGGTGCCTCCCGACCGGGCGGTGCTGGTCCCGGCGGGGACGCGGCACCGGGTGTCGATGCGCGGGGTGAGTACCCGCAGTCTCTACGTCGAGCCGGCCGCCGTGCCGTGGTTTCCCGTCCGGTGCCGGGTCGTGGAGGTCTCCGCGTTGCTGCGGGAGCTTCTTCTGGCGGCCGTCGACATGGAGCCGCTGTATCCGGAGCATGGTCGTGATGCCGCGCTGGTGGGTCTGCTCCTGCATGAGCTGGCCGGTCTGGCGCCGTTGCCCCTGGAGGTTCCGCTGCCTGCCGATCCGGCGCTCCGGCGGCTGTGCGCCGCGTTCCTGCGCCGTCCGGACGTCCATGATCCGCCTGCTCGTTGGGCTGCTGAGCTGGGGGTGAGCGAGCGTACTCTGGGCCGGTGGTTCCGTGGGTCCACGGGGTTGGGTTTCGCGCAGTGGCGGCAGCGGGCGTGTGTCGTGCATTCCTTGCGGCACCTGGCCGTTGGTGTGCCGGTGGCCCGGGTCGCGGCGGATCTGGGGTACGGGAGTCCGGCGGCGTTCACCACCGCTTTCGGTGCCCTGCTGGGCCGTCCGCCCAGTGCCTACCGGGGGTCCGGTCCCTGAGGGGGCCGGGGGGCTTGGTCCCGGGTCGGCGGGGCTTTCCAGACCATGGCCAGGGCGAAGCCGAGGTCGTCGAAGCGTGCTCCGGGGAAGACGCTTCCGTAGAGCTCGCGGAACTGTGCGCGGGACAGGTAGCGGTCGCTGAGCAGGTGGGCCAGCCAGGGCCGGCTGTGCCAGAAGCGCAGTTGGAACCAGGCGTCGCGAAGCCCCAGGCGCCGGACCTCGCGGGGGAAGTTCCACCGTGCGGGCCAGGTGTAGGCCCGTCGGGGCGGGGTGGGGCGGGCGTCGCAGACGTTGTCGACGAGTGCGACGGTGGCGCCGGGTCGTGCGAGGCTCTTGAGGTGTTCGAGGCCCGCGCGGCAGTCCTTCAGGTGGTGCAGCGTCGTATGGCTGTAGACGAGGTCGAAGCCGTCGGCGTCCTCCAGCGCGAGCAGGTCCGCCACGATGTAGTGCGTGTGGGGCCGTGCTCTTGTGGTCCTGGCGATCTCGATGAGGGGGGCGCTCAGGTCGAGGCCGACGACTTCCCGGAAGTGGCCGGAGAGGGCTTCGACCGCGTGTCCCGGGCCGCAGCCGGCGTCCAGGGCCCGTTCGCCCTTCAGGCCCAGTCCCAGGAGCCAGGCGGTGTTCCGTCCGGGGAACAGGCTCACGAAGCGGTCGTAGTCGCGGGCGAACCGGTCGAAGGACTGGGGGTCGGTCGTCTCCGTCATGTCCCGTCCCGGTGTCGCCTGCCCTCGGTTTCCGCGGGTTCAGTATGCACGGTGGGCCGTGGCGGTGGGAGGTGCGGTGCGGCGTGCGCAACCCGGTTCCGTTTCCCGGCGTCCAGTGTCTTGACGGACGGCTGACGATCACCCGGGGAGAGCACATGGCGAAGAAGGACCGGACGGCGGACGCGGCGAGGGAGAAGGACCGCGAGAAGTGGATGGCCCGTTTCCAGGTGCGGCTGGCCATGCAGCCGGGGGTGGACCGGGCGGTGGTGCTCCGGGCGGTCAAGGAGGTCTCGACGCACGGTGGGGGTGGCGGGGAGGATCCGCGGGCCGTTTTCGGTGATCCGGACGACCATGCCGTTCAGGTCGCCGCGCGGCTGGTGCCGGCGGACCGGGCGGCGCGCGCGAAGCGGCGCGACGCCGCGGTGGACACGTTCGACTCCGTGCTGAAGAAGGCCCGGGACATCGCCGGTCTCTGACCGGCCGGTGCGGCTTCGGCCGGGGCCGCCGCACCGCCCGTCGTGTGTGTCCGCCCGGCCGGTCACCGCAGGACGAAGCCGGTGCCGAGACCGTCCTCGGGGTCGAGGTCGAAGTGGTGCTCGCCGGTCCGGTAGGCGCTTCCCGTGACCTCGGCGACGACGGCGGGGCGGCCGTGGGCGGTCAGTTCCTCGACGATCCGGGCGTGGAAGCGGGTGCCGACGATCGAGTCGTGGACGAGTGTCCGGCCCGGTGCGAGGCGGCCGGTCGCGGCGAGTACGGCGACGCGGGAGCAGGTGCCGGAGCCGCAGGGGGAACGGTCGACCTGGCCGTCGGCGAAGACGGTGACGTTGCGCTGGTGGGGGTTGCCGTTCTCGTCGTCGCCGAGGTCGTCGTAGAGGATGGTGCCGTAGATGCCGCTGAGGCGGTCGTCGGCGGGGTGCCGGGCGTGCTCGGTGTCGTTCAGCGCCCGTTTGACCTCGCGTCCGATCGCGATGAGGTCGGTGTAGTGCTCGGGGGTGACGGCGAGTCCGGCGCTGCCCGCGTCCAGGTGTGCGTAGATGGCGCCGCCGTAGGCGATGTCGACGACGACGTCCCCGCGGGAGGTGGTGAGGGGGACGCGTTCGGCGAGCCGGTAGCCGGGGACGTTGACGAAGTCGACGCCGGTGGTCCGCCCGCCCTCGGTGCGGACGCGCAGGGTGACCCTGCCCGAGGGGACGTCGATGACGACCGTGGTGGTGCCGGAGGGGTCGCGGGCGACGCGGCCGGCCCGCACGGCCCAGGCGGCGAGTGCGATGGAGCCGTGGCCGCAGGCCGTCGAGAAGCCGTCCTTGTGCCAGAACAGCACGCCGAAGTGGGCGCCCTCGTCGTCGGGCGGGGTGAGGAAGCCGCCGTACATGTCGGCGTGGCCGCGGGGTTCGAAGCACAGCAGGGTGCGCAGGGCCTGCACGTCGGGGTCGCCGATGGCGAACATCCGGCGTTCGGCGACGGTGGCTCCCTCGATGGCGGCCGGCGGCTCGGGGACGATGCGGAAGGGTTCGCCGCCGGTGTGGTAGTCGACGGTGCGTACCTGACGGGTGGTCATGGTGTTCTCCTCGGTCCGGTCGCCGGTGCGGCGCCGGTCCTCGGGGACGGTGGGGCGGTCCCGGCCGGGCCGGGCCGCTCCCCCGCCGCCGTGGTGCGGGGGTTCCGGGACGGTATCCCGCACCGCGGGTGCCCGGTGCCCGGGAGTGCCACTGGCACGGATCGGCCGCCCGGGCCCGGGGTCAGACGGTGGCCAGCAGCAGGTCCTCGCCGCTCGACGGGCGCAGTCCGTCGGCGCGACCGGAGAAGTAGCGCTCGGCGAGCAGCGCCCCGGACACGTGTCTGGCGTCCTCGAAGCCGGTGTCGCGGGCCAGTGCCAGCATCTCGGAGGGGGTGTAGAAGCTGATGAACGGGGTTCCGGATGCCTGGGCGCCCTCCTTGCTCGTCCGGAGGCCGGGGCGGTCGGCGTCGTCGAGGAGTTCGGGCGGGAGCAGGAAGGTCATGGCGAGGGTGGATCCGGGTGCGAGGCCGGCGATCTCGCGCAGGGTGGCCGCGTTGGTTTCCTTGGTGAGGTACATGGTGACGCCGGTGGAGACGACGACCGCCGGGCGGCCGGTGTCGAATCCGGCCCGGGTCAGTTCTTCGAGCCAGTTCTCGTCCGCCTCGAAGTCGACCGGTACGAGGTGGAGCCGGTCGGGGACGCGGTAGCCGAGTTCGGTGAGGCGGTGGCGTTTCCATGCCTGGGTGGCGGGCTGGTCGATCTCGAAGATCTGGAGGCGGGAGGCGAGTTCCGGGTTGCGCTGGGCGAAGGTGTCCAGTCCGGCGCCCAGGATGACGTACTGGGTCGTGCCCCGGTCGGCCTGTTCGGTGATCAGGTCCTCGATGTACCGGGCGCGGGCGACGATGGCCGCCCTGAATCCGCTGGTGGTCCGCGGGTCCATGTCGGGGCGGGTGCGCCAGTCGTCGCCGGGGGCCACCAGGCGCAGGCCGATCTCGTCCTCGATGACGTGCGGGGGCGGGTCGGCCTCCAGGTGCAGTGCCCGCCACAGGGCGGTCCGCACCGCGGTGTGGTCCGGTGGCCGCGTCTGCTCGTGTGCCATGGTGCCGCTCCTTCGTCGCGGTCGGTCCCGGGCCGGTGGTCCGGGGCGGGGGTCGCGGGTGCCTGTCGGGGGCTTCGAGGGGGAGGTGGTGGTGAGGGAGGCCGGTTGGCGGACCACCACGGTATCCGCTGGTCAGGTTCTGGCGGGTTGTTCGTCGCCGAGCGGCCATGCCTCGATGTCGCGGTAGTGGATCGGGCCCCGGCTGCGGCCGGCGTTGCTCCCGACCAGGTGCAGGCGTTCGGTGTGCCAGGGGCGGCCGGTGAATCCGGCGAGGCTCCCGGCGATCTCGCCCACCGAGGACGGGTCTCCCCGGCGGGCGCGGGCGAGCGTGAGGTGGGGGCGCAGGGGCCGGTCCTCGAAGTCGATGCCGTGGTTCCTGATGGTGGTGCGCACGTCGGCGGCGAGGTGGTGCAGCCCGTCCAGGTCTCCGGTGATTCCGCTCCAGAGCACCCGGTCGTCGAAGGTGCCGCTGCCGTGCAGTGCCAGGCGCAGCGGTGGGTGGTCCGCCGCGAGGGCGGCGAGGGGCGGGCGGAGCGGGGGGACCGTTGTGGTGGGGAGTTCTCCGAGGAAGGCCAGGGTGATGTGCCAGTCCTCGATGCGGTTCCATCGCATGCGGGGGTGTGTGGCGTGGGCGGGGCGCAGTGCCCGGGCCAGTTCTTCCTTCGCGTGGTCGGGTGGGGCGAGTGCGATGAAGACGCGGATGGTGGTGGGCGGGGTCTGATCGTTCACACCGGACTTCGTACCGCACCGGGTGGTGGGGGTGGTGTCCGGGGCTGCCGGGTGGTCTCGTTCCCGGCCCGGTGCCCCGGCCCGGGCGGGGTCGGGTCGGGGCCGGGGTGCGTGGTGTGGGGGCGGTTACTTGGCGCAGGTGCGGTCGTGGGCGGGGAGGCGGCCGGTGGCGAGGTAGGAGTTGACGGTGGAGTCGACGCAGGTGTTGCCGTAGACGGCGTAGTTGGCGTGCTGGTTGGCGCCGTCGAGGGTGAGGAGGCGGGAGCTGGGCAGGTGGTTGTGCAGGGTGGCGCTGTGGGGGTAGGGGACGCGGGGGTCGCCGGTGGAGGCGACGATCAGGGCCGGGGTGTCGTGGGTGACGCGGAGGGGTGCCTCGCGGGGGCGGTCCCAGAAGGCGCACGGGGTGATGCTCTCGGTCAGCGGGGCGAACAGCGCGTGGGCGGTGCGGCCGTTCTCGATGTCGTGCCAGTACGTCTCGGGGTCGCGCGGGGCGGCGACGTCGCCGCAGAGGATCGCGGTCTGGGCGCTGGCGACGGGGGAACCGGCGGGGGTGAACACGCCGCGCATCAGGGCGGCGAAGGCGGGCGGCAGGGTGGTGGGGCGGCCTTCGGCGGCCCGGGCGAGCAGGGCCATGTGTTCGGCCAGAAGGGCGCGTGCCGGTTCGGTCTCGTCGGCGAGTTCGGTGAAGAGCAGGGCGGGGACCTGGCTGTTGTCGAGGCGGAAGACGTCGGGGGCGGTGCCGATGGTGAGTGGTTGGCGGGCGGAGGCGGCGATCACGTCGTCGAGGGTGGCCCGTACCTGTGCGCGGGTGCGGCCGAGGCCGTAGGTGCTGTCGCGGGCGGCGGTCCATTCGGCCCAGTCGTCGTACGCCTTCTCGTTCTCGGCGTCGGCTCCCTTGAGGAGGCGGGGGTTGTAGCGGTCGGGGTCCAGGGCGCTGTCGAGGACGATCCGGTCGTAGCGCCCGGGGAACATCTGGGTGTAGGCCGTGCCCAGGTAGGTGCCGTAGGAGAAGCCCAGGTAGGAGATCTTCCGTTCGCCGAGGACGCTGCGGACGACGTCGATGTCGCGGGCGGTGTTGCGTGTGGTGGCGTGGGGCAGGAGGGGGCCGTTGGTGGTGCGGCACCGCTGTGCGACGTCCTTGGCGCGGGCGGTCTGGCGGTCGAAGCCGGCCCGGTCGGGGCCGGCCGACAGCAGGCCGGGTCCGGAGGTCAGGCCGCAGTCCAGGGGGGTGCTGCGGCCGGTGAAGCGGGGGTCCATGCCGATGAGGTCGTAGCGGGCGCCGGTCTCCTTCATCGCGGGGCGTACGAGGAGTCCGATGTCGAGGGCGGGGCCGCCGGGGCCGCCGGGGTTGATCAGGAGGGAGCCGATCCGGTGGCGGGTGTCGGTGGCCTTCAGGCGGGATATGGCGACGGTGATGGTCCGGCCCCGGGGTCTGCTGTAGTCGAGCGGTACGGTCACGTCCGCGCAGCGTGCGCCGGCGGTGTCGAGGGCGCGGCCGGTCTCGTCGTCCGTTGCCCGGGCGCAGCCGTGCCAGTGGGGGCGCTGCTGGTGGTAGCGGCCGAGTCCGGCCGTGGGTGCCGTGTCGGTGGGCGGGGGCGGGGCGGCGGGGGCGGGGGGTGCGGCGGCCAGGGCGGTGGTGAGGCCGGCGGCGAGGGCGAGTGCCATGGCCGAGGCGCGCCGTGTGGCGGTGCCGGGGGTGGTCATGTGCTTCTCCTGACGGTGACGGGCGGGGCCGGCCCGGGGTGTCCGGGGGCGTGCCGGTCGAGCCTTTCAGCGGGGCTTGTCCGTGCGCGTCGTTGTGGGGCACGAACCGGTGGTACGTCAGGGGCAGCAGGCCGGGTGCGGGGGTACGTCGTGTGTACGACGTGCCGTCGGTGCGGGGGTTCTTGGCGGGTGTTTCGCCGGTCGTCCTGGCGGGGTGCAGGGTGCGGCGGCGCTGGAGGAACAGTCACGGCCGCGCTGGAGGAGCTGCGCGGCTGCGGTCCGTCGGCCGGTGAGACCCGTGCCGCGCTGCTGGGCTTCGTCGACACGTATCTCTCCTTCTGTCTGGGCAACCCGGAGGTCCCGGCGCTGTGGATGCGCCGCTGGCTGTCCGAGGGGGCCGAACTGGCGGAGATCGAGGCGGAGTTCGCCGGGCCGCTCGTCGCCGAGGTCGCCGCCGGGGTCCGTACGGTGCTGGACCGTGCCGGTATCGGCGCCGGGGTCGACGTCGAGATGCTGGTCTTCACGATCGTGTGGACCGTTCACTCCTTCGGCCAGGCCGGGGTCATCGCCCCCGCCGGGCGCCGCCCGGGCCCGCGCGACCTGGCTTCGCTCGACCGGTTCCGCCGCCATCTGCACACCGTCGTGGCCGGGGTGCTGGACCGCGCGGGCGGGGACGGGGCGTAGGAGCCCGGCGGGTCAGGCCGGGTCGCCCGGTTCCGGCCGGTTCGCGGCCGCCTCCCGGCACATCCGCTCGGTGAGGGCCAGGAGGACCGAGAGGTTCTCCACCGCTTCCACGGGGAATCTGGCCCAGGGCTTCCTGTCGCCGTGCCGGCGGATCTCCAGCCAGCCGTGTTCCACTTCGATCCGCTCGATCTCGCGCCAGCCGAGCAGGCGGTCGAGGTGTCCGACGCCGGCGGGGTCGAGGTGGAAGCCGAGGAAGCCGATCCGTTCGCCCGCCCCCAGCCGGGCACCGTCCTGCGGCAGCCGTGCGCGGGTGAACGTCCTGTCCAGTTCCTCGGTGAACCGGACGGCTCCCGCGTAGCCGTCGGTCACCACGATCTCGGCGCCCTTGCGGGGGCGTACCCGCAGTTCGTGCGTGGTGGCGCTGGTGATCCCGTTCGTCACTCTGGTGCCGTGCCACCGGATGCCGCCGATCTCGTCCCACGTGTACGCCTCCGGCTCGTTCCCGGCGACCTGGCGGACGATGCCGTTGCGGTAGTGGCCCACCCAGACCTGCGGCTGCCGTCTCGTGAGTCCGAGGAAGAGGTAGTAGCCGGCCACGGAGACGATGCCGGCCCCCAGGACGAGCAGCGGCAGCCCGTAGTACCAGGCGCCGTCGCTGCGCCAGGCCTCCGCCGCGGTCGAGATCCCCATCCAGAGGAGCGGCAGTCCGATCACCGCCGGCAGCAGCACCACGATCCACGGGAAGCGCCCCGGCTCGGTCCACGCCAGCCCCTGGCGCGGGCCGAGTTGGAGTTCCTGTGCGGCTCCGCGCATGGCGGGCGGAACGGGAGTGGAAGCACGGTCCGGCACAAGTCCCCCCGGGGGCAGGATGGTTGAGTCCATTGTCGGGGCGGGCCGCCTGTCCGGGAAGGGGGTTTCGGTCCTGTTGCGCGTGCCCGGCACGCGACTGTCAGGCGGCCGTCCCGGGGCCGGAAGCGGTCGCGGTGCGCGGCGTCGCCGGGGGCGGGGCGAGCAGGGCGTGCACGGCGGCGCGGACCTGGTCGTCGACCGCCTGCGGGGTGGAGCTGTCGAGTTTGCCGTCGAGGTGCAGGAACGCCAGCCCGTGGACGAGGGCCCAGACGGCGGTCGCGCGTGCCGCCGGGTCTCCGGCCCCGGGGAACGCGGTGCGGGCGACGTCCTGGACGTACTGCGAGAGGACGGCGGCCGCGGCGACGCGTTCCCCGCCGGCGGGGTCGCAGGGTTCGGCGAACATCGCCCGGAACAGTGCGGGGTGTTCGAGCGCGAACCGCACGTAGACGACGGCGAGCGTGGCCAGGTCGTCCGGCGACGAGGGGGACGGGCGGGCCCCGGCCAGCTTCCCGGCGAGTTCGCGGTATCCCTGCGCGGCGACCCCGGAGACGAGCGCGTCGCGGTCGGCGAAGTGGCGGTAGGGAGCCGTGGCCGACACTCCGGCGCGGCGGGCGACGGCGCGCAGCGACAGCCCGGCGCCGCCGCCCTCCTCCAGCAGCTCGCGCGCGGCACGCAGGCAGGCCGCGCGCAGATCGCCGTGGTGGTACCCGTTGCTCTGCGGCACAGCTCACACCCTCCAATGTTTGCGGTGCTCACATCGCACCGTAATGTAAGTGGTGCACACATTGTAGGCGGACGACACGGAAGAGGGAGACGACCATGACCAGCGAGCTGTTCTCGCCCCTGCGGCTGCGCTCCGGGCAGGTACTGGGAAACCGGATCGCGAAGGCTGCCATGGAGGAGAACATGGCCGGGGAGGGACAGCTTCCCGGCCGGCGGCTGCCGGCGCTCTACCGGCGCTGGGCCGCGGGCGGTGCCGGGCTCCTGATCACCGGCAACGTCATGGTCCACGCCGAGGCGCTGACCGGTCCCGGCGGCGTCGTGCTCGACGAGCACGCGCCGCTCGAACCGTTCGCCGACTGGGCCGCGGCCGGCAGGTCGGGCGGCGGGGCGGTCTGGATGCAGATCAACCACCCCGGCCGCCAGGTGGAATCCGGCATGCCCGGCGTGGTGTGGGGGCCGTCCGACGCCGGTGTCTCCCTGGGCAGGCACAGCGGCCGGTTCGGGCGGCCCACCGCCATGACCGCGCGGCAGATCGACCGGACCGTGGACCGGTTCGCCGTCACGGCCCGCCGCGCCGAGGAGGCGGGGTTCGACGGGGTGGAGATCCACGCCGCCCACGGCTATCTGCTCTCCCAGTTCCTCTCCCCGCTGGTCAACACGCGCACCGACCGGTGGGGCGGGCCGCTGGAGAACCGGGCCCGGATGCTGCTGGACACCGTCCGGGCCGTACGCGCCGCCGTCTCCCCGTCCTTCGCCGTCGCGGTCAAGCTCAACTCCGCCGACTTCCAGCGCGGCGGCTTCGACGCCGACGACGCCCGGCAGGTCATCGGGATGCTCGCACTGCTCGGCGTCGACCTGGTCGAACTGTCCGGCGGCAGCTACGAGAGCCCGGCGATGACCGGCGGCTCCGCCGACGCCCGGACCCGGGCCCGGGAAGCCTACTTCCTCGACCTGGCCCGGGACCTGGTCGCAACGAGCCCGCTGCCGCTGATGCTCACCGGCGGCATCACCCGGCGCGCCACGGCACAACAGGTCCTCGACAGCGGCGTGGCGGTCATCGGCATGGGCACCGCCCTCGCCGTCACCCCGGACCTGCCCGACCGGTGGAAGGACGACCACGAGGCCGACCGGCGGATGGCACCGGTGACCTGGTCCGACAAGACGCTCGCCTCGGCGGCCGGCATGGCCCGGGTCCGCCACCAGATGCGCCGCCTCGCCAGGGGCGCCGGCCCCCGGCCCGGTATCCACCCGGCCCTCGCCCTGGCCTCCGAGCAGTGGAAGCAGCGGCGGGCCCTGCGCCGCTACCGTGCCTGGCTGGCCACCGCGCGGGGCGCCGCGGGCGAGTGACCGGCCCCGGCGGTACGGTCGCGCCGGGCGCGGCCCTTGGCCCGGCCGATTGGCCCCCCGACAGCTCCGTGGGGTAGAAAGCCCCGTCGATCAATCATGATCACGTCACTGAGCCATCTCATTCGGGGGAATGAAGGAATGACGTCAACTCGCCGTTTTCTCGGCGCGATCGCACTGCTCGCCGCTCTGGGCGCCGTCACCGCCTGCGGCCCGGAGGAATCCGACGCCGTGGGCGCGGCCGGGGGCGACGGCGCCGCCTCCCCGGCCACCGGCGGCGCGGAGGACGGGGACTGCGGCAAGCCGCCGACCCTGCCCGCGGGGCACACACGGCTGAAGGTCACGCTGATGCGTGACGCCGGCGGCTTCGAGGCCGCACGGGCCAAGCCGCACTGCACACCGAACGACTGGATCTACGGCGCCGACAAGGACGCCCCGACCACGCACTACGTCCTGCCCGAGAACGTCGGGGCGCAGCTGGCCCTGGCCGACGGCCCCGGTCAGTGGAAGCAGGTCGACCACGACCAGCTGGCGCTGCACATCGACCGCTGCCTCGCCCAGGAGATCGGGGCGCCCGACGACTACCCCAAGGTGAAGGCGCCCTTCGGCTGCTTCGGCAACATCTACGAGATCACGCTGGACGCCCAGGGCCGGGTGGCGACGGTGAAGGAGATCTGGAGCGTCTGACGGACCCCGCGTCCGGCCGTCACGGGCGGTCTCCCGCGGCGTCCTCGTTCCGTCACAGGCGCGCCGGCGGTGCGGCCGTCCGCGCGCGGGCGCGCGGACGGCCCCGCCGGCCCGTTCCGTAGCGGCCGACCGTTCCGCGACGACTTCAACGGCCGCCCGGTGGCGGCCTGTCGGGCCGGGCGGGATCAGGCCGTGGGGTGCGACCAGGACGCGGCCAGCAGCGAGCGTTCCGCGGCGGCCAGATGCACGGCCGAGGCGAGCCAGGCCCGGGCGTAGGCGTCGGCGGAGGGGTCGGCCAGGCGGCCGAAGGGGTCGCGGGGGCGGCGGTCCGCCTCCGCCGTCAGGGCCCGCGCGAGATGGGCCGCCCGGCCGAGCCCCGCCCGGGTCAGGCGGGCGGAGAGCGAGGCGGCGTCCGGCCCCCGGCCCGCCTCGGCCACGGCGCGCCGGCCGCCCGCGACACCCGTCTCCAGCAGGCGCCGGACCCGCCACAGCGGTGCCAGGGCCAGCGGGTCGGGGCCCGCGGTGACCGGCCCGCCGGCCGTCCCTCCCGCCGGCCGGGCGGGGAAGTGCTCGCCCTGGAGCCGGTCGTAGCCCAGGTCGGCGCGGCCCTTCCACGCCTCCGGCAGGCGCAGGGTGGCCGGCTCCCCCGGCACCGGTCCGACCGCCAGCGGCAGGAGCGTCGCCGCCCGGTCCAGGTCGGGGCGGCCGAGCACGCGCAGGGCGAGCCCGGGGTGCTGGGCGATCCGTCGCAGGTTGGCGGCGTGCGGCAGCTCCGGGTGGGGGTGAGCGGGGCGCAGCCGCAGCAGCGGTCCCCCGCCGGTGACGCGGACGACGACGCAGCCGTCGGCCGCGCCGATCACCTCCGTGTCGCAGCCCAGCAGCTCCGGTGCCGGGCCCCCGGGGCCGCCCGGGTCGGCGAGGACGGCGGCCATCGCCTCGCGCACCGGCCGGGCGAAGAGGGCGGCGGCCGGTTCCTCGGACCAGTCCACCCCGCGCAGCGGTGTCGCCCCGACCTTCCGTCCCGCGCCGAGCCGCCCGTCCGCGGAGACGGTCGCGCCGACGATCCGCAGGCCGCCGCGGGCCAGGCCGGCGTGGTCGAGGACGGCGCCGCCGAGCGCCACGGACGCGGATCCCGCGCCCTTCGCGCGGGCGAGGCCGCCGGGGCGCACGTCGGACACCGTGTAGGGGGTGCCGTCCGGGCCGGCCAGGTGCGTGGTCACCCCGCCGTATCCCGTCGCGGACAGCACCGGCTCCCGGCACAGGCCGTACACCCGCAGGGTGCCGCCCTGCTCGTAGACCCGGCGGGCGGGGCGCGCCGCGTCCGTTCCGGGGGTTCCGGAGGCGAGCAGGGCGGCGCCCGCCAGCAGCTCGCGGAAGGCTCCGGTGAGGTCGGCGAGGCGCTGTTCCCCGCTCCGGTCCCGTGCGGCTCTCAGCCCCCGTACGACGGTGAGTGCGGCCGCTTCGGCCCGGGGCAGGCCGGCCAGCCGGACGGTGTGGGCGGCGCGGAGCAGTTCGGCCTGCACCACGGCGCCGCCCGCCGTGGCGCCTGCGGACAGGGCCTCGGCGGCGGCGTCCCACAGCGCCGTGGCGGCGCGGACCTGTGCCGCGTCGGGAGCGGCCGGGGCGGCCGCCCCGGCTCCGGTGGCGGGTGCGGCCTCCTGCGGCTCCGGTTGTGTGCCGGTGCCGGTGCCGGGGGGTGCGGGGTCGGTGGCGTCGTTGCCGTCGGCGAGGGGGGCCGCGCCCAGGACCGCGGCCCGGTGCAGGCAGCGGGGGGCCAGCAGGCAGGTGCACACGGCCTGTCCGGCTTCCGTGACGGTGCCGGACGGGCCGGGGCGCAGGGTGACCGCGGCGTCCTCGCCGAAGGGGACCTCGACCGCCCCGTCGGCCGTGGCCGAGGCCCGGCCGGCGCAGTCCGTGATCGCCGCGTCGAGTTTTCTGCGCAGGCGCGGGCTGAGCTGTTCCACGGCGTCGGCGAGGACGTCGGGGGCGACGGGGGGCAGGGTGCGGGTGCTCAACGGGGTTCTCCACGGAGGCGGTCGCCCACCCAGCGGGCGAGTTCGAGCGGGCTGAGGGCGGCCACGGGCATTCCGGCCGCGACGAGTCGGCGCGCCACGGACACCGAGTAGCGGGGGGTGCCGGTGTCGTCGAGTGCCGCGCAGCCCAGCAAGTGGGCGCCGCTGGAGGCCAGGGCGCGGACCTCGCCCAGCAGGTGGCCGAGGGGTGCGCCCTCCTCGAAGTCGCTGACCACGACGACGAGGGTGCGGCTGGGCACGGTGATCAGCGAGCGTGCGTGCGCGAGGCCGGCCGCGATGTGCGTGCCGCCGCCGACCCGGACCTCCAGGAGCAGGGACAGCGGGTCCTCGACCCGGTCGGTCAGGTCGATCACCTGGGTGGAGAAGGCCAGGAAGTGGGTGGACAGGGTGGGGACCCCGCCGAGGACCGCGGCGGTCAGCGCCGACCAGATCACCGATGCCTCCATCGAGCCGGAGACGTCGACGACGAGGACCAGGCGCCAGTCCGCCTCCTTGCTCGCCCGGGTGCTGAACAGCGGGCGTTCCGGTACGACGACGAGCCGGCCGTCCGGTGTCCGCCGGGTGTGGGCGAGGTTGGCGCGCAGGGTGCGGGCGAGGTCGAGGCGTCCGCCGGGGCGGCGGGTCGGGCGGGGGGTGGCCAGGCCGGTGAGGGCCGGGCGCAGGCGGGTGGCCAGCTGCCGGGACAGCTCGTCGACGAGCCGCTTCACCAGGGGGCGCAGCCGGGCGAGCTGGGCCTCGGGCATGCCTCCGGCCAGGGACAGTACCGAGCCGAGGAGTTCGACGGACGGGCGTACGGCTGCCGGGTCGAGCTGGGCGAGGACGTCGGTGCGTCCCGTGTCGGCGGCCTCGGCGAGGACTTCTTCGCGTACGTCGGTGCCGAAGAGGGCTTCCAGTTCCTGTGCCCACTCCCGGGCGGTGGGGAAGGAGGGGTCCTGGCCGCCGCCCTGGCCGGGGGCGGTGGCGCCGGGGTCGTGTGCGCCTTCGCCGCGGCCGCGGCCGTAGAGCTCGTCCAGGGCGTGGGCGTAGCGGCGGGCGTCGCCGGTGAGGTGTTCCTTGTGGCGGCCCAGGAGCAGGCGCCACCGGTCGGTGCGGCCGAGGCGGCGGTCGGGGCCGTTCGGGGCGGTGTCCGGTGCGGGGCGGGCGGTGCCGGCCGGGTCCGGTTCGGGGTCGGGGTCGGGGTGTGTGGGGGTGTCCGGGTGGGGCAGGCCGAGGGCCTTGAGGGCCGCCGATCCGGCGGCGTCGGCCGCCGCCCACAGGGCGAGCAGTTCGGGCGGGGCGTCGAGCGACAGGTCGAGCCGGTCGCCGAGCCGGTCCGTGACGGTGGTGAGCAGTCCGTCGCGGGCGGCGGGGGGCAGGGTGTCGAAGCCGCCGCGCAGGGCCGGGAGCCGGTCGAGGAAGTCCTGGTCGGTCAGGGTGTCGATCCGGTCCATGAGCGGGGTCAGGGCGTCCGGTGAGGTCTGGAGCAGCGGGCCGGCGGCGGTGAGCAGTCCGGTGAGGCGTTTCGTCAGGGCCCGGCGGGTGTCGGGGGCGGTGGCCTGGTCGATCCAGCCGGCCGTGCGTCCGCCCAGTCCGGTCGCGTCGTCCAGGTCGAGCAGGACGCGGACGGCCAGGGCCGCGCCCTGGACGAGCGGTGCGCCGCCGTCCGCGAGTTCGGCCAGGGCCTGGTCCAGTCGCAGGCCCAGGTGGCGGGTGGCCGCCCGGTCCGCGAGGGCGACCAGTGCGGCGGCGTCGGCCTCACTGTCGCTTCCGGCGAGGCCGGGCAGGGAGCGGACCGCGGCTTCGAGGAGTTCCTCGGTGAGTGTGCCGGCCGTGGTGCGGGTGTGGTGCGGTGTGGCGGGGTAGTGGCCGCGTCGTAGTCCTTCCAGCAGGTCCAGGGCCTGGAGGAGTTCGGGCAGGTCGGCGTCGCGGGGCAGGACGGCGGTCGCCTCGTGCAGGCGTGCGTCGACCAGTGCGGGCAGGTCGCAGCGGGCGGCGGCGGTCAGTCCGGTGAGGATCTGGGCCGGGGTGGGTCCGCCTTCGGCGGCCTCGTGGCGGGCGGTCGCGGCGAGGGTGCCGGCGGCGGCCTGGGCCGCGGTCACTCCGCGTACGCCCGCGAGGTCGAGGCGTGCGGGTACGGAGGGGGTCCAGGCGGCACGCCATCGGGTGCCGAGTGCGGTGGCGTCGCCGGTGCCGGCCACGTCCAGGGGTTCGCCGTAGGAGGCTCCGATCACCAGCAGCCGTTGGAGGAGCGCTTCGCGGCGGGCGTCCAGCGGTGAGCGCAGCGGGTCCAGGCGCAGGTCGCGGGGGGCGGGGTCGTCGGGGCGGGGCAGGCGCAGTTGTGCGAGTTCGGCCTCGACGGACGGGCCGAGGCCGGACCGGGGTGCGTGCGGGGTGATCCGGCCGCGGGTGGTGCCGACGAACACGGTCTCCAGCGCGCGGGCCAGGGCCCGGCCCCGGCCGAGGGGTTCGCCCTGTCCGAGGACGGTGGTGACGGCTTCCAGGAGTTCGCCGCGTCCGGGTGCGGGCAGGCCGCGCAGGGCGGCCAGGTCGCAGGCCAGGCGCAGGGTCTCGGCGGCCTCGCCGGTCCCCGCGGTGTGGCCGTTGCGGCGCAGCTCGCGGCAGAGGGCGGTCACCGCGTCGCCGGCGGCTTCCCGGATGCGTTGCGGGTCGCCGGCGGTGGTGAGCACCGCCTGCTGCCAGAGCGGGTCGCGGATTCCGGCCGGGTAGCCGGACCGGGAGTCGAGCAGGTCGAAGGAGTAGGGCACGAGGGAGGTCACCGCCGGGCCGTCGGACGGCGTGGTGGTCTCCTTCCCGGCCCCGGCCCCGGCCTCGGCCTCGGGCCGGTCCCGCGCGGTGTCCGGCCCGGCCCCGGTCTGTGCTCCGGTGCCCGCCCGTGCGGGGGTGAGGAGCGCGGGGGCGTGGAAGGCGCCGATCACGGCCGCCACCCGGCGCCCGTGGGCCGAGGCGGCGGCGATCACCTGCCGCATCCGTTCCTCCCGCGCCAGGTCGGCGGCGGGTACGGCGGCGTCGGCGCGCAGGGCCCAGCCCACGCCCAGTGCGGCGCGGCGCACCGCGTCCGGGGCGCACCCCGGGGCCAGTACCTCCACCGCGCGGTCCCACAGGTCGTCCCCGTCCCGGCCGGTGCCGGCGGCGGCGAGCGCCTCGGCGTAGGAGTGCCGTGTCCGTACCGTACCGTCCTCGGAAACGGGGCCGGGGCCGGGTGTGTCCGTGGCGTCGGAGGGGGCGGCGGGGTGCGCGGTCCCGGTCCCGTCCGGTCCGGGGGCCGGTGCGGGTTCCTTCGCCGACCAGCCCGGGTCGGCGAGGGGCAGGTCGCAGCACACGACCTCCACTCCCCTGCCCGCGGCCCAGCGGATCGCGGCGAGTTCGGGCGAGAAGTCGGCGAACGGGTAGAACGAGAGCCGTCCTCCTTCGCCCGCGCCGGCCAGGGCGACCGGGGCGACGGTCCCGGGGTCGGCGAGGTGTTCGAGCCAGGGCCGGAAGTCGGCCGGCAGCTCGACGCAGACCACGTCGGGCCGTGCCTCGTCGAGCAGGGCGGGCACCACCGCGGCCAGGGCCGGGCTGTGGTGGCGCACGCCCAGCAGGTACGGGGTGCGCGACGCGGCCAGCGCGTCCACGGCCGCGCGGGGGTCCGGGGCGGTCAACGCAGGCTCCCGCGCAGGTCCCAGAGCCGGCGCCACATCGCCGAGCCGTTCTCCGCCCGGCGGCGCACCGGGCCGTCCCAGTAGCCCAGCAGCCGTGCGTGGTCGGCGGGGTCGTCCTTGCGGACCACGCCGAGCAGGTGTCCCGGCAGCAGGTCGAGTACGTCCCCGCCGGGCAGGTAGGCGGCCGCGACCCCGAGGGACGCCGCGACCTGGACGGCCTCGGCGGTGGACATGACCGTGCCGGGCCGCTCCACGTCCCAGCCCTCGGTGGAGCGGCCGGAGCGCAGGTCGCGGAAGACGGTGACGAGGGCGTCGAGGACGGCTTCGTCGACGGCGAAGGCCGCGCCCGCGCGCTGGACGGCGGCGACCGCCTGGCGGCGGATCAGGACCGCTTCGGCGTCGGCGTCGGCGATCGGGTCGACGGTCTCGAAGTTGAAGCGGCGCTTGAGCGCGGCCGACATCTCCGAGACGCCCCGGTCGCGGAGGTTTGCGGTGGCGATGACGGTGAAGCCGGGGGCGGCGCGGACGACCGCGTCCTCGGTGGCGGTCAGCTCGGGCACGCTCATCCGCCGGTCGGACAGGATGGAGACGAGGGCGTCCTGGACCTCGGGCAGGCAGCGGGTGATCTCCTCGACCCGCACGACCCGTCCGGCCCGCATGGCGGCCAGGACCGGGGAGTCCACCAGGGCCTGCGGGGTGGGGCCCTGGGCGAGGAGCAGGGCGTAGTTCCAGCCGTAGCGGAACGCGTCCTCGGTGGTGCCCGCGGTGCCCTGCACGGTCAGGGCGCTGGTGCCGCTGACGGCGGCGGCGAGGAGTTCCGACAGCATCGACTTGGCCGTGCCGGGTTCGCCGGTGAGCAGCAGTCCGCGTTCTCCGGCGAGGGTGACCACGCAGCGTTCGACCAGGGCGCGTTCGCCGACGAACTTCGGGGCGATCACCAGCTTCGTCGGGAGGCCGGTCCGGCGCCGGGGCAGGGTCAGTTCCGCGCCGTCGCTGCCGCAGACGAACGTGACGACCGCGCGGGGGGTGAGTGCCCAGCCGGGCGGGCGGGGGCCGGTGTCCTGGGCGGCGAGGAAGGCGAGTTCGGTGGCGTGGTGCTCCTCGGCCGGCCGGCCCTGCCGGGCGGGTGCGGTCTGTTCGGTGGCGGTCATGCGGGGTCCTTCGTCAGGGTTCGCGGGGTGCGTAGGGGGGTGGGGCGGCGCGGCGCGCCCGGGGTGCGGGGGCGCCGCGCCGTTCTGGTGGCGGGTGGCCCGGCTGCGGGGCCGTGGTGGTTCAGCGGCGGCGCCTGGTGCGCCGCACCTTCAGTTCCTCGAAGCGCGGGAGGTCGCCGTCGAGGATCCGCCGCCAGGCCCGGGTGAACAGCTCCGCGGCCGGTTCGAGCGGGACCAGGGCGCCCAGTGCGGGACGGCCGCCCGTGACGGTCCCGTACATCGGCAGTTTCCACTGCTCGACGGGCAGGACGGGTGCCGACTGCTCCGCCCAGGCGCCCGGCAGGAACAGGGAGCGTCCGGCCCGGGCCCGTACGGCCGTCACCACCAGGTCGGTCGCGGCGAGTTCGGTCCGGGCCGCCTTGAGGCGGGCCGGTTTCCATCCCGTCCATCGGGCGGTGTTGCGGTCCGTCGGGTCGGGCAGGGCCAGCAGCATCAGGTAGAGCGTCGCCGCGTCGGCGGTCAGCCCGTGTTTCCCGGCGGCCTCGGCGACGCGTTCGGGCACCGAACGGGACGGGTCCTGCGGCCACCACAGGCCCTCGTCGTCCGCCGTGCCGGCCGCGGGTGCGCCCGGGTCGGCCAGCAGCCGGGCGAACGCCGGGTCGTGGGCGCGGCGCAGGGCCGCCTCGGTCTGGGTCGGCTGCTGGTCGGCGCCGCGCAGGGCCGCCAGGTAGGGGTCGGATCCGGTGGGGTCCAGCAGGGCGGGGCGGACGGCCGGCTGGGGCTGGCCGTCCTGTGTGGCCATGAGCACCGCGCCGTACTGCTCGTGGTCGGGTGCGGTCCGGGTCGGGGCGCCGGCCACCTTCCGGAAGTCCGCGAGGCTGGTGAAGTGCCCGACGGAGAGCAGCAGTTCGGGGTATGCGAGCCGTTGCCGCACGGCGGTCAGGGCGCTGGGCAGTGCCGCCCTGACCGGGTCGCCGGCGGGCAGCCGGTGGGCGAGCCAGGCCGTCAGGCTCATGGCGCCGGCCAGGACCGACGAGGTGAACGGTGTGTCGGCGGGGGTGGCCGGTGCCGGGCGGTCGCCCTCGATGTGCCACGGCACGTCGGTGGAGAGTTCCGGGGAGGACTCCGGTTCCAGCAGGGCCGGGAGGGCCCGGTGCACGGGCCAGCCGCCGCGGGTGGCGCGGGCGGCCTCCGCGGTCAGCCAGTCGGGCACCTGGCGGCGGCGTCCCACCTTCGCGTTCCACACGGCGGCGGCCGCCGCCACGTCGGGTCCCTCGGTCCACAGGTGTGCCGGGGTGTCGGGCAGGAGCGCCGCGAGGAGCGCGCGGCGCACCTCGGCCGGCAGTGCGCGCAGTTCGTCGCGGGCGTGTCCGGCCTCGGCCACCTTCAGGCCGAGGGTCCTGCGCAGTTCGGCGGGCAGGAAGTTGTTCTCCCAGCTGTCGATGGCGGGCATGCCCGCGAGGAGGATCCGGGCCAGGGCCCGGGAGGCGCCGGTGAGTTCGCTGAACTCGTCGGCGGCCCGGGGCGAGAAGGGCGCGGCCTGGCGGGTCCGGGCCTCTTCGAGGAAGCGGGTCAGCCAGTCGGCGGCGCGGGTCCGGTCGCCGACCCGGGTCTCGCCGCCGCCGGTGTAGGGGCCGGGGACCTCGAAGCGGCCGCTCGGGTCGTGGAACAGCGCGGTGAACTCCCGGCCGCCGTCGATCTCGGTGTTGTGCTCGGTGAAGCCGAGCGCGGCGCCGCCGCCCAGGGGCAGCACGCTGCGGTGGGCGGCGCTGCGCCGCTGGCCGTCCGGTGTGTGCAGGTGGGGGGTGGTCAGGCGGACCGTGACCCGGCGCCAGTGGGTGGCCGAAGCCGTCGAGGCCAGTCCCAGCGCGTCCACCCGGCCCAGGATGTCGAGGAGGGCCGCCCGGTGTTCCGGGTCGGCGCCGGGTGCGACGGCCCGGTAGGCGAGGGCGGCCGGCTCGTCCAGGAGCGGGACGAACGGCAGTGACGAGTACGGCAGTGACGGGAGGTCGAAGTGGAGCCGGCCCGGCGGGACCGTGGCGGTGGTGTCGGCGCGCGCGGACGCCAGGTCCTCCAGGTAGCGGTGGGTCACGTCGGAGTCCGCGCCGTAGTTGTAGTAGGAGCGCTCGGTGTCGGTGATGCCGTGCAGTGCCTTGGCGAGCGTCTGGTCGCTGGGCCCCTGGATCCGGTCCTCGGCGGGCCGGTTGGCGGGGTCGAGCCGTGCGGCCACGGCGTCCAGCGTCTTCTGCTGCTGTATCGCGAAGCGCAGCACCTTCACCACCCCGGCGACCAGTTCGGGTGCCGAGAGGCGGGGCAGTGCGGTGCGTACCAGTCCGGGCAGGTCCGTCGCCCGTTCCGCGAGCGCGGCCGCCTTCAGCAGGGCCCCGGCCGTCTCCGTGTCGGTGCCCCGCAGCGCGGCCGAGCCCTGCGGGTCGCGGGCGCGCAGCATGTGCAGGTACGGCAGGGGCGGCAGGGCCTGGGCGGCGGTCCCGTACAGGTTGTTGTGGTGTTCGCAGTGGGCGGTCGCCGTGACCAGGCCGTCCGGGTCGTGGAGCGACAGTTCGCGCCACTGCCGGGTCAGGGCCCGGGGCCGGTGGTCGCCGGGGAACGTGAGGGCGCCGTCCGGCCGGCCGTGGTCCTTGGGGAGGGTGACGGTCCGTCCGGTGGTGTCCTCGCCGTGGTGGGTGCCGTCGGGCAGCTGTACGACGCGCCAGCCGAGGAGTCCGTCCGCGGACGTCCCCTGGGCCGATCCGGCCACCGCCGGGGCGGGGCGCAGCCGGCAGGACCGGGCCGTCAGCTCGGTTCCGGGAGGGTGCGGCAGCAGGGCGTCGGCGAGGAAGCCGGGCTGGGAGCACCGGCCGTACGTGCCGCTCGCGGGGTCGTGCTCGAGCCAGCCGCCCGGTTCGTCCCCGTCCCTGTCCTGCCATACCCAGTACGAGGTGCCGTCGGACAGCAGCGCGCGTTCGGCGGGCAGTTTCGTGTCGCCGGTGTGGAGGACTCCCCCGCCGGTGGCCCGGCCGCCGGTGGGCAGTGGCAGGCTGAGGTGGTCCGAGCGCATGGCCCAGGAGTCGAGGCCCGGGAGCGTGAACACCGTGTCGGGTGCGGTGTGCCAGTAGCCCTGCGGTTCGCCGCGGCCGTAGGTGCTCCAGAACACCAGCAGCGCGCCGTCCACGTAGTGGAAGCCCGTGCGCCACACGGAGGTGGGGGGTGTCCGCAGGTCGTGGACGAGGACGGTGGAGTCGGCGTCGATGACGCGTGCCTGGGTGGCGTTGGCCACGATCAGGTACGGCCATGCCTCGGCGACCGTGAGGCCCTCGGTGCTGTGATGTCCGGGTGCCAGGTGTTCCAGGGCCTCTTCCCACGCCGGCCAGCGCAGTTCCTCCCACAGGCCGCCGCGCAGGGTGCGTGCCACGGCTTCGCCGAGGTCGGCGCCGGCCGCGGCCGCGACCTCCCGCGGTGCGAGGGTGAGGGCCTCGGCGGGCAGCCACGAGAGGCGTTCGATCGTCTGCGGCAGTCCGGGCAGTGCGGCCGTCACCGAGGAGGCGGCCACCTCGCGCATCCATTCGGTGAGCATCGGGCGGCCGCCCGGGGAGGCGGCCAGCCGCCGCATCACATCGGCGCCGGAGGAGGCGTTGGTGTAGCCGTCGGCCGCGCGCCGGAAGGCGGGCCGGAAGCGCGGGTCGGCCTCCAGTGCGGTCAGGTCCCGGGGGTTGTCGCCGCGTGCCCAGTCCGTCAGGTTCAGGGCGTTGTCGCCGCGGTGGCGGAGGTGCTTCCTCTCGGGGTCGGCGACCTGGATCCCCAGGGAGAGCAGGAGGTCCAGCAGGTCCACGTCCTCGACGCCGATCCGCAGGAACCGCTCGTTGTCGGGGCGTGCGGCCAGCTCGGTGCGCAGTCGGCCGGCCGCCCGCTCGACCAGGGTGAGCAGGGCGGGGAGTGCCGGGCGCGGGCCCCAGCCCCGGTGGCGGGCGGCGTGGAAGCGTTCCAGCCAGCCGGCCGCGCCGTCGGGGCACTGCTCCTGCTGCGGCAGGCCGGCGTCGGTGAGGCCTGCGTCGGCCCCGGAGTCCGCGAGGATCCCCAGCCACAGCTCGGCCGTCTCCCCGTCGTCCCCGGGCGGGGTCATCGACAGCAGTGTGCCCCGTACGGACGGCACGCGGCGGGCCAGGGCGACCAGTGCGCCGCGGTGCGACTTCCACCAGCCGGCGGGGGCCCGCAGGGTGGCCGGGAGCGGGAGGAGTTCGGCGAGGTGGTCCTGTTCCGCCTCGCTGCCGGAGAGGGACGCGGCGCGGGCGAGGCGCTTGAGTTCGGTCGCGGTCTGGGCGGAGGGGGCGAGGCCGCCGGCGGTGCGGCGGACGCACAGCCGGCGGAACCGCTCGTAGGCCTCGGCGGGGGTGAGTCGGGCCGAGAGGTCCTTGCCGTAGCCGGTCAGGACCTTCACCGGCAGTGCGCCGGCCAGGGCGAACTCCAGGAACACGGCGTCGAGCCGGTTCTCGTCGACCGTCAGTCCGTGCTGGGCCTCGGCCGTGCGGGCGCGGCCGAAGAGCTGGCCGGCGTAGGTGCTGTTCTCGACGCCGAGGAAGATCCGCGCGGCCTGCTCGTAGAAGAGGGGCAGGAAGTGCGGGACGGACTGGGCGAGCCGTCCGGCCAGTTCGTGGCAGGCGTCCAGGGCGGCCTTGGGTTTGGTCCTGGCCTGCCGGGCCAGCCGGTCCAGCTCCGGTACGACGGCCAGGGCGTGGTGCCCGTCCTCGGGGTGGTGGACCAGGACCCATTCGGGGAAGCCGAGTTCCCGGCGCGGGCCGAGGCCGACCACGGTGGGGGCGGTGTGCGGTTGGAGTCCGAGGAAGCTCGCGGCGAGGTCCTCGGCGGGGCCCAGTTCGGCCGCGGCCAGCCGGACGACGACGCGGTCGTCGCCGAGGACCGGGTGGTGGTAGGTCCGTGCGGTCAGCTCGACCGCGAAGGGGCCCGCGTCCGGTGTGCCGGCCGGGAGGACCGCGCCCGCCGCGAGGAGTTCCCGATTGTTGTTCCCGGCAGTCGCGGTCATGCGCCCTCACCCTTCTCGATCGTGCGGCCGGCGTAGAGCGCAGCGGCCATGCGCATCCCCTCGGACCAGGCGACCGGTCCGACCTCGGTCAGCCGCACCGCGCGGCCGTCCCCGTCGTGCCAGCTCAGTGCGCCGGTCTCCGACTCCCCGTCCCAGTACGGCTCGCCGATCCACACCGATGCCTCCGTGCCGGCGCCCCGGTCGCGCACCTTGCAGGTGGCGTAGCCGCCGGAGACGCGGTAGCCGAGGCTGGTGGCGCGTGCGGCGAGGCCGAACCGCGAGGCGAACTTCCCGCCCGCGTAGTCCCGTACCTCCGTCGCCGTCCCCGGGTGTGCGGTGTCCGGTCCGTCCGGCCGGGTCCAGGTCGCCCGGTGGATCTGCTCCACCTTCTGGGTGATGCCGAGGTCGGCGGCGAAGTCCCGTACGTCGTCCAGGTCCGGCAGGAGGACGGGGTGGGGAAGCGTCACCGTGCGCGGGGACAGCCGTACGGTCTCGCCGTCGAGGTCGACGACCTTGAGCTCCCCGTCCGCGGTGACGTCCCGCAGGAAGCCGGCCTCGTCCGGGTCGTCGCCGACGACGGCCATGTCGCGCAGCGCCGCCCGCCACGCCTCGTCCGGCCACACCCGTACGATCAGTTCGGTCGGGACCGGGAGCGAGGAGACCATCCAGGCGTCCACCTGGGCCACGCACGCGGCCGCGTGCCGGTCCAGCCATTCGGCCAGCTGCTTCAGCCGGTCGGTCTCGGGACTGTCGCGCAGTGCCTTCGGCACCGTCTTCAACTGCCGTCCCCCGGCGCGCCGTGCGACCACGCGCCCTTCCTCCAGGGTGATCTCGTACCCCTCACCCGCTGCCAGCCACGCCATCAGCCGTGCCCCTCCGCCTGTCCATCCGATGCCGGCGCAGCCGGAACCAGGGACTACGAGGAGTCCCTGAGCTGCGATATGAGGGGGAGACTAGCGAGCGCCTCTGACAACGCGGTTCACGGCGGGGTGCGGGTGCCGTGCTCCGGCGGGGGCGTCGCGCCGGCGGGGTGGCGTCGTCCCGTCGGTGGCGCGGACACCCGCCTTCGGGGGCGGTCACTCCCCGCTTCTTGTCCCTCACCCTTGGTGGCATGATCGGGCGGGTGGATTACCAACGCTGCGTCGACATCCTCGCGAAGATGCATGAGAACCCCCACGGTCTTCCCCGGCCGGTGCGGCAGGCGAACGTCCCCAGGCTGCTGGAGGCATTGGGCCGTCCCGAGCGGGAGTTGCGCGGGATGCTGGTGGTCGGTACGAACGGCAAGGGGTCGACCTGCGCGTTCGCGGTGTCGGCGGTGGCCGCGGCCGGGGCGCGGGTCGGCAGTATGCCGAGCCCGCATCTGCAGGAGCCCCGGGAGCGGATCCGGATCGACGGGGTTCCCGTCACCCGGGCCGAGTACACCGCGGCGTTCGCCGAGGTGTGGCACGCGATCGAGCGGCACGGTCTGCCCGTCCTGAGCCAGGGCGTCTTCACGGCGACCGCGGCCGTGCACTTCCGGCGGGCCGATGTCGGCCTGGCGGTGGCCGAGGCGAGCATCGGGGGAAGCAGGGCCGCGGCCGCGGAACTCGGCCTGGACGTGAAGGTCCTCACCGGCGTCGGACTCGACCACACCCGGCTGCTCGGCGGTTCCCTGGCAGAGATCACCCGGGCCAAGATCGAGGCCGTGCGCGACGGCGACCACGTGGTTCTCGGACGGCTGGCCCTTGAGGCGGCCTCCAGCGCACAACAGGTGCTCAGGACACGGACGGGACTGTCCGTGTGGCGGATGGACCACGAGATCCGCTACACCGCCCGTACCGTCGGCCGCGGTCCGGCGACGCTGGTGGACGTCACCACTCCGCGCGCGGTGCACCGTGATCTGCCCTGCCCCCTGCCCGGCGCGCACCAGCACCACAACAACCTCGCGGTCGCCATCGCCGCGGTGGACGCGCTGGCCGAACGCGGCCACATCCCCGATCCGGACGCCGAACGGCTCCGTCCCCGGCTGGCGGCCACCCGCTGGCCCGGCCGCCTCGAACTCGTCCCGCACGCCCGGCTGGACGACTGGACCGGCCGGGTCCTGCTGGAGGGCGCCACCAACCCGCAGGGCGTGCGGACCGTCGCCCCCGAGATCCTGGACCGGGCCCGCACAGGCGGGCGTCCGGGCCCGCCCGTGCTGGTCTTCGCCGCGATGGACGACAAGGATGTCGCCGGGATGCTCGCCCCGCTCCCGGCGGACTGGCCCCTGGTCCTCACCCGCACCGGCTCGCACCAGGCCGCGGCCCCCGCCGCCCTGCACGGCCGGCTCTCCCCCGGCCGCCGGGGGCCGTGCCTGACGGCCGAGGACGCCCCCTCGGCGCTGCGCCGGGCCGCCGGCCTCGCCGGGCCCGGCGGCCTGATCGTCGTGTTCGGCTCGCTGCGCCTGGTCGGGGAGGCACGTACCGCGCTCGCCCTGCCGCCCGGCTGAGGGACGCCGCTCGCGCCGCGGCCCGCGCCGGGCCCTGAGAACCGCCGCCGTCCGGTCCCCGCCGCGGCCCGCGTCCTCCCCAAGTACCGTCCTGGCACGGTGATTTCACCTCGCGGTGCCAGGGGGGCGCGGCGCCGGTTCGTCCCCGGGAAGGACGCCGCCACGGGAATGACCGATCAGGATGGCCGGGACGTATTTCGGGCACGAAGGAAAGGACTTCCCTTTGCGTATCCTCCGGACAGCCTCGACCGCGGTCGCCGCCGCCCTGTTGGTGACCACCGCCGCGCCCGTGGCCCTCGCGGATGCCGGGCCCCGGGCTGCGGCCGTGTCCCCGGCACCGTCCCTGTCCGGGGCGGGCCTGGACCCGGCGGCGCTGGGCGGTTCCCTGGACGCCGTCCACGCGGCGGGCATGTACGGGGTCTACTCCAGCGTCCGTGACGGCGCCCGGAGCTGGGAGGGGGCCTCGGGCGTGGCCGACGTGGACACGGGCCGCCCGGTGGAGCCGGGGATGCGGCACCGGGTGGGCAGCATCAGCAAGACCTTCACCTCGGTCGCCGTGCTCCAGCAGGTCGAACGCGGCCGCATCCGGCTGGACGCCCCCATCGGCGACTACCTGCCCGGCCTGATACCCGGGCAGCGCGGCCGCCTGATCACCGTGCGGATGCTGCTGAACCACACCAGCGGCATCGGTGACTACGTCGTCGGCGCCTTCCCGTCCCTGGCCCAGGGCTCGCCGGCCAGCCTCGACGAGGGACGTTTCCGCTCCATCGCCCCGAAGGAGCTGGTCCGTCTGGGGCTCGCGGCCCCGGCCACCGGAGCACCCGGGGCGCAGCCCGGCCACTACTCCAACACCAACTACGTCGTCGCCGGGCTGCTCCTCGCCAAGGTCACCGGCCGGAGCGCGGAGTCGTACATCACCCGGAACGTCATCGAGCGCGCCGGGCTGCGTCACACCTCCTACCCAAAGGGCCCCGCCGTCCGGGGTCCGCACTCCCGGATGTACGAGAGCTTCTACGGGCTGATCGACCCGCCCCGCGACTACAGCGTCTACGACATGTCCTGGGCCTCCACGGCGGGTGCGGTCGTCTCCACCACCGACGATCTGAACCGCTTCTACCGCGCCCTGCTGACCGGTCGTCTGATCGGTCCGGCGGCGCTCGGGGAGATGCAGCGCACGGTGTCGGTGGACGGCATCGACTACGGCCTGGGCCTGTACGCCGTCGACATTCCCGGCTGCGGGCGTTTCTGGGGGCACGACGGGGCGGTGTTCGGTGCCGGGACGCTCGCGCTGTCCAGTGCGGACGGCAGCCGCCAGGTGGCCACGGGCTGGAACCTGATGAAGTACCAGCGGATCAACGAGGACGGCACCGGCTTCGAGCCGAGCCCGATCGACGACGCTCTCAACGGCTACGTCGTCGGCGCCCTGTGCCCGGCGGGTGCCGGGTCCGCGGCGCTGTCGCCGGCGTCCGCCCCCTCGGTGCTGACCGGTACCGACCTCTCCGCGGAGCCCTGGGCGGCGGTCCTTCGCTGATCCGCCCGCCCCGGCGGGAGCCGGACCCGCACGGAAGCCGGCGCGGGCGCACCGGACGGTGCCGCGCCCGTGCGGCTCAGCCGGTGTCCCGCCGTCCGGTGCGGGCCGGGGGGCCGGTGCGGCGGGGGTCCGCCGTGCCGGCCCGGGCCCGGATCCGGGCGGCGGCCGTGGCGGCGACGGGCTGGCCGAGCACGATCCCGGCCAGGACGAGGAGCAGTCCGCACAGCTGCTGCGGGGTGAGGGTCTCCGAGGCGACGGCGGTGCCGAGCAGCACGCCGGTGACCGGGTTCAGCAGCCCGACCAGGCCGACCGCGGCCGCCGGCAGCCGGCGCAGCCCGGCGAACCAGGCGACGAAGGCGATGGCGGTCGCGACGACGGAGACGTAGGCGAATCCGAGGACCGCGCCCGTGTCGAGGGAGGGGGGCGCTCCTTCGACGGCGAGGGCGAGCGGGAGCACGACCAGTCCCCCGGCGACCAGCTGCCACGCCGTCGAGGCGATGACGTCCGTCCCGGTGTTCCACCGCTTCGCGAGCACGTAGCCGAGGGAGGACAGCACCATCGCCGTGGCCGAGGCGAGGACGCCGAGCGCGTCCGGGCGCGCGGTGCCGGTGAGCAGCATCAGGCCCACGCCCGCCAGGCCGATGGTGCCGCCCAGCAGGGGTAGGGGCCGGGGGCGTTCGGCGACCACCGCCCAGGCGGACACCATCAGGACCAGGGGCGAGGCCGCCATGACGGTGGAGGCGATGCTCGTCGGCAGCAGCTGGGCCGCGAGGTAGACCAGGGTGAAGAAGGACCCCATGTTGAGGGTGCCGAGCACCAGCGACTTCCACCACCACGACCCGTGGGGCATCCGTCGGCGCAGGGCCAGCAGCAGGATCCCGGCGGGCAGGGACCGGAGCACCGCGCCGTGGAGCGGGTGGCCGGCGGGCAGGTATTCGTGGGTGACGAAGTAGTTCGTTCCCCAGGCGATCGGGGCGATCGCCGTCACCAGGGTCCATCGCACGGTAGCTTCCACGGAAGAAATATAACTTCCCTGGAAGCTATTCTGGTGCGGTGAACGACTACGAGGACCACGTCGCCCGTATCCAGGCCGAGTGGGCGCGGGAGCGCCCGGACGTGGACGTGGGTCCCCAGGGGGTGATCGGCCGGCTCCACCGCCTCGCCGCCCTGCTGACCGAGCAGTTGTGCCTGGTCTACCGGCGGCACGGGCTGAACGAGGGCGAGTTCGACGTGCTGGCGGCGCTCCGGCGGGCCGGGGAGCCCTTCGAGCGCGCCCCGGGCGAGCTGGCCGCGTTCACCATGGTGACCACGGGGGCGATGACCAAACGCCTCGACCGGCTCGAACGCGACGGGCTGGTCACCCGCCGCCGGTCGGCCGAGGACGGCCGGGGGCGGGTGATCGCGCTCACCGGTGCGGGACGGGAGCTGTTCGACCGGGCCTTCACCGACCACATGCGCAACGAGCGCCGGATGCTCGACGAGCTCGCCCCCGACGAGGCCGCGCACCTCGAAGCGCTGCTCACCGCCTGGCTGGCACGGGTCGAACCGCCGCGGTGACCTGGTCCGCCCCCCTTTCCCTCCCCCGGGACGCGGCCGCGTCCCGGGGTGGTGCCGGCGTCCGGTATCGGCATCCGGCCGATGGCGATAACCCATGGATAAGGGCGCCGCCTACCTTCGGACGGCATGCAGGAGGCTCAGACCTGAAAGGGGTTTGCCGCATGGACTTCCGGATTCTCGGGCCGGTGGAGGCCCGGCGTGACGGAGACCGGATCGCGCTGTCCGGCTCCAAGGTGCACACGGTCCTCGCCGCGATGCTCCTCGCGCACGGGCGGGTCGTCTCGGACTCCAGACTCGGCGCGCTGCTGTGGGGGTGGGACCCGCCCGTCACGGCCAGCGCGCAGATCTACACGTACATGTCGCGGCTGCGCAAGCTGCTCGGCGACGGGGTCGAGATCGTACGGCGGCAGCCGGGCTACGTGCTGCGGGCGCCCGGTGCCCGGATCGACGTCGTCGAGTTCGAACGGCTCGACCGGCTGGGCCGGGAGGCGCTGCGGGAGCGGCGGCACGCCGACGCCCAGCGGCTGCTGGCCGGGGCGCTGGGGTGGTGGCGCGGTCCGGCGCTGTCGAACGTGACCGAGTTCCTTCTGGAGGCGGAGCTGCCGCAGCTGGAGGAGGCGCGGATGCTGACGCTGGAGAACCGCATCGAGGCGGATCTCGCGCTGGGCATGCACGAGCAGGTGACGGCCGAGCTGACGGGCCTGGTCGCCGAGCATCCGGTGCGCGAGCGGCTGCGCGCCCAGCTGATGACCGCGCTGTACCGGTGCGGGCGGCAGGCCGACGCCCTCCAGACGTACTACGAGGGGCGCAAGGTGCTCGTCGACCAGCTGGGGGTGGATCCGGGCGAGGTGCTCGGGGCGACGTACCAGGCCGTGCTGGGCGGGGAGCTGGGGTTGCGAGGTGCAGGGGCAGCGCGGGGGCGGTCCGATGCACCCGCCATGCTTCCGGCCGCGGAGGGCGCGCTGGTCGGCCGGTCCGGGGAGCTGTCCCTGCTGACGTCGCGGCTGGCGGCCGGGACGGACCGGCCCCGGCGCCTGCTGGTGACCGGGATGGCGGGGGTGGGCAAGACCGCGCTCGCCGTACGGGCCGCCGAGAAGAGCGCGGACCGGTTCCCCGACGGTCAGCTCTTCGCCGAGCTGTGCCACCGCGACGGCACGCCCAAGGACGTCGGCGAGGTGCTGGTGCGGTTGCTGCGGGCCCTGGGCGAGCCGGGTCTCGACGGCGGCTCCCCGCCCGGCCTCGACCGCGACGAGCTGGTCCGGCTCTACCGGGCGCGGACCTCCGGCAAACGGCTTCTGGTCGTCCTCGACGACGCGGTCGGCGACCTCCAGGTGGCACCGCTGCTGCCCGTGGGCCCGCAGGCCGCGGTGCTGATCACCAGCCGGGCCCGGCTGGCCCGGGTGGCCGGGGCGGACACCGTGGCCCTCGCGCCCCTGGACGACGACGCGTCCCTGGCGATGCTGGCCGAGGCGGCCGGTGCGGAGCGGCTGGACAGCGACCCGGACTCCGCCGACGACCTGGTCGCCTACTGCGGGGGGCTGCCGTTGGCGCTGGCCGTGGTGGGCGCCCGGCTCGCGGCGCGGCCCTCGTGGCCGGCCCGCCGGTTCGCCGACCGGCTCGCCGATCCGGCCGAGCGGCTCGCCGAGCTGTCCTTCGGCGATCTGGACGTGCGGGAGGCGCTGCTGCCGTCGGTGCGGCGCATGGCCGCCAGGGGGCCGTCCGCGCTGCGGGCACTGTCCGGCGCGGGTACGGGGCCGTTCTCGGCCCGGGACGCCGCCGAACGCCTCGCGGTGTCGGAGGACGAGGCCGAGCGGGTCCTGGAGTCGCTGGTGGACACCGCGCTGCTCGACCTCTCCGGCCTCGACGCCGAGGGGCTGCCGCTGTACCGGTGCCATGAACTGGTGCTCCTGTACGCGGCGTCGCTGGACCCGGCGCAGGCCGGACCGGTCGTCCCGGCCCGGCGCCGGCCCGCCGCGCACGACAGCGCCACCGCGGTCGGATGACCGCGGTGGCCGGTGGGTCCGCGCCGTCCGCGGTGTCACCACGTGCCGCGGGTCCAGGAGTACGTCGGGATCTCGGGGACGAGCGCCGGGGCGATGGTCTCGCGGACCACGGTCCACGCGTCGGCGACGACGCGTTCGCGGGGCGGCCGGGCGGCGGGGCCGAAGGCGGCCGCGGTGACCGCCCACATGGCGGCGACCGCGGCGACGGCCCGCACCTCGGCGGAGGGCTTGGCCGGCACGGCGCGCCCCCGGCCGACGTCGATGCGGAAGCCGAGCTCGGCGGCCTGGGCGGCCCGCACCTCGTGGGCGACCGGGCCGTAGGGGTGGCCGAACACGGCCGGGGACAGCGGGTGTTCGTAGACGGCACGCACCCAGGAGGAGACCCGGACGCGTTCGCGCTCCTCCCAGCCGCCGCGCGCGGCGGGACCGGGGTCCGCCTGCTCGACGGCGGCGGCGAGCTCGGCGAAGTACCGGGCCAGCCCGGTCTCGTCGGGCTCCCCGGGGCGGTCGGCGCGCGGGCCGCGGGGACGGGCGGCCGGGACGGCCGGGGGCAGCGGGGCGGTCTCCGGGGGATGCGTCGTCATGACGGGCGGCTTCCTTCGGTGTCGGGCCGGCCGGTTTCGTCCGGCGGGCCGGGTACGGAGTGGATGTGGACGGGGCCGGAGGGGTCCGTGCCGGGCGGGCGGGCGAGGGCGGCGACCACCCGTTCGTCGAGCCGCAGGTCCTGCACCGACCAGACGGTGGTCCGGCCCGAGTGCGTGTGCAGGACGCGGACCGGCCCCTGCCGGGCCGGCCAGGTCTCCAGCCGGTTCAGCTCGGTGCCCACCAGCCCCAGCCCGACCGCCTTCACGACGGCCTCCTTGCGCGTCCAGACGCGGTGGAATCCCGCGTCGCGCACCGGTCCGGGCGGCAACGACCCCAGGTGGGCGCGTTCGTTGTCGGTCAGCACCGAGTCGTACAGCGAGGCCCGGCGCATGGGCCGCACCGCCTCGACGTCGACCCCGAGGGCGTGGCCCTCGCCGACCGCGAAGACGCCGCATCCCGCGGTGCGGGACATGCTGACCGCCCACGGCACCTCGGGGCGCTCGATCACCGGCGGGCCGTGACCGAGGTCCCCGCAGCCGGGGCACCGGCGCCGGCCCAGCTCGATGGAGTGCGGTGCCACGAGCAGCAGTTCGGACAGCGCGCGGCGCGCCCCGGCCCTCGTGTGCACGAAGGCGGCCGCGTCCCGCTCGGCCAGCAGGGTGAGCGCGCGGTGGAATTCGTCGGTGCCCAGCAGCGCCAGGTCGTCGGGGACGACCCGGTGCGGCGGCCGCCACCACCAGACGTGGACCGCACCGGCGAGATCCGGCGTCCCGGGCGCGGCCCGGGACGGCTGCCGGGTCCCGGTGTTCTTCGGTGTTCCGGGTACGAACGCCATGGACTGCCCCCATTCCTCTTCTTTTCGAGGCCCGGTCGGGCTCCCGTGATTCCCGTGGCCTCCGTCTCCTCCGCCCGGACGGGCGGACAGAAATGCCACGGTGCGATCGTCCGCCCGGCGGCTACGGGCCGCCTATATGTGCCCGGGCGGTGATCCGGCCCCGAATTCCCCGTAGGGCCGCGATAGCACCTCCTCGGAAACTGGGCCGGTAAAGTCCGAGCGATCCGAGGATGTCCCCATGTCCGAGACCCATACGCTTTCCCTGCCGCTCTCCGCGGTGGCGGCCGGCACCGTCGTGGAGCTTTCGCAGGCCGAGCAAAACGCGCTCGTCGCCGTCGCCGAACAGCTGACCCCGAAGGGCTCCGCGAACGGCAGGATCGATGATCCGCGCTGGCTGGACGCGGCGCGCGAGGCCTCCGTACGGCTTCCGCACCGGCTGCTGTCGGCGCTGCGCGCGTTCCGTCACGACGCGGGCCCCGACGGGGTCCTGCTGCTGCGCAACCTGCCGGTGGTGGCAAAGGTCCCGCTGCTTCCGACGCCGGCCGTGAAGGGGTCGGTGGAGCGTCTTCCCACGGTCGCCGCCTCCGTCATCACCACCGCGATGCTGCATCTCGGGGAGGTCATAGCATTCCGTAACGAGAAGACGGGTGCGCTCGTGCAGAATGTCGTTCCCGTTCCGGGGAGCGAGTCCTCGCAGAGCAATGCGGGTTCCGTTCTTCTCGAACTCCACACCGAGAACGCGTTCCACGACAACCGCCCGGATTTCGTGGGTCTGCTGTGTGTGCGGGAGGACCCGACGGGCGACGCGAAGCTGTGCACGTCCTCGATCCGCCGCGCGCTTCCGCTGCTTTCGGAGCGGGCGCGGACGGTGCTGTCCGAGCCGCGGTTCCTGACCGAGCCGCCGCCGTCCTTCGGCGCCCTGGACAGCGTGACGCCCGCCCACGCGGTGCTCAACGGCGCCCCGGAGGACCCCAATGTGCTGGTGGACTTCTCCGCCACCCATCCGCTGGACGACGAGGCCCGCCGGGCCATGGCCGAGCTGCGGGACGCGTTCATGGCGACGATGTCGGCGCTGTCGCTGCGCGTCGGCGACCTGGCCGTCGTCGACAACCGTCTCGCGGTGCACGGCCGTACCTCGTTCACCCCGGCCTACAACGGTGCGGACCGCTGGCTGCACCGGGTGTACGCGCACCTGGACCACCGGCGCAGCCGGGTGGACCGGGCGGGCAACGGCGCGGTCCTCGGCTGAGCGGGCCGCGCACCCGACGTCCGGGTCCGCCGGACAGGCCGAGGGGCCGGCCCCCGCGAGAAAGGGGGGGCCGGCCCCTCGGCCGTTCCCGTGCGGCCAGCGGTGCGGCGGCAACGGGGAAGGGGGTACGGGAGCGGACTCCCGTACCCCCTTCCGGGGTGGTGGTGCGGTGCGGGGCTACTGGCGGGCGCTGATGACGTCCGCCGGGCGGCCGCCGAGCGCGAACCGGCCGGGGACCAGGGTCGCCAGGGCGGTGAGCACCGCGGCGAAGCCGAGGACCCCGAGGAACATCGGCAGGTCGATGGAGGGCTGGGCGGCGCCCGTCATCCCGACGCTGAAGGCGGTGAGCACCGCGAGGGCGATGGCCGTGCCGAGTACCGCGGCGACCAGGACGATCAGCGCGGTCTCGATCCTCAGCATC
This sequence comes from Streptomyces sp. NPDC015144, assembly GCF_043079735.1. NCBI lineage: Bacteria > Bacillati > Actinomycetota > Actinomycetes > Kitasatosporales > Streptomycetaceae > Streptomyces > Streptomyces sp. NPDC015144. The sequence continues at coordinate 222,600 of NZ_JBIBUU010000011.1, read as the reverse complement.
GACATCACCTGGCGGCGGGTCGTGCCGACGAGCCGCAGCAGGGCGAACTCGCGGGTGCGGTCCGAGACGGACATGGCCAGGGTGTTCACCACGGCGATCGCGGTGAACGCGATGATCAGGCCCATGGCGAGGTAGTTGACCTCGGCGTTGGACTGCTGGACCTCGGCCTGTACGTCGTCGACCTGGGTGCGGTCGAGGAGGCCGATGCCCGGGTAGTTCTTGAGGGCGCCGGCCAGCTGCTCGCGGCCCGCCTTGCCGTCGCCGGCGGTCTTGACCAGGACGGAGGAGGCGAGCGGGTTGTCGACGTGCCGGGCGATCAGGTCGTGCGACATGGTCAGGTCGCCGAAGCCCAGGCCCCGTTCGTAGACGGCGGCGACCTTCAGCCGGACCACGGTGGCGTCGCCGAGCGTCACCTGGAGCGTGTCGCCGGGCTTCTTGCCGAGGTGGTCGGCGGAGACGTCGCTCATCGCGATGCTGCCGTCCCCGAAGCCCTTGAGGCTGCCGCGGGAGACGTCCGGGTCCCAGGTGGTGGTGAGGCCCTGTGCGGAGATGCCCTGTGCCGGGTACTTGTCGAGGCCGACGCGGACCTGGGTGCGGACGATCTCGGTGACCTGGGTGACGCCCGGTACGGCGCGCAGGGCGTTCGTCGCCCCGGCGGGGACGCCGGGGCCGTTCGAGGCGACCACCCAGTCGGCCTTGTTGCCCGCCTTGGCCTGGGCCGAGGCGGCGTCGCCCATGGTGGTCTGGACGAACAGGACGGTGCAGGCCATGCCGATGAGCAGGACCAGCGGGGTGACGGCGGCGGCCATCCGCTTGGCGTTGGCGCGGGCGTTGGCGGTCGCGAGGTGGCCGCCGACGCGGGAGAACTTCAGCGGGACCCCGAGGATCGCGACGGCGATGCGGGCGATGACCGGGCCCAGCAGGGAGACCGCGACGGCGAGGACCACGACGGACAGGAACGTGACGGGCTGCGAGGCCGGTTCGGTGCGCAGGAAGCCCAGCAGGACGACCACGCCGATGCCGAGGGCCAGGACGAGGACGCCGCCGCCGAGGCGGCCCCAGGCGAAGTGGCGCTGTTCCATGGCGGCCTCGGACAGGGCCTCCGCCGGGCGGATGCGGGCGGTGCGGCGGGCGGAGATGCGGGCCGCGACCCATGCCCCGAGCAGGGCCGCGCCGATCGCGGCGGTGAACGGCACGAAGCTGAAGGTGAGTTCGAGGGTGTCGGGGATGGCCTTGAAGTCGATGAACTTGCCGTGCAGCCAGTACGCGATGGGCAGGCCCGCGGCCGAGCCGAGGGCGCCCGCGAGGCCGCCGATGATCAGGGCCTCGCGGCCGATCAGCTGGCGGACCTGTTTGGGGGTGGCGGCGATGGCGCGCAGCAGGGCGAGTTCGCGGTAGCGCTGCTGGATGGAGAGGGCGAAGGTGCCGACGACGACGAGGATCGCGACGAGCAGGGAGGTGCCGCCCATGGCGCCGCCCATGGAGACGAGTTTGACCCGGGCCTTGCCGGCGTCGAGGAACTCGACGGGGCCGCGCTCGCCGCCGGTGGCGACGGCGTACTTGCGGCCGTCGTCGGCGAGGGCCTTGCCGGCCTGGTCGGCGAGTTGGCTCGCGGAGACGCCGGGCTTGGGCAGCAGGCCGACGACGGCGACCTGGCCGGCCCGTCCGGAGAGGGTGCGGGCGGTCTCGTCGGAGAAGAACAGCGACGTCTGCTGGTGCAGGTCGCCGTCCTTCGCCGCGGCGATGCCGCTGACCTTGTACGTGGTCGGGGCGCCGGTGGACTGGACGACGAGGCTGCTGCCGGTCTTGAGTCCGGTGCGGCCGGCGAGCTCCCGGTCGAGGACGACCTCGTCGGTGGTCACGGGTGCCTTGCCGTCGATCAGTTCGAACGGGGTCAGGGCGGCGGAGGACCAGGCGTGCCCGTAGGAGGGCTTGCCGTCGACGCCGGGCACGATGCGGCCCTGGGGGCCGACCGCGTACGCCGGGAAGTTCGTCTCGGGCACGGCCTTGCGGACACCGGGTAAGGCGGCGAGGGTCGCGGTGGTGCCCTCGGGCAGCCAGACCCGCTCGGCCAGCGGCTTCGCCTTGTGCTTCTCCTTGACCTTGCCCTTCTTCTTCTTGACGGTCGTCTGGTGGACGTTCTGGTCGGCGCCGACGATGACCGGTGCGGCGGCGTAGCGCTCGGTGGCGATGGTGCCGCGCAGGCCGGTCTCCAGGAGGATGCCGCAGGCGGTGACGAGGGCGGCGGCGCAGAACAGGGCGAGGAAGGCTCCGATGAAGCCGCCCTTCCTCGCCCTGAGCGTCTGCAGTGCGTAGCGCAGCATCAGGCCCACGCTCCCAGGTGTGTCATGCGCTCGGCGACGCGGTCGGCGGTGGGGGCGTCCATCTTTCCGGCGATCCTGCCGTCGGCGAGGAAGAGGACGGTGTCGGCGTACGAGGCGGCGACCGGGTCGTGGGTGACCATGACGACGGTCTGGCCGGTCTCGTTCACGCAGTCGCGCAGGAGGGAGAGGATCTCCTTGGCGGTCACGGTGTCCAGGGCGCCGGTCGGTTCGTCGCCGAAGATGACGTCGGGCCGGGTGATGAGGGCGCGGGCGATGGCGACGCGCTGCTGCTGGCCGCCGGAGAGTTCGGCGGGCCGGTGGGAGGCCCGGCCGGCCAGGCCGACGCGGGCGAGGATCTCCTCCAGCCAGTTGCGGTCGAGGCTCTCGCCGGCGAGGCGCAGGGGCAGTTCGACGTTCTCGCGGACCGACAGGGACGGGATGAGGTTGAACGCCTGGAAGACGAAGCCGATGCGCCGGCGGCGCAGCTTCGTCAGCTGGGTCTCGTTCATGTCGTTGAGCTGGGTGTCGCCGATGTAGGACTGGCCGGTGGTGGGTTTGTCGAGGCCGGCCGCGCAGTGCAGGAACGTCGATTTGCCGGAGCCGGAGGGGCCCATCACCGCGGTGAAGGAGCCTCTCTCGATCCCCACGGAGACCCCGTCCAGGGCACGTACGCCGCGGTCGTTCCTGCCGTACACCTTGGTCACGTCGGCCAGGCGAAGGGCGTACCCCCGGTTGACCGTGTTGTAGCCGTTGTCGAGTGAGGGGCGGCTCGTCTCGGTCACCATGTTGCGACCTGTCCTCTCGGTAGTGCGGTTCCGGGGTTCGTGGGATGGATTTCGAGCGTATAGGGCGTCGCGTCGAGCATGGTCCGTACTTCTATATTCGATCTACTTCGTTTCTTTTCGGGGCAGTTGACCAGGGATTCGGCCGGGTGGCGGGGTGGGTGCGGGCATGGGTCCGCGCCGCGGGAAGGGGTTCCCGCGGCGCGGGGTTCCCGGTGTCATGCCGGGGTGTGGATGCGGACCGGGCCGGGGGGTCCGGTCCTGGGGCGGGCCACGGCGGCCGCCCAGGGGCCGCCGGTGTCGACGTCGGTGACCTGCCAGTGGGTTTCCTCACCGCGGTAGCGGTGCACCACGTGGACGGGGCCGTCCTGGGCCGGGGCGACGTCCAGTGTGTTGAGCGGCATGCCCAGCAGGCCGAGGCCGACTGCCTTGACCACGGCCTCCTTGCGGGTCCAGGCCCGGTGGAAGGCGGCGTCCCTGGCCGGGCCCGGGGGCAGGCCGAGGATGTACGCGCTCTCCGGGGCGGTGAGGACCACTTCGGCCAGGCCCGCGGGTTCGACCGGGCGCAGGGCCTCCACGTCGACCCCCACCCAGGTGCCCGCCCGTACCGCGAGGGCTCCGGCTCCCGCGGTGCGGGAGAGGCTGACGGCGAGCGGGACCGGTGGTCGGGTGACGGCCGGCGGGCCGTGTTCCGGGTCGCCGCAGCCGGGGCAGATCCGCCGGCCGAAGGCGACGTCCTGCGGTTGCACGCCGAGCAGCCCGGCGACGGCCCGTCGGGCGGCGGCCCTGGTCGCGGTGAACGCGGCGGCGTCCGCCTCCGCGTGGAAGCGTTGGGCGCGGCCCCGTTCCACCTCGTCCAGGACGGCGTAGTCCGCCGGGTCGGTCCGTGCGCCGAGCGGCCACCACCACACGTGGGTCTCTCCCGATTCCCGCATCCGGGCGACCGCTTCGAGCGCCGGGCGGGGTATGCGCACCTCGCTGATCGCGGTGTTCCGCCGAGGTGTCATCTGGCCTCCTCTCGATCCTTGTCGATACGGCCGGTCTCAGGCCAGGTTGTTGAGGCGCAGGAGCAGGTCCTTGACCTCGGTGGCGTGGTAGCGGTCCCGTTCTTGCCGGGGGTCGGAGCACAGCAGGAGTGGTCCGTCCCGGTGGTCCTGGGGCAGCCGTCCGTGGCTGCCCCTGACGTGGGCCGGGTCGAGCGGTACCACGGTGAGTGGTGCGCGCATTCCGGCCTTCTTGCGCAGCAGGGTGAGTGCTGCCTTCGCCTTCACCGCCTTGTCGGCGGGGTCGAAGAAGAGTTCGGCCGGGTCGTAGCCCGGCTTGCGGTGGATCTCGACGCCGCGGGCGAAGTCGGGGGCGCGGGTGTCGTCGAGCCAGTAGTAGTAGGTGAACCAGGCGTCGGGTTCGGTGACGGCGACGAGCTCGCCCGCGTTGGGGTGGTCGATGCCGTACGCGGCCTGTTCGGTGCGGTCCCAGATCTCGTCGATGCCGTCGGTGTGTTTGAGGACGTCGCGGACGCGTGGGATGTCGGCGGGGTCGGCGACGTACACGTGGGCGGCCTGGTGGTCGGCGACGGCGAAGGCGCGGGAGGTGCAGGGGTCCAGGTACTCCATGCCGCGTTGGGTGTAGACGGAGAGGAGTCCTTCGCGGCGCAGGGCGCGGTTGATGTCGACGGGGCGGGAGACGGGGCCGATGCCGTATTCGCTGAGGGCGACGACGGTGGTGTTGCGGTCGCGGAGGTCGCCGAGGAGCGGGGCGAGTGCGGCGTCGGCCTCGCGGGCGGCGCGTACGGCCTGGGGGCTGTCGGGTCCGTAGCGCTGGAGGTCGTAGTCGAGGTGGGGGACGTAGATGAACGAGAGGTCGGGGCGGCGGGTGTCGGCGACGTGGCGGGCGGCGTCGGCGATCCATCGGGTGGAGGCGAGGGAGGCGGTCGGTCCCCAGTAGTTGAAGAGGGGGAACTCGCCCTGGCGGGTGGTGAGTTCGTCGCGCAGTGCGGCGGGTCTGGTGTAGCAGTCGGGGGATTTGCGGCCGTCGTAGTGGTAGACGGGTCGGGGGGTCAGTACGGTGTCGACGTCGGCGCCCATGGCCCACCACCAGCACAGGTAGGCGGTGGTGTGGTCCGGGTTCCGGTTGCGGGCGGCCTGCCAGACCTTCTCGCCGGCGACGAGGGCGTTGTGCTGGCGCCACATCATGACCTCGCCGTGGTCGCGGTGGTACCAGCCGTTGGCGACGGCGCCGTGGTCGCGGGGCAGCAGGCCGGTGGTGAGGGTGGCCTGGACGGTGGCGGTGACCGCGGGGAAGACGGTGTCGAGGCGGGCGGTGAATCCTTCCTGGCCGATGGCCGCGACGTGCGGCATCTCGCCGAGGAGGCGGGGGGTGAGGCCCACGGTGCACAGGACCGCGACCTGGTGGGTGTTCATGGTGTGTCTCCCCCGTGCTCGGTGAGGCCGAGGCGGATCAGTTCGCCGTGCGTCCATTCCAGTTCGGCGGCGATCCCGGCGGCGATGCCGGCCGCGCCGGTGGGCCGGAGTCCGGCCGGCAGGACGTCCCAGGTGTAGGTCTCGACCTCGATGTGGTCGGTGAGGGCGCGTTCTCCGCCGAGTGTCGCGCGCAGGGTCTCCTGGAGGGAGTCGCTGGTGGTGCGCAGTGGCGGCTCGGGCTGGTCGTGGAGGGGGACGTGGTAGTGGATGCGCCAGGGGGCGTCGGCGGGCAGGGCGCCGGCGAGGGCGGGTGCGAGGTCGTCGGAGCCGTGCAGGGTGTTGCCGGGTCCCTGTTCGCGGACCTGGTGCAGGAAGCGGGGTTCGGCGAAGGGGCGCAGTGCGGCGCGGGTCTCGGTGGCGGCGGGTGTGTCGGCGACGAGGGCGGAGGAGGCCTGGAGCTTGACGATGGGGACGCCTTCGGCGACGAGGGCGGCGACGGCGCTCTTGGGGTCCTCGTGCTGGACGGCGAGGTGGCAGGCGTCCAGGCACAGGCCGATCCAGTCGTGGTCGGCGCCGGCGATGGCCTGGGCGGCCTGGGCGGTGGTCTCGGCGACGCAGCCGGGTTCGGGTTCCAGGCCGACGCGGATGGTGCGGCCGGTCTCGGCCTCGATCCGCTTGAGTCCGGCGGCCAGGTCGTCGAGGTGCCGGGCGGCGGCGGAGCGCTGCACGCCGGTCCAGGGGGTGCGCCAGGCCAGGGGCAGGGTGGATATGGAGCCGTGGGCGGCGTCCTCGGGGAGCAGTGCGGCGAGCACCTTGGCGAGGTTGAGGGTGTAGGTGAGGCGGGCGGGCTCGGACCAGTCGGGGAAGTAGACGCCGCGTTTGACGACGGGGCTGTGGAAGCCCCGGTAGGGGAAGCCGTTGAGGGTGACGGTCTCCAGGCCCCGGGTGGTCAGGGCCCGGCGGAGTGCGGCGGTGGCGTCGGGGTGGTCGGCGAGGTGGTGGGCCACGTCGGCGGGGAGCCAGAGGCCGAGGCCGACGAGGTCGGTGCCGAGGTGCTGGCGTACCTGTTGGGCGTGGTCGGTGAGCTGGGCCGTGATTCCGTCGAGGGTCTCCGCCGGGTGCACGTTGGTGCAGTAGGCGAGGTGGATGGTGGTGGAGTCCGAGTGGTGCAGACGCATGATGTATCGACCTCAACTGCCGCCGCGGGCAATCGAGTTTCCGGCGTACAGCCCCGCGGCCTGCACATCGTTGTAACCGTCCAGGTCAAGCCTGCCCGACTGCCCGTAGAACGTGATCGGATTGCGCCACATGACGCGGTCGACATCATCCTCGTCGAATCCGGCTTCGAGCATGGCTCGTGCGGTGGTCCTCGTGAGCAGGGGGTCGCTGTGGCCCCAGTCCGCCGCGGAGTTCACGAGCATGTGTTCCGTTCCGTACTTTTTGAGGATGTCGACCATCCGCTGCGGGGTCATCTTGGTGTCCGGGTATATGGAGAACCCCATCCAGCAGCCGGTTCCCATCACTTCGGTGACGGTGACCTCGTTGAGGTGGTCGAGGACGACGTGTCCGGGCGGGATGCCGGATTCCTGGATGACGGCCAGTGAGCGGGCGGTGCCGCCGGCCTTGTCGCGGTGCGGGGTGTGGACCAGTGCGGGCAGCCCGAACTCGACGGCGAGGGCGAGCTGGGCGGCGAAGGCGTGTTCCTCGGCGTCGGTCATGGTGTCGTAGCCGATCTCCCCGACCGCTACGACGGAGTCCTTGGCGAGGTAGCGCGGCAGCAGGTCGAGCACGGGGGTGCAGCGCGGGTCGTTGGCCTCCTTGGGGTTCAGTCCGATGGTGCAGTGGTGGCGGATGCCGAACTGGGCGGCGCGGTAGGGCTCCCAGCCGATCAGGGCGTCGAAGTAGTCGGTGAAGCTGGCCGGGTGGGTGCGTGGCTGGCCGAGCCAGAAGGCCGGTTCCACCAGGGCGCGGACGCCTGCGCCGTACATGGCCCGGTAGTCGTCGGTGGTCCGGGACGTCATGTGGATGTGCGGGTCGAATATGCGCATGGCCGATCTCCGTCGGGGTGTGTGGCCCGGTCCCTCGGGGGGCCGGGGCGGTGCTCAGCTGGGGTGGGTGGCGATCAGCCACAGGTCGGCGGGGACGGTGCGGCCCGCCGCCCGGCGTTCGGCCGCGAAGCCGGCGGCCATGCGGGCGAGTTCGGCGTCCCGGCGTTCGTGCAGTCCGGCCACCTTGGCCAGCGGGATCCCGGTGAAGAGGCATTTGAGGACGGCCTGGCGCCAGCGGTACTGGTCGAGGTGGGCGTGTGCGTAGGGGCCGAGGGCCGCGGCGATGAGCCGGTTGTCGTTGGTGCGCAGCGCGTCGTCGGTGAGGTGGAGGGCGTGTGGTCCCAGGGGCAGGAAGGGCAGGGCGCACAGGACGCCGCGCCGTTCCGCCGCGTCGCCGGTGCGGTAGCGGTCGGTGAGCTCGTGGGCCAGTCGCGGTCCTTCGAGGGCGAGCCGGGTGAGGAGCCGGGTGCGTACGCCGTCCTCGATGCTCCAGCCGGCCCAGCCGGAGAGCCGGCCGCGGCCGTAGACGCGGCCGGCTGCGGGGAAGCGGGTGTCGAGGGCGGCCGGTCCCTGTTCGGTGACGGCGTCGAGGTCCCGGGCGAGGCGGGCGCGGTGGTCGTGGCCGAGGGCGGAGCCGAGTCCTTCGGCGAGGGCGCGCAGGGTGAGGGGGTGGTGCACGGTGGCCGGGGCCACCGTGGTCGTCGGTGCTGTCATACCGGTTCGGCCTCCTTCGGCAGGGCTGCGGTACGCAGGAATTCGATGCTGTGGCGGGCGGTCGCGGTGGCCGCGTGGCTGTGGCGGGGCAGTTCCACGGAGACCAGTCCCCGGTAGCCGGCGGTGGCGAGGGCGCGCAGGACGGGCGGGAAGTCGATCTCGCCCTCGCCGAACGGCAGGTGTTCGTGGACGCCGCGGCGCATGTCCTCGATCTGTACGTGGGCCAGGCGGTCGGATGCCAGTTCGATGCAGTGGGTGACGGTGTGGGGTTCCAGGCACTGGCAGTGGCCGATGTCCAGGGTGAGGCGGAGGCGGTCGGGGCGGCCGAGGTCGTGGTGGAGTCTGCGGTAGCCGGCGAGGTCGGCGACGAGCATGCCGGGCTCGGGTTCGAAGGCGAGGTCGATCCCGGCGGCGTCGGCGTGGGCGAGGGTCTCGGCGCAGCCGTCGACGAGCCGCTGCCAGGCCTGTTCGGGGGTGGTGCCGGGGTCCGGGGTGCCGCTCCAGAGGTGGACGGCCCCGGCGCCGAGTTCGGCGCCGATGCCGAGGGCGCGGCGCAGCAGTCCCAGGCGCAGTTCGCGGCCCTCGGGTTCGGCGGAGAGCAGGGTGGGGCGGTGTTTGCGCCAGGGGTCGAGGAGGTAGCGGGCGCCGGTCTCGACGACGACGGCGAGGCCCGTGGTCTCCAGGGCGCGGCGGGTCTCGGTGATGCGCCGGGGCAGGTCGTGGGCGTAGGGGTCGAGGTGCTGGTGGTCCAGGGTGAGGGAGACGCCCTGGTAGCCGAGGTCGGCCAGGACGCGCAGCGCGTCGGGCAGGCGGTGGTCGGCGAAGCCGTTGGTGCCGTATGCGAAGCGCAGGCCGGTGGGGGCCGGGTGGCTCATGTCGGGGACACCTTCCGGGCGAGGCGGCCCGCCAGGGGCAGGGCGGCGACGAGCGGGAGGGCGAGCAGGGGTGCTCCGGTGCGGGCCACCAGGGCGGCCTGGAGGGGCAGCAGGGCGTGGATGCCCGCGCCGACGGCGGCGCGGACGCGTGGGGCGCGGGGGTCGCGGGCGACGGAGGTCTGGGCGCGGGTGCAGGTGCCCGCGTAGGTGGCGAGGGCGGTCGCGGTGACCAGGGTGGTGGCGGTGGGGGGTGTCTCGGCGGCGAGCAGTGCGGCGGCGGAGGAGGCGGCGGGGGCGCCGAGGTGGGCGCCGGCGGCCGCCGCCGAGGAGAGTCTGGCGGTGGCGGTGGTGTGGGGGCGGGTGGTGGCCAGGAGGTGGGCGGTGCCGGCCGCGGTGATCGCGGTGGTGGTCGCCAGGGACAGTTTCGGCTCGCCGGGGGGTGCGCCCTCGACCTCGTGGCGGCTGAGGCGGGTCACCGCGAAGGTGTGGGCGGCGACGGCGCCGGCGGCCGGGAGTGCGGCGGCCGCGTGTCCGGGGCGGGTGCCGTGCAGGACGTCCAGGGCGCGGGCGGCGGCCATGGCGGCGGGGCCGAGCGGGGTCGCCTTGAGGCCGAGGTCGTAGGCCCAGACGGCGGCGGCCAGGGGCAGGGTGCGGCGCAGCAGGGTGCGGCGGCCGCCGGCGAGGGCGCCGAGGGCGAGGCCCGCGCCGGTGAGGGCGGTGGCGGTGGCGAGGGCGGCGCGCGGGGTGAGGCGGCCGGAGGGGATGGGGCGTTCGGGGCGTTCGGTGGCGTCCTGGGTGCGGTCCGCCCAGTCGTTGAGGGCCATGCCGGCCCAGTACAGGGCGACGGAGGACGCGGCGAGGCCGGTGGTGCGGGCGGGGCCGGGGCGGCCGGCGGCGAGTGCTCCGGCGAGGACGTCGCCGGGGACGGTGATCGCGGCGGGGGCCCGGACCAGTTCCGCGTAGGTGCGCCAGGTGGTGGTCATCGCGGGCTGCCCGTCGTGACCGGGACGGGGGCGTTGGCCCAGGCGGTCAGGGTCTCGTACTGGAGGGTGAGGTTGTGTTCGCGGGAGCCGGCCGGGTCCTTGAAGAAGAAGCCGAGCGCGGTCAGTGCCCCGCGCTCGCCGCGGCGGCGGCCGTGGGCGGCCAGGCGTACGAGGTCCAGGACGAGGGGGGCGGCGAGGGCGGAGTCGCAGCCCTGCCAGGTGAACTGCATGGACATCCGCACGCCGAGGAAGCCCTCGAAGGAGATGTGGTCCCAGGCGGTCTTCCACTCCCCCATCTCGGGGACGTTGTCGATGTGGACCTGGCCCTGGACGGGGTGGCCGACGGTCTCCTCCAGGCTGCGCTGCTTGGACTCGGTCTTGCTGCGGGCGGCCTCGGGGTCCTGGAGGGTGGCGCCGTCGCCGCCGCCGAGGAGGTTGGTGCCGGACCAGGAGCGCAGGCGCAGGGCGCGCTGGGTGAACATCGGGGCGAGTGCGCTCTTGACGAGGGTCTCGCCGGTCTTGCCGTCGCGCCCGGCGTGCGGGACCCCGCAGGCGCGGGCGAGCTGCTCCAGGGCGGGCAGCGAAGCACCGGCGGACGGGGTGAAGTTGACGTAGGCGCAGCCGGCGCGGAAGGCGGCGTAGGCGTACAGGGAGCTGGGTGGCAGCAGGTCGGTGGCGGTGGTCAGGACCTCGTCGAGTTCGGTGAGGTCGAGGAAGGCGGGGTCGGGGTCGGGCAGGGGTTCGGTGGAGGAGACGTTGACGACGACGACCTGTTCCAGGGCGTGGCGTTCGCGGAAGGAGACGATGTCGGCCGTGAAGCGTGCGGCGGCCCGGGCCTGGGGTTCGCCGGGCCGCTGGGAGCCGTCGCGGATCTCGCGGTCCGCGGCTTCCAGGGCGTCGCGCACGTCGTCCGGGAGGGTGGCGGGCAGGACGCCCGCCCGGGCGAGTTGCCCGGCCCTCGCCGTGAGGGGGACGGACACGAGGTCGTGTCCGCCGAACACGAGGTCGGCGAGGGCCGGGAGTGATGCGTCGCGGAACGGGGGGAGGTCCGTGACGCATCCGTCACTGGGGGCGCTGCCCGCGGCGATCGCGGCGGCGCCGGCGGTCGCGGCCGTGGCGACCGAGCCTCGTGCGCCGATCATCCAGACGCCGATGCGGGGGGACGTTCCGGTCGTGGCTGGCATGGTGGGCTGTGCCTCCTGTGTCGTGCGGGGTGGGGTGCGCGGTCCGGGGGGTGCGGCGGCCTCCTGGGGCCCGTCCTGGGGTGCCGCCCGCCGTGCGGTGCCGGCGCGCGGGGGGCGTCGCCGGGGTCGTCCCCGTGCACCGCACGGCAGGCGGCAGGTCCGGGGCAGGGCCTAGGGCGTGTTTCGGAAGTAGCGCCGTCTGCCCGGAGGGCAGGCCCGGGGGTGTCCGGTGCGTGCGATCGCAAGGCGGAGGGTCGCCCCGATACTGGATGTATCGGGGTGGTCCCGACAACGCGGCGAGCGTGCGGGCCGGGCGCCTCCGGGCAGACGGGACTTTCGAAACACGCCCTAGAAGGTGCCCATGTCGGCCGGGTACGGGTAGGTGTCGAAGGCCCGGTCGAGCTGGTCGGGGGTGCGGTGCAGCCACTTGCGGGTGAGGCCGTCGACGGTCCGCCGGGGCAGGCGCTTGTTGTCGTTCGCGTCGATGGCCGGCTGGGCGAGGGACTGGAGCTCCCAGGCGAGGCCCGCGAGCCGGTTGATGTGGGTCCACCACGTGACGTCGATGCCCAGCAGGCGGAAGCCGGCCAGGAAGGGCTGCCAGCGGTGGTAGGCGTGGGTGAAGTCCGGCGGCGTGAAGTTCATCATGTGGACCTTCTCGCCGGGCGCGCGGCGCGGGTCGAACAGGACGCCCTGGCCGAAGTCCTGGAAGGCGCGGACCAGGCCGCGCGGGTCGTCCCCGTAGAACTCGCGGTAGACGTCGCGCTGGAGGTCGGAGAGCAGGACGAAGGCGTCGCGGTTGGGGGTGACGAGCTCCAGGAAGCTGCGCGGGTAGCGGCCGCCGGAGCGGGTCTCGGCCCAGGCCGTGTCGACCTTGGTGAAGCCGCCGAGCGGCTTGACTATGGCGGCGACGGCCTCGGACGCCTCGGGCGTCGGGTTGAAGTAGAAGCGCTCGTCGTACTCGTACCAGAACTCGTTGGCGCGGCGGTCGCCGACCATGCCCGGTACGTCGGGGAACTCGCTGCGGGGCCGGCCGTGCGCGGCCGCCGGCGGGGCGCCGGCCACCGTCACCGCGGCCGCCGCCCCGGCGATGCCGACGGCGGTCCTGAGGACGCCCCGGCGGTCCATGGTGTTCTGCGGCATCGGTGGTTCTCCTTCGTCAGTGGGCGCGTTGCGGAGGACTTCGGTGATGCAACGACTCTCACAGGGCGCGCTATGTGCGTCCTATACCGGACCGGTGGGGTGTATTGCCTGGTCACGTGGGGGATCGGCGGGTACCGAAGCCGCCGTGATGTCTGGACGATAGGGCCACGGATTACGTTCTTCCGGAAAGCGGATGTACGTATCACTACATCGTTTTCCGGCCAAGTAAGCGGCCAGTACCGGTCACTGCCCCCACCAGTGAAGGAGTCACTGTGGTCACGCTCACCACCACCCGGGTCCGGGACAAGGACACGGAGGACAACGGGGGTCTCCCCCGATTACACGGCCCCCTCGCCTGGTGCGCGGGGGCGATGGCACTGCTCGCGGCGACGGCCGCCGGCGGTCTGTTCCTCGACGGACGCACCGTGCTGGGTGAGGGGGTGTGGCTCAAACCCCTGAAGTTCGCGGTCTCCTTCGGCCTGTACACGATCACCCTGGCGTGGATGATCGGCCGGACGGAACGCTGGCGGCGCACCCTGGGCCGGCTCGGCACCGCCACCGTGGTGCTGTTCGTCGTTCCGGAGATGTCGATCATCGCGTTCCAGGCGGCACGGGGCGAACGCAGCCACTTCAATGTGTCGTCCGTGCTCGACGAGGTGCTGGTCAAGGCGATGGGCGGCGCGGCCTATGTCGGCTGGACCATGACGCTGCTGCTCGGGGTCTTCCTCCTGTGGCAGCGCACGGTGGACCGGCCGCTGGCCTGGGCCGTGCCGATCGGGGTGTCCGTCTCCCTGGCGGGCATGTCGATCGGGTACCTGATGACCAGTCCGACGGCGGCGCAGCAGCGGGCCGTGGACGCCGGGGAGCATCCGGGCACGGTCGGCGCGCACGGCGTCGGGGTGCTGGACGGCGGTTCCGGTCTGCCGCTGACCCACTGGGCGACCGGTGGCGGGGACCTGCGGGTCGCGCACTTCGTCGGTCTGCACGCGCTGCAGCTGCTGCCGCTCGTCGCCCTGGGCCTGGGGATGCTCGCGGGACGGGTGCGGCTGCTGCGGGGCGAGGGGACGCGCACGGCCCTGGTCGCCGTCGTCGGCGCCGGCCATGCCGGGGTCACCGCGCTGCTGCTCTGGCAGGCGGAGCGGGGACAGCCGCTGCTCCGGCCCGACCGGCTCACGCTCACCGTCGCCGCGTGGCTCGTCGGCGCGGTCGTGGTGGCCGTCGCGGTGGTGCTCGCCGCGGCGGCGCGCGGGCGGGGTGAACCGTCCGGGAGATGACACCTCCCGGCGGGCACGGGGAAGGGGGGCACCGCGTCCGCGGTGCCCCCCTTCTTCCTTTCGTGGGCCGGGTCGGGGCCGGTCAGCCGTTCGCCGCGAACGGGCCCCGGCGCAGGGCCGGGGAGACCAGCGCGGCCAGGGCCGTCAGGGCCATCGCGAGGCTGAGTCCGAGGATGGTGCGGGTCGGGCCGAGGCCCTCCAGGGCGAACCCGGCCGCGACCGGTCCCACGGCCATCGCGCCGCCGCCGACCAGCATGGCCAGGGAGTTGGCCCGCCCGCGCATCTCGTCCGGTGCGATCCGCACGAGGTAGACGCTGCCCGCCACGTTGAACACACCGCCCACGTAGCCGCTCAGCGCGAAGATCGCGCCCAGGGCGTAGGGGTCGCGGAGCACGGCGACGGGCACCATCAGCAGCGCCCAGACCGCCAGCCCTCCGATGACCAGGGCGCGCATGGAGAGGCGTTCGGTCCACCGGCCGCCGCTGAGCGCCCCGACCAGGCCGCCCGCCCCGCTGAGCGAGAGCACGGCGCCCACCTGGAACTCGGTGCCGCCCGCCGACTGGATGCCGGACATCACCGCCAGGTTGAGGCCCTGGAAGAGGATGTTGGAGACGGCGACGGCGGCCATCACGGCCCGCAGGAAGCGCTGGCGCCACATCCAGACGAGTCCGGCGCGGACCTCGGCGGCCAGCGCGGTGCGGGGCGCTGGGGCCCGGTCCTGCTGGAGCCGTCCGCGTACCCCGAACAGGCAGGCCACGGCGGCGAGTTGACCGGCGGCGGCCGCCACGAACGGCAGCGCGGAGCCCAGGGTGACCAGTCCGCTGCCCAGCGGCTGGCCCGCGATGGCGGCCCCCCGGGTACGGGCCTCGTTGCCGGTCATCGCGGCGCCGATCTGCTCGGGCGGCACCACGGCGGGCACGGCGGCCCGCTCGGCCAGCTGGAACAGCACGCCGAGGGTGCCCTCGACGAACGCGGCGGCCAGCAGCGCCCACAGCAGTATCTGCCCGCTGAGCAGGAGCGCGGCGACCGCGCCGGCCACCGCCGCCTGGCCGAGCCCGGTCGCGAGCATGACGCGCCGGCGGTCCCAGCGGTCGACGAGCGCGCCCCCGGGGAGCTGCACCACGAGCTGCGGCAGCAGCAGCGCGGTCCCCACCAGTCCGGCGTCGCCGGGCGACCCGGTCGCCCACAGGACGGCCAGCGGGTAGGCGACGGCGGTGGCGCGTCCGGAGAGCAGCGAGAGTCCGGCGCCGCCCCACAGCAGGCGGTAGTCGCGGTTGCGCCGCAGCGGTACGGGCGGGGCGGTGTCCTTCCCGGCCGGGGCGGGCGCGGCCGTCCCGGCGGGCCGCTCCTCGGCACCGGCACCGGTGCCGGTGCCGGGAACGGGACCGGGACCGGGACCGGTGCCGGCGACGGGAACGGTGCCGGTGTCGGTGTCGGTGTCGGTGGGCTGCTCGGCCAGGAGCCAGGGCACCACCGCCGGGTCGGCGGGGGCGGGCGCGGGGTCGGTCGCGGGTTTCATCGCGCGGCCACCAGCTCGCGGCCGGCGGCCGGGGCCGTCGCGGGTGCCTGGGGCCCGTTCGCGGTGCGGACGAACTCCAGGACCGCCATCGCGCTGTGCATCTTGTTGGTGGCCTGGGCGAAGGCGATGCTGTGCGGCCCGTCGAGCACCTCGGCCACGACCTCCTCGCCCCGGTGGGCGGGCAGGTCGTGCATGAACACGGCGTCTGGGCTGGTACCCCACAGGGCGGGGGTGACCCGGAAGGGGGCGAAGAGGGTGCGCCAGTGGGGGTCGGGCTTGCTGGTGCCGGTGGTCTGCCAGCGGGTCGTGTAGATCACGTCGTAGCCGCCGGCCAGCTCCTCCATGTCGTGACGCTCCGTCAGGGTGGCGCCGGTGCGGGCGGCTTGGGCGCGGGCCCGGCGCACGATCGTCTCGTCGAGTCCGTAGCCCGGCGGGGTGCGGACCTCGAAGTGGACGCCGGGGAAGCGGGTGAGGGCGAGCGCGAGGGCGGCCGCCGTGTTGTTGCCCTCGCCCGTGTACAGGATGCGCAGGCCCTCGACGTGGCCGAAGTGGCGCACCAGGGTGGTGAGGTCGGTGAGTGCCTGGGTGGGGTGTTCCTCGGCGGTCATGGCGTTGACCACGGACATGGTGCCCTGGCGGGCCCAGCCGCGCAGTTCGGCCTCGGGCCCGGCGGTCCGGGCGACGAGGACGTCGAGCATCCCGGACAGCACCCGGCCGGTGTCCTCGGTGGTCTCGCCGGTGTTGAGCTGGAGGTCGCCGGGCCCGTAGGAGACGAGGGAGCCGCCCAGTCGCAGCGATCCGGAGGAGAAGGCGGTGCGGGTACGGGTGGAGGTCTTGGCGAAGTAGACGCCGACCACCTGGCCGTCCAGCGGGAGGGCCCGGCGGGCGGGGCCGGCGGAGAACTCGGCGCCGCGGTCCACGATCCGCCGCAGCTCCGCGTCGGTGAGGTCGTCGATGGAGATCAGATGGCGCATGGGGTCAGCCTTCCTGGGCCGTACGGGCGTCGAGTGCGGCGGCGAGGTGTTCCACCGTGTGGTGGCGCAGTGCGGTGGCGAGGTCGAGAGGGAGCCCGGCCCTGCGGGCGGCGAGCAGCAGGGGCGGGACGAGCAGGGAGTCGCCGCCGAGGTCGCGGAAGTCGTCGTGGACGCCGACCCGTTCGAGGCCGAGCACCTCGGCCCAGACGGCGGCGAGCCGCCGTTCGGTGTCGCTGCGCGGCTCCTCGTAGGGGGTGTCGGCGGCGGTGGCGGCGCGGGCCACCAGGGCGAACCGGTCGCGTTTGCCGTTGTCGCCGAGCGGGAGCGCGGGCAGGGCGGTGACGGTGGCCGGGATGGCGGCGGCGGGCAGTACGGCGCGCAGCCTCTCGCGCAGGGCGGGCACGTGGACGGTGTGTCCCTCGGCGGGCACCACCCAGGCCGCCAGGCGCTTGCCGCCGTCGGCCGCGTCGACGGCGGCGACGAGGGCTTCGCGTACGGCGGGGTCGGCGGCGAGCGCGGCCTCGGCCTCGCCGGGTTCGACGCGGTGTCCGCGGATCTTGACCTGGTCGTCGGCGCGGCCGAGGAACTCCAGGGCGCCGCCGGGCAGGCGGCGGGCCAGGTCCCCGGTGCGGTAGAGGCGGGCGCCGGGCAGTCCGTAGGGGTCGGGCAGGAACGCGGCGGCGGTGGGGCCGGGGCGTCCGGCGTAGCCGCGGGCGAGTCCGTCGCCGCCGAGGTACACCTCGCCGGTGATGCCGTCGGGGACCGGGCGCAGCAGGTCGTCCAGGAGGCGCAGGGTGACGCCCGGGAGCGGGGAGCCGAGGGCCACGAGGGTGCGCGGGTCGCGGGGGTGTTCGGGGGCGTGCAGGGTGGCGGCGTGCTGGAGTCCGGTCCGGACGCCGGAGGCGGCCGGGGCGGGTCGGGGTGCGGGGCGGTGCCGGGGCAGGACGCGCAGGGCGGTGGCGGCGACGGTGGCTTCGGTGGGGCCGTACTCGGCGGCCAGGGCCATGCCGCCGGCCCGGGTGCGGGCGGTGACCCGGTGGGCCTGGTCGGCCGGGTAGGCGTCGCCGGCGCAGACGGCGAGTGCGGCCAGGGAGCCGAGTTCGGCGTCGGTGAGCTGGGTCTCCAGGAGTGCCAGGTGGCCGGGGGTGAGTCCGACGAAGGAGTAGGGCGCGCCCTTGAGGAGTTCGGTGCCGAACTCCCCCGGTTCGTAGGTCTGCGGGAGCAGCCGTACGGTCTGGCCGGTCATCAGGGGGGCGTAGAGGGCGGGGATTCCGAGGTCGAAGCCGACGGAGGTGAACCATGGTGCGCCGCCGGTGCCGGCGGCGGCGTACTGCTCGACCGCCCAGTGGAGGTAGTGGGCGAGGGAGCGGTGGCTGATCTCGACGCCCTTGGGGGTGCCGGTGGAGCCGGAGGTGTGCAGGACGTAGGCGAGGCGGTCCGGGTCGTGGGCGGTGGCGGGCCGGGTGGGTGCGGGGGTGTCGTCGATGTCCTCGGTGACCAGGAGCGGGACGTCGCCCAGGCGGGCGGCGTGCCGGCGTTCGGTGACGGCGAGCGTGATGCCGGCGGCGGCGATGCGGGGGTCGGGGGTGCAGGGGTCCAGGGGGACCTGGGCGGCTCCCGTCTTCCAGACGCCGAGGAGGGCGGCCACCAGGTCGGGGCCCCGGTCCAGGAGTACGGCGACGCGGGTCTCGGGTCCGGCGCCGAGGGCGCGCAGCCGGTGGGCGACGGCCTCGGCGCGGGCGTCGAGGGCTGCGTAGGAGAGGGTGGTGGAGCCGTGGGAGAGGGCGGGGGCGGCCGGGGTGCGGGCGGCCTGTGCCTCGATGGCGCCGAGGACGTCGGCGGGGGTGTCGGAGTGCGGCAGGGCGGGTGCGATGAGGGTGGCGCGTTCCTGGGCGTCGGGGTAGGCGCCGCGGGCGTCGCCGTCGGCGCCGGTGCGTGCCATGTCGGTGAGGACGGCGGTGTAGAGGGCGGCGAGGCGTTTGGCGCGGCCCCGGGAGAGGGTGCCGGTGCGGGAGGCGAGGGAGAGGTGGCCGCGTACGGGGGTGCCGACGACGAGCCGGAACTCGTTGGGGCTGTCGTCGCGGCTGGCCATGATGTCGATGAGTTCGGTGTCGACCTGGTGGAAGTCGAGGTAGTGGAAGAGGACGTCGATGAGGTGGGACTCGCCGCCGGGGACGCGCATGGCGGGCATGGGGTAGCGGCGGTGCGGCCACAGTTCGACCTCGTGGGCGAAGACCTGCTGGGCGAGTTCGCCCCAGGTCCTGGCGGTGCGCTCGTAGGGGAAGGGCACGGAGTTGAGGTACATGCCGGAGACGCGTTCGGCGCCGGCTTCCTCGGGGCGGGCGTCGGCGACCATGCCGCCGCGGAAGCGGGTGGCGCGGGTGAGCAGGGACAGGACCTTGCTGTGGGCGGCGTGCAGGACGCTCTTGTAGGGGACCTCGGCGGCGGTGGCCAGGGCGCGCAGGCCCGGTTCGGTGTCGCCGAGCGGGATGTCGATGCGGTAGCGCTCGTCGCTCTCGTCGTCGCCCTGCCAGCCGGTGGGGAGGCTGAAGCGTTCGTAGGTGTCGACGATGCGGCGCCAGTGGTCGCGGTCGGCGGTGTCGTCCAGGGAGCGCAGTTCGCCGGCGACGAAGTCGGCGTAGCGGACGGCGGGCAGGGGCGGGGCGGGCTCGGGTGGGGTGCCGGAGCGCAGTGCGTGGTAGGCGCGGACCATTTCCATCAGCTGGGAGTGGTAGCTCCAGCCCTCGATGACGGGGTGGCATTCGGTGATGGACAGCCACCAGCTCTCGTCGTCCAGGAGGTGGACGGCCATGCGCATGAGGGGTGCGCGGGTGAGGTCGAAGAGTTCTTCGCGGTCGCGGTCGGCGAATTCCCACAGGGCCTGTTCGCGTCGGGTGGCGGGCAGGTGGCGCAGGTCGTGGAAGACGCAGGGCATCCGGGCGGCGGCGTGGACGAGCTGGAGGGGCCGGGAGTAGCCGTCGAGGGCGAAGGAGGTCCGCATGACCTCGTGGCGTTCGACGATGAGGTCGGCGGCGCGCTGGAAGGCGTCGGGGTCGAAGGGGAGTTCGTCGCGGATCCGGAAGGAGGTGATGTTGTGGTAGCGGTTCTCGGTGCTGCGTCCGTGCATCTCGACGAGCATCCCGGCCTGGGTGAGGGAGACGGGGTAGGCGTCGGTGACGTCGGCGGGCAGGGCGGCGCGGTCGTCGTCGCCGATGAGGGCGAAGCGGGCGACGGTGGTGCCGGGTCCGGTGCCCTCGGCGTCGGCGTCGGCGTCGCCGAGTGCGGCGCGCAGGCGGGCCACGGTGCGGTGGGCGAAGATGTCGCGGACGCTGGTCTCCCAGCCGGCCTCGCGCAGGGCGCCGACGAGGGTGACGGCGCGGATGGAGTCGCCGCCGAGCTCGAAGAAGTTGTCGTGGACGCCGACGGTGTCGCGGCCCAGGACGGTGGCCCAGATCGCGGCGATGGCGCCTTCGGTGGCGTCGCGGGCCTCGACGTAGGCGCCGACGGCGGTGGCGGCGCGGCCGGGGGCGGGCAGGGCGCGGCGGTCGAGTTTGCCGTTGGCGGTCAGTGGCAGGGCGTCGAGGGTGAGGTAGGCGGCGGGCACCATGTAGGGCGGGAGGGTGTCGCCGAGGCGGGCGCGCAGGGCGGCCGGGGTGAGGTCGTCGGGGCGGGCGTCTTCGGCGGGGACGAGGTAGGCGACGAGTTCTCTGGCCCCGGGGGTGTCCTCGCGGACGAGGGCGACGGCTTCGGCGACGGCGGGGTCGGCGGTGAGTGCGGACTCGATCTCGCCGGGTTCGATGCGGTAGCCGCGGAGTTTGACCTGGTGGTCGGCGCGGGCGACGAAGTCGAGGTTGCCGTCGGGCAGGACCCGGGCGATGTCGCCGGTGCGGTAGAGGCGGGTGCCGGGCGGGCCGTAGGGGTCGGGGACGAAGCGTTCGGCGGTCAGGTCGGGGCGGCCCGCGTAGCCGCGGGCGACGCCGATGCCGCCGATCCACACCTCGCCGGGCACGCCGACGGGCAGGGGTGCGAGGTGTTCGTCCAGGACGTACATGGTGGTGTGGGGGACGGCGCGGCCGATGGGGACGAGTTCGGTGGTGAGGGGTTCGTCGAGGAAGTAGGCGGAGTTGCCGACGGTGATCTCGGTGGGGCCGTACTCGGCGGCGAGGCGGGGGCCGTCGGGGCCCGCGGCGGCGGTCCAGCGTTCGGCGAGGCGGGCGGTGAAGGAGTCGCCCGCGGCGATGACGAGGCCGGCCAGGCCGCGGACCTGGTCGTCGGTCAGCTGTTGCTGGAGCAGGTCGAGGTGGCCGGGGGTGAGTTTGATGAAGGCGTAGGGTGCGCCGGCGGTGAGCAGGGCGCCGAGGTCGGCGGTGTCGAAGTCCTGCGGGAGCAGGTCGACGGCGCGGCCGGTCATCAGGGGTGCGTAGAGGTCGGGGACGCCGAGGTCGAAGGCGATCGAGGAGAACAGCGGGGCGCCGCCGGGGCCGGCGTCGGCGTAGGCCTGGACGGTCCAGCCGAGGTAGTTGGCCAGGCCGCGGTGGGTGACGAGGACGCCCTTGGGGCGGCCGGTGGAGCCGGAGGTGTGGATGACGTAGGCGAGGGCGTCGAGGTCGTACGTGGTGGGCAGGGCGGCGGTGGCGGCCGTGCGGGCGGCCTGCTCGGCGGGGTCGTCGGTGACCAGGACGGTGCGGCCCCTGCCGTCGGCGAAGCGGCCGGCGTGGCGGGTCTCGGTGAGGACGGTGCGGGTGTCGGTGGTGGCCAGCATGTGGGCGATGCGGTCGTCCGGGTAGCCGGGGTCGAGGGGGACGTAGGCGGCGCCGGCGCGCCAGATGCCGAGGAGGGCGGTGATCAGGCGGGGTGAGCGGTCCAGGAGGACGGCGACGGTGTCCTCGGGGCCGATGCCGAGTCCGGTGAGCCGGCGGGCGTGGCGTTCGGATTCCTCGGCGAGCCGGCGGTAGGTGTAGGTGGTGCCGTCGTGGCGCAGGGCGGTGGCGTCGGGGGTGGTGGCGGCCTGGTGGAGGATGGTTTCCAGGACGGGGCGCAGGGCGGTGGCGTCCAGGGGGTGGTCGGTGCCGACGGGGGTGGCGGGTCCGTCGAGGAGGAGGGCGCGTTCCTGGGGGCCGATGGGGTCGAGGGCGGACAGGGGGGTGTGGGGGGCGGTGGCGATCTGGGTGAGGAGGCGGGTGTAGTGGCCGGCGATCCGGGCGGCGGTGGTGGCGTCGAAGAGGGCGGTGGCGTATTCGAGGCTGCCGTGCAGGGTGCCGTCGGCGCGTTCGGTGAGGTGGAGGGTCAGGTCGAAGCGGGCGATGGAGCCGGCGGCGGGGACGGGTCGGGCGGTGATGCCGGGCAGTTCGGGTCCGTCCGTTCCCTCGCCGGACGCGAGGTCGAACATGACCTGGAAGAGCGGTGTGGTGGACAGGTCGCGTTCGGGCTCCAGCTCGTCGGCGATCCGGTCGAACGGGGTGTCCTGGTGGTCGAAGGCGTCCAGGACGGTGGTGCGGTTGGCGGCGAGGAGGTCCGTGAAGGCCGGGTCGCTCCCCCAGCGGGCGCGCAGGACCAGGGTGTTGTAGGCGTATCCGGCCATCTGCCGCAGTTCGGGGCGGGTGCGGCCGGAGACGGCGGTGCCGACCGCGATGTCCTGTTTGCCGGTGTAGCGGCCGAGGAGGACCTGGTAGGCGGTGAGCAGGACCATGAAGAGGGTGGCGTCGCCCTGGTCGGCGGTCCGGCGCAGCGCGGTGGTGGTGGCGGCGGGGACGTCGAAGCCGTGCGAGGCGCCGTCCCAGGTGCGGGTGGCGGGGCGGGGGCGGTCGGTGGGCAGGGCGAGCGGTTCGACGCCGGTGAGTTCGCGGCGCCACCGGTCGAGGCCGCGGTCGGCGTCGGGGCCGTTCTGGCGGCGGGCGGCCCAGGCCGCGTAGTCGGCGTACTGGACGGGGGGTTCGGGCAGTTCCTCGCCCCGGTAGAGGGCGGCGAGGTCGGCCAGGAGCAGGGGGCGGGTCAGTGCGTCGCAGGCGATGTGGTGCATGACGACGAGCAGGACGTGGTCGTCGGGGGCCAGGCGCAGGATCCGTACCCGCAGGGGGTGGTCGGTGGCGAGGTCGAAGGGCTGGGTGGCGTGGGTCTCGGTGAAGGTGACGGCGGCCGTGTCGCGGGCGGCGGGGTCGAGGCCGGGCCGGTCGGTGACCGTGAGGTCGACGGGGGCGGCCGGGTCGATGGCCTGCCGGGGTTCGGCCGTGTCCAGGACGTAGCGGGTGCGCAGGATCTCGTGGCGGGCGGCGAGTGCGTCGAACGCCTGGCGGAGGGTGTCCGTCGAGAGCGGGCCGTGGAGCCGGTGGGCCATGGGCAGGAGGTATTCGGGGCTTGCCGGGTCGAGTTGGTGCAGGAACCACAGCTGGCGTTGTCCGGAGGAGAGTTCGAGGGGTTTGGTGCGGTCGGCGCGGGGGATGGTGGCGGCCCTGGCGGTGGTCGGGGTGCCTTGCCCGGCGCGGCCGGCGAGGCGGCGGCGCAGGAGTTCGGCGCGCAGTTCCTGCTGCGTGGGCCGCGTCGGCGCGGTGGGTGCGGTCACGGCTGGTACTCCCTGTGGGCGAGGGCGAGTTCGGCTTCGGTGAGCGTCTCTATCTCGGCCGTCACGGCTTCTTCCACGGCTTCGGCGAGCCGGGCGACGGTGGGGCGTTCGAAGACGGCTCGCAGGGGCAGTTCGACGTCGAACTCCTCCTGGATGCGGGCGATGACCTGGGCGGCGCGTACGGAGTTCCCGCCGCTGCGGAAGAATCCCTGGCGGGAGCCGATCCGGTGGCCCGCGACGGCGTCGGGGCCGAGCAGTACCTCGGCCCAGATCCCGGCGACGATCTCCTCGACGGGGCCTTCGGGTGCGGTGTAGGGCTCGTCGGCGAGGGCGGCGGCGAGGTCGGGTACGGGCAGGGCGGCGGTGTCGGCCTTGCCGTGCCGGGTGAGGGGTACGGCGGTGATCGGCACGAGGAGTGCGGGGACCATGTAGTCGGGCAGTCTGCGGGCGCAGTGGTCCAGGAGTGCGCTGTCGGCGGGGACGGGCATGTGGTCGGCGGCGACCCAGTAGCCGATGAGTGCGGCGTCGGGGCCGGTGCCGTGGACGGTGACGAGGGCCTGGGCGACGGAGGGGTGTTCGGCCAGGACGTTCTGGACCTCGCCGGTCTCCACGCGCCGGCCGCGGATCTTGACCTGGCCGTCGGCGCGTCCGGCGAATTCCAGGGTGCCGTCGGGCAGCATGCGGGCCATGTCGCCGGTGCGGTAGAGGCGGGTGCCGGGGTCGCCGTGGGGGTCGGGTACGAACGCGGCGGCGGTCAGGTCGGGGCGGCCGTGGTAGCCGCGGGCGAGGGTGGTTCCGCCGATGCACAGTTCGCCGGTGGCTCCGTAGGGGACGGGGGTGAGGTTCTCGTCCAGTACCCGGACGGTGCAGTGCGGGTAGGGGCGGCCGATCGGGACGGAGCGTGCGGTGTCGTGGGCGTCCCACCGGGTGGAGGCGATGGTGGTCTCGGTGAGGCCGTACTCGTTGATGAACCGCCACAGTCGGCGTGAGAGGTCGCGGGCGAGGGCGGGCGGGCAGTCCTCGCCGCCGGTCTTGCCGACCAGGGGGCGGTGGCCGAGTCCGGCGTCGATCAGCATCTGCCAGTGGGTGGGGGCGGCCTGCAGGTGGCTGACGGCGTGCCGGTCGATGAGGGCGAGCTGGGCGCGGTGGTCGCGCAGTTCGTGGTCCTGGGCGAGGACCACCCGGCCGCCGGCGACGAGCGGCATGAGGAGTTCGGTCCAGGAGATGTCGAAGGTGGGCTGGGCCAGGGCGAGGTAGGCGTCGTCGGGTCCCTGGCCGAAGTCCAGGTGGGCCTGGAAGGCGCGCAGGGCCGGCAGCAGGGTGCGGTGTTCGACGGCGACGCCCTTGGGGCGGCCGGTGGAGCCGGAGGTGTACATCAGGTAGGCGAGGCGGGTGCCGTCCGCGGCGGGCAGTGGCGGGGCGTCGGCCGGTGGTGCGGTGCCCGGTTCGGTGTCCAGGGTGAGGACGGCGCCGTGGTGGAGGCCGGCCAGGCGTGCGGCGCCCGCGGTGTCGGTGACCAGGACGCCCGCCCGCGAGTCGGTGAGGACATGGGCGAGGCGTTCGTCGGGGGCGCCGGGGTCGAGCGGGACGTGGGCGGCGCCCGCCTGCCAGACGGCGAGGATCGTGGCGAGCAGGTCGGGGGTGCGGCCGAGGAGCACGGCGACGGTGGTCTCCGGGCCGGCGCCGAGGGCGCGCAGCCGGTGGGCGAGGTGGGCGGCGCGGCCGGTCAGCCGTTGGTACGTCCAGGTCTCGTCGCCGCAGACGACGGCCGGGTCCCGCGGGGAGCGCCGGGCCGTCTCGGCGACGGCGGTGTGCACGGCGCCGTCGCAGGCCTGGGTGGGGGTCTCCCCCGGGCCGGCCGGGCCGTGGCCGTGGGCGAGGAGTTCGGTGCGCAGTGCGGCGGGCAGGAGGTCGGCGGTGCCCAGGGGGGTCCACGGGTCGTCGGCGACCGTCTCCAGGAGCCGGGTCCAGCAGGTGGCGAACCGTTCGACGGTGGCGGGGTCGAACAGGGCGGTGGCGTACTCGGCCATGCCGAGCAGGGAGCCGTCGTCCTGGCGCTGCACGACGAACGTGAGGTCGGTGCGGGCGGCCTGCCAGGCTCCCCGGAAGGCGTCGAGGTCGCCGGAGGAGGTCGCGGTGCCGGTGCGGCCCTCCTCGTGCAGGTCGAACATGACCTGGTAGAGGGGGGTGCGGGCGGTGTCGCGGCTGTCGTCGAGTTCGGCGACGAGCCGGTCGAAGGGCAGTTCCTGGTGGGCGAAGGCCGTGCGGGCGGTGTCGCGGACCTTGAGGACGGCGTCGTGGAAGGTGTCGTGGGCCGTGGCCTGGCAGCGCAGGACGAGGGTGTTGAGGAAGAACCCGACGACGTCGGCGGTCTCGGGCCGTTCCCGGCCGGCGACCGGGATGCCGACGGGGACGTCCCAGCGGCCGGTGAGGCGGGCGACGAGCGTGGCGAACGCGGTGAGGAGGGTCTGCTGGAGGGTCGCCCCGCAGCTGCGGCCGAGGGCGGCGACGCGTTCGGTGAGCGCGGCGGGGACGGTGAAGAGGTGGACGGCGCCGTGGGCGTCGCGTACCGGTGGCCGGGGCCGGTCGGCGGGCAGGTCGAGCGGGGCGATGCCGTCCAGGGCCCGCTTCCAGTGGTCGAGTTCGCGGGCGAGGAAGGTGTCGGTGAGGCGGGCGCGGCGGTGGGCGGCGTGGTCGGCGTACTGCACGGGGAGGGCGGGCAGGCGGGCGTCGGTGCCGGTGTGGGCGGCCTCGGCGAGGGCCTTGAGGTCGCGTTCCAGGACGACGGAGGACCAGCCGTCGCAGGCGATGTGGTGCAGGGAGAGGACCACGTGCAGGTGGCCGCTCCCCCGGCGTACGGTCAGGGCGCGCCAGACGGGGCCGTTGGCCAGGTCGAAGGGGCGGGCGAACTCCTCCTGCACCAGGGCGTTGAGCTCGTCGGTGGTCGTGGCGGTCGCGGTGCGGGTCTGGGGCGGGCGGGTGCGGGGGGCGTCGATGGTCTGGACGGGTTCGGTGCCGTGCAGGACGTACCGGGTGCGCAGGATCTCGTGCCGGTCGGCGAGGGCGGTGAGGGCGGTGGCGACGGTGGCGTCGCTGTAGCGGGCGGGCAGGGTGAGGAAGACGGGGGCGTTCCACTCGCTGCTGCCGGGGCGCAGCCGGTCCAGGAGCCACATGCCCTGCTGGCCGGGTGACAGGGGCATTCCCTCGGGCTTGCGGGGCAAGGGGAGAACCGTTTCTGCCGGGTGGGTGTCGGCGGTCGGGTCGCCGGGGCGGGCGATCAGGGCGGCCTGGGCCTGGACGGTGGTCGCGGTGAACAGGGCGCGCAGCGGGATCCGGGTGCCGGCGGACGCGGACAGCAGTTCGGAGAGCCGGGTCAGCATCAGGGAGGAGCCGCCGAGCTGGAAGAAGTCGTGGGTGGCGCCGATCTGGCCGGCGGGGACGCCGGTGAGCTGGGCCCAGATCTCGGTGACGGCGCGTTCGGTGGCGTCGCGTACCGGGACGTGGGCGGTTTCGGTGCGGCCGGCGGCCGGGTCGGGCAGGGCGCCGCGGTCGATCTTTCCGCTGGGGGTGAGCGGCCATGCGTCGACGGTGACGAAGACGGAGGGCACCAGGACGTCGGGCAGGGTGCGGCGCAGGAAGGCGCGCAGTTCGTCGGGGCGGGGTGCTTCGCCGCGCGGCTGGACCCAGGCGGCGAGGCGGTGGCCGCCGGTGGTGGTGTCGGGGACGGCGGCGGCGACGGCGGTGCGGACCCAGGGGTGGGCGGCGAGCGCGGCCTCGACCTCGCCGGGCTCGATGCGTACGCCGTTGATCTTGACCTGCTGGTCGAGGCGGCCGAGGTATTCGAGGACGCCGTCGGCGCGCCAGCGCACCTTGTCGCCGGTGCGGTAGAGCCGCTGTCCGTGGTGGTGGGGGTCGGGGACGAAGCGTTCGGCGGTCAGGTCGGGGCGGCCCAGGTAGCCGTGGGCGAGCTGGATGCCGCCCGCGTGGAGTTCGCCGGCGACGCCGACGGGTACGGGCCGGCCCGCCGGGTCGAGGACGACGACGCGCGTGTTGCCGATGGGGCGTCCGATGGGGACGGCGCCGGTGTCCCGGTCGGGGTCCCACGGGTGCTCGGTGATGTCGACGGACGCCTCGGTGGGGCCGTAGGTGTTCCAGATCCGTACGCCGGGGGCGCGTTCGAGGATGCGGCGGCACAGGTCGGCGTGGAGGGGTTCGCCGGCGCTGAAGACCAGGCGCAGGGCGGTGGCGCGTTCCCAGCCGGGTTCGTCGACCAGGCGCCGGTAGACGGAGGGGACGCCCTGCAGGACGGTGACGCCGTGGTCGGTGACGGCGGCGAGCAGGGTCGCGGGGTCGTGTTCGGCGCCCTGGGGGGCGAGGACGAGGGCGGCGCCGCTGATGAGGGGGGAGAACAGTTCGAGTCCGGCGGCGTCGAAGCCGACGGTGGTCTTGAGCAGGACCCGGTCGGTGGGGCCGAGGCGGTGGCGGTGGGCCAGCCAGCGCACCCGGTTGGCGATGCCGGCGTGCGGGACGAGGACGCCCTTGGGGCGGCCGGTGGAGCCGGAGGTGTGCAGTACGTAGGCGGGCCGGGCCGGGTCGGCCGCGGTCTCCGGTGCCGTTGGGGCCGGGTCGCCGGTGGTGTCGTCGGTGAGCAGGGTCCGGATGCCGGTGGGCAGTTGGCCGGCGGTGGCCCGTTCGGCGAGGGCGACGGGGGCCTGCGCGTCGTCCAGGACGAGGGCGATGCGGCTTGCGGGGTGGTTCGGGTCGAGCGGTACGTAGGCGGCGCCCGCCAGCCAGACGCCGAGAAGTCCGGCGACCAGGTCGGGTCCGCGGTGCAGGCACACGCCCACGAAGTCGCCGGGGCGTACGCCCAGGGCGTGCAGCCGGGTGGCGAACAGTGCGGCGCGGGCGCCGAGTGCGGCGTACGTGACCGTGGTCCCGTCGGGGCCGATCACCGCGGGCGCGTCGGGTGTGCGGGCGCGCTGGGCGGCGAACAGGGCGGGCAGCAGGGGTGCGGTCCTGGGCCGGGCGGTGGTCGCACCGGCGTCCGGGCCCGACAGCGTGCGGTCGTTCACAGTCTCTCCTCCATCGGGATCGGGCGGCGCGGTGGGGGTCGGGCCCGGCCTCGGATCCGGCGGCCAGTTGGGTCAGGCGGCGGTGGCGTCCATGCGCCGGCGCAGGCTCAGCGGGCGCAGGTCGGTCCAGATCCCGGCGATGTGCGCGAGGCACTCCTCGCGGGTGCCCTGGGTGCCCTCGGTGTGCCAGCCGGCCGGCAGGGCGCGGTCGGCCCACCAGATCGAGTACTGCTCCTCGTCGTTGAGCACGACGCGGTACAGGGTCTCTTCGGTCTGCTTCTCGCTCATCAGTTCGACGTCCCTCTGTGTGGTCGGTTATGGACATGGTTGAAGGGGGAGCTATCGGGGCCCTATGCCGACGATGTATTGGCCGGGCCCGGGGTGTGGGGGAACGCCGGGGGCCCCTGGCGCGGGGAGAGCGCCAGGGGCCCCTTGTCCGGGTGGGCGGTGCTGCGGTGTG
The DNA here is from genome assembly GCF_043079735.1 of Streptomyces sp. NPDC015144. Taxonomy (NCBI): domain Bacteria; kingdom Bacillati; phylum Actinomycetota; class Actinomycetes; order Kitasatosporales; family Streptomycetaceae; genus Streptomyces; species Streptomyces sp. NPDC015144. The sequence goes on along the minus strand of NZ_JBIBUU010000011.1, from coordinate 194,272 downwards.
CGGGTCACACCGCCCGGGGAAGGCGGTCCGGTGTCCCGGCCAGGGCCGCTTCGGCGTCGTGGCCGAGGACCCAGTCGACGTTCTCGGCGTCGAGGCGGCGCCGGGCGGCGTCCCCCGGCTGCTGCCCGGTCCGGGAGCCGAGCTGCACGCGGGTGGTGTGCGGGCGGCGTGCCCGTTCGTAGCGGTGCAGTGCGGCGGTGATGCCGTCCGCGCCGGGCGCCGCCTCCTGGAGGCAGACGGCGAGCGCCACGGCGTCCTCGACGGCCTGGTTGGCGCCCTGTCCGTGGTGCGGGAGCATCGGGTGGGCCGCGTCCCCCAGCAGGGTGGTGCGGGCGGTGCTCCACCGCTTCAGCGGTTCGCGGTCGTACAGCGCCCAGCGGCGTACCTCCCCCGCCGCGTCGGCCAGTGCGCGTACGGCCGGGTCCCAGCCGGTCAGGACGGCGGCCAGGTCGGTGCGGTCGCCGGCGCTGGTCCACGACTCGGCGGCGCCCTCGGCGGCCGGGGTCACCACGACGAAGGTGAACTGCTGTCCGCCGGCGACCGGGTAGAGCAGGACGCGGGCGCCGGGGCCCGCGTACATGTACATCAGGGCGGGGTCCAGTGCGGGCAGGTCGGCGGCGTCGGCCAGGCCGCGCAGGGCGCTGTTGCCGGAGTAGACCGGGGTGTCGTCGCCCGCGAGGGTGCGGCGGACCACCGAGTGCATGCCGTCCGCGCCGATCAGTACGTCGGCGTGGGCGTCGGTGCCGTCCGCGAAGTGCAGGACGACGCCGTGCCCGGTCTCCTCGTACCGGACGAGTTCCCTGCCGGTGTGGACGCGCTCGGCGGGGACTTGTGAGGCCAGCATCCGGTGCAGGTCGCCGCGGTGCACGGTGTAGTACGGGGCGCGGAACCGCTGCTGCCATGCCTCGCCCATCTCCTGGCGGGCGACGAGGGCGCCGTTGTGGAAGGCCCGTATCTCCAGTGCCTCGGGGCGCACCGCGCTCCTGGCCAGCTGCGGGCCCAGGCCCAGGCGCTGGAGCAGCCGGGTGCCGTTGGGGCCCAGGTGCATGCCGACGCCCTGTTCGCGCAGTTCCTCCCCCCGTTCGTGGACCTGGACGTCCAGGCCGCGGTGGTGGAGGGCGGCGGCGGCGGTCAGGCCGCCCAGTCCCGCGCCGGCGATCGCGATGCGCGGGGTCATCGGTGGTCCCGGGGGTTCTCGAAGGACTCGAAGGATTCGAAGGCGTCGAAGTCGTCGAATCCGGTGAAGTCGTCGGTGTCGTCGAAGGGGGTGGTGCCGAGGGCGAGCAGGGCGGCCGTCTCGTCCTGTCCGGTCAGTTCGACGTCGGTGATCCGGGTGTCGGGGTCGGTGACGGCCGCGGTGAGCATCCGCTCGTATCCGTCGGCGAACCGTTCGACCGTGGCGTGGTCGAAGAGGTCGGTGTCGTAGGAGAAGACGGCGGTGATGCCGTGGGGGGTCTGCTCGATGCGCAGCAGCAGGTCGAGCTGGCCCTCCTGCTGGGGGACGTCGACCAGGGCGATGTCCAGTCCCTTGTAGGTGATGGACGGGCCGATGGTCTGTCCGGGCGGGACGTTGGGGACCGGTGGGTCCATCCGGTCCATCTGGACCAGGAACAGTGCGGTGCGGAAGACGGTGGCCTGGGGGAAGGCCAGGGCGCAGGGGTAGCGGACGTTGACCATGCCGCGCATGACCCGTTCGCCGGCCAGTGCGGCGGTGGTGCGGAAGGTGCTGTGGGGGGCGAACTCGGCGCGTACGGGCATGGTGTTGAGGTAGCAGCCGATCACGTCGCGCTGTGCCTTGCCCATGCGGCTGGTCGCGGGTACTCCGAGGACGAACTCCTCCTGGCCGGTCCAGCGGTGGGTGAGGGCCTGGAAGACGCCGAGGAGGTAGGCGAACGGGGTGACGCCGGCGGCGTCGGCGGCGGGGTCGATGCCGCGGGCGCAGGCCGGGTCCAGGACGCGGACGACGGTGCCGCCGCTGAGTGAGCGGACCGCGGGGCGCGGCCGGTCCGGCGGGAGCTGTGCGGCGGGTGCCCCGGCGACCGATTCGCGCCACCGGTCCGCGCCGCGCCGTCCCGCCTCGGAGGCGGTGTGGCGCAGTTCCTCGGCGGTGTGGTCGGTGTAGGAGCCGGGGATGGGGCGCCAGGCCGGGGCGGTGCCGGAGGCGATGGCGGTGTAGGCGTCGAGCAGGTCGCGTACGAGGAGCCAGCGTGAGGTGAAGTCGCTGACGATGTGGTGGGCGGCGGTGACCAGGACCCACTCGTGGTCGGTGCGGCGCAGCAGGACGACCCGGAAGGCGCCGGATTCCAGGCGGAAGGGGCGGGCGCCGGCTTCCTGTGCGGCCTGGCGCAGGGCTTCGTCGTCGAGGGGGCCGAGGTCGTGGAACTCCATGGTGACCAGGGCGTGTTCGGCGGGGGTGCGGACGGGTGCGCCGTGGTGTTCGGTGAAGACGGAGCGCAGGAGTTCCTGGCGTTCGCCGACGGCGGTGACGGCCCGGGCCATGGCGGCCGGGTCGAGGGGGCCGCGCAGCAGCAGGGGCATGACGATGTTGTAGGAGGCGCTGTGGGGTGCGACGCGGTACGCGGTCCACATGGCTTCCTGGACGGCGGTGAGCGGGAGGGTGCTGCCGGCCGTGGCGGGTTGGGTGGTGGTGGTGTTCATCCGCAGCCTCCCGCGTGGCTCATGTCGGTGGTGCGGCCCGCGGCGGGCGCGGCGGGCGGCTCGGCGGTGGCGGGGGCGGGGGTGGGGGTGGGGGTGGGGGTGAAGGAGGCGGCGAAGGCGGTGACGCGGTCCAGGCCCCAGTAGGGTTCGGCGCCGTTGATGAAGTAGGGGACGCCGAAGACGCCGTCGCGGTGCACGTCGAGCAGGGCGCGTACGCCCTGTTCGCGCAGGAGGGGGTGGTGGGGGGCCTGGGCGGCCTCCGTTGCGTCCAGGCCGATCTCCTCGGCGAGTTCGCGCACCACGTCGGGGTCGCAGATGTCGCGTCCTTCCAGCCAGCGGGCGCGGCCGGCGCGTTCGACCCAGGTGCGGCCCAGTCCTTCGCGTTCGGCGAGGAACCAGGTCAGGTGGGCCGGCTCCCACCAGGGTGTGCGGTCCACCGGCCAGGTCAGTTCCAGGCCGCGGTCGGCGGCGAGTCTGCGGACGTCGCGCAGGATGTAGAACTGTTTGGCCCGGGACATCGGGTGGAACGGGAACGCGGCGCCGGGTGATGCCTGGGCGAGGAGTTTCTCGCTGGTCGGGTCGGGTTCCCAGAACGGGCGCCATTGGACGCGGTCGAGGAGTTCGGGGTGGTCGCGTTCCAGGTCGGCGAGGGCGAAGAAGTTGTAGGGGCTGCGCAGGTTGAAGTAGAAGCGGGGCGGCTTGGCGGTGCGGGCGGTCACGGCGGGCTCCTGGGCGTGGCGGGCGGGGCGGGGCGGTGGTCTGTGCCGGGCGCGCTGCGGGGGCGCGGGGGCGGGGTCAGACGACCAGGCCGCCGTCGATGGAGAAGACCTGTCCGGTGATGTACGCGGCGCGGTCGGAGGCGAGGAACGCGACGAGTTCGGCGACCTCCTCGGGTTCCCCGAACCGGCCGAGCGGGATGTTCCTGGTCATCTCCTTGGCGTACTTCTCGGAGAGTGTGCCGGTCATGTCGGTGCGGATGAAGCCGGGTGCCACGGTGTTGGCGCGCAGTCCGGCGCGGCCGCCCTCCTTGGCGAGGGCCTTGGTGAAGCCGATGATCCCGGCCTTGGAGGCGGAGTAGTTGGTCTGGCTCGCCTGGCCCCGGGAGGCGATCGAGGAGAGGGTGATGACGGTGCCGCGGCGGCGTTTCATCATGGGGAAGACGAGTGCCTTGGCGAAGTTGTAGGTGCCGTCGAGGTTGGTGCGCACCACGGCGTCCCAGTCGTCGTCGGTGAGGGTGGCGAGGTTGCTGTCCCGGACGATTCCGGCGGCGGTGACGAGGGTGTCGACGGGGCCGAGGGTGTCCTCGGTCTCGGCGACGAAGGCGCGTACGGTGTCGCGGTCGGTGACGTCGAGGCGGCCGGTCAGGGTCCGGGCGCCGTGTTCCCGGGCCGTTTTCGCGGCGAGTTCGGCCGCTTCGGCGCGGGACTGGTAGCACAGGGCCACGTCGTATCCGTCGCGGGCCAGGACCTCCACGACGGACCGTCCGATGCCGCGCGATCCGCCGGTGACGAGGGCCACCGGTCTGGGGGTGTCGGACATGGTGGGTGCCCTTTCTGCGAGTGCGGTTCGGGTGGTGGGTCAGCCGAGGCGGAGGAGGGCGGCGCCGACGGTTCCGTCCCGGTCGACGGCGGTGACCAGGGCGAGCCGGTTGGCGAGTGCGGGGCGGGTGTCGGCCGCAGCGAGGACGGCGGCGAGCTGGAAGGCGGCGCCGGCGGCGGTGGCGTCGCCGACCAGGGGGCGGATCGCGGTGCGGGGGGCGGTGAGGCCGTCCAGGGCGGCGGTCTCCTCCTTGCCGAAGACGCCGGGCGGGGTGCCGGGGGCGATGAGCGCGAGGTCGTCGGGGGTGGCTCCGGCGGCGGCCAGGACCTCCTCGACGCAGTGTCTGAGCACGGCGGAGGCACGGGGTGTGTCGCGGAAGGCCCGGAAGCGGCAGCCGAGCACGGTGGCGAGGGCGGTGCGTCCGCCGTCGCGGGCCGCGGCCCCGCTCTCCAGGAGGAAGAGTGCCGCGCCCTCGCCGAGCGGTTCGGGGGCGGTGCCGCCGTGGTCGGCGACGTGCTCCAGCCGGGCGCGCTGGACCGAGAACTCCTCGGCGGCGCCTGCCAGGAGTGCGGTGGCGTGGCCGCCGCGCAGGAGCCGGGAGGCGTAGTTGAGGGCGAGGAGTCCGGTGGCGGCGCCGCCGGAGACGGTGACGTTGGGGCCCTTGAGCGTGTGCCGGATGGCGCTGTGTCCGGTGGGGCAGTTCATCACGGTGTTGGGGAATCTGGCGGGGTCGACCAAGTAGGGCGCTTTGCCGGTGAGGGCGTCCCGGGTGAAGTCCATGATCGATTGGACGCTGCCGGAGGTGCCCAGGACCAGGCCGGTGCTCTCGGGGGTGTCGGCCAGTCCCGTTCCGTACTCGTCCAGGAGCATGCCCACGGTGGTGGCGGCGATGGCGGTGACCCGGTCCATGGAGCGGGTGCCCTTGCGGCCGAGGACGGCCCTGATGTCGAAGCCGGGGATGAGTCCGGCCTCGTCGTAGGGGACCGGCCAGGATGTGGTGTCGAGGGTGTGGACGGCGCGCTGTTGCTCGCGCAGTCCGGTGGTGAAGGCGTCCCGGCCCAGTCCGTAGGGCGAGGACACGGCCCAGCCCGAGACGACCAGGTCCTGCGCGGTGGTGACCGCGTCGGCTGACATTGCGTTCGACTCCTCTCAGGCCGCGTCGGGCCGGTTCACGCCGCTGTGCGGGCGGGCGGGGTCTGGGCGGGGGGTCCGTCCCAGTGGCCGAGCATCAGGACCGCGTTGTTCCCGCCGAAGGCGAGGCCGTTGTTCTGCACGACCCGCAGCCGGGCCTCGACCGCCTGGTTGGGTACGCAGTCGACCGCGCACTCGGGGTCGGTGGTGCGGTGGTTGATGGTGGGCGGGATGAATCCCTCCCGCAGGGCCAGGGAGCAGGCGGCCGCGGCCAGGGCGCTGGCGGCGCCCATGGTGTGGCCGATCATCGACTTGATCGACACGGTGCGCGGGAGGTCGTCGCCGAAGACCTGCCGGATCGCGCCGACCTCGGTGACGTCGTTGGCCCTGGTGCCGGTGCCGTGGGCGGAGATGAAGTCCACGTCGGACGCCTCGATGCCGGCGTTGTGGTGGGCGGCGGTGATGCAGCGTGCGATGGAGTCCCGGTCGGGTGCGACCGGGTGGCTGGCGTCGCAGGACAGTCCGTAGCCGAGGACCTCGGCGTAGATGCGGGCGCCGCGGGCGCGTGCGGACTCCAGGGATTCCATGAGGAGGATCCCGGCGCCCTCGCCGGTCAGGATGCCCTGCCGGTCGGCGTCGAAGGGGCGGCAGACGTCGGGGGCGATGGTGCCGAGCCGGTAGAAGCCGGTGAAGGTCTTGCGGCACAGTGCGTCGGCCCCGCCGCAGAGCGCCATCTCGACGTCGCCGGAGCTGATGGCGTCGTAGCCGGAGCCGACCGCGTAGTTCCCGGCCGCGCAGGCGGTGGGGACGGTGACCGTCTCCACGTCCTCCAGGCCGAGTTCGCGGACGATGCCGGCGGAGAGCCGGCCGGGCCACACCCGGCGGGCGACGGTGGCGTCGAGCCGGTCCTCGCCCTCGGCGACCTGGAGGCCGATGAGATGGTCCAGGTCGCGGGACTCGCCGTCGGTGGTGCCGACCGAGACCAGGGTGCGTCTGGCCCGTACGTCGTCCTCGGTGAGTCCCGCGTCCGCGACCGCCATCCGGGCGCCGGCCACCGCGAACTGCGCGGCCCGGCCGAGCTCGTCGGCCCTCAGGTCGCGCAGCCACTGCCCGGGGTCGAAGTCGGTGACCTCGCAGGCGTTGGAGTACGCGAATCCGGTGGTGTCGAAGGCGCCGATCGGCCGGGCACCGCTGCGTCCGGCGCGCAGGCCGGCGGCGAAGGCGTCCACTCCGATGCCGATGCTGGTCACCACGCCGAGCCCGGTGATCACCACCCGGTGGCGGGCGGCCGTGCGCGGCGCCGTGCCGTCCGTCGCCCCGCTCACTTTCCCTCGGCCTCCGCGACCACGGCGTACACGCCCGCCAGGTTGACCATGCGGCTGAGCTCGGCCTGCTCCAGGACGAGGCCGAAGTTGCGCTCCAGGGAGGCGAGGATCTCGATGGTGCGCAGGGAGTCGGCGTCGTGCTCCTCCTTGAAGAGGCTGGTGTCGGTGACCTCGTCGAGTTCGAGTTCGAGGATGTCGCAGACGATGTCCTTGATCTCGGCCTTGCGCGCGGTGTCGAGGTCGGTGATCTGGGCGGTCATGTGGTGCCTCCGGTTCTCGGTTCGGATGTCCCTGTCCGGGATCTCGCGGGGAGGGAATTTGCCCGGGACGGGATTTCTCTGTTCAGGTGGTGCCGGGCTTTCGGGAGACTTTCGTCCCGGTGCCGTTCCCTCCGATGGAAAAAATTCTGCGGCAGAACGCTATTACTGGGCTATATCGGCCAGTTGGCCCACGGCCCGGGCGTCGTCCGGCCCGTCCCACAGGTGGGCGACGTCGCCGAAGTGCCGCCGTACCCAGGTGTCGTCGTAGATGGTGTCGAGGTAGCGGTCGCCGCCGTCGGGCAGCACGATCACCACGTTGGAGCCGGGCGGTATGCCGGGGGCGAGGCGGGTCAGGGCCGCGACGACCGCGCCCGAGGAGCCGCCGGCGAGGATCGCCTCGCGGCGTACCAGGGTGCGGCAGCCCACCACGCAGTCGAGGTCGCCGACGTGCACCACCCGGTCCGCGTCGGAGCGCCGCAGCAGTTTCGGTGCGACGGACGCGCCGTGGCCGGGCACCAGGCGGGCGCAGTCGACGGGTGGGCCGAACAGCACGCTGCCGAGGGCGTCGACCGCGTTGACGGTGGTGCCCAGGCGGTGGCGGCGGATGTACTGGGCGCAGCCGCCGAGGGTGCCGCTGGTGCCGGCGGCCACGACGAGCTGGTCGACCTTGCCGTCGAGGGCTTCGGTGATCTCCTCCATCGTGGTCTCGTGGGCCCGCCGGTTGAGCGGGTTGGCGTACTGGTCGGGCCAGTAGGCGTGGGGGGTGGTCGCGACGAGTTCGGCGACCCGGTGCAGCCGGGCGGGCAGCAGTTGTCCGGTGGCGGGGTCGGGTTCGGTGATGATCTCGACCTCGGCCCCGTAGGCCCGCAGGATCGCGATGTTCTGCCGGGTGGTGCGGGTGTCCACCACGCAGACGAGCCGCAGGCCGTAGTAGCCGCAGATCTGCGCGAGCCCGATCGCGAGGTTTCCGGAGCTGGACTCGATGACCGTCGACCGGCCCGGGACGAGTTCCCCGGACCTGATCTTCGTGGCCACCATGTTCAGTGCGGAGCGGTCCTTGACACTGCCGCCGGGGTTGAAGCGCTCCACCTTGGCGAACACCCGCGAGGTGGACCCCGGCACCAACCGTTCGAGCTCTACGAGCGGGGTTCCTCCCACGGTGGAAAGGATGCCTTTCAGCCCCGTCTCCGGCTCCCGTTCTGTGCGCGCCATGTGATGCGGCCATCCTCTGCTGGGAGATACGAGTGCGGAATGAACAGGGCCAGACTGCGCCCGCGCGCTATACGCCCTCCATAAGGGCGCCGGGCGGCGCACGGTGCGGGGCCGGCCGCCGGGCGCGTCGAATGCGGGGGCCCAGCGATCTCATTCAGCCTTTTCCTCCGGCTTATAGAAATGCCGTAGATATTCTGCCGATTCTGGCCATCCCCACAGTTCCGCCACCACCACTCCGGCCAGAAGAGGAATTCGATATGACGGGCACCTCCACCGCAACAGACAACGCCATCAAGAAGGTCGTGATCCTCGGCGGCGGTACGGCCGGCTGGATGACCGCCGCCTATCTCGGCAAGGCCCTCCACAACACGGTCGACGTCACGGTGCTGGAGGCGCCCTCCATTCCGCGTATCGGTGTGGGCGAGGCCACCGTGCCGAATCTGCACCGTGTTCTCTTCGACTTCCTCGGGATCGCGGAGGAGGACTGGATGCGTGAGTGCAACGCCAGTTACAAGATGGCGGTCCGTTTCATCAACTGGCGTACGCCGGGCCGGGGTCAGAGCGGTCCGCGCGAGCTCGACGGGGGCGGTTCCGACCACTTCTACCACCCGTTCGGCATCAGCCCGGAGCACGACGGCATTCCGATGTCGCACTACTGGTTCAAGAACAGGTTCGAGGGGAGGACAAAGGAGCCGTACGACTACGCCTGCTTCCGCGAGGCGCCGCTGATGGACGCCAAGAAGGCGCCGCGGTTCCTGGACGGCACCTCCCCCACCCGGTACGCGTGGCACTTCGACGCGGCGCTCGTCGCGGACTTCCTGCGCCGGTTCGCGACCGGGAAGCAGGGTGTGCACCACGTCCAGGACGAGATGACGCGCGTCGAGAAGGACGGGCGGGGCTTCGTGAAGGCCCTGCACACCAAGGAGGGGCGGGTCCTGGACGCGGACCTGTTCGTGGACTGCTCCGGCTTCCGCAGCCTGCTGATGAACCAGGCGATGGAGGAGCCCTTCGTCGACATGAGCGACCAGCTGCTGTGCGACCGCGCGGTGGCCACGGCCGTCCCGCACGACGACGACGCCCACGGGGTGGAGCCGTACACCTCGGCGATCGCGATGTCGTCGGGGTGGACGTGGAAGATACCGATGCCGGGCCGTTTCGGGACCGGTTACGTCTATTCCAGCCGGTTCACCACGCAGGAGGAGGCCACCGCCGAGTTCTGCGAGCTGTGGGGCCTGGACCCCGAGACCACCGAGTTCAACCACGTGAAGTTCAGGGTCGGGCGCAACCGCCGCGCCTGGGTGAAGAACGTCGTCGGCATCGGCCTGTCCGGTGCCTTCCTGGAGCCGCTGGAGTCGACCGGCATCTACTTCATCACGGCCGCGGCCTACCAGCTGGCGAAGCACTTCCCTGACAAGACGTTCAACCAGACCCTGGTCGACAACTTCAACAAGGAAATCGAGGTGATGTTCGACGACACCCGTGACTTCATCCAGACCCACTTCTACTTCGCGCCGCGTACCGACTCGCCGTTCTGGCGCGCCAACAAGGAGCTGAAGCTCCCCGAGAGCATCCGCGAGAAGATCGACGCGTACAAGGCGGGGCTCCCGGTCAATCCCGCGGCCACCGACGACACGACGTACTACGGGAATTTCGAGGCGGAGTTCCGTAACTTCTGGACCAACGAGCGCTATTACTGCATCTTCGCCGGTCTCGGTCTGGAGCCGGACGCGCCGCTGCCGATCCTCGCCCACAAGCCGGAGTCCGTGGCCGCCGCGCAGGCCATGTTCGCGCAGGTCAAGAAGGAGCAGAAGGAGCTCCTCAACTCGCTGCCGAGCACCCACGAGGCGCTCCGCAGGCTGCACGGCAAGTAGCCGTGCCGCTCCGCGTCGCCCGGCAGCCGGGTCCCCTCTCCGGCCGGCTGCCGGGCCCGCGGCACACCCTCGAAGGAGAATCCATGACCGACCGGCCCGTTCCGGAAGCCGACATACGCCCGCTGATGGGCGGTTTCCCCTCCGGTGTCTCCGTGGTGACGGCGCTCGGCGCCGACGGCACGCCCCGCGGGATGACCTGCAGTTCGCTGGCGAGCGTGGCGCTGGGTCCGCCGACGCTGGTGATCTGCCTGCGCACCGCGAGCCCCACCACCCAGTCCGTGCTGTCCAGTGGGCAGCTGGCCCTCAATCTGCTGCACGAGCAGGCGCAGGCCACCTCCGACCTGTTCAGTTCCGGCAACCCCGACCGGTTCGCGCTGAGCGAGTGGCGGCTGCCGCTGGGCGCGGGCGGACCGCATCTGACGCAGGCCGCGCACGCCGTCGCCGACTGCACGGTGGCCGGTACCCGGGAGGTCGGGGACCACACCGCCGTCTTCGTCCGGGTGCGGCGGTTCACCGCCGACGAGAGTGCCCAGCCGCTGCTGTACGGGCGGCGCCGCTACGCACGCTGGTCGCACGCCACGGCGCCGGCCAGGGAAGGAGCCGGCCGTGTCGGCACATGACCCGCTGCCCGATCTGCTGATCGCCGTCCCGGTCGTCATCCTGGTGTGCCAGGCGGGGGCCCAGCTGTTCCGCAGGTTCGGCCAGCCGCCGGTCATCGGCGAGATCACCCTGGGCATCATGCTGGGGCCGTCGCTGCTGGGCTGGGTCTCGCCCGCGGCTCAGGCCTGGCTGTTCCCCGAGTCGGTGCTGCCCTACATCGGCGCCCTGGGCAACCTCGGCCTGCTGGCCTTCATGTTCCTGATCGGTCTCGAACTCGATCTCGGCACGCTGCGCGGGCATCGGGGAACCGCCGTCGTGGTCAGTCAGGCGAGCATCGCCCTGCCGCTGGTGCTGGGCTCGCTGCTGGCCCTGGCGATGTTCGGCACGTTCGCGCCGCCGGGCGTGGGGCGGTTGCCGTTCGTGCTGTTCATCGCCGTGTCGATGAGCATCACCGCGTTCCCCGTGCTCGCCCGGGTCCTCACCGACCGCGGTCTGCTCGGTACCCGGATCGGGTCGCTGGCCATGGCGTGCGCGGCGGTCGACGACGTGACCGCCTGGTGCCTGCTGGCGGCGGTCGTCGCGGTGTCGACGAGTGGTTCACCGGCCGAGGCGCTGACGACGGCGGCGCTGGCCGCGGCCTTCCTCGCCGTCATGGTCTGCGTGCTGCGTCCGCTGCTCGCCCGCTGGGCGGGGCGGGCCGAACGGGCCGTGGACGGGGTGGTCCTCGTCGTCCTGTTCAGCGGCCTGTGCCTCTGCGCGCTGGCCACCGACCGGATCGGTGTGCACGCCCTGTTCGGCGCTTTCGTCTTCGGTCTGGTCACTCCTCGGGGGTCGGCGGTCATCGAGCACTGCGCGGCCCGGCTGCGCGCGTTCTCGGTACCGGTGCTGCTGCCGCTGTTCTTCGTCTCCACCGGGCTGCACACCGATGTCTCACTGCTGGCCGGCGACCCGGTCCAGTGGCTGTGGGCGCTGGCGGTCCTGGCCGTCGCGGTCCTCGGCAAATGGGGTGGGAGCACGGGCGGGGCCCGGCTCTCGGGCCGGTCCTGGCGCGATTCCCTGGCGATCGGGGCGCTGATGAACTGCCGGGGCCTGACCGAGCTGGTGGTGCTGAACCTGGGGCTCGAACTCGGTGTGATCGGCCCCGATCTGTTCACCATGCTGGTGCTGATGGCGCTGGTCACCACCGGCCTCACCTCGCCGGCCCTCTCCTGGATCCGGCGCGAGAGGCTCGGCGGCTCCCGGCGCGCGAAGTCCGGGCCGCCGGGGACGGGCGACGCGGACCGGGAGCGGTCCTTGGCGCTCGGGGCCACCACCGCCCGGTGACCGCGCGGACGGGGTCGCGGCCGCGCCCCTGCCGGCCCCCCCGGGCGGGCCGTGCCCCTGCCGGTCCCCCGGGCGGGCCGTGCCACGGCACCGTCCGCCCCCGGCTCCCGCCCCCTGGGTGTCCGCGTCATGCCGCGGTGGCGACCCGGGCGGCCGGGGCCGTGCCGGCCGGGGTGCACGGGGCCGAGGTGGCCCGTACCCACCGCTCGAGGGTGCCGGCCGCGGCGCCGGAGTCGATCGCCCGGCCCGCCGCTTCCACCGCCCAGCCCAGGCGTTCGGTGACGGTCCGGCCCCCGGCGGGTTCGCCCGCCACGAGCGCGGCGCCCGCGGAGAGCAGCACCGCGTCGCGGACCGGTCCGCGTTCGCCGTCCAGGACCCGGCGGGCGACGGACGCGTTGTAGGCGGCGTCCTGCCCGCGCAGTGCCTTAAGGGGGGCGCGGGCGATCCCCAGGTCGCGGGGGTCGAACCGTTCCCGGCGGACGGCGCCGTCGTCGACGCAGAGCACGGTCGACGTGGTGGTGACGGTGAGTTCGTCGAGGCCGTCGTCGCCGCGGAAGACCAGGCCCCGTCCGCCGGCCCCGGCCAGGGCTCCGGCGATCAGCGGCTGCAGCCGGGCGTCGGCGACCCCGACCGCCTGCGCGGTGGGGGACGCCGGGTTGGTCAGCGGGCCCAGCGCGTTGAAGACGGTCGGGATGCCGAGTTGTCTGCGCGGGCCGGCCGCGTGGCGCATCGCGGGGTGGAAGTCCGGTGCGAAGCAGAAGGTGATGCCGGCCTCGTCGGCCACGGCGGCGATCCGTTCGGGCGGCAGCCGCAGGGTGACGCCCAGGGCCTCCAGGACGTCGGCGGAGCCGGAGGCCGAACTCGCCGCCCGGTTGCCGTGCTTGACGACCCGTGCCCCGGCCCCCGCGGCGACGATCGCGGCCATCGTGGAGATGTTGACCGTGCGTGCCCCGTCGCCCCCGGTGCCCACCACGTCGACGGTCCTGCCCGGCACGTCGATGTGTACGGCATGGGCCAGCATCCCGTGGACGAGTCCTTCGAGCTCGCCCACGGTCTCGCCCTTGGCCCGCAGGGCCACCAGGAAGCCGGCGATCTGCGCGTCGGTCGCCCGGCCCCGCATCACCTGGTCCATCACCCAGGCGGTGTCGAGGGCGGTGAGGTCCCGGCCGTCGAGCACCTGTCCCAGCAACGGGGGCCAGGAACGTTCCTGTTCGGGTGGTGTGGCGCTCACTGGTCTTCTCCTTCTGGGGTCGGGCGGCGCTGGGGTCAGGCGGCGCTGGGCGCCGGGTGCCACGGGTCGTCCGTGACCCGGTCCTGGGCGGACACCGGGGCGGGGTGCCACGGGTCGTCGGCGACCAGTCTTCGGACGGACGCGGTGTTCGGGTGCCAGGGGTCGTCCAGCGGGGTGGCGGAGGCGGTGACGGCCGATCCGGTGTGCGGTGCCCGGCCGGCCTCCGCGGCGGCCTGCGCGGTGGCCTGCACGGTGGCGAGGACCGCCGCGGAGGCGAGGGCGAGGGCCAGGGTCCGCCGGGTCTTTTTGGTGATCGCGTCGAGCTTCATGATTCTTTTCCCCCTATGAACTGTTGCGGTTCGTTCCGACATCCAGAACATTAGGAAGGGCCTGCTTCGAATCATTATCGCGAGGACTTCCCCTTACCAGGCACAGCAATATATTCGATATAACCGCTGCTCAGCGCCTTGCGGACGTGGATATTCCAGTCGTTCGATGGGTGCGGTCAAGGGGGTTGGTCTCATTTTCCGGGCGGGCCGGTGAACGCGTTGCGTATTTGGGCCGCATCCCGTGCGGGGGCGGCCCTGGAGGCGGCCGTCAGGAAGTTGTCCAGGAGCCGCATCCCGCCGGCGGTGGTGATGGACTCGGGGTGGAACTGCACCCCTTCCACGGCGAGCGTGCGGTGCCGCAGCCCCATCACGTAGCCGTCGTCCTGGGCGTGCGCGGTGGCGGTCAGCGGGGGCGGCAGCGGTTCGTCGGCGATCAGCGAGTGGTAGCGGGTGGCGGTCATCACCGGTTCCAGTCCCTCGAACACTCCGGCGCCGTCGTGGCGCACGGGGCTGGTCTTGCCGTGCTTGAGCCGCCCGGCCACCCGGACCCGGCCCCCGTACGCCAGGCAGATCGCCTGGTGGCCCAGGCAGATGCCGAGCAGGGGGACAACCCCGGCGAAGGTGCGTACCAGTTCGACGTGGCCCGAGTCGGCCGGGTTGCCGGGGCCGGGGCCCAGGACGACCGCGTCCGGCCCAAGGGCGGCGAGCTGGTGCGGGGTGCGGGTGTGCGACCGCACGACGTCGGTGTCGGCGCCCAGGGTGCGCAGGTACTGGTCGATGATGTGGGTGAAGCTGTCGTAGGCGTCGACGAGCAGGACCTTCACGGCAGCAGCTCCTGACCGGTCAGCGACCAGTAGGCCGCGCCCATCTTGTGGAGGGTCTCGCGCCATTCGGAGGGGGGCGAGGAGTCGGCGACGATGCCCGCGCAGCTCTGGGTGGAGTAGGTGTTGGTGCGGCCGTCGTGCACGATCGTGCGGATGCACAGGGCGAGCTGGCTCCAGCCGCGCAGGTCGATGAGGCCGACGGCGCCCGCGTACATGCCGCGCGGTTCGCTCTCCAGTTCCTCGATGATCTCCATGGCGCGGATCTTGGGTGCGCCGGTGACGGTGCCCGCGGGGAAGGTGGCGCGCAGCACGGACCAGGTGTCGTGGCCGGGGGCGAGGGTGCCCTGGACGGTGGAGACGAGGTGGAAGACGTGGGAGTACGTCTCGACGGTCATCAGGTCGTGCGCCCGCAGGGTGCCGGGCAGGCAGACCCGGCCGATGTCGTTGCGGCACAGGTCGACGAGCATGACGTGTTCGGCGCGTTCCTTCTCGTCGGCGACGAGCCGGGCGACGCGGGCGGCGTCGGTGCGGGGGTCGCCGCTGCGGGGTGCGGTTCCGGCGATGGGCCGCATGACGACGTTGCCGCCCTGGGTGCGGAAGAGGACTTCGGGGCTGGCGCCGATGACGGTGCGCGGGCCGCGCGGGAGGAGGTACATGTACGGGGACGGGTTGCGCTCGCGCAGCCGGCGGTAGACGTCGAAGGGTTCGAGGTCGGTCTCGACGTCGATGCGGTGGCCGATCTGGATCTGGTAGATGTCGCCGACGCCGATGTGTTCCAGGCAGCGCCTGGTCCGTTCGAGGAAGGTCTGTTCGTCGCAGGTGTCCCGGACGGAGTGCGGGCGGGGTGCCCGGGGCGGGGGCTGGTGGGCCGGGCCGGCAGGGGGCGGGGCGGCTGCTGCGGCGGGGGTTTGGGGGCCGGGGTCGGGGTCGGGGTCGGGGAAGGCGTCGCTGTGGGCGGTGAGTCTGCGGACGGTGCCGGGCTGGGGGCCGTACCAGATGGTCTCGCGGAACAGGGCGAGGACGATGTCGGGTTCGTCGTGGTCCCGCTCCCCGCGGTCGGGGAGGGTTTCCATGTGCCAGGCGGAGCCGTAGCCGAGGGTGGCGAGGAATCCGAAGGCGTAGCTGTCGTGGGGGCGGGTGGTCTCCACGGTGAACAGGTTCTGGACGGTGCGCAGCAGGTGCCAGAGCTGGTCGCGGTGGAGGAGGCCGCGTTCGTTGCCGGGGCGGGGGGTGAGGCCGAGGGTGTCGGCGGCCGCGAGGGTGGCGGTGACGAGGGTGTCGGTGCCGTCGACGGCGATGTGGTCGGTGTGGACGCGGATCTCGGCGAGCAGTCCGTGGCCCACGACGGTGGCGCCGGGGTCCTGTCCGGGGCCTTCGCGGCTTTCGAGGAGGAAGACGTCGTGTGCGGGTCGTGCGTGCAGTGCGGCGTACAGGTCGAGTGGTTCGTGGGGGGTGAGGGCGGTCTCCTCCACGCGTACGGTGATGGGCCGGGGGCCGGGGCCGGTGGGGCGGGGCGGGCTGTCGAGCAGGGTGGTCATGGTCGTCTCCTCTCAGCCGTACCGGCGTGTCTCGTGGAAGAAGCCGTCCACGACGGCGAGTTGGCCGTCGGCGCGCAGGGTGTCGTGGATGTGTCTGCCGAGCGCGAGGTCCAGGACGCCGAGTCCGAAGGGGGAGAAGACGACGGGGCGGTCGTGGGGGATCTTCAGGTCGCCGGTGAGTACGTCGTACAGGGTGCCGTCGATGAATTCCCGGTTGCCGGTGGTCTGTTCGGTGAGGTGGGGGGAGGTTTCGGCCTTCAGGCAGTGGTCGATGTCGTCGACGATGTTGGTGGCGGAGAGGATCACTTCGGGTGACAGGTCGCGCAGGGACACGTGCAGGACCAGGGGGTTGTGGGTGAACCATGCCGGGTCGGTGACGTGGGGGGCGGCGGCGACGGTCGCGAAGACGACGAGGTCGCTGGAGCGGATGAGGTGTTCGGGGTCGGTGTGGAGGGTGATGGTGCCGTTTCGGCCCTCGTGTTCGAGGTGTCGGGTGAAGCCGTGGGCGTGTTCGTCGGACAGGTCGTGGATGTGGGTCTCTTCGAAGGTCCAGCCGGTGCCGGTGAGGTACTGGTGGATGAATCTGGCGATCAGGCCGGTGCCGAAGAAGCCGATGCGGCGTGGCCGGTCGCGGCCCTGGCTGAGCCGGTCGGCGGCGAGGGCCGCGGAGGCGGCGGTGCGGGCGGCGCTGATGATGGAGCTTTCCAGGCAGGCCAGGGGGTAGCCGGTGGTGGGGTCGTTGAGGATGAGGACGGCGGAGGCGCGGGGGATGTGGGCTGCGGTGTTGCCGGGGAAGCTGGAGATCCATTTGATGCCGTCGACGGGTGCGGGGCCACCGAGGGAGGCGGGCAGGGCGATGATGCGTGAGGCGGGGCGGTCGGGAAAGCGCAGGAAGGAGGAGGGCGGGTTGACGGTGTCGCCCGCGCCGTGCGCGCGGTAGGCCGACTCGACCAGCCGGACCACTTCCTCGTGCCGGCCGTCGAGGACTCGGTGCACCTGTGCGCCGGGTATCACGGCGAACGAGGGCACCTCGGGGTTGGGCGGCATCACTGACTCCACAGCTCTTGAAGGGGGGAACAGAATTTCTGTGATGACGCTAGGCATCCGGCTTATCGGCGTGCTATCGGCGGATTAAGCGGGCCCCGTTCCGTGGCCTGGGGGGCGGGTCCTGGAATACGGCCGTCCCCCTTTTTTTCTTTCAAGGGGGCCGCCCCCCCCCGGCGGGGTTGTGGCCGGGGGTTGGGGGCGGCCCCGTTCGGTTCCGGCGGGGGTGTGGGACGGCCCCCTGTTTTTTATTCGGTGGCCGGGGTGTTCGGGGGGAGGTGCGGCACGGGGTTGGGGAGTGTTTCCGGGAAGCCGCCGAGTTCCCGGGCGACCTCGTCCTGCCAGTGTGTGGCCCCTCTGCGGGTGAACAGTTCCCTGGCGCCCAGGAGTTCGGTGCGGGCCTCCTCCTCCCGGCCCAGTTCCCTCAGGAGTACGCCGAGTTTCAGGCGGATCGATCCCTCGACCACGGGGCTGTCGAGCCCGCGGGCGACCTTGCGGCCCTGGACGTAGGCGGTCTCGGCCGATTCGAGGGCGCCGAGCGCCACCCGGGCCTGGCCGAGTCCGTACAGGGCGTGGGCGAGGCCGTGGGTGTCGGCCTTGGCGCGGGAGAGTTCCTCCACCCGCAGGTAGGTGTCCTCGGCCTCCTGTGCCCGTCCGGACAGGAGCTGTGCGCTGCCCAGCCGGTACAGGCACTGGGCGAGGCTGCGTGAGGCGACGGGCCGCATGGATTCCGCGACCCGGACGGCGTCCTGGGCGTGGGCGAGGCTGGCTTCGTAGTTGCCCCGGTCCAGTTCGAGCTGGGCCATGTTCTGCAGGACGGAGGACTGCGAGGACAGGTCGCCGGCCTCGCGGAAGATGGGCAGGGCCGCGCGCAGCCGGCCGGCCGCGGCGTCGGGGTCGCCCTGGAGGCGGTGGACGACGGCGAGGTTGCGCAGGACCAGGGCGCGGCCGAGTTGTCCGTCCGGGTCCGCGTAGAGTGCCAGGGCTTCCTCGAAGCGGGCCCTGGCCTCGTCCATGCTCTGGCGCATCAGTGCGGCGGCTCCGGTGTGGTGGAGCATGACGGCCTGGCCCAGGCGGTCGCCGGCGGCTTGTGCCGCGGCCAGGGCGTGTGCGGCGCAGCTCTGCCAGTTCTCCACGTAGCTGCGGGTCTCGAAGAGTACGGAGGCGCAGGCCGTGAGGTCCCAGGCGAGGTCGGCCATGCCGGTCCGGGCCGCTTGTTCGACCATGCCGACCAGGCAGAGGCGTTCGGCCTCGAACCAGGCGAGGGGGTCGGCGAGGAGTTCTTCCAGCAGGTCGGTGTCGACGGCGGCGGGGGCGGCGGTGCTGTGGACGATGCCGAACTCCCCGCCGCTCTCGCGGCGGTGTGCCTCGCGGGCGATGGTCAGCGCGGTGCAGAAGACGCGCCGGCAGGCGTCGCGGCGGTCTTCGTCCGATTCCTCGTCGCGGGCGCGTTCGGCGGCGTACAGGCGCAGCAGGTTCTGGAAGCGGTAGCGCAGCCGGCCGGTCGGGTCGACGCCGACGACTTCCAGGAACTGGGTGTCGACGAGGTCTTCGAGGAGGAGTTCCGCGTCGATCACGTCGGTGTCGAGGAGTGCGGCGGCGGCCCAGGAGGTGAAGTCCGGTACGCGGGCGAGGCCGAGGCGGCGGAAGAGGCGGGCGGCGTCGGTGGAGAGGTAGCGGTAGCTGAGTTCGAATCCGGCGCGTACCCGGGACTCGCCCTGGCTGAGTTCGTCGAGTCTGCGTCGTTCGTCGCTGAGTCTGGCGACCAGGTGGCGTACCGACCAGTGTGATTTGGAGGCGAGGCGGGCGGCGGCGATGCGCAGGGCGAGCGGGAGGCGGTCGCAGAGTTCGACGAGTTGGTCGGTGTCGGTGCGGGCGGTGGTGATGCGTTCTTCGCCGGCGATCCGGGCGACGAGGGCGACGGCGGCGTCGGGGGGCAGGACGCCGAGGTGGACGCGGGCCTCCTGGGGCCAGGTGACCAGTTGTTCCAGTTGGTCGCGGCTGGTGACCAGGGCGCAGCTGGTTCCGCTGCCGGGGAGGAGGGGGGCGACCTGGGCGTGGGTGCGGACGTTGTCCAGGACGATCAGTGCGCGGCGTTCGGCGAGGAGGCTGCGGTAGAGCGCGATGCGTTCTTCGAGGGCTTCGGGGATCTGCTGGCCGGGTACGCCGAGCGAGCGCAGGAAGCGGCCGAGGACGTCGGAGACGGATGCGGGTTCGTGCTGGCCGTCGTAGCCGCGCAGGTCGGCGAAGAGGCGTCCGTCGGGGAAGTGGTCGGCGGCCCGGTGGGCCCAGCGCAGGGCGAGGCCGGACTTGCCGACTCCGGCGACGCCGGTGATCAGGCCGACGGTGGGGGTCTGGAGGGTGGTCCCGGACTCGGTCATCAGTGCGTCCAGGGCGGTGAGTTCTTTTTCGCGTCCGGTGAATCCGGGGACGTCGGGGGGGAGTTCGGAGGGGACGACGGCGACGTCCGGCGGGGTGGTGTCGGTGACGAGGACGGGTCCGTCGGCGGGGGTCAGCGAGGGGTCGTCGCGCAGGACCAGGTCGTGGAGTTCCTGGAGGTCGGGTCCGGGTTCGAGTCCGAGTTCCTCGATGAACCGCTCGCGTGCCTCGCGGTAGGACTCCATGGCCTCGGCGCGGCGGCCGGCCCGGTACTGGGCGAGCATCTGGTGGTAGCGGGTCCGTTCGCGCAGGGGGTTGTCCTGCACGATCCCGCGGAGTTCGGGCAGGAGTTCGTAGTGGCGTCCCAGGGCGAGCTGGACGGCGGTGGCGTCGTCGTAGGCGTTGAGGCGGTGTTCGCCGAGCCGGCCGGCTTCTTCCTCGACG
The DNA here is from genome assembly GCF_043079735.1 of Streptomyces sp. NPDC015144. Lineage (NCBI taxonomy): Bacteria > Bacillati > Actinomycetota > Actinomycetes > Kitasatosporales > Streptomycetaceae > Streptomyces > Streptomyces sp. NPDC015144. The sequence continues at coordinate 174,564 of NZ_JBIBUU010000011.1, read as the reverse complement.
AGCAGTCCGGACACTCCGGCGAGTGCGGGTCCGCGCCACAGGTCCAGGGCGCGGCGGTAGTGGCGGGCGGCGTCCTTGAGGCGCTGTTCGCGTACGTCGGTCTCCGCCTGGGCGACGAGGTCGGTGAACTCCACGGAGTCGATGTAGTGGCTCTCGGCGTCGAGGAGGTATCCGGGGTGGGTGGTCACGATGGTGTCGTCGGCGGCGCCCTGGGCCTTGAACGTCTTGCGGAGGGCTGCGATGACGATGGCGATCTGGGTGCGGGCGGTGGCGGGCGGGTTCCCGTTCCACACTTCGTGGACCAGGGTGTCCACCGGCACGGTCCGGCCGGGGTTGAGTAACAGCAGGGCGAGGGTGGTCCGTTGGCGGGCACCGCCGATGACCACCTTCCGCTCACCCGATGTCACCATGAGTGGGCCTAGGATTTTGAACAAGAACCGTTCCCCCACCGGGCCTCCCGTTTCCCCCACCCCGAGGCAATTCCGGGGGCCAGATTACCCGGCCAGGAGTTCGAAACGGGTGATCGGGGACGAACTCTCGGTGGCTGGTTCCCGGTGCCGGTCGCGGGCATACCTGCGGGGGCCGGCTGTCTGTCATATGCGGGCACATCCGTGCGGGCCCCGGGCGGCCGTGACCACCCGGGGCACGGTGGGAGGGACGGCCCGGCGGGGGTGGCCCGGCGGGGGTGGCCCGGTGGGGGGTGGCCCGGTGGGGGGGGGTGGCCCGGCGGGGGGTGGCCCGGTGGGGGGTGTGGTGGTTGTCGTGTTCCGTGCCCCGGGCGGGGGGTCTACTGCGGGGGGTTGCCGTGCTTGCGGGAGGGCAGGGCGGCGTGTTTGTTGCGGAGCATGGCGAGGGAGGTGATCAGGACCTCGCGGGTCCGGGCGGGGTCGATGACGTCGTCGACCAGTCCGCGTTCGGCGGCGTAGTAGGGGTGCATGAGTTCGCTCCTGTACTCCTCGACCATGCGGGCGCGTGCCGCGGCGGGGTCCGGGGCGGCGGCGATCTGCCGGCGGAAGATGACGTTGGCGGCGCCCTCGGCACCCATCACGGCGATCTCGTTGGTGGGCCAGGCGTAGGTGAGGTCGGCTCCGATGGACTGGGAGTCCATGACGATGTACGCGCCGCCGTACGCCTTGCGCAGGACGAGGGAGATACGGGGGACGGTGGCGTTGCAGTACGCGTAGAGGAGTTTGGCGCCGTGGCGGATGATCCCGCCGTGTTCCTGGTCGACGCCGGGCAGGAAGCCGGGGACGTCGAGGAGGGTGATGACGGGGATGTTGAAGGCGTCGCAGAACTGGACGAAGCGGGCCGCTTTCTCGGAGGCGCCGATGTCCAGGACCCCGGCCAGCGACTGCGGCTGGTTGGCGACGATACCGACGGTGTGCCCGTCGAGGCGGGCCAGGGCGCAGACGATGTTGCGGGCCCAGCGTTCGTGGACCTCGAGGTAGTCGCCGTCGTCGACGATCTCCTCGATGACCTTCGTCATGTCGTAGGGGCGGTTGCCGTCGGCGGGCACGAGGTCGAGCAGGGTCTCGCCGCGCCGGCCGGCGGGGTCGCGGGCCGGCTGGGCGGGCGGGTCCTGGCGGTTGTTGGAGGGCAGCATCGACAGGAGGTAGCGGACCTCGGCGATGCAGGTCTCCTCGTCGTCGTACGCGAAGTGCGCGACGCCCGAGGTCCCGGCGTGGACGTCGGCGCCGCCGAGCCCGTTCTGGGTGATCTCCTCACCGGTGACGGCCTTGACGACGTCCGGGCCGGTGATGAACATCTGCGAGGTCCCGCGGACCATGAACACGAAGTCGGTCAGGGCGGGGCTGTAGGCGGCGCCGCCCGCGCACGGGCCGAGCATCACGCTGATCTGCGGGATGACGCCCGAGGCCCTCGTGTTGCGGCGGAAGATCCCGCCGTAGCCGGCGAGCGCGCTGACGCCCTCCTGGATACGGGCGCCTGCGCCGTCGTTCAGCGAGACCAGCGGGGCACCCGCCGCGATGGCCATGTCCATGATCTTGTGGATCTTCGTGGCGTGGGCCTCGCCCAGCGCACCGCCGAAGATCCGGAAGTCGTGCGCGAAGGCGAAGACGGTCCGGCCGTCCACGAGCCCCCAGCCGGTGACGACACCGTCGGTGTAGGGCTTCTTGTCCTCCAGGCCGAAGCCGGTGGCCCGGTGCCGGCGCAGCTGCTCGACCTCGTGGAAGGTGCCCTCGTCGAAGAGGAGCGCCAGCCGCTGGCGCACGGTCAGTTTCCCCTTGGCGTGCTGGGCCCGGGTCGCTTCCTCGCTCGGTCCGCCGCGGGCCAGTTCGCGCAGGGCGTGCAGCTCCACGACACGGCCCCGGACATCGGCCGGGACGGGGGCCGGGGCCGGGGCCGGGGCGGGGGTGTGGGCCGGGGTTGGGGTCTGGGCGGGGGCCTGAGCCGGAGCCTGGGCGGGAACTGGGGCCGGACCTGCGGCGGGGGCCGGGGCAGGAACCGGGGCCGCGGCGGGGGCGGATGCCTGAGCCGGGGCAGGAACCGGGGCCAGGGCGGGGACCGCGGCAGGGGCCGGGCCTGCGGCGGGGGCTGGAGCCGGGGCAGGGGCGGGGGCGGATGCCTGAGCCGAAGCAGGGGCGGGGGCAGCGGGAGGGGCGGGGGCCGGAGCAGGGCCCGCGGCGGGGCGCGGGGCCGCGTCGGGGGCCGGAGCCCGGGCGGGGACCGCGGCAGGGGCCGGGCCTGCGGCGGGGGCCGGGGCAGGAACCGAGGCCGCGGCGGGAGCGGATGCCTGAGCCGGGGCAGGGGCCGGGGCTGGAGCCGGGGCAGCGGCAGCGGCAGGAGGCTGGGCGGGGACTGGCGCCGGGCCTGCGGCGGGGGCCGGAGCAGGAACCGGGGCGGATGCCTGAGCCGGGGCAGGGGCCGGGGCAGGGGCTGGAGCCGGGGCGGGGGCGGATGCCTGAGCCGAAGCCGGGGCGGAAGCCGGGGCAGCGGCAGGGGCCGGGGCGGGGGTGTGGGTGGGGGTCTGGGGGTCGATCGCTGTCGTCATGTCGTCCTCCTCACTGCCAGCTGATCGGGGCGTCGTAGCGGTCCATGTGCCGCCACCACCGCGAACCGGCGGCCGGCCGCCGGTTCGCCGGTGGGTCCGCCCGGCCGGCACGCAGCGCGAACAGCACCACGGTGAGCGCGGCCAGTTCCTCGTCGGTCGCCTGCCCCCGTTCGATGTTCAGCGCGACCCCGGGACTGTCCGGACCGTTCATCTCACCCTCCCGTGACTCCCAAGTGGACCGCGCGGAACCCCGCGGGCCCACCCAGGGAACGACAGGACCCTTGCGGGGTACTACGCGGCCCCTATGCGGGCGCCGCCCGACGGCACGGCGCCCCGCCGGGCGGCGCCTCCCGGACCTCCCGCAGACCCACGTCCGGGTGAAGACGGCCGGACACCCCCCACCAGGCGGCCCGGCCGGGCAGGACACCTGCGACCAGCGGCTCCCGGGCCGGGCGGCCCCGCCCCGGCCCCCGAAGACCGGGCCGGGGCGGTCTGCAGGTGACCGCCCCCGCCCCGCCCCGTGCGCCATCCTGGCCCCGCCCGGGGAACCCGGGCACCGGCGAACGAGAAGGCGCAACGGCATGAGCACGGCACGGCAGTCCGCCGCCCGGCTGATCGACGAGAGCCTGGGATTCCTGTTTCCCGCGGCGCTGCGCGCCGCGGCCGCCGTGGGGGTGGCCGACCACCTGGCGGACGGTGCCGAGAGCGTCGAACGGCTCGCCGCGGCGACCGGCACCGACACCCGCAACCTCGGCCGGGTCCCGCGGCTCCTCGCCACCCGCGGGGTGGTCGAGGAGACGGACGAAGGGCGTTCCCGGCTGACCACGACCGGCCGAACCCTGCACTCCGACGCCCCCACTCCGCCCGCGCCGCGGTCCTCATACTGACCGACCCCACCATGTGGCGGCCCGCCGGGGAGACGACCCGCTGCCTGACCGACGGGGGCCCCGCCCTCACCGGGATCTTCGGGACACCGTTCTTCGACCACTTCGCCCGCGACGCGGAAACCGCCGCCGTCTTCCACGTCAGCATGACCGCCATGTCGGACCCCGAGAACCGGCCCGTCGCCACCGCCTACGACTTCCCGTCCGACGGCACCGTCATCGATGTCGGCGGCGGCCACGGCGGCCTGCTCACCGAAGTACTCCGCCGCCGGCCCGGCCTGCGCCAAATCCTCCACGACCGCGAACACGACCTGGCCGGCCACCGCCCGGGCCACCCGGACTGACATCACCGGCCGCTGGACGCTGCCACACGGCGACTTCTTCTCGTCCGTACCGGCGGGAGACCTCTACCTCCTCAAACGGATCCTCCACGACTGGAACGACGACGACTCGGCCACGATCCTGCACAACTGCCGACGGTCCATGACACCCGGCGGCCGCGTCCTCGTCATCGACGCCGTCGTACCACCCGGGAACCTGCCCCACCAGTCCAAGACCACGGACCTGATGATGACGGCCTCCCTCACCGGAAAGGAACGCACAGCAAAGGACTTCACCCCCGGCTCTTCACAGCGGCCGGACTGCACCTGCGACGCATCGCGCCGACACCGACCATGCTGTCCGTCCTCGAGGCAGTGAGCACCACCTGACACCCAGAACACCACCACCCCACCAAAACCCCGCCACCGAAACCCCCACCCCCCGGACACCCCGGCACCGGGACACCCGCCCCCGGGCACACTGGGCACCCGAAACCCGAACACCCTGGGCACCCAGCCCCCATGACCCCCGGCACCCGGCACTCGGGGCATCCGGGCCCCTGGGCACCCCCGGCATCCGAGCGCCCTGGCCACTCCGGCACCGTGGCACCCAGCCCCCGGAGCACCCGGCACCCCGACCCCCGGGCACCGTGGCATCCGGGCATACGGCCGGTAGACGCCGCCGACCGCCCGGGCGTCGATCCCCGCCTGACCGTGGACACCGGCCGCCCCAGAACCCGCGGGTCCCGGTCCGGGGCATCGGTCCGGGAAAAGCGCGTATGGCGGCCGGCCGCTTCGGGTTTACTCGCGTACATGAACGAACGGACGTCCCCCATACAGAACACCGGCCTGCTGACCGGCCGCACCGTGATGATCACCGGAGCATCCAGCGGCATCGGCGAGGCCGCAGCCCGGCTGTTCGCCTCCGAGGGCGCGGCCGTCGTCCTCATGGCCCGCCGCGAGGACCGGCTGGAAACCCTGGCCCGGGAGATCACGGCAACCGGCGGCCGGGCCGCCCACAGCACCGGCGACGTGACACGGGCCCACGACGTCGAACGCGCCGTCACCACCGCCCTCGAGCACTTCGGTGGCCTCGACGGCGCCTTCAACAACGCCGGTTACGCCGGCTCCGTCTTCGGCCGGACCCACGAACTCCCCGAAGAGGACTTCGACCACGTCATGGACATCAACGTACGCGGGACATGGAACTGCCTGCGCCACCAGATCCCCGCCATGCTCACACGCGGACACGGAGCGATCGTGAACACCGCGAGTTCCGCAGGACTCATCGCCACCGGCGCCCCCTCCCCCTACATCGCCGCCAAACACGCCGTACTCGGCCTCACCAAAGCCACAGCCGCCGAATACGGAGACCACAACATCCGAGTCAACTCCCTGATCGTAGGCACCACCCGCACCGAAATGATCAACACCGCCATCGAGAAAGACCCCACCCCCGAAGAAACATTCATCACCCGCCAGATCCAAAAACGCATGGCCGAACCACACGAAATAGCCCACGCAGCCCTCTGGCTACTCAGCGACCACGCCTCCTTCGCCACCGGCAGCCACATCGCAGTCGACGGCGGCATCCTCGCCACATAAAACACCCCAAACAACGACACCCACACACACAGCCCCACGACCCCGCCCACGGACCGACCCGCAATCACCACGGACCGGCCCCACCGACGACCGACCAACCGGCACCCACGTGGGGTGTCAGGCGCGGGGGTCGACCAGGATCTTGACGGCCGTCTCGTTGTGGTGGATCAGGGTGTCGAAACCCTGGGTGACGAGGTCGTCCAGGCCGATGGTCCTGGTGATGAACGGGGCCAGGTCCACGCGGCCCTCCCGTACGAGTTCGATGGTCTGCGGGTGGGAGTTGACGTAGGCGATGGTGCCGCGCAGGTCGATCTCCTTGAGGACGAGTTTCTGCATGTCGAGCGAGGCGGGTTTGCCCCAGATCGAGATGACGGTGATGACGCCGCCGGGCCGGACGGCATCCATCAGGGTGTCGAGGACGGCGTTGACGGAGGTGGCCTCGTAGGCGACGTCCGCTCCCCTGCCGTCGGTGAGGCGGCGCACCTCTTCGGTGACGTCGGTGGTGGCGGGGTCGATGACGTGGTCGGCGACCCCGGTGTCCAGGGCCTTCTGCCGGCGCAGCGAGCTGAGTTCGGTGACCGCGACGCGGATGCCCATGGCCTTGAGTACCGCGCAGGTGAGCAGGCCGATGGGGCCGGCGCCGCCGACGAGGGCGAAGTCGCCGGTCTTCGCGCCCGACCGCTGGAAGGCGTGGTAACCGACCGAGAGCGGTTCGATGAGTGCTGCCTGGTCGAGAGGGACGTCGCCGACGGGGTGGACCCAGCGGCGTTCGACGACGATCTTCTCCGCGAGCCCGCCGCCCCGGCCGCCGAGTCCGATGAAGTTCATGTCGGGCGAGAGGTGGTAGGTCGGGTTGTTCTCGCTGGTGTCGACGTCCGGGCGCAGGATGTAGGGCTCCACGACAACGCGGTCGCCCGGCTCCAGATCATCGACGCCCTCGCCGACCGCGTAGACCGTGCCCGACATCTCGTGGCCGAGCGTGACGGGCGCGGATTCGCCGGAGACCGGATGCGGATGACCGGCCGGCGGGACAAAGATCGGCCCGTCGAGGTACTCGTGCAGGTCAGTACCACAGATCCCGCAATACGCAACGTCGATCCCCACCGTACCTGGCAGAACGGCAGGCACCGGCACATCCTCGATACGGATATCACCACGGTCGTAATAACGTGCAGCCTTCACCAGGAATCACTCCTTCAACTGTGCACCACCCCCACCCCACCGAGGTGTCCACACCCCTGGATCAACGGTACGGTCCCGCCCGCCCGGCCGCACGCCGTGGCAGCGCACAGGCCAGAGCACGGGCCACGGGCGAGAGGGTGCCCGGGTACGGGGCTCTGCTGCGGGGTCACAGCCAGCCGCGACGGCTGGCCTGGACACCGAGCTGGAAACGGGTCTTGGCACCGAGCATCTCCTGCAGACGGGCGATGCGCCGGGCCACGGTACGCTCGCTCACCTTGAACTCACGGGCGATCGACTCATCGGTCAGCCCCGCACTGAGACAGCTCAGCAACTGCCGCTCCTCCGGGCCCGCCCCGCTCGTGACGGCCGCCCCCACCGGCGGAAGCGGAACAGCGAGCTGCCAGTACGACTCGAACACGCCCACCAAACCGTCCAAGAGCCCCGACTGCTGCACGACCACACTGTGATGCCCCACACGGTTCGGAGCAGCGACGGACACCACCGCGAACCGGTCGTCACAGACCAGGAGATTCAGCGCGACATCCGGGAACACCCGGGCCCGCTCCCCCCGTGCGACACACGCGTGCGCCACGTCCAACGCCCTCGGATCCTGCAGGACATCGACGCTGTAGACCACCCGGTAGTCAACCCCCCGCCCCAACGCGTCCCACACCCCCGGACCCACCTCCGGCAACCGTTCACCCCCACCCACCGGCCCGATCGACAACGCGCGCACCTCGGACACAGCCCCCTCGTGCACCCACGACTGAACCTCCCCACGTCGCTCGGAAGTATCGACCACCTCCACATAACCCGACCCCACCGTGTGATCGAGCCAGTACCGCGACAGAGCCACAGCACTCTCGTACGCGACCCTCGCCTCACGCGCACGCCGCTCCGCAACCGCCTCCAACGCCGCCCGGGGCGGCTGCGCCACCAACCTGCCCCCCACACACGACACCAACCCGATCGCACCCAGCTCGGCAACCGCGTCCCACAACGCACCCGCCGACACCCCCACCAGCCTCGACCCCGACCCAGGCCCCGTTTCAGGCCCAGGCGCCCCGACGAGCTCGTCCGCGGTCCGCGGCCCCCGCTCCACCAACGCGAGATAAACAGCCTCCGCACCTGCGGACAGACCAAGATCCTGCAACGGACGCACCGTACGCATATCCCCCCGAACCCGGCGGCACCCCACGGCACCACTCCCCCGACCCGCCCCTTGCCCGGGGCCGTCGCCCTACCAGAGACCACCAACCGGACGCCCGGGGAGCACCCCTCCGATCACCCCGAACGACACAGCAAGCGGCACAAATGAAAAACACCCCCACCAACACCAGTGCACACGTGTGGGGGGGGTGGGGGCGGCGGACATGCCCGCGACCGGGAACAGCCGCGGACAGCAGGGGGACGTCCGGCCACCGCGCCCGCACAGACGGCAAGTGGGGGAAGCCGTCGGGCATTCCGCCCGTGCGGGACCAGTGCGACAGCGCCGGCGGAACAGTGCCGGTACAGGACAGCCGGGTCAGACAGCCCGGAAACTGTAGAGAGCACCCTTACTCACCCAGGAATGAAACCCCAGAGAAGGCTCACTGTGCACCGGAGTACCCGAACAATCCGCACTCCGGAAGAACTCCACCCGCCGATCCGTCATATTCATATCGGCCAGCACACCGAACGGCACATTCACACAACCCCCATTCAAACCCTCATACAAAACCCACCGCCCCGTAAAAGCCCCCTCCCACACGCACAAACTCCCCACGGCCCCGCACTCCGACACATCCACCCCGACCGACACACCGGGAGCAGACGGGCCGGGAGCCGCCGACGCAGTGCCCGACACCCCGCCCAGCAACACCCCACACATCACCGCGACACCAGCAACAACCCGCCTCAGCCCCTGAACGCGCATCCTTCACTCCTCACAACAACACACAACCGGAGAACGAACGCCGCCAAGCCTCACCTCAACCCCACGCTTAATCAAGACACCAAACTCACCCATAAAGAACAGGACCAGAACACCGCGCACCGATTACCCACACCAACGCCCGCGAACCACACACAAATCCGGAACCACCCAAACCAGGTCTCAATTCATTCGACAGCGCCAAGCAGCGCAAACCGTACGACGACGCTCTTGCCCGGCCCGTCGGCGGCGGGGACGGTCCGTACGTCGCCGCAGTAGTCGTGCGCGAGAGCCGTCACCACCGCGAGCCCCTGCCGGGGCGCGAGACCGGTCAGGGGCACTGGGCGCGGGTCCCTGTCCCGGACGGTGATCGTGAGGAGGTAGCCCTCCAGGACCAGGCCGACACGCACATCCGGCGAACAGCCCGCGTGGAGCACCGCGTTGGAGACGAGTTCGGCCACCACCCGCAGCGCCGCGCCGAAGAGCGCGGAGCCCGGCACGAACCCGGCCCCGGCCAGCCATCGCCCACTGCGGTTCCGGGCCACCCGTACCGACCCGCGGACCGGCGGCAGGTCCCAGAAAAGACTGGTGCGGGGCGCGGGCAGACACGGCATCACGCCCACCCCGCCCCGGTGCCCCAGCGCAGCAGCCGGTCCCCCGTGCCCCTCATGCCTGTCCCCCGTCCCCTCGCCGCCGGCCGGGCGCCGGTTGGGCGAAGTCACCAATTGCAGAACTCTGCAGACGTAACGGCGACAGCCGACCGACCGGTCACGGCACCGGAGTGCGTGGTCGGATGTTCGAGGTGCGGTGACCAGGTGCGCTCAGGGCGTCGGTGGCCGGTCCTCCGGGTGGGGCAGCAGGGGGAACAGACGGGTGATGAGGGCGACCGGCCGGGCGTCACCGGGCCGGGCCAGGGGGCGCTGCTCGCGGTCCCGGTAGGGCGCCAGTGCCTGCCGGACCGCGTCCGCGACCCGGCCCATCTCCTCTGGTGTCAGATAGGCGACCTCACTGAATGCCTCGTCGTGGCGCCAGCGGGGCGGCACGGTCTCCCGCCGGTCCAGCCACCGCTGCCAGCTCTCGTCCTCCAGCCCCCGGGCCAGATCACCGAAGCCGCCACCGTTGCCGTCGGGGTCCGGGGTGTCCGGGGCTTCCCGTCGCAATCGCCAGGGGCGTGCTCGACCCCCGGTATGCGGGGCCTCCTCGATGTGCCCGTGCCGGGCGAGCTGGCGGAGGTGGAACGAGCAGAGGCCGGAACTGTGGCCCAGCCGGGCGGCGGCCTCGGTCGCCGTGGCCGTGCCGACTTCGGCGAGCAGGGCGAGCAGGGCCGTGCGGACTTCGTGCTCGGGCAACACCGCGTCGGCGCGAACGCTCCGGCCGGTCGAAGCGTTCGGAGCGTTCTGATCATCCACTGTCACTTTGCAAAGTCTGCTACTTTGCAAAGCAGTTGGCAAGCGGTGTCCCCTGCCCGAGCCGCCGTCCCCCGTGAGGGTCCTGCGCCTCTCCTGCGGTGTGCGCGGGAAGGGCGGTGTACGAGAAGAGGAGTCGGCCATGTCTGTCCGCCCCGAGCGTTTCCGTCCCGACGACCGGCGTGTCCGCGTGCAGGGCCACCCCGTCGACACGTATCCGGTGCTGCCGCCGGAGGCGGGGCGGGGTTCGTTCCGCAGGGTCACGGTGACGGGCGAGGAGGTTCTCGGGCGCCCGTGCCAGGAGGTGACCGGGTTCGGGACGCCGGAGCTGTCCACGCTGATCGACGACATGTTCCTGACCATGCACGTGGCCGAGGGGGCAGGGCTGGCGGCCAATCAGGTCGGGGTCGGGCTGCGGTTGTTCGTGTACGACTGTCTGGACGACCATGGAGTCCGCCACGTCGGCCATGTCTTCAACCCGGTCCTGGACCTGCACGGTCCGGACGGCCGCCGGCTGGTCGAGGAGTACGAGGGCTGCCTGTCCGTGCCCGGCGCGGCCAAGGTGGTCCCCCGCACCGACCGAGCCGTGGTCCGCGGGTTCGACAAGGACGGGGCCCCTCTCGTCGTCGAGGGGACGGGGTACTTCGCCCGGTGCCTGCAGCACGAGACCGACCATCTCTTCGGGCACACCTACCTCGACCGCCTCTCCCGGCGGGACCGGAAGGACGCGCTGCGACAGATGATGGACCGCCAGGACGAGGTCTTCGTCGGGCGGACGGAGCGGCTGGCCCGACTGGTACGGGGCTGACCCGCTCCCCGGCAGCCGCTTATCCGCCACCGGTGGCCCGGCCCCTGCCCCGTGCCCGACTCCGCCACCCCCGTGCTATGCAAGGGCGATGATCTCTCCCCCGACCGCCCCCGGGCCCTTCGACGCGGTGCTGTGCGACCTCGACAATGTGATCCGCTTCTACGACACGTCGGCGCTGACCCGTCTGGAACGCGAGGCCGGGCTCCCGCAGGGCACGACCGAGCAGGTGGCGTACGCTCCGGAGCTCGACCTGCCGCTGCTCCTCGGCACGATCACCGAGGAGCAGTGGGTGGATTCCGTCGCGGCCCGTCTCGCGCAACGGATACCGGAGGGCCGGGCGCGCGGGCTGGCCACAGCACTGGCCGGGGCCCCGTTCCGGGCCGACGGTGTCGTGGTGGGCCTGCTGCGCCGCGTACGGGAGCACCTTCCCCTGGTACTGGTGACCAACGCGACCGTGCGGCTGGAGGAGGACCTGACGGCCATGGGCCTGGCAGGGCTCGCACACCACGTCGTCAGCAGTGCCCGGGTGGGGGTGGCCAAACCGGACCGGCGGATCTACGAGATCGCGGCCCTGCGGGCGGGGGCCCACCCGGACCGGTGCCTGTTCGTGGACGACCGGTCGGAGAACGTCCGGGCCGCGGCGGCGCTGGGGATGACCGGCCTCCACTACCGCAAACCGGCCGACCTGCACGGACCACTGGGCTACCTCCTGGGCATCTGCCCCGGCCTCTCCGGGGCACCCGGGAGAGGCCGACAATGAGAGGCGGCGGCTCAGGAACGGCCGCAGGGCGAGGAAGAGGTGCGGGCGGAGATGACGAGGGACGCGGACGGGTTCTCCCCGTCGCCGCTGCTGGACTCCACCGTCCGGGTGGTGCACACCTGGGCCGACGACCCCGCCCTGGCTGCGCACCGCCTCGACGGTCTGCTGCGGGCGGCGACACCGGCCGAGCTGATGCGCCTCGAATCGGGCTACCGCGGCCGACACTACGGTCTCGGCTTCCTCGGAGGCGTCTCGTCACCAGACCTGACGGGGGACGGCACCGTTCCCGGGAACCATGCCCTGGCGGTGGCGGCCCTGATGTCGTTCGACCGTTCCGGATATCTGCGCGAGGCCGGTGTCGCCCGGCTCGCGCAGGCACCCGAAGAGGATTCCTTCCCCATTCCGTTCCTCCTGCTGCGCCTCAACGACCCGGTCGGACACGTGCGGGACCTCGCGCGGGACGCGGTGACCGCCCGGCTGGGCCCCGGGCACGTGGGGCTCCTCGTCGAGCTGCTGCCGTTCCTGGACAAGCTGCGCGGACGCCACAGGGCCGGCCGCCTGCTGACCGTGGTGGAGGATCTTCTGCTGCGGTCCGGCACGCAGGCGATGTGGGAGGGCGTACGGTCGGGTGACGCCCCGCTCCGGGCGTCGTGTCTGCGCTGGCTGGCCCGCACCGATCCCGTCCCGGCCGTCACCGCCGCCTTCGCGACCCGGGACCCGGCCCTGTGGCAGTGGGCCGCCCGCACGGCCACGTCCAAGCGGCTCGCACCGGCCGATCAGGACGCGGTCCTGCCCTGCCTGGAGCACAGCAGCAGCCCCCGCATCCGTCTGCGGGGGCTGCGGGCCCGGGCCCGCCGGGCGGACGGGGAACCGCATCTGCGCCGGTCCATGCTCGACAAGGACGCCCGGGCCCGCCACCACGCCCGCGCCGCCCTGTACACCCTCGGGCATACGGACCTGGCACCGCAGGTCTACCGCGACGCGCTCAAGGCCGCCTCCCCGCCCGACGCGGTCCTCATCGGCGCCCTGGGCGGGTTGTCCGACCTCGGGACGGCCGACGACGTGCCCCGGGTCGTCGACCTCCTCGCCCACCCCAGGGTGCTCGTACGCGCGGAAGCATGGCGCACCCTGGGCATCCTGGACCCCCGGGAACTGGAGCGCAGGGCCGCCCTGCTGACCGGCGACCCCGGCGGCAGGGTGCGGCGCCACCTCCCGGCCCGCCCGAACGGCGTTGGCGTTACCGGGCCTTGATGGTGGCGAGCTGGGCGAGCAGCAGGACCAGGCGGTACGCCTCGGCGAAGTCGGCCGCGGTGAAGGCGACGGTGCGGCCGTCCCCGGTACGCGAGACACCGGGCACGAGGACGGCGAGGTCGACGGTGACCGGCGAATAGAGGTCGACCTCGACGTCCAGCGGTCCGGTGAGGGCGAGCGGGAGGACCTGGGCGCGGCGTGCGAGGGCTTCGGCGGCCGTACGGCGCAGGAGTTCCCGGGCCTCCTCGGGGTGGAGGGTGACGGCGGCGGCCTGGCCGAGGGCTTCCTTGACCGCGACGGTGGCCGCGGCGGGGACCAGGTCGCGTAGTTCGGCGCAGGCGCGGTCGTCGCCGCTGAGCAGGACGACCGGGGCGCCGAGGTGGCCGGCCATGGCGGTGTTGAGACCGATCTCGCCCATGGAGCGCCCGGCGACGCGCACGTCGAGGATGCCGTCGTTCATGGTGTGGGCGAGGACGGCCGGGCCGCCGCCGGAGCGGGCGTGGTAGCCGATGAGGAGAACCGCGTCGGTGTGTTCGTCGAGGCCGCCGAGCATGCCCAGCGGGCGCGGTTTGCCCCGGACGAGCCGGGCGCGCCGGTCGAGTTGTTCGGGCAGCAGATTGCGGAACGGGCCGTGTGCGTCGGCGACCCGCACCGTGGCGGTGGGTTCGGCGTCCAGGACGCCGGCGATCACGCTGTTCGCTTCGGCCGTCATCAGTGCGCGGCCGCGTTCGTAGTCGTAGGCGTCCGGGTTGGTCTCGGTGGGGTGCACGACCCCTGAGACGCCCTCCATGTCGACGGAGATCAGCACGTTCGTCATGCCGGGAGCCTATGTGCGTGCCCGCGTACGCGGGGCCGGTCAGGGGTTTCGGGGCAGGCGGATCACCGCCGAGCCGCGCTCCAGGTCCACCTCGGTGCGGTGGGGCGGGGCACCGTCCTCCTCGTCGTCCCGCAGGACCAGGGCCGTCTGCCGTTCCTTGAGTTCGTTCTGCTTGCCCGCCGAGAAGGTGGCGTGCAGCTGCTCGAAGCCGGTCGCGGAGACCTGCCCCTGGCGGGCGCCGTTGCGCCAGGGCAACAGCCCGGCCCGGCCCGCCCGCAGGAGCACCTGGTCCACCAGGGCGAGCGCGGTGAGCAGCAGGACCAGCCCCGGCAGTGTCATGAAGACGAGGAATCCCATCGGGCCAGTATCACCGCCCCTCCCCCGCCGGGCGAAGACGTGCTCGGGCTGGGTACGGGGTTCCCGCTGGACCCGGCCGGGGTGGCCGTTCCACCGGCCGGGTCCACACGGCGGCCGGAAGGCCCGCGCGGGAAGCGGCGGTCGCAACCGTCTCCCCGTGCGTCGGCTCAATGGTCCTTCCCGGTCATCCTGCTGATCAGGGGTGGAGGTTGTCGTCGTGGGCGATCTCCTGGATCTCGGCGCGGTCGAAGGCGGGGGCCTGGCTGCTGCGGTGGAACATGTCCCGCTCGTACGCGGTGAGCGCGGCCTCGGTGTCGCCGGGGTGGGCGGCGGCGAGGGTCCGGCCGAGTTCGGCGCCGTCGATCAGGGCGAGGTTGGCGCCTTCGCCGTTGGGGGCCGCGAGGTGGGCGGCATCGCCGAGCAGGGTCACCCCGGGAACTCGGTCCCACCGGGTGCCCCGTGACGGGGATGCCGTGGAGGTGCAGGACGCGGGCCAGGACGGGTCCGCCGAGTCCCGCGCCGATGACCGTGACGTGTGTGTGCATGGTTCCTTCGGTATCGGACCGCCGGTGGAGGGGCGGCCGTCTTCGAAGGTGCCGGGCCCCGCCGACGAACCTCCGACGGATCGCCGACCACAACCCGACAGCTCCGACGGCCGACCGACAAGCCGCCGACAGCAGTCCGACGTCCGGCTGTCGGCATGCTTTTCCTCTCCTACGCAGGGTCCGCGCAGCGGGGGCAGCTCGAACGGGAAAGCCTGTCCGTGGTGCCTCTACCGACCGCCTCCCACCAGTTGCAGGCTGAATCACTTTCCCGGGCGGAATCCGTGGCCGTGATCAAGCAGCGCGGCATCGTCCCCGTACGCGACTCCAAGCACCCCGCCGCCACGGCACCGAACGTGCCGACCGCGTCGTTCGCCTCCTTCGTGGCCGGAGTGAAGGCCGAGGACTTCGACACCGTCCGAGGCGCCCGTTCTCTGGCACGCTGTCCGGGTGGAAGAGGACGGCTGGTACTACGACAACGGCGAGGAACTGCCCGGAGCCCCGGCGGCGGGCGACGTGGAGCACAGGGCGGTCGTGGAACGGGTCTACGGACTGGCCTGGCGGAGGTTCACGCCTGCGGACTGGGAAACGCTGCGACAGATATACGAGGGGCTGCCCGGCTGGCAGCTGCTGTCCGGCGACGGCGCGCGTTGGTTCTCAGCGACGGAGGACCGGGACCCTCATCTGTGGGCTTCGGTCGAGCCCTCGGGACTCCAGGTCGCCGGGGTGCTGACGCGGGGCCTCTGGCGGGAATGGGACGCCCGATTCCGCCACGAGGTCATCGGTCGGGACCTGCCCCGGTACATCTGCGCGTGAGGGCTGTGCATCGGTGGTTCCCCCGTCTTCACTCGGGTGGTTGATGTCCGGTCAGGTGGCGCCGCCGTCGACGGGGATGCAGGCGCCGGTGATGCCGGAGCCGGTGCGGGAGGCCAGGAGCAGGACGGCGGCGGCGACCTCCTCGGGGCGGGTGAGGCGGCCGGTGGCGGTGCGGTCGGTGAAGTGGCGGACCAGGCCGGGACCCGCGAGGTGCTCGAAACGGTCGTGGTGGCTGCTGTGGGAAGCCTGCCCGGTGGGCGGGGCGGTCTCCACGGCACCGGGGCACACGCAGTTGGCGGTGATGCCGTACGGGCCGGTCTCCTTGGCGAGGACGCGGGTGAACCCGATCAGGGCGTGCTGGGCGGCGGCGTAGGCGCACAGGCCGGGATCGGGGTCGCGGCCCTCGACGGAGGAGATGGTGATGACGCGGCCGAAGCGCTGCGGGATCAGGTGGGTCAGGGCGTGGCGGGTGGTGTAGAGGACCGGGTCGAGGTTGCGGGCGAGGGTGTGGTGCCAGGTTTCGTCGGTGGTTTCGGTGACGGGGGTGGGGGCGGGGGCGCCGCCGACGTTGTTGACGACGATGTCGAGGTGTCCGTAGCGCTCGACCGTTTCGTCGACGGCGCGTTCGGCGTCGGCCCGGTCGGTGGCGTCGGCCACGCACAGGGCGATGTCGTCGCCGGGGCCGAGGCGGGCGAGGGCGGTGCGGCCGCTGTCCCGGGAGCGGCCGGTGATGAGGACGCGGGCGCCGTGGGCGTGGAGGGTGTGGGCGATGGCCAGGCCGGTTCCCCGGGTGCCGCCGGTGATCAGTGCCGTCCTGCCGGTGAGGTCCATCGGGTCTCCCGTCGTGGGCGGGGCGGGGGCTGGTGGAGGGCGAGGGTGACCGTGTGGGGCGCTCCGGGCAGGGTCAAGGGGATCAACTGCCAGCCGCGCGGCGTCGTGTCGTGACCGATGCGGGCCAGGCAGAGGCGGGGACGCAGGGCGATCTCGGTGTCGACGAGTGCCCGTAGGAGGGACCAGCCCAGGGTCTTGGCGACGGCTTGCCGGGCCGTCCAGAGCGTGAGGAACTCCTCCCTGCGCAGGGCCACGGGTCGGCCGGGGGCCGCGGTGTCCTCCCCGGGCCGGAGCGCGGACCGCAGCAGGTGCGGTGGGGGCATGGAGACGAGGTGCTCGATGCCGATACCGATGCGGGTGGTGTCCCGGGGAGACGGGAGCAGGGCGGCGACGGTCACGGGGCCGCAGTGGGCGGCGGCCAGGCGCAGGGGCAGCAGGTTCTGTCCCGGGGCGAGTTCGGGCCGGCCGAGAGGGTCGCGGACCACGGTGACGGAGGTGACGGGGCGTGCCTGGCGGAAGGCGACGGCGTGGCGCAGCAGGGTCCGGCCGGGCAGCGGGCGGCCGTGCGGGGCGACGTACCACCAGAGATCGACGGGGCCCGCCGCGGCGGGTATCCGGCGATGGCGGGCACCGGTGAGGGTGTGCGCGGGCGGGGTCACGGGGTGTCGATCCGGGTGCGGGCGGCGGTTCGGGACGCACGTCCGCCGGGAGGACGGGGGTTCTGCCCCGGGGGCAGAACGGCACGGCACTCGGCCAAGGCGACTCCTCTGCGCAGGGTGTGGTGCACGGCGGTTTCCGGGAAGGCCCGGGCCCGGGAGGGCAGTGCGGGGTGGCCCCGTTCCATGGCGCGTGGACGGGGGCAGCGGCGCGCACTGTCGGATCCAGCGGCACAGGACCAGGAGGGAGCGGAGCGGGGCGCTGTGCCGACCGGGGCATGGTGCCAGGACGAGGAGAAAGGGACGTGTGTGGGGCCACCCCGCACACGCACAGTCAACGTACGGTTCGGCGGTGCCCGTGGTCATCACCCACACGGATGACAAAGAAGCGCCCGGAACCGGAGCACCACCACCCTGTACGCGGGCGCAGGAGCGGGGGCGCCCGGTGCGCCCGAGCCGGTGCGCCCCGGGCGCGGCGGGAATGACGCCCAACGGCCGCGGCCCCCGCCCGGACAACCCCGTTGCAGAGCGGGGGTGTTGCTCATGGTTTCGGGAGATCCGGGCGGGGCCGTCCCCCCTCCGGGGGTGCGGGTGGAGGATGGGCGGCGGCCAGCAGTCTGCCGGCCAGGGCACGGCAGCGGTCGCCCAGGTCCGGCGGATCGAGTACCTGGAACTCGTGTCCGAGCAGAAGGACATGCAGGATCACGGAGTCCAGGTCGGCCGCACCGCTGACCACCTCGCAGCGTTCCTCGCCCCGCGGGTGCACCACGGCCGCCGACACCGGGACCTGCGCACGGACCGTCGCGGCGGGGGCGTGCACCAGGAAACGGGCCCGGTGCGGGTAGACGCGGCTCACGACGCCCTCCTGCACGTAGGACGCCGCGTCAGGAGCGGGGCGCGGGACGAAGCGCCAGGTCCGGGCGGTCACCCCGGACATCCGGTCGACGCGGAAGGTGCGCCAGCCATCACGGTCGAGATCCCACGCCAGCAGGTACCAGCGCCGGTCGGAGGCGACCAAGCGGTAGGGCTCGACACGGCGCGCGGTCACTCCGGCCCTGGACGGATAGTCGAAACCGGCCTCGGTCCGGTCGCGGCATGCCCGGGCCAGCGTCATGAGCGCCTCGGGATCGGCCGGGGCGCGCCCCTGGCCGAAGGACTCCACCGACACGGTCAGCGCCCGTACCTCCTCGCGCAGCCGGGCGGGCAGGACCTGGTCGAGTTTGGTCAGCGCACGCAGCGCCGCATCACCTCCCCCTCTCCCTTCCCTGCCCCCGGCTCCGGTCCCGGCAGTGTCCGTGGTGGCGGGGTTCTCCGCGCCGAGAAGCAGACAGACGGCGGTCGCGATCGCCTCCTCGTCGTCGAGAAGGAGAGGTGGGAGCTGTTGTCCGGGGCCCAGGCTG
Organism: Streptomyces sp. NPDC015144; assembly: GCF_043079735.1. Taxonomy (NCBI): domain Bacteria; kingdom Bacillati; phylum Actinomycetota; class Actinomycetes; order Kitasatosporales; family Streptomycetaceae; genus Streptomyces; species Streptomyces sp. NPDC015144. The sequence continues at coordinate 156,007 of NZ_JBIBUU010000011.1, read as the reverse complement.
TACCCGCCCCGGACCCCCAGGGCGGCGTGTACGGGGTAGCCGAGTGTGCGCAGTCGTCCGATGTCGCGCCGCACGGTGCGCGGGGTGGTGTGGAGCCGCGCGGCCAGTTCGGGGCCGGTCCAGGTGTTCTGCTGCTGGAGCAGGCCGAGGAGGGCGAGCACCCGTTCCGTCGTCCCTCGCTCGGGGCTGTCGGTCGCGTCCATGCGGATCACTCTGCCAGGAAAAGCGGACCGGTTCTGTCCTTTTTCGATGTCAAGGTGTTCCTGGTCCTCCCGCCGGCACGGTCCTGTGCCGGCGGGCAAGTTCGCTGTGAACGGAGTTCTCCGATGAGCCGTGACATCCAGGTCACTTTCGATGCCCGTGACCCGCGTGCGCTGTCGTGCTTCTGGCGCGACGTGCTGGGTTACGTCCACCCGGGGCCGCCCGGGGTGGAGGTGCCCGAGGGCGGTGACCCGCTGGCGGCGTGGGACACCTTCCTTGCCGGGATCGGGGTACCGCAGGAGCAGCGCAACGCGCGGTCGGCGATCGAGGACCCGCGGGGGCTCGGTCCCCGGGTGTTCTTCCAGCGGGTGCCGGAGGGCAAGGAGGCCAAGAACCGGGTCCATCTCGATGTCCGTGCGGCACCGGGGCTGGCCGGCGGCGAGCGGATGGCGGCGCTGGAGGCCGAGTGCGCCCGGCTCGTGGCCCTGGGGGCCAGCCGGGTGCGTCGTGACGAACCCGCTCCCCCGCTGAGCGCCGGGTTCATCGTGATGGCCGATCCCGAGGGCAACGAGTTCTGTCTGGACTGATCCGCCCCGGGGGTCAGCGGGGTTCCGGGCGGGGGCGGGCGGCCTGGAACTCGGCCGCGGTGATGCCGAGCAGGACGACGTCGTGGTAGGTGCCCGCGATGAACTCGTGCCGGCGCAGCCGTGCCTCCTCGGAGAATCCCAGTGCGCGGTGCAGGGCGAGGGAGGCGTCGTTGAAGGCGTAGACCTCCACTTCGCACTTGTGGCAGCGCTGTTCGGTGAACATGTGGGCCAGGACCAGGCACACCGCTTCGGTGGCGTAGCCCTTGCGGCGGTGTCCACGGGCGATCTCGATGCCGGTCATGAACCGGCCGGCGCGGGTGTCGGTGTGGGCGACGGTCACCGATCCGGCGAAGTCCTGGTCGTCGAGTGTCTCGACGACCAGGCGGAACGTGTCGCCTCCCGGCGGGCGCAGGGCCCGTTCGGTGGTCCAGGCGCGGAATCCGGCGGCGGAGCGCGGGGGGTCGACGGGGCCGGCGGCGCGGGCGTCGTCGGTGTCGCGGGCCAGGTCCCGGAAGCCCTCCCAGTCCTCGGGCTCGACCCCGCGCAGGCGTATCCGTTCGCCCACCCATCCATCGCCCGTACCGTGGGTGCGGTCCATCGTTCTCCCCGTCCGTGTGGAGCCCCTCGTGCGCGTGGACGGGGGCGCGTGTGTTCCCGGTCGTGCGGCCGGGAGGGGTCAGCGGAGTTCCTGGATGCGGACCAGGTTGCCCGCTGGGTCGCGGAAGGCGCAGTCGCGCATGCCGTAGGGCTGTTCGGTGGGTTCCTGGACGACTTCGGCGCCGCGCGACTCGACCTGTCCGAAGACGGTGTCGAGGTCGTGGGTGGCCAGCAGGATCCAGCCGTAGGTCCCCTTGGCCATCATCTCGGCGATGGTGCGGCGTTCGTCCTCGGTGATGCCGGGATCGGCGGCCGGCGGGGCCAGAAGGATCGATGTGCCGGGCTGACCGGCGGGACCGACCGTGATCCAGCGCATCCGGCCCTGGCCGACGTCGTTGCGGACCTCGAATCCGAGGACGTCGCGGTAGAAGACGAGGGACTGCTCCGGATCGTCATGCGGGAGAACGCTCGTGTGGATGGTGATGTCCATGGCGATCATGCTAAGGACTGCCTCTCGTCCCGCGCGCCGGACACCACGCACGACATATGACGGACCACCGGACATGGACGGCAAACGGTGGGCGGAAGCGACCGTGCCGGTCCGCGTCGGCCCGGCACACCCAGGGTGGCGAGACCCAGATCACATCCAGGGTTGTCACATCGGGGCGGCCCGTCCCGTCACAGGAGTGAGGACACGGACACACACGAAGGAGCACGACGATGGACGCCCGAATCGACTACTTCACCGACCCGACCATCAGCAAGGCCCTGAAGCACGTCACCGCGGTGGGCAGGATCCTCAGGCAGTCGCCGCTTCCCGCGGCGGTGCAGGAACTCGTCGCGCTGCGGGTGAGCCAGATCAACGGCTGCGCCTTCTGCATCGACATGCACACCAAGGAAGCCGCCGCTGCCGGCGAAACCCCGGTACGACTGAACCTGGTCGCCGCGTGGCGGGAGGCCACCGTCTTCACCGAAGCCGAGCGGGCCGCACTCGAACTGGCGGAACAAGGCACCCGCATCGCGGACGGGGCCGACGGAGTCACCGACGCCGTGTGGGCGAAGGCGGCCGCGCACTACGATCAGGAGCAGCTCGCCGCCCTCGTCCTCCTGGTGTCCTTCATGGGCACGGTCAACCGGCTGAACGTCCTCTCCCGTCAGCCGGCCGGTTCCTACGAACCCGGCCAGCTCCACTGAGACGGGTTCGCCCACACGCACCCGCGCAAGCAGTGACACGGGGGCGCGGGGGCCGGGTGAGGGTTGCCGCAGGCCGGGCGAGCCTCGGAGCGTTTCACGGGAAACCGGACAATCCTTTCCGTATGACGCACACACCGGTTCCCGCGCACGCGCCGAAGCCCCCGCACCCGTCCGTCGTCCGCCGGCACAAGGAACTGCTGGAGAGCCTCCCCTTCGGAGACACGCAGGACTTCGAGGACGCCGCGCGCGGACTGATCGCGCGACGGGTGCCGGGGGCCGTCACCACGGCGGACGGCACGGCGGTATGGGACGGTGACACGTACGCCTTCCTGGACGGCGAGGCCCCCGACACGGTGAACCCGAGCCTGTGGCGCCAGTCCCGGCTGGTCGCCGAACAGGGGCTGTTCGAGGTCGTCGAGGGCATCTACCAGGTACGCGGCCTGGATCTGTCGAACATCACGTTCGTCGAGGGCGACACCGGCGTGATCGTCATCGACCCGCTGATCTCGACCGAGACCGCCGCCGCGGCACTGGCCCTGTACCGCGAACACCGGGGCGAACGCCCCGTGAGCGCGGTCGTCTACACCCACTCGCACGTCGACCACTTCGGCGGGGTGAAGGGAGTCACCACGCAGGAGGACGTGGACGCGGGGCGGGTCCCGGTGATCGCGCCGGAGGGGTTCACCGAGCACGCGGTCGCCGAGAACGTGTACGCGGGCACCGCCATGGCCCGGCGCGCCGCCTACATGTACGGGGCGGCGCTGACACGCGGGGCACGGGGCCAGGTGGGGGCCGGCCTGGGCCAGACGACGTCCACCGGAACCGTCACCCTGATCCCGCCGACCCTGCCCGTCACCACGACCGGGCAGGAGGAGACCGTCGACGGGGTGCGGATGGTCTTCCAGATGGCCCCCGACACCGAGGCACCGGCCGAACTCCTCATCCACTTCCCCGCCTCCAGGGCCCTGTGCGCGGCCGAGGACGCCACCCACACCCTGCACAACCTCCTCACCCTGCGCGGGGCCGTCGTCCGCGACCCCAACGCCTGGTCGAAGGCGCTCACCGAGACGATCGGCCTGTTCGGCGACGCGACCGATGTCGTGTTCGCGTCCCACCACTGGCCGGTCTGGGGCCGGGAAAGGGCGGTAACGTTCCTGGAAACCCAGCGCGACCTGTACGGCTATCTCCACGACCAGTCGCTACGCCTGATCAACAAGGGCTGGACGGGCGCCGAGATCGCCGAGCACCTCCAGCTGCCGCCCGCCCTGGAGAACGCCTGGCACACACGCGGCTACTACGGCTCGGTCAGCCACAACCTCAAGGCCGTCTACCAGCGTTACATGGGCTGGTTCGACGGCAACCCCGCCCATCTGTGGCAGCACCCCCCGGCCGAGGCGGCACGGCGCTACGTCGCGTTCATGGGTGGTGCGGACACCGTGGTCGAGAAGGCACGCGGCTCGTTCGACGCGGGCGACTTCCGCTGGACGGCCGAAGTCCTCAGCCACGTGGTCTTCGCCGAACCCGGACATACCGCGGCCCTGGAACTGCTCGCCGACACCTTCGAACAGCTCGGCTACGGGGCGGAGAACGGAACCTGGCGCAATTTCTACCTCTGTGGCGCCGCCGAACTGCGCGAAGGGCGGTTCGGCACACCGACCCTCGTGGCGTCACCCGACATCGTCGCCAACCTCACCCCACCGATGCTGTTCGACGCGCTCGCCGTCCGGGTCGACGGCCCCAGAGCCTGGAACGAACACATCACCATCGACATCCATCTCACCGACACCCGCGACCGCTACCGCCTGCGCCTGGCCAACGGAGTCCTCACCCACACCACAGCCCCCCAGAAATCCGCCCCGGGCGTCACCCTCTCCGCGACAGCCGCCTCACTGGCCACCCTCGTGGGACAAGGACTCGACCCACAAGAACTGGAGAGCGCGGGGATCCGGGCCGAGGGCGACCTGTCCGCGCTGACCCGTCTCGCCGCACTCCTCGACCCCGGCGACCGGAACTTCCCCCTCGTCACCCCCTGACGCCGCCTGCCCCGGCGCCTCCCCCACCGGCGGGCCGGGCGTGACAGCGTGGCGGCCCGGAAACCAGACCCCCACGGACCTGCACGCCCGCCCGCCCGGAGCCCGGCGGATCAGCCCAGGGAGTCACCACTCGCCACCACAACACCGTAGAGATCACGAATCACAGCAAGCCCGCTGCTGTGCACCTGATCGGCACCCAACTCCGCACCCAGCACCGGCAATCCTCGCGACGCGCAGGCGTTGGCCACCACGGTGGGGCGGTTGCCGCGCAGGAACGCCCCCTGCGCGGTGAACGTCACGCACATGTGCGTCATGAATCCGATGACGACGATGTCCTGGTGCCCGGCGGCGTCCACATGGTCGCCCAGGTCCGTACCGACAAAGGCGTCCGGAGCCTTCTTCCGCACGACCCGCTCACCCTCCGTCGGCGCCACATCGGGATGGATCCCGCCGGTCCACGCCTCGACGTCGTACAGGCTCCCCTCCCCGCCGTCGTGGACGACGTGAATCACCTCCGCGCCCACCTCCCTGGCCCGTGCCAGGAGCTCGGCCGCGGCGTCGAGCGCGGCCCGCCACCCCTCCAGCTCCAACTCACCACGGGTGTAGGTGTTCTGGTAGTCCACCAGGATCAAGGTCGACTCCGCGAGTTTCGCGGGGGTCTCGTCGAGACCGGTGAGCTCACGCAACGTCTTCGTGGCCATGAAAGATCCGCCTCAGGTCGTGTTCCAGGGATACGCAAGGAACGCTACGACCACCCGCACGTGTCGGCAATGCCGTCTAACATGCAGAAACCGACATCGCCGATCGGCCCGGCCGCCGACGGCAACCGAGCGCCACGGAGACCCCATGCACACCACCGAACGACTCGTCGTCATCGTCCTGTTCGACGGCGTCGACCTCCTCGACGTCACCGGGCCGCCCGAAGTGTTCGCCCTCCACCGACGCGACCAGAACGCCGCGGCGGGCTACACCGTTCTCCTCGCCGCCGAGACCAACGACCCCGTCACCACCTCCGCCGGGGTCCGGGTCCTGCCCGACGCGACCTTCGGGGAGGTGGCGGGCCGGAGCATCGACACCCTGCTGGTTCCCGGCTCGGTCGAGACCGGTGCCGACGGCCGGGTCCGCGCCCTGACCGACCCGGCCGTGGTCACACGGGTACGGGAACTGGCCACAGCGTCCCGGCGGATCGCGTCGGTCTGCGTCGGGGCGCACATCCTCGCCGCCGCCGGATTGCTGGACGGGAAACGGGCCACCACCCACTGGTCGACCGCCGCCCAACTCGCCGAGGAGCACCCCCGGGTACGGGTCGACGCCGACCCGATCTTCATCCGCGAGGGCGAGGTGTGGACCGGCGCGGGCATCAGCTCCTGCCTCGACCTGTCGCTCGCCCTGGTCTCCGAGGACTTCGGCGAGGCCGCCGCGCTGCGCGTGGCCCGGCAGCTCGTGATGTACCTGAAGCGGCCGAGCGGGCAGAGCCAGTTCAGCGTTCCGCTGGAGCCGCCGTCCACGACCCGGCGCATCGAGGACCTGCGCCACCACATCATGGACCGGATCGGCGAGCGGCTCACCGTCGCGGACCTCGCCGCGTACGCGCATGTCGGCGAGCGGCAGCTCACCCGCATCTTCAAGTCCGAGCTGGGAACCACCCCCAGCTCCTACATCGAGTCGGTCCGGGTCGAACGGGCGCGCAGCCGCCTGGAGTCCACCGACGACACCCTCGAACGGATCGCGTCCGCCTTCGGGTTCAACACCACCGACACCCTCGTACGGGCGTTCCGGCGCAAGCTCGGCACGACCCCGACGGAGTACCGGATGCGGTTCCGCACCGGTCTGGGCGCCGCCGGGACGTGAGCGCGCACCGTTCCCGGCGGCCACCCGAGCCCGGTCGGCGTGAACAGCCGCCCACTTCGGCGGGATCCGTACTACATGCACCCTCCCAGCAGCTACCGTACGTACACGGCGCGTTGCCCACGGTCTCCTAGGAGGATTCCTGTGTCATCACCCTGCGACCCCAAGTACGCCCCCGTCGGCGACGTGGGCGTAGCGATCCTGGCGATCGACTCCCGGCTCAAGTCCATCTACGACGGCCCCACCGGGACGGACTCCGAGCAGCAGAGACTGACCGACCAGTTCACCGCGTCGATGGAGCCCGAGGAAGCCTTCGAGGTGGTGGACGGGGCATGCACGCTCGTCTACGTGTTCATGCAGTGGCTCCGCCAGACCTACGAGGCGCACGACAGGGACGTCATCGAGTACGTGGTGCCCAGCCTCGTGGGCTCGATGCGCATGATGACCAGGAGCGTGCGCCCCGAAGTGATCCCCACCATGGCCGGGCTGGTCATCTCCGCCGGCATCGGGCTGAGCCCGACCCTGTGGCGCAAACAGTACGGTGACTGGGCCCCGGACGAGCTGACCGCGCTGGAGGCCACCGCGCTGCTGCTCGCGGAGCACATCAACCGCCTCACCGACGACCACGACTTCGCCACCCGCATGGTCACCGAAGCCCTGTCCGCGGCCGATCACGAATAGCGCCGTCGGCGACCGACAACAGGACGGGCCGGCGCGCGGGCGGACCGGACCGGACCGGTGCCAGCGGCCGGAGCGACGGCGCCGGGACGCGCCCGGCGGGCGAGGTCTCCCCGCTCGACCGCAGCCCGGGAGCGACGTGGACGCTCCGGGAATACCACAGACGTGCGCGTCGGCCCCAACGACCCCGTGGACGCCTGCCGGACGCATCTAACATGCTCCGCATGACCGGAACCGACACCCCTCCCCGCCTGACCCAACTCACCTTCTGCGGACCCCTCTCCGAGGCACGGGCCGAACAGATCGTCGGCCGACTCGCCCGGGCCTCTCCCGCGCGGGTGCTGGACATCGGATGCGGCTGGGGCGAACTCATGCTCCGCGTTCTCGACGCCGTGCCAGGCGCGCGCGGGGTGGGGATCGACCTCAACGCCGAGGACCTTGCCCGGGGACGGGCGAACGCCAGGGCCCGTGGGCTGGAGAGCCGGGTGGAGTTCATCGAGAAGTCCGCCGCCGAGGCCGGGTACGAGCCCGCCGATGTCGTCCTGTGCCTCGGTGCCAGCCACGTCTTCAGCGACGCGTCCGCCCCGCCCCACACCGCGGAAGCCCTCGCCGCCCTGCGCCGATGCGTCAGGCCGGGGGGCCGGGTCCTGCTCGCCGAAGGATTCTGGCAGCGCACCCCCACCAGCGCCGAACTGGCCGTCATGTGGCCGGACGCCCGTGCCGACGAGTACCACGACCTGGCCGGGATCGCCGATCTCGCGGTGTCCGCCGGGTTCCGGCCCGCGTGGATCGAGACGGCCGGCGACGACGAGTGGGAGCACTTCGAGTCCGGCTACCTCGCGGACGTGGAGGAGTGGCTGGCCGCCCACCCCGGCCACCCGCTGGCACAGGAGACCCGTGAACGCGCCGACCGACACCGGGAGAGTTGGCTGCGCGGCTACCGGGGCGTGCTCGGCATGGCCTACCTGACCCTGGTCCCGGTGGACTGAACACCCCGGTACGCGGCCCGGTACGGCCGTGCCGCCCCTGGACACTCGCACTGCTCACAGCGGTGCACCGGGGCGGGACGGCCGCACGCATGAGGCGGTGTCAGACCCCGGGGCTAGAGTCGCCGTCATGGCCAACCGCTCTTATCTCTACTCCACGAACACACCGCCCACCGCGGACGCGGTCCCGCAGAGGATCCGCTGCGTCTCCGAGCACAACTGGAGCATTCCGCTGGCGCACCAACTGCTCGTCGGTCGCGGCACGTCCGTGGTCCCTTCCATGATCTGGAACCCGCGGATCGGCATCGCCGCCGACTTCGACGGCGGTGCCGACCTGCTCCTCGGCCTCCTGCGCGTCGTCGGACAGGGGCTTGAGGACGACGGCGGTTTCGCCGAGTGCGTCGCCCGGACCACGGCACACCTGGACAAGCAGCGGGACCGGTTCTTCGTGCTGGAGACCGGGGAGATGGTCTCCCTCCACGACAAGGATCCCGAGGCGGCGGTGGAGTCCCTGGTCGCCCATGACATACCCGACGCGGTGGCCCGCGCCGAGGCGGCGGTGTCCGGCCGGGACGAGGCGTGGCTGGCCTCCGTCCGGAAGGACTGGGAGCAGCACTTCGCCTCCTTCTACAGCGACGCGCTCTACTTCTCGTTCCCCTCGCCGTAGACGCGGCGCATCAGCAGGTGGCCGCGGCGGAACCGTTCGCCTTCGCACGGCTCCCGCAGCATCCGGCCGACCTCGGTGAACCCGGCCTCGCTGGCCATGTCCGCGAGGCCGTCGACCGGCCACCGGTAGGCCGTCGTCACCTTGTGGTCGAACGCGGTGACCGGCCCGCCCTCCGATTCGAAGAAGGCGAGCAGGAGATGGCCGCCGGGGGCGAGGAGCCGTTGGAACTCGGCGAAGTAGGGCGGAAGCTCGCCCGGCGGAGTGTGAATGACCGAGTACCAGGAGACGATCCCGGCCAACTCACCGGAGGGCAGGTCCAGGGCCTGCATCGAACCGACCTCGAACCGCAGGTCGTGGTATGTCTCGCGGGCGAGGTCGACCATCGTCGGCGACAGGTCCACGCCGAACATGTCCAGCCCCAGGTCCCGCAGATGCGCGGTGAGGTATCCGGGACCGCATCCCAGCTCGGCGACGGGCCCGCCGCCCGCGGCCGTCACGAGCTCGGCGAACACGGCCAGGAACGAGCGGTCCAGCGGCAGCGCGGTCAGCGAGTCCTGGACGAGGTCGGCGTAGAGGGAGGCGACGGCGCCGTAGGCGTCCGCCGTGGTCGCCAGGTACGAGGAGGAGGGAGCGAGGTCGGTCATGGACGAGGACCCTACGGCCTTCGCGCCGTGCCGGCGGCCGCTTCACGCCATGGACGCGGAAGCGGAGCGCAGCCGACGCCCGTGTTCACGGCACTCCACGCGGACCGGGGCGAGATCGACGCGGACGCGGGGCGGAGACGATCGCCCGCGCAACAGGACCGCAGGGCGCGGACCGGCGGGGGTGACAGGACCGCGAGGACCGGGAACGGAAGGAGTACGACGATGAGGACACGCGTGATGCGATTCGGCCTCTATGCGGACGAACAGGGACTGGCCCGGGTCCGGGGGATCGTCGACAAGGCCATGGCCTCCCGGGCCGTGCGGGCCCACGAGATCGCGGTGGTGCGCACGCTGCCGGGCAGTGGGCTGACGACCGCCGAGGCGTACGACCTCCTGGCCGAGCAGTGGACCTGGGAGAACCCCGGTCTGGACAGCGGTGCCCGGGAGCCGGTCGAGCTGCGCGTCCGCATGAAGTGCTCCCTGCGGACCTGGCGGGCGGTCCGCAAGGCGGTCACCGGCGCCCTGTGCCCGGCGGACACGGCCCATGTCTGCCGCGTCCCCTGGGCCGCCGCCTGATCCGGGGCCACACCGCACCACCCGCGGCGCCATCACACCCGCGCCATGGCGCACGCATGACACCAGATGGCGCCAAACTGCTGCCACGGTGACACCGGAGGGCGCCACAGGCTGCCAGACGCATCCTGGAGAGCAAGAATCCGCAGGTCATCGATGCTGGTGCCATCAAGGCGCCGCATTGGCTCGCCATGGCGCCATCCATGTGCCATCATGGCGTCATGGACCTCACGCCCTACGTGGACAACCTCCGCCGAGAACTTGCCGTGGCAGCGGATGCCGGTGGTGACGAAGCCCGCGCCCTGGCCGAGCGGCTCACCGCCCCGCTGGAGTCAGCCGCCCGGCTGACCCTGCTCAACGCGCTGTCCGCGGCCATGGGCGAGGTCACCCGGGAGCTGGCGCCCGGTTCGGTCGATGTCCGGTTGCGCGGGCTCGACCCCGAGTTCGTCGTGACGCAGCCGCCCGCGCCCGAACCGCTCCAGCAAGCGGAGGAGCCGGTCGCGGCAACCGCCGCCATCGCACCGCCCCCGTCGCCCGCGGACGCCGACGACGGTGCGATGGCGCGGATCAACTTCCGGCTGCCCGCCCATCTCAAGAGCCGGGCCGAGGGCGCCGCGGCGGCGGAGGGCCTGTCGGTCAACGCCTGGCTCGTACGCGCCGTTTCCCTCGCGCTCGACGGTGCCGGGAACACCGGCCCGGCCACCCGCACCACCACCCCGAGCGGACGGGGCTTCACCGGCTGGGTCCGCTAGGACCTGCCCCCGGGCGTATCCGGCGGGTCATGGCCGACACACGCGAAGGCACCCGGCCACCGCTTCCTCCCTCGTCTCTCCCAGCTCCGCACAGACGGATCAACGGTCCACCGACGCGACCACACCTCACCCGCCCCACCTGCGGGTTCACCGGCACACGCCACTAGGACGGGACAGCCATGCCTTCCTTCGAAACCCCCGAACCGATCTTCGCCGACCTCGAACTGGAGGTCGGCACCGCCCGCATCACCGCCGGCAAGCGCACCGACACGGTCGTGGAGGTGCTGCCGCGTGACGGGTCCGACGACAACGACGTACGCGCCGTGCAGCAGACGCGGGTCACCTGCGAGGGCGGCCGCCTCACCGTGCGGACTCCGAGAAGGCGGTCCTTGTTCGGGAAGCCCGGTGCCATCGAGGTGACCGTCGAGCTTCCCTCGGGGTCCGAGGTCCAGGGCGCCTCCGGCATGGGCGACTTCGTCTGCGCGGGCCCGCTCGGGAACGTCACGCTCCGCACCTCGCTGGGCGACATCCGGGCCGACGAGGCGGCGGGCGCCGCTCTCAGGACCGATCACGGCGACATCCGCCTCACCCGCTCGTCCGGGGACATCGAGATCACCGGCTCGGGCCGCATCGAGATCGGTACGGTCACCGGCGCGGCGACCGTGAAGAACAGCAACGGCGCCACCGGGATCGGCGAGGTCACCGGCGCCCTGAAGTGCCAGGCCGCCAACGGTGACGTCTCCGTGGGCACCGCACACGGCACGGTCACCGCGAAGTCCGCCAACGGCCGGATCGAGATCGGCACCGCCCGTGCCGGGGTCGACGCGACGACCGCCAACGGCCGCATCCTCGTCGGCGACGTGGTCCGCGGCCGGGTCGACCTGCACGCCACCGTCGGCGACCTCGAGATCGGCATCCACGACGGCACCGCCGCCTGGCTCGACCTGAACGCGAAGTACGGCACGGTGCACAGTTCGCTCACGGCCTCCTCCGGCCCGGCGGACAGCGACGAGACCGCCGAGATCCACGCAAGGACCTCGGTCGGCAACATCGTGGTCCGCCGCGCCTGATCCTTCGCAACACCCCTACCCGTACTGCCTGTTCCAGCAGCACCACCCGCACCGTCTGTTCCACTCGTCCTGCTCGTCCCGCCCCTCCCGGAAGGAGAGCGGCATGACCGCTGCCCAGACAACATCCGCGCCGATCACGGCGACCGCGAAGCCCCCGGCGATCAGCGCCACCGGACTCCGCAAGTCCTACGGCGAAAAACTCGTGCTCGACGGCATCGACCTGGACATCGCCGAAGGCTCCGTCTTCGCGCTGCTCGGGCCCAACGGTGCCGGCAAGACCACCACCGTGGAGATCCTGTCCACCCTGCTGCGCCCCGACGCGGGCACGGCCCGGATAGTCGGCCACGACCTGGCCCAGGACACCGAGGGCGTGCGTTCCTCGATCGGCGTCACCGGCCAGTTCTCGGCCGTCGACAACCTGCTGACCGCCGAGGAGAACCTGCTCCTGATGGCCGACCTGTACCACCTGGCCCGGCCCGAGGGCAGGCGGCGGGCCGCGGAACTGCTGCGCCGCTTCGAACTGTCCGAGGCGGCGGGCAGGACCGCTGCCACCTTCTCCGGCGGCATGCGCCGCAAGCTCGACCTGGCGATGACGCTGGTCGGTGACCCGCAGGTCATCTTCCTCGACGAACCCACCACCGGACTCGACCCGCGCAGCCGGCGCACCATGTGGGACATCATCCGCGGCCTGGTCAAGGACGAGGGCGTGACCGTCTTCCTGACCACCCAGTACCTGGAGGAGGCCGATCAGCTCGCCGACCGCATCGCGGTACTGGACCACGGCAGGCTGATCGCCGAAGGCACCGCCGACGAGCTGAAGCGGCTCGTCCCCGGCGGCCACATCCAGGTACGGTTCGCCGGGCCCCGGGACCTGGCGGCCGCCGCGGCCGTCTTCGGCACCGCCGCCCGCGACGAGGAGACCCTCACCCTGCGGATCCCCGGCGACGGCTCCGTGACCGGCCTGCGGGCCGTGCTGGACGCCCTGGAAGCCACCGGCGTTCCGGCCGAGTCCCTCACCGTCCACACCCCTGACCTGGACGACGTCTTCCTGACCCTCACCGGCCGCCCCCGCCTCGCGGAGGGACCCGCGACCACCACCGCCGTTCCCGTGCCGCCGAAGGAGAACGTCTGATGGCCACCCTGTCCTACGCCGTCCGGGACTCACGGACGATGCTGCGGCGCAGTCTCAAGAAGGCCCTGCGCTACCCGTCCTTGACGCTCACCGTCGTCATCATGCCCCTCATGATGCTGCTGCTGTTCAACTACGCCTTCGGCAACGCCCTGGGCGACGGGATCAGCCAACTGCCCACCGGCAGCGGCTCGTACATCGACTACGTGGCGCCCGGCATCATCCTGATGGCCGCCACCTCCGGTTCCCTGACCGCGGCGATCAGCGTCTGCGTCGACAAGACCGAGGGCATCGTCAGCCGCTTCCGCACGATGCCGATCTCCCAGGGGTCCTTCCTCACCGGTCATGTCGTGGGCGGTGTGATCCAGACGATGGCCAGCATCGCCCTGGTCATCGGTGTCGCCCTCCTCCTGGGCTTCCGCCCCGACGCGACCCCCGTCGAATGGCTCGCCGCCATCGGCCTGCTCACCCTGCTCACCACCGCGCTGACCTGGCTCTCCGCCGCCATCGGCCTGGCCGCCAAAACCGTGGAGAGCGCCAGCAACATCCCGATGCCGATCACGTTCCTGCCGTTCCTCGGCAGCGCCATCGTGCCGACCGACTCCATGCCCTCCGGACTGCGCTGGTTCGCCGAGCACCAGCCCTTCACCCCGGTCATCGAAACCCTGCGCGGCCTGTGGCTCGGCACCGGGATCGGCTCCAGCGCGGCCGTCGCCCTCGCCTGGTGCCTGGCTCTCGCCCTCATCGGCTACATCTGGGCCCGTCGCGCCTTCAAGGCCGCCGCCACACGGTAACCACCGCCCGCCCCCACGGGCGGGTACGGTCCGAACCCTTCCCGCCCCGTACCGGGCCGCCGGGAAGGGTTCAGGCCGTACCCGCGAGCAGGTCCCGCTGGATACGGTGGGCGAGGACGCGGCGTACGGAGGGCTGGGCGGCGGCCGGGACCGGGGCCGTCTTCGGCGGGACGTCCAGGGCGCGGCCGATGCGGTCGTAGAGGCTCCGGAATTCGGTGGGAAGTGCGTCGCGGTGCAGACGCAGGTCCTCCTCGACGAGTCGGCGCAACTCGTCGACGGTTTCGGGGGTGAAGTGCTTCCGGCCGCGGGCGAGGGCCTCGGTGTGCCGGGTGCAGCGGGCGGCGCCTCCGAGGATGTCCGAAACCGTCTCGGCCAGGGCCCACAGCCGCCCTTCGAGCCAGGGGACGTCGCTCTGCTCCGGGGAGAGGTCCATCGGGGTGCTCAGGCCGTTCGCCCGGGATTTGGCCACGTGTTTGGAGACGGCGGGCTGGCTCATGTCCGCGAGGCGGGCGATCCGTTCCTGCGTCCAGCCGAGACCGGTCAGCAGAGCGATCAACGCGGTGCGCTGCCGACGCGCCTCCTCGCCCGCGCGGACGGCCTCGTTCATCCCGGCGAGCATCAACCCGGCCTGTTCCTCCGTCAGTTCGCCGGCCCGCTCCCCGGAATGCTCTCCCATCGGCTCCCCGATCCGTGCTCCGGCCCGGTCGCCGGCGGGCTCCCCGCCGGTCCGGCGCTTTCCTCCGTCCGTCATGCCCTGCCCCTCTCCCTCACTCTTCCGCACCCTGCCCTGCCATAACCAGGTTGTACAACATGGTTATGGCTGTCAGGGTCCGTGTCATGCCAACATTTCGCGCGTCCGACGGAACCCTGCTCGCCTACCGTGTGCTCGGGGACGGCGCTCCGCTCGTCTGTGTACCCGGCGGCCCGGCCGACTCCCGTTACCTCGGTGATCTCGGCGGGCTGTCGGCACACCGCCGGCTGATCGTCCTGGACCTGCGAGGGACGGGGCGGTCCGCGCCGCCCGTGGACGTCTCCTCGTACCGCTGCGACCGTCTCACCGAGGACATCGAGGCGCTCCGTGTCCATCTCGGTCTGGCGACGGTCGATCTGCTCGGCCACTCGGCCGGGGCGGACGTCGTGACGCGATACGCGGCGCGCCGCCCGGAGAACGTCGGCCGGCTCGTCCTGGTTACCCCCGGCGCCCGGGCCCTGGGCATCACGGTCACCGCCGAGGACCGGCGCGCGCTGGCGCGGCTGCGGAGGGACGAGCCGTGGTTCCCTTCGGCGTTCGCCGCCCTGGAGGCGGTCATGGCGGGCACCGGTGATGACTGGGCGGCCGTCGACCCGTTCTTCTGCGGCCGGTGGGACGAGGCAGCACGGCAGCACCGTGCGGCGAGCCGCCCGGTCAACACGCAGGCCGTCGCGTACTTCGGGGCCGAGGGCGCCTTCGCGCCCCCTGCCACCCGCGCGGCACTCACCGCTCTCGACGCCCCCGTCCTGCTGCTGGCCGGGGAGTTCGACCTGAACAGCCCGCCGAAGGCGGTCGCCGAGGCCGCCGGGCTGTTCCCCCACGGGGTGTTCGCGGTGCAGCCGGGGGCCGGTCACAGCCCGTGGGTCGACGACGCGGACCGGTTCACGTCGGTGGTCGCGGCGTTCCTGGAGCGACGCGCCGCCCGCTGATGTCGGGGCGGGGCGTTCGGGCGGCCTACTGCCGGGCGAATCCGTCGAGTGCCGTGAGCACCGCGGCGTCCATGGCGGCGCTGCCCTTGTGCCCGGCGTCCTCGATGACCACGAGTTCCGCGTCGGGCCAGGCACGGGCGAGGTCCCAGGCGGTGCTGAGGGGGCTGCTGATGTCGAGGCGGCCGTGGATCAGGACGCCGGGAATGCCGGCCAGCCGCCCCGCCTCGCGGATCAGCTGCCCTTCCTCCAGCCAGGCCCCGTGGGCGAAGTAGTGCGAGCAGATCCTCACCAGGCCCAGCCGGGCCCGGGGCGGCCTGCCGCTGTACGGATCGGGTGCGCCGTTGGGCTCGCCGGACAGGACGGCGTCCTCCCAGGCGCACCAGTCGGCCGTGGCCCTGGCCCGTACTTCGGGGTCGGGGCTGTTCACCCGGCGGGCGTACGCGGCGACGAGGTCGCCGTCCTGCCCGGCCTCGGGGACCCCGTCCCTGAAGCGCTGCCACGCCTCCGGGAAGAAGCGACCCGAACCCCGGTAGAGCCAGTCGATCTCGCTGCGGCGGGTGGTGGTGACGGAGGCGATCACAATCTCCGAGACCCGTTCGGGGTGGCGCTCGGCGTACGCCAGGATGAGCGTCGAGCCCCAGGAGCCGCCGTACAGCAGCCACTTGTCGATGCCGAGGTGACGGCGCAGCCGTTCCATGTCGGCGATCAGCTGGTCGGTGGTGTTGTGGGTCAGGTCGGTGGCGGGGTCGGCGGCATGGGGGGTGCTGCGGCCGCATCCGCGCTGGTCGAACAGGACGGTCCGGTAGTACGCGGGGTCGAAGTAGCCGCGCGGACCGGCCGAGCAGCCCGAACCGGGGCCGCCGTGGACGACGAGGGCGGGTTTGCCGTCGGGGTTCCCGCAGGTCTCCCAGTAGATGAGATTGCCGTCGCCGGTGTCGAGCATGCCGTGGTCGTAGGGGTCGTTCGGCGCGTAGGGGGCTGCCATGTCCGGGTCTCCTTCATCGGGTCCGCGGGAGGCGGAGGTACTGAAGTACGTCTGGATGCGTGCCGCGTGCGCGCGGGGGCGCCCGGCAGGCCGGGACGGAAAGGGAAGCGGGCCGGCCGGGCGCGGGGGCGGGACCCGCCCGTGGCCGTGGAACGGTGTCTCGTGTGCCGGGGCTGTTAGGCTCGCCCGGTGTCGGCCGTCCACAGGGACAACCGGCCGTACAGCGTACCGGATTCGAGGAGACCAGACATGGTGGGCGACGACGACATCTCGGGGTGATACCCCGAACGGTCGGGCCGTCGGCCGATGCCCAGGAGCGTCGTCGCCGCGGCCGTTCAGTCGTTCCTCTCGCTCTTGTCCGTGTCCCGGGCAGCGGTTTCCGCCTGCCCGTACGTTCTTCGAGGTCTCCCCGTGTCCGCTGTCCTTGCCGTGCCTTCCGCCTGTCCGGTCGCTGTCGGCTCCCTCTCCTCCGTTGCCCGTACCGGCCGTTCCGGCTGCCGGGAAGACACCGGCGCCGGAAGCTCTGCCGCCCGCGCGTTCCGTCGCCCGCGGTCACGACCGGTCCTCCGGTCCGGAGTGGACGGGCGGCCGCGCATCGACCACGGCGGGCGGGCCGGGACGGGGGCGCCGGGCATGTGAACACGGGCCGCGACCGGGCCCGCGCCCGAGGCGGAACAACCGCCCGGCGGGCCGCACCCCCTCACCTCAGGTGGATCACCATGTCCCGACCAGCCCTGACCGCCACCGACCTCGTCCGCACCCTGGGCACCAGGCGAGTCGTCGACGGCATCACCCTCACCGCCTCCCCCGGCCACCGCATCGGCCTGATCGGGGAGAACGGTGTCGGCAAGACGACCCTGCTCCGACTGCTCGCCGGAATCGACGAACCCGACTCCGGAACCGTCGTCCGACCGCCCGGAACGGGCTTCCTGCACCAGGAACTTCCCTTCGACCCCGCGTCGACGATCACCGAGGTCCTGGACGACGCGCTGCGCGAGGCCCGCGAGGACCTCGCCGAACTCGAGCGCCTCGCCGACCGGATCGCCCTGGCCCCGCAGGACTCTCCCGACCTCGCCGGACTCCTCGACGTCTACGGCCGACGGCTCGAGCAGGCCGAGGAACGGGAATCCTGGGACGCGGACCGGCACGCCGCTGCCGTACTCGACGGGCTCGGCCTCGGCGCGCTCGCGCACAGCAGGCGACTCGACTCCCTCTCCGGGGGCCAGCGGGGCCGTCTCGCACTGGCCGCCCTGCTGGTACGGCGTCCTCCGGCCCTGCTGCTGGACGAACCGACCAATCACCTCGACGACCGTGCCGCCGCGTTCGTGGAAGAACAGGTACGCGCCCTGCCCGGAGTCGTCGTGATCGCCAGCCACGACCGGGCCTTCCTCGATGCCGTCTGCACCGACCTGATCGACCTCGACCCGGCTGTGGACGGCCCGGTCCGCTACGGAGGCAACTACACCGCCTACCTCGCGCACAAGCACGCCGAACGGGAGCGTTGGGAACGCCGCTACGCCGAGGAGCAGGAAGAACTGGCAGCACTGCGCCACGCGACCGAGGTGACCGCGCACCGGGTGGCACCGGACCGGGAGCGGCGCGACAACGAGAAGATGGGCTACGGCCACCGGGGCGGCCGCGTCCAGAGCCAGGTCTCGCGCCGGGTACGCAACGCCGCCCGCAGGCTGGAGACGCTCCGGCGCGAGCAGGTCCCACAACCACCGCGGCCGCTGCGCTTCCACCCCACCGCGCTCACCACCGCCACCGTCACCGCCCCGGCTCCGACCGGCGAGGACCTCCCGGAGGGTGTGCTCGTCTCCCTGCGCGACGTACGGGTGCCGGGCCGACTCTCCCTCGGCCATCTGGACATCACCGCGAGCGGGCGCCTCCTCGTCACGGGCGACAACGGAACCGGCAAATCGACACTGTTGTCCGTGCTCGCCGGACAGCTCACGGCCCTGGGTACCGTTCAACGACGTACCGGGCTGACCGTCGGACTCCTCGCCCAGGACACCGTCTTCGCCCGACCGGAACGGACCGCGCGGACAACCTATGCGCACACCCTGGGCGCCGACCGGGCCCAGGCTCTCCCGCTGGACTCACTGGGCCTGTTGCACACCACGGACCTCGACAAACCGGTCGGCCGTCTCTCGGCCGGCCAACGCCGTCGGCTGGCCCTGGCCCTGCTGGTGGCACGCCCGCCGCAGCTCCTGCTCCTCGACGAACCCACCAACCACCTGTCCCCGCGGTTGTGCGACGAACTGGAGGCCGCCCTGGGCACCGGGCCCGGCGCGGTCGTCGTGGCCAGTCACGACCGCTGGCTCCGCGCCCGCTGGCGGAACCACGAACTCCACCTCCCCGACCCTTCCGCCGCACACCGGGCACCCGCCGGAGCGGAGCCCACCGAAGCCCCTGGCACGGTGGACAGCACGACCGTCGAGGGCCGGGCGTAGCCTCTTCCGGACCGGACGGGAGCCTGGACAGGAGCCGTTCCCGCGCGACGGCGGCGCGGCGGGGGCGGTACCCCTGTCCTCCCGGGCATGGGCCGGCACGGCCCGGGGGAGAACCTCGCGCCCTTCTCAGCGGTCCCTGCCGCTCACCGCTCGCCGAACCCGTACAGGGCCCGGACGCCATGGCTTCCGTCGGCGTCGGTCGCGGCGAGAACGTCCGCGGACACGAGCGTCGGGAGCAGCAGTTGCCAGAACCCCGCGACCGTCGACGACGAGAGCCACGCAGCGTCCCGGGTTCCGAGCACCTCGAACCCCATCGTCACCGCCACCACGGCCATCACCGTCTCGCGCACCCCGGCCCCGCGGCGCAGTTCGCCCCTGGCCTCGGCCTGCCGCACCGTCCGCTCGACCCAGCTCCTCCAGTGCTGCCGCAGATCCGTCCCCGCCGAGCGCGACGCATCCCCGCTCAGCGCGAATCCCACCCGCAGCACCACATCGGCGCGGAGTGCGCCGGCCAGTGCGTGGGTCGCGTCGACGAGAAGCTGCACCTGGCCCTGGCCCGGCCGTCGCGCGCCGTTGGTCACGGCCAGCAGCCGGACCAGCGCCGATTCGCCGACCGCGTCCACCAGAGCGGCCTTGCTCGCGAAATGGAAATGCAGCGCGCCGTTGCTCACCCCGGCCCGTGAACTGATCAGGGTGAGCGACGGCGCAGACGAACCGCCCTGGTCGAAGACCTCGGCCGCGGACTGGATCAGGGAGTCCCGCGTGCGTGCCGCACGTTCCTGCTTGACCATCAACTGCTCCGATACTGCCGGGGGATTACCGGGAACCGCTGTGCCTGCCGGAGAACAGGCAATGACTATAAACCAACCGCCCGTGCGGTTTCTTACCGCCTCCTGCCCGCACCCGCACGATCCGCGCCCCGGCGCCGTACGCCTCGCACGCACCTGCGCGGAGGGCGGGACGCACCCGGGAACGCCAGCACCCGCATCCCCGGAAAGCACCCCCCGCCACACTGTCCCCTTCTGGGCCATGAGACAAAAGGGGCCCCGGAGGCACTAGAAATTAAACCGGTTGGTATGTACTTTCGGGCCAGAGTCAGCCCTTGACCACGCATGTCCCGCACCAGTACCCAGGGGGAGCAATGTCCACGAGCGCCTTCCGAACCGGACTCCCCCTGCCCGGCAGGGACGGACGGGACGCCGAACCGTCGGCTCCCCGCTCCAGCGCATCCGGAGAACCCGCCAGGGTCCCCCGGCAGTTCGTGCACCGGTCCTCCGCGGCCGAGGTCATGATCATGGACTGGGCCCGGACCGGTGACGACCGCTTCACCGTGACCGCCCGGTGGCCGCACGACCACCCCTTCTTCACCCCGGTCGCCGGCGGCTACCACGACCCGCTCCTCGGCTGCGAAACGATCCGCCAGACCGGCATACTCCTGGGGCACGCGGCGTACGGAGTCCCGCTCGGCCACCAGTTCGTCGTCTGGGACCTCGACATCACCGTGCACCCCGAAAAGATGGCGACGGGACGCGGCCCCGGCCCCACCGTCCTCACCGCCGACGCCCACTGCACACAGATCCACTGGCGCGGCAGAAACCTGGCCGGACTGCGCCTGTCCATGGACATCCGTCGCGACGGCGAAACCGTCGCGACGGGCGGCGGCAGCCTCTCCTGCATCTCCCCCGCGGCCTACCACCGGGTACGCCAGGGACGTCTGCCCAGCCAGGACCATGTCCTCCCGCCCCGCCCCGCCGACCCCCGGGCCGTGGGACGCGTCTCGCCCCACGACGTCGTCCTCTCACCCACCGACAGAACGGATCACTGGCTGCTCCGGGCAGACACCCGCCACCCGGTACTCTTCGAGCACCCCGGCGACCACGTTCCCGGCATGCTGCTGATCGAAGCCGCGCGCCAGGCCACCGCGGCCTCCCTCGGCCGCGCTTCCTACCTCCCCCTCCGCATCACCAACACCTTCGCCCGCTACGTCGAACTCGACGCCCCCTGCACCGTCCAGGCCACCCCGCTGCCCGAGACACAGTCCGTCCTGGTCACCGCCCACCAGAGCGGGGAACCCGTCTTCCGCTCCACCATCAGCGCCGGAACGCATCACCTCTGACGCATCGTCAGGTGTACTGCCCGCGGCCTCGGACGTCCCCGGCAGAGCGACGACGGGCGGAGGTCCGAGGGGGCCGACGGTCCACGTGTCCTCGCCCGGCCGCACGGCCGGCGGGCGCACACCGCACCTCGCTCACGCGGCGCCGAACGCCTCCAGATGGCTCTCGGCCCACTGCCGGAACGCCCTCGCGGGCCGGCCCAGCAGCGCGGGCACCGTACCGTGGACCTCCACCTTCGAACCCGCCCGGCCGCGCTCCGCGCTCTCCAACAGCGCCTCGACGAACTTCGCCGGGTAGCGCGCACCCCACGCGGCACGCACCTGCTCCGGCTCCAGCTCCTCGAACCGCAGCCGCCGCCCCAGCACCTCACCGAGCAGGGCCGTCTGCCGCACCGCGCTCAGCGGCTCCGGCCCCGTCAGCGTGTGGATCCGGCCACCGTGACCGTCCTCCGTCAGAGCGCGCACCGCCACCTCCGCCACATCGCGCGGGTCGACGCACGCGTTCGCCGACTCCCCGTACAGCGCCCGCACCACGCCCTCCGCACGCACCGACTCCGCCCACGAAAGCGTGTTTGACATGAACGCACGCGGCCGTAGCAGCGTCCATTCCATGCCCGATTCCCGCAGCAACTCCTCATTACGTCGCTGCCACCGGGTGATCAGATCCACCGCCCCGCTGTCCCCCACCGCGGCCGCGGACAGCTTCACCACGTGCCGCACCCCCGCCTCCCGCGCCACCCTCAGGAACGCACCGTCGTCACCCCCGCCGGGAACCGTCAGCAAGAACACCTCACGCACCCCGCGCAGAGCACGCACCACTGAACCCTCCACGCCGAAGTCCCCCCACACCACCTCGGTCCCCTCGGGCGCCCCCGTGACCCGTCCCGGATTCCTCGCCATCACGCGAACCTCCGCCCCCGCCGGGAGACTTCGCACCACCTCGCTCCCCACCGTCCCCGTCGCGCCGGTCACCAGAATCACGAACCCCTCACCCCTTGCCTGCAACTCCCGTACGCACAAAGACGAACGGAACGCCCCTGAACGCAACCTGTAAGATACGAACCGGACGGTTTCTTCATCGCCCTCCCGACACCCCATCGCCCCGAGGAGGAAGGAGACAAAGTGGCTGAACAGCAACGCGCCATCCGGACTCGCCAGACCATTCTCACCGCAGCAGCCAAAATCTTCGAAGAGCGCGGTTACCAGGCAGCCACCATCTCCCAGATTCTCGCCGAGGCCGGAGTCACCAAAGGCGCCCTGTATTTCCACTTCCAGTCGAAGGAAGACCTCGCCCAGGGCGTTCTCTCCGAACAAGACCAACATGTCACCACCCCCAGCCGCACCTCCAAGGTCCAAGAAGTCGTCGACGCCGTCATGCTCCACGCCCACCGGCTTCAGACCGACCCCATGGTCCGCGCCGGTGTACGACTTTCCATGGACCAGTCAGCGCGCAACCTCGACCGCAGCGGCCCCTTTCTCCGCTGGAGCAATGTCGGCATCACCCTTCTCCAGCAGGCAAAGAGCCAGGGCGAGCTTCTCCCTCATATCGACCCCGCCGAAACAGCCGACATCATCGTAGGTTCCTTCGCCGGTATCCAATCCATGTCCCAGGCCCTCTGCGAATACCGCGACCTCACCACACGGGTGTCCGCCCTCATGCGCCACATCCTCCCCAGCACCGTCACCCCCGCCATTCTCACCACGCTCGACCTCACCGAGGGCCGCGGGGCGGCCGTGCAGGCCGAGACCATGGCAACACCACAGCCCGTGCGGTGACGCGTCGCCCCGCCCCCGCTTCGACGCCCGGCCCCATGAGGCAACAGCACATCGGGCAGCGGACGTTGAACGCGTAGCGGGGAGGGCTCGACGAAGTGCGACGGTCCGCGCGGGCTCCGCGGGTATGTGGTCGCGGCACCGGCATGGTGCCGTTACTGTGGCGCGATGACAGTCGACGTGATCGTTCTCAATGGTGGTTCCAGCTCGGGGAAGTCCGGCATTGCCCGCTGTCTGCAAGCGTGTCTGCCGGATCCGTGGCTGACACTGGGGACGGACACACTGATCGAGGCGATGCCCGCGTCCATGCAGGAATCGGATGCCGGGATCGATATCGCCCCGGACGGGCAGGTGACCGTCGGGCCGGAGTTCCGGGCGCTGGAGGCGGCATGGATCGAGGGTGTCGCCGCGATGGCGCGCGCGGGCGCCCGGATCGTCGTCGACGAGGTCTTCCTCGGTGGAGTGGACTCACAGAAGCGGTGGCAGAGGGCCCTGGACGGACTGGACGTGCTGTGGGTCGGAGTCCGGTGCGACAGTGCGGTCGCCGCGGGCCGCGAGGTCGCCCGGGGTGACCGGATCGGCGGAATGGCGGCGTCCCAGGCGGACGTGGTCCACCGGGGCATGGCCTACGACCTGGAGGTGGACACCACGCACACCGAGTCGATGGAGTGCGCACGGGCCATCGCCGCGCGCGTCGGCTGACCGACCGACTCTCCGAGCGCCCGCCCGCCTGCCCGTCCGCGAATATCCGGGCGCATTTCACTGGAATACCGCCAGCCTCTCACCGTTTCTCGAACCGTCGCAGCCGAGACCCGTCCAGCCCGATCGCCACGTTCCATCGATGGACCCACGGATGAATTCTCATATCTGATCGGCCGAAGTAAAATGGGCGACCGCCCTCAATATTTCGAAGCGAAAAGAGAGAACACCGATGAGAATTCATCTGACCAGTGTTTTCGTCGACGACCAGGAACGGGCCCTGCGCTTCTACACCGAGATCCTCGGCTTCACGAAGAAGCACGACGTCCCCGTGGGCGGGACGGACCGGTGGCTCACCGTGGTCTCACCCGAGGACCCCGACGGCACCGAGCTCCTCCTGGAACCTGCGGGGCACCCGGCCGCCAGGACGTACCGTGACGCGCTCGTGGCGGACGGCATCCCGCTCGCCCAGTTCGCCGTCGACGACGTACGCGCGGAGCACGAACGGCTGAGCGCCCTCGGTGTCCGCTTCGTTCAGGAGCCGACCGAGATGGGGCCCGTCACCACCGCCGTCCTCGACGACACCTGCGGGAACCTGATCCAGATCGCGACACAGCCGCGCTGAGGACCGCCTCCCTTCGTGATCCGCGTCACAGGGTGTCACAGTCGCCGGGCAGCCGGTGTCTTGAGGCCGAGACCTTGAGGATCCGGAGGAGACACCATGGCTCAGCACATCGAGGTGGTCGTGATCGGCGGCGGATACGCCGGTGTCATGGCGGCCAATCGACTGACGAAGCACGACGGCGTGGCCGTGACGCTGATCAACCCCCGCGCCCGGTTCGTCCATCGGGTCCGTCTGCACCAGTGGGTGGGCGGCACCGGGAACGCGGTCGTCGACTACGGCGAGGTCCTCGGCGAACGGGTCCGCATCGTGACCGACACCGTGTCCCGGATCGACGCGGCCGGGCGCGGCGTGGTGCTGGCAAGCGGGGGCACGGTCGGCTACGACTATCTGGTCTACGCGGTGGGCAGCGGGAGCGCCGCGCCGCAGGTGCCCGGCGCCGCCGAGTTCGGCCACCCGCTCGCCACCATGGAGGAGGCCGACCGGCTGCGGGCCGCCCTCGACGCCGCGCCCGCGACGGCCGGGGTGACGGTGGTCGGGGCCGGCCCGACCGGCATCGAGATCGCCGCCGAACTGGCGGGGACGGGGCGGGACGTGACCCTGCTCTGTGGCGGCTCGCTCGGCCCGTATCTCCATCCGCGGGGCCGCCGTTCGGTCGCTGGGCGGCTGGCCCGCCTCGGGGTGACCGTGCTCGACGGCCCGGCCAGTCGGGTGACGGAGGTGTTCCGGGACGGAGTCCGGCTCGCCGACGGCCGACGGGTCGCGGGCGGGGTGACCGTCTGGACCGCCGGGTTCGGCGTGCCCGACCTGGCCGTACGCAGCGGACTGAGCACCGACGGAGAGGGCCGGCTGCTGACGGACGAGACGTTGACGAGCGTGGACGACCCGCGCATCGTCGGGGCGGGCGACTCGGCGGCACCGTCGGACGTGGCGTTGCGCATGAGCTGCCAGGCGGCGATCCCCATGGGTGCGCGGGCCGCCGACACGGTGCTGAGCCGGATCGCGGGTGAGCGGCCCTCGCCGCTCGTCCAGGCGTTCGCCGCCCAGTGCGTCAGCCTGGGACGCGACGACGGCATCTTCCAGTTCGCGCGCCGGGACGATGTCGCGTTGTGGCTGCACCTGGCAGGCCGCTCCGGGGCGAAGGTCAAGGAGATCGTGTGCGAGGGCATCATCAAGCATCTGGCCGGGGAGGCGGGCAAGCCGGGTTCGTACCGGCTGCACCGCCTGCCGGGCAACGCCAGGCATCGTCAGCTGCTCCGCGCCGGGAGCAGCGGGGTACCGTCGCGGCGCACGGCGGAGCGGGCCTCCTGAGCGGTTTGCTCGCGCTCATCCGTTTACGCAACAACACCAGAACGAAAGGGAGTCGACGTGGATTCGCGCGCCGAGGGCACAGAGGTGGACGGCGAGCGGATCGCCGACCCGGCCACCGATACGTTCGTCGCCCATCGGCCTCTGCTCTTCACCGTTGCGTACGAGATGCTCGGCTCGGCCGCCGACGCGGAGGACGTGCTCCAGGAGACCTGGCTGCGATGGGTCGAGGTCGATCTGGCCCGGGTGCTCGACCACCGTGCCTTCCTCGTGCGGATCACGACCCGGCAGGCCCTGAACCGGCTGCGTGCCATGAAGCGCCGGAGGGAGACGTACGTGGGCCCCTGGCTGCCGGAGCCGTTGGCCACGACGCCGGACGTGGCCCAGGCGGTCGAGCTGGCCGAGAGCGTGTCGATGGCGATGATGCTCGTCCTCGAGACGCTGTCGCCGACCGAGCGTGCCGTCTTCGTGCTGCGTGAGGTCTTCGACGTCGGGTACGAGGACATCGCGGCCGCCGTCGGCAAGAACGCAGCGTCCGTACGGCAGATCGCGCACCGGGCACGTAAGCACGTCGACGCGCGCCGCCCCCGCAAGGCGGTCTCCGCGACGGAGACCCGGGCGGCCCTTGAGTCGTTCCAGCGGGTGCTGGAGACCGGGGATCTCCAGGGTCTGCTCGACGTGCTCGCCCCGGAGGTCGTGCTGGTGGGTGATGGCGGGGGAATCAGGCGGGCCGCGCGGCGGCCCACCGTCGGGGCCGACAAGGTGGCCCGATTCATGATCGGGGCGCTCGGCAAGAACGACGTTCCGCCGAGTTTCGCCCCCACCTCGGTCAACGGCAGTCCGGCGCTGCTCGTCCGGCGGGGCGGCGAGATCGACGGCGTGCTGGCGGCCCATGTGTCGGACGGTCGCATCACCGGTCTCTACTACGTCCGCAATCCCGAGAAACTGCACCGTGTGGAGTCCGAGACGCCGCTGACCCTTCGATAGGCCGTAGGTGGCGGACCGCGGTACGGGGGACACGCGCCGGGGCCCGGGTCCGGCCCGGGTCCCGGCGCGTGTGCCCGGATGTCAGCTGCAGCTCGCGTAGATGGCGTCCGCGGCGTGGTGCGCGTCCGTCGGTCCCTTGGAGTTCCAGTCCTTGCCCCGGTCGTGCAGCACCACCGACACCCGCCCGCCGTTGATCTTCACGCTCGGGGCCGCGACCCACTGGCCCCGGCTGCCGACCTGGTTGACGGTGAAGCTCGTCAGCTGTGCTCCGGAGGCGCTGCTTCCGGCATGGATGGTGTAGTAGGACGGGGCTCCGCCGACATGCCGGATGTCACCGGATCCGGGGACGTGCACGCTGATGCGGCAGGTACCCGAGGTGACGGCACCGGTGTTGAACGACCAGGTGGCGTAGTTGCCCGCGTCACTGTTGTCGCCGGACATCGGGATGGAGCGGTACCGGCCGGTGCAGCCGTTGGACGCGTATCCGCCGACGGCCGTCGTCCACAGGTCGTCGTCGTTGGCGACCTTCGACGAGCCGTACTCGGTGTAGAAGCCACCGGTGCCCGAGCAGTGCGGTCCCGCGTAACCGGAGAACTTCTGGGTGGTGGCGGACTTGGCGGTGGTGTCCGTCGCCTTCCCTCCGGTGCTGGAGGACGAGGAGGAGGACGATGAGGACGAACCGCCGGACTTCGTCTTGGTGGGGGCCTTGCCCTTCTCGTCGGAGGGCGGCTCGTCGTCGGCCCGGACCTTTCCACCGGCGTCGGCGACGGAGTCGTTCACCGGGCCGTCCGGCATCTTCCCGGAGGCGTCCTTCTTGCCGGCCGGTGCGGTGTTCCCGGAGGTCTTGCCGCCGGGGGCCTTTCCGCCGTCCTGCTCGGCACTGGGCACGTAGCCGTCCGGCGAGGTGCTCGGGCCGTCGTATCCGGCGGCCGCGGCCCGCTCCTTGCCGTCCTTCGGGTCGTCGCCCGACGTGGCGCTGATGATGAACGGGGCGGCGAGCAGGACCACGCCGCCGATCGCGGCGGCCGCGACCATGGGGCGGGATATCCGGTTGGGGTTGCCCGGCGCTCCCGCGCCCTCCGCGTCCGCACCGCCGTCGCCCGAGCCGCCGGCCGCGGCGGCCGTGGCGGTACGTCCGGCGCGCAGCCAGGAGAAGCGCCCGCTGGACGTCGCAGCCGGAGCGGCGGCCGTGGTCGCGGTGGCAGTGGCAGTGGCAGTGACTGTGGTCGCGGGCTCGGCGGACTCCTCGGTGGCCGAAGCCGCCCCGGTGGGCTCCGTGGCACCGGTTGCCGACCCGGTGCGGGGCTCGGTGGCGGGCCCCGTCCCCGTCGCCGCTGCTTCGGCTTCCGCCTCCGCCTTCGGCGCTTCGGCCGTACCGCTGCCGCGCAGCGCGGAGGCGACGCCCTCGGCCGTCTCCCCCTCCGTCGCGGACCCGGCTCCGGTGCCGGCCTCTTCCGTCACCGCGACCGCCGTCTCCCCCTCGGCTCCGGCCTCGGATTCGGCTTCGGAGGTCTTCTCCGGGGCGGCCTGCGGTTCCTCCGGATCCGCGCCGATCACGCCGCCGTTGACGGACGCCGTGGCGCGGGCACGTGCCGCCGCCGGGGCGCCGGTCTCCTCCGGTCCGGGCCCGTCCGGGGTACCGCCCTGCGTCTGGGTGACTGCCACTGCTGCCTCTCCTCGTTGCTCTTGTCGCTGCGTACTGATGTGGGGTGTGCCGGTCAGTCGTCGAATCCGAGCTCCTCCATGAGACGCTCGATCTCCTCGATGAAGGTCTCGCCCTCCTCCGGAGCCCGCTGGCCGGACACCGTGCCCAGGAATTCCGACTTGCCGCCGGGGCGGATGAGGTCGATCGCCCGCGCGAACTCGGCCCGCTCCGTCCACAGGTCGTAGTCGGGCTCGGATTCGGCGAGCAGGTCCCCCAGGAAGTCCGCCTCGGCCGTCTCCGCCGATTCGTCCAGGTGTTTGCTCAGGTACTCGCGCCAGTATCCGCCGATGCGCTGGAGCTCCCTCTCCATGACCGCCAGCTGCCCCGCGACGACGCTGATCCTCTCCAGCTCCGCCAGGGACGGGACCGTCGCGGGACCGTCGTCCGTACGGTGCTCACGGAGCCACTCGGTCAGGTCGAAGCGCGGGTTCACCTCGGCCTCGCCGATCGCCGCGAAGACCTCCAGGGGCGTCGCCCCGAGGCCCGCGCCCGCCGCCGCGTAGGTGAGGAAGACGGCGGTGGTCGCCGTTCTGGTGTTGCCGTCGGTGAAGTACTGGCTCGACTTGATGTCCGAGGCGATGCGTGCGGCCCGTTCGTCGAGGTCGGTGACGGCCGCGGTCCGCTCGACCATGCCGCGGAAGGCGGAGAGCTTCGCCTCCCGGGCCACGGGCGTGGACCCCTGGAACAGTTCCGCGTCGGCCAGTCCGGTTTGGTCGGTGCCGCTGGCGGTGCTCAGCTGTCCGGCCAGGGCCAGCAGGGTGTCGGGCAGTGGGTCGCCCTGGCCGGTGTGCGGACCGGTCACGGGCGGGCCGTTCGGCGCGGAGGTGTGGTGGGCCATGGCGTTCTGTCCCTGTGGTTCCTGCTGCGTCGCAGGGGCCGTCGTGGTCGCGGGCGGCTCCATCCCGTGGTGCGCGACCCACTTGCGGACCGCCTCCGGCCCCTTCTGCCGGTCGCCGGTCAACAGGGCTGCCAGGTCGGGGTCCGTGTCCCGGTGCTCCGCGACGTACTCCCAGAACCCTGTGACGCTCTCCTGTGTCACGGAGAGACCCTGGAACCAGGCCAGTTCATCGGGATCGAGCCCGAGCCCGTCGAGGCGGCCGATCACCAGTCCGGCCACGGCGAACGGGTCGGCCCCGTCCCAGAGCAAGTCCCGGAAGGTCTCCCGGCCGGCCAGGACGAGCTCCGAGAGGCTCGGCACGAGGTGGGGGTCGATGTTGAGGGCGTCGGCCACCTGGAGCACCGGCATCCCGTGCATCGGCACCCTCTCCACCGGGTGCAGCAGCTGGCCGCCGGCCTGTTCGGCGGCCCGGTGACGCTGTTCCAGGTGCGTGGCCATCGGGAGGGGGCCGGACTCCCGGCCCGGTCCCTCGATGAAGAGGTTGGCGTGCTGGGCGGACATCCCGAGCGCCGAGACCACGAGGGCGAGCGGGCGGGGGTCCGAGCCGTCGGGGAGCCCGTCGGCCGGGCCCTGCCGCCCGATCCGCCACAGCGCCAGGGCACGTGTCAGGTCCTCGAAACCACGGAGCTCGGGGGCTTGGGATTCGGTGAGCCACTGGGTGAAGATGTTCCTCAGGCTCTGCCTGTCCGAAGAGATGCCGAGCCCGGCCGCCATGGGGTCGAAGTCGCGGACCCACGCCTGCCCGAAGAGCTGCTCGGCGGTCTGGTGCGGGGTGAGTCCCCCTTCCCACGCCCACGGGACGTTGCGGGTGAGCAGGTCGAGGTCGCTGATCAGCGCGGCGTTCATCACCATCTCCAGCCGACGCGGATGAACACCGAGTGCGAGCGCCTTCGTCACCACGTCCGGAGGAACCGGCAGCTGCTCGCGCTCCTGCCACGCGGTGTGGAGGTCGCCGCCGGGCCCGGTGTTGATCAGCTCGGGCAGGGTGTGTCCGCTGTTCTGCAGGTGCGCGGCGAGGTCCCACCAGTGCTCGGCGCCGATTGCGAGCGCGCTCATGTGCATCGTCAGGGTCCGCGCGTCGCCGATGCCCAGCCTGTCGGCCATCAGACGCAGTTCCCGGACGACGGCTTGCGGGTCCCCGAGTCCGCGCAGGAGCGCCGCCGCGCTCGACAGTTCCTGGGCGCTCAGCCGCAACTCCCCGCCGAGTACGGCAAGGTGCCCGGGGTGGACACCCATGTCGGCCGCCGCCTGCGCCACGCCCTCGTCGGGCTGCCACAGCGGCTCCGCTCCGGTGCCGTCGTGGGTCCGGATCGTGTAGTCGGCGATCTTCCACTGTCCGTCCTCGCCGAGCTCGTGACGGATCTCCAGGAGGACGCCCGGCTCCGGGAACGCCTCGGTCACCAGCGTGCCGGGGCCCGACCGCTCCGCCACGGGGTGGCCGTGCGAGGAGTACTGGAGCGCGGCCAGACGCACCCGGTCAGCCGTCCAGTCGCCCCGCAGGGCCTCGGGGATGTCCAGGTCGTTCCAGGCGCCTGTGCGGAACAGGCGGTCGGTGGCGGCGACCAGTTGCCGTTCGCTGTGGACGCGGTCGGCGTGAGGTGCGAGTCCCTCGGCGGTGTGCAGTCGGACGAGCGCGTCGACACCGGGCTCGTGGGTCAGCGCGTTCGGTCCGTAGCGGTCGAGCACCGCGGTGACGTGGGCGCGCCAGGCCACCTCGTCGGTGGTTCCGGCGGGCGCGGACCACTGGTCCGCGGTGAGGCCGCGCGGCGCGGACAGGGTCATCATGTCGAACCCTGAGCCGAGCAGGGACCGGGCGTCCTGCGCCCCGTTCCCCGCCCTGTCGAGCAGATCGGTGTCGTTGCCGTGCCCCGTGGCGTTCTCCCCGACCTCGATGACGACGCGGACCAGGCCGAGACCGGGGACCGGGCCGAGCATCATCTGGGTGCCCCGCAGTGACTCGGCCGTCATGCTCGCGCTGTCCTCGGGCGACAGATGCAGGATGCGGAAGAGCGTGGTCTCCTGTTCGCCGTTCCCGTACAGAATGCGACGCATGCGGTAGTGGGCGCCGTCGGCGGTGTGGAACTCGATGCCGTCCGCGACGGCGAGCTGCTGGTGGCTTCCCGGCGCCGCCTGCTTCAGCTGGTACGTGGAGGGGCGTATCCACTGGTGCTCGCCGTCGAGGACCTGCCCGTGCATCAGTACGCCCATGACGAGGCCGTGCCAGATGTATCCACCGGACGGCAGCACGGTGAAGTTGCCGGATTCCAGGGCGCCGCGGTGGGCTCCCTCGATGGCGTCTTCCAGGGTAAAAGCGTCCCATTCCTCCGGGAAGAGGGTGTTGAGGCCGCTCACCCCGTCAGAGAAGGCGACGGCCGGCCCCGGGGAGGTCAGGAGGGAGCGGATGTCCTGGTACCCCCCGTCCTGGGTGAGTTCGAGGGAGTACGCGGCCCCGCGGCGGGCTCCGCCCCGGGACGTCTCGTCGGTGAACAGGTCGTGGATGACGGCCTTCCTGGACGGCGCTGTGTCGGCCTCCTGCTCGGCCCATGGCGGGGGAAGCACGTGCCCGCCGGTGCCGTTGGAGCGGTCGCCGATCTCCAGGAAGTCCCACAGCCGGTGGGTGGAGGCGGGGTTCCCGGTCTCGGTGAAGGGCCGCGCCTTCGGCTCGAAGGCGGGGTCGGCGAGCGGGCGGGGGGCGAGGTCGTCCTGCCGGTCCGAGGGCTCGAAGTCGGTGATCGTGCCGTCGGGCCGCGCGTGGCCGCGGATCCGTACCCCGTGATGGACGCCCTCGAACGCACCGTCCGGGCCGATGTTCCCGTGACGCAACTGGTCGCGGTGGACGTGGACGGCCGCTTCGGTGACCTCCTCCAGCGACCAGTGGTCGGGGAACATCATGATCGGCGCGTCGTAGTGGCCGCCGCCGGCCGCGCGGTAGGTGCCGTTGGGGTTGATGTCTCCGAGCGGCACCGGGCGGACGCGTCCGGCGGTGCCGACGGGCGCCAGGTGCCCGGCCCTGCCGGTGGACGGATCGCCGCGCACGACCCGTTCGGCGACGTGCAGCGGCACCTTGGACTTCAGTCCGTCGTGCGGAGCGGGCGGGTGCCCGGCGCTCTTCCACGTCCTCTCGATCGCCGAACCGAGCAGCCGCAGGTCACGGGGCATCATCCGCTGGTTGTGGAGCCTGTCGCCACGCGGATGGAGAGAGCCCACGGCGACGTTCCCGAAGTGGTCCCCGTACACCGGGCCGCCCATGAGGGCCCGGTCGGTGTAGACGGGGCGCAGTGTGTTCGCGTGTTCACGGTAGTAGTCCCACGGGCCGAGCAGATGGGTCATCTCATGGGCGAACACGGAGAGGTGGTCACTGGGCAGCTTCCAGCTCCGTGCCTCCATGCGGCTGCCGGGCCCGTAGGAGAGGTCGACGAGGTGGACACCGTCGCGGGGGCTCTTCAGCACACCGTTCGGCCAGCGCTCCACGGGAGCGTCGTCGACGAACTCCACCGAGACATGGAGCAGGTCGCCGTTGGAGAGCCGGTAGCCGGGGGCGTTGAGGTACTGGTCGAGAGAGGTCCGGGCCACCTTCCGGGCGGCGTCGGCGAAGTGCTCCTGGCCGGGTTCGTGGACCAGCTTGATGGGGATGACGACGTCGGAGCGGATGTCGCCGTTGGGGAGTTCCACGCGCTGCACCCGGAAGGCGCGGAGGTTGTTGGGACCGAGCTTCTCAAGGGCCTGGTACTCCTGGAAGCTCGGGGGCACGACGTCGATGGTGCCGAGGACCTTGCCGGCCGCGGTGTCGTTCCCGCGCCAGGTCTCGACGTAGGCTGCCGCCTCCTCGGTGGTCAGCTCACGCCATCCGCGGATCGCCGCGTGCGGTGTGGTGCCGAGAATCCGCTGGTGGGCGAGGTAGCGGGCGAAGGAGTCCAGTTCCTCGGGCCCGATGGGGCCGACCTTCGTGTGTCCGGCCACCTCCATGGTGAAGGTGGCGAGGTCGATGGTGCCGAAGCCGTGGTGTGCGAGATCGACCCGGAAGGAGTCGGCGGTCGCCTGGATGGCCCCGGGCACCCCGGCGTGCTGGGCGATCCGATGGCCGAGCATCTTCCCGAACGGCCTCAGCGCGGAGACGTTCGTACCCAGCGCGTCGGCGAGCGCGTCGGCCTCGTGGAGTCCCGCGCCGTGGCCGATCGTGTCAGCCAGTTCGACCGCATCGGCGAGGTCGCCCTCGCCGACGTGGTGGGCGACGTTCTCCTGGAACCGCGTGGTCGCGCCCGCGGCCTCGGCGGCCCGGCCGAGCCGGAGCAGTGCGTGTACGTCGACGTCGGCGGGGAGGTCCCGGAGCCCGTGCCGCGTTTCGAGGTTCCAGCGCGCGACCGCGTCCCGCAGTCGCGCATCGGTGGTGAGCGCCAGGTGTTCGCCGCCCCCGTTCTCCTTGGACCAGTGGCGGAACGCGGCGAGCCGCGCCGCGTCGTCCGCCGTGGCGTGGGGCGCTCCGGTGTCCGGTGCGGTGAGGGAGAGGTCGTTCAGCGTGGCCGCGAGCCGTTCGGCGTCTTGCTGGTCCCGGAGCCGCGCGATGTCGTCGGGGTGGGTGGCGAACCACTGGACGACGTGGGCGGCCTCGGTGACGGAGCTCTGCGGGGTACTGTTCCGGATCTCTTCCACGAGGCCGTCGACATCGTGGAGGTGGTGTGCGCGCAGCAGCCGTTCCAGGTGATGCGGGGACAGTCCTTCGAACTCCTGCGCCACGCCGACGACCGAGTCCGACGGTATGTGGACGGGCTCGCCGAGCCAGTCCACGACCGCCTCGCGGACGCTCGCCGCACCGGCGGACGCGGCGAGCGCGGACAGCGAGGAGCCGTTGCGGGCCAGGTGGCCGTCGAGGGCGTACCAGTCCGCGCGGGTGATGCCCAGGCTCTTCAGGTTCCGTTCCAGGTCGGCCGTCTTCTCCTGGGCGATCCCCAGCTGTGCGGCCAGATCGGTCAGTTCGACGTCCATCTCGGGGGTCGCGGCCGGCCTGAGCGTCTCGAAGATGCTCTGCGAGAGGTTGCTGGCGCCGAGCGGGTCGTTCAGCTCCTCGGCTTCGGTGACCTGGGAACTCGCGGCGGGTGTCTCCGGCTGGTGCGGGGTCTTCGGGTGCTGGGTCTCCTGCTGGATTTCCGGTTCCGTGGCCCCGGTGTTCGTCCGTGTCGCCCCGTCGTCGCCCGTCGTCCGCGTCTGGAGGGTCCTGCTCCGGTCGACGTGCCGGTAGGTCCCGTCCTTGAGGTGGAGGAGGACGCCCTTCTGCACGTCCTCGGGCTTCGCCTCGCTGCCGTCCGGCATGAAGGTGAACAGCCTCTTGCCGCTCGCCACTGTCACCGGCACCTTCCACAGGGCGGCCGCCAGCGCCGGGTAGTAGTCCGCCGTTCCGTGGTCGGTCAGCTTCTCGCGGTCTCTCTCCCGGTTCTCGCCGTCGCCTTCCCGTTCGGCCGACAGGGTGGTGAGTTCGCGGCGCTGCTTCTCCGTCAGCGCGTCCTTCATCGGTGGCACGGCTCCGCGGTCGTCGAACTCCTTCGCGGCCTTGCTCGTGGGATCGTCGATGAGCTGGTCCAGCCCGGCCTTGCGGACGTCGTCCCGGCCGAACCGGTCCGTGAGGTCGGGCAGTAGCCACTTCGCCAGTTCCGAGAAGTGCTCACTCGTGGGCGTCTCCCCGCTCCCGTCCCTCTCGTCCGTCTGGGCGCGCAGTTTCCCGGCCAGATCGAGGCGGAGTTCCGGCCCGTCGCGCTGCGGGAGGTCCGGGTCACCGATCTCCTTGAACCCTTCGGCCAGCGCGTTGAAGAAGCCGTTGCCGTCGTTCTCGATGGCCGTCAGCGGATGGGTCGTGCCGTCGATCGTGACGGCGATCGGATCTCCGTCCGCGCCCGTGACCTCCTCGACGTCGCCCTCGACCTTCGGCTTGCCGTGGTCGTGACGGACCTCTTCCTTGAACGTGACGGGGGTCGTGGCCGTCGCCCCGGGGGTGCGGAACATCGGGTCGGTGAGCTTGCGGAGCCTCAGGTACTCCTCCCCGGCCTCGGTGATCTTCTCTCCCAGGCGCTCCAGCTGGTCCTTGGCCTCCTGGTACTCGGGGGTCCCCTGTGCCAGTCCTCTCGTCCTGCGGCGTTGCTCCCAGTACTCCTTGTAGTTGGCCTCCCACGCCTCCTCCGCCTGTTTCACGGCCTTGGCCGCGTCCTTCTCCTCCGTGGTCAGCTCGTGGAGCCCCAGTTCCTTGACGCGCTCGTCGCTGAGCCAGACGAGTACGGTCGCCTCCGTCGTCCCGGACTGCAGTGGGCTCTGCGGGAGGCCCAGGGTGTTGTTCTTGACGCGGTGCTGTGAGCCCGCGGCCAGGTGGAAGGTGGCGGGGACCTCGTAGAGGTGTCCGTGCCCGGCGGGGGGTTTGAGGTTGAGCCGGGACTGCTCGGCCTGGGCGATCTTGTGGGTCTCGCCGCTGGTGTTGTTGACTCCGGCGACGGGGATGCCCGGCGCGATGGTCACACCGTTCTTGGCCACGGATTCGGCGGTGCCGGGGCCGCCCCCGGAGTTCGTGCTGGTGGTGTTGGAGAGTTCGCTGCCGGTGCCGGAGCCGGTCAGATCGTCGAACCGGATCTGGCTGGTGACGGCGAGCCGGCGCACCTTCGGGGATTTGAAGTCGAGGTGTGTGGCGACCGCGAGGGTCGTGTCGACGCCGCCGATGACGCTGTTGTTGGTGACGGTGACGGTGTGCAGGCCGGCCTGGGCGTGCCCCGAGGAGAGCGCGCCGGTGAGCGAGATGTCGTTCAGCGCGGTGTCGAGCGCGTCGGCCCCGAGCTTGCCGGGCCTCACCGTGTCACTGGCACCGATGATCTTGGCGATTTCCTGGTCCGTGTACTCCTTGACCTCCTGATCGTTCTTGCGGGACTTGGCGACGAGCAGCTTGCCGAGCTTCTGTACCTGGTCGGCGCCGATGACCTCGTGGATGTGGAACCCTCCGTCGCCCTTGCGGGCGGCCGGTTCGTTCTTCTCCACGGTCTTCTTCAGGAGTTCGGTGAAGTCCTTGTCCGCCGTCGGCGCTTCGATCTTCATGGCGGGCTTCGACGGCGGGTTCGCGGGCGTGTTCCGCGACGTGTCGCCCTCGGCCTTCGGTTCCATGAAGAGGTACGACTCCGTCGTGGTGACGGTCGCGGTCCACTTCACCGGTTCGATGACGTCGGTGCCGTCGCCGTAGGTGACCGACACGACGGTCTCCCACTCGGTCTCCTTCACCGCCTTGGGCCCGGGGATCGTGGTGACCTGGGTGACCACACCGCTGGCGGAGTCCGTCGCGGAGTAGGCGTCGCCGAGCCCGCCCCCGCCGGTTCCGCTGATCCCGCCCGCACCGCCCGGTCCCCGCACGGTCTCGCCGTCGTTGACGGAGTGCGTGTGAGAGGCCGTCGTCGACTGCACGTGGTCGTCGGCCGTGTTGCGCCCCGCTCCGAACTCGTGGTCGGCGAAGAGGGTGTCGACGACCTTGGAGGAGCGGCGCCGGTGCTCGACGTTGATCGTCACGTCCTTGCCCAGAATGTTCAGCTTCTTGACGTGGGTCAGCGCCGAAGTGCGGCCGCGGGAGGTCAGCGCGGAACCGCTCTGGATGGCCGACCGGCCGGAGCGGGCGGACACCATGCCGTTGACGGTGTGCAGGGTCTGTTCCGCCACCCCCGCCTTCCGCAGTTCCTCGTTGAGCTTCTTGATCTGGGCGGCGTCCTGGGGGGCGGTGTGCGCGAAGTCGCCTCGTCTCGCCTTGTCGAGGCCCTCGCGGTCCCGCCACTCCACGTTCTTGAGGGCGCCCTCGGGCGCCCTGTCCAGGCCGTCCTGGATGAGCCCCGCCTTCACGGCGTCGCTCTCCCGCATCAGCCCGACCCAGCCGCCCGGCTTGCGGATCACGTGCGTCCGGGCGTCGCTGGAGCTTCCGAAGGGGCGGCCGAAGAGGCCCAGGGGCTTGTGGTGGGCCGCGACCTGGTAGTCGGTGTCGGCGACGACCATGACCCAGCGGTCGCTGCCGAGGACCTGGTTGAGGTCGCGCATGGAGGTGGCGGACGAGGTGTCGCCCCAGCTCCACATCTTCTGCAGCCAGTTGTGGGACACACCGCCCTGGCCGCTGAAGTTCACGTCGCCGGTTCCCTGCAGGCCACCGCCCGCCCCGCTGGTCCCGACACTGAAGCCGGCGGCCGAGCCCTTGTTGAAGCCGAACGCCTGCTCCAGAGCGGTGTTGGTCTCGGGCGACGCGGTGAACGACTCGCCCACCACTTTCAGGTTGTGCCGGGTCCCGGTGATCGAGAGCGACTCCTCCCCCGCGAAGAGCGTCCCCTTGTCGTGCAGGTTCCCGACGGTGTGGCCGCCCGGCGAGAACACCTGGTCGGAGAGGGAGGTGAAGGAATGCTGCCCGAAGATCCGGCGGACCCGTTCCGACATGAACGCGCCCGCGTCCGTCAGCCGCCAGGCGTTCCCGGAGGTCTTCTTGATGAGATCGCGTACCGAGCCGAACAGCGTCTGGTCGGAACGGGCCGCGAGGGTGACGGTGGTGAACCCCTGGGCGGAGATCTCGTCCGCGATCCGGACGACGTCCGCCGCCAGCACCTCGGACTCGGCTCTTCCGGCGATCACGTCCTGGTCGGCCCTCGGTATCTCGGCGGTCTTCGAGAGGCCGTCCGGTACGCCGAAGGTGAACCTGATCGGGTGCGGAGTGAGGAAGACGGACCTGCTCCCGTCCTCCCGCATCTCGCCGATGCCGCCCAGCCCGCTCTTCTCGTGGAGCCATCTCACTGCCGGGAACTTCGATGCGTCGCCGTACCGCGCCAGTGCCCGCCAGCCGCCCAGTGTGAGCGCCTGGATCAGCGGCTGCGGGAAGGACGAGCGTTGCAGCTCGAAGTTCAGGTTGCCGACGAAGTCGTAGTAGTCGGTGCCCGGACCGGGCGCGAACAGGTCCTCACGGGTGGCGGTGCCACCGGACTTGGTCTGCCGCGACGTCCGGTACGTCCCACGGGCGTTGACGCCTCCGGAGCCGGTGGCGACGGGTGCGCCGAGCGAGTCCTTCTCGTTCCGCAGGGCCGAGAACGTCGCCTCCACGCCACCACTGCCGGTGTGCGTGACCTGCTGCGCGGTGTCGAAGCGTTCCCCTCCGCTGAACGCCTGGGTCGTGGTGCGGCGGGCGCTGCCGAGGTACGTGGGCGGATCGAGGTCGGCCCGGATCGTCAGGGTGTAGCCACGCTCCCGGGTGAACGACGAACCGCGCAGCTGCACCCGGATTCCCTCCTTGGAGGCCGCCTGGTGCATGCGCTGTTCCAACCCCTCCTTGGCGACCGCGGCCATCAGGGACTGGGTGTTCGCCACCGCCAGGACGGAGGCCCTGTCGCGGCGGAGGATACGGTTGAACCAGCGGCGGTGCTGATCGGCCTCCTTCACCTGTTCCCGGGTGGCGAGGGGAAGGGTGGGGTCCTTCTTCCTCAGGTCCTCAAGGAGGGAGTCGACCAGCTTCTCCTCGGCCTCGTGGGAGTTCTCCTTCGCCGCGTCCTCGGTGGCGGAGGGCCGGTTCTCGGCGTCGGCGCTCGGCGGGACCTCGTTCTGCGCGTCGTCGTCCCGCGCGTTCCGGTTCACGTCGGTCTCGTTCAGGGGCGCCTGGCCTGACGTCTCCTCGCCGAGCCTGATCCCGCCGGGCCGCCCGGGACCGAGCATGGTCACCTTGCCGTCGCCGTCGTTCCCGGTGTTCCAGTAGGCGGGTTTGTTCGGCTCGTTCGTGCCGACCCTCAGCTGCTCCTGGTTGTCCCAGCCCGCCAGCCGCTGGGCCTCGCCGACCGGCATCCGCACCAGGCTGCCGACGGTGAAGGTCTCGCTCCCGCCGTCCGGCGTCTCCACCGTCACCTCGGACTCGCGCATCACGAGCACGGTGCGGACGTCCTTCGGGGAACGCACGGCGTTCTTGGCTCCGGCGGTGCCACCGAGGTTGGACGTGTTGGTGGAGGAATGGTTGTAGCCCATCGTGCCACCCGCCTGGGCACGGGGGGTGGCGAACGCCTCGGAGTATCCGGTGATGTCGGTCGTCGCACCCGCGAACACGGAGATGTCGAGCGTGTGGGTCCTGGTGGTGCTGCTTTCGTTCTTCTCGCTGAACTGGTTGGTGTCGCGCAGTTCGAAGTCGGTCGCGGAATCGATGACCCAATGGCGTTTGGGCACCGGCGTTCCGATGGTGACGGTCCCGGCCGTCGATCCGTCCTTGTTGTGCAGACGCAGCGGCGGCACGGGATCCCGGCCGTCGATCCGGGTGAAGTGCTCGGCCGAGAAGTGGTTGACGACAGCCTTGTAGTTGGCGCTGCCGATCGGGGAGTCGGTGTGCTGGAGCACCCAGTCGGTCATCGGGTCGATGTTGAAGTACGACTCGGTGTGCTCGATGTCCGCCCGCTCGCCGGACTCGGTCTCGAACTTCAGCGGAACCCGGTCCTTTCGCGGATCGGGACGGCTGCTGGTGGTGTGCGACTCGGGGATCTGGACGACCAGGCCCTTCGGGACGGTGTGCCTGACGGGCTCCGGTGTGACGGGCGCCTGGGAAGCGCTCCGGGTGCCGGTCGCGGGGAGGTCGTGGAGGGAGAGTTCGTAGACGACGTCGGTGGTCAGTTTGACGGAGGGACCGTGGCTGCGGGTCTCGTGCTGTGAGAGCTGCTGGGTGTTGAGGTTGGAGTCCCGGCTGGTACCCATCGCGGGCGCGACGGTCAGCTTCACCGCCGCTCCCCCACCGGTGATCGCCGCGGTGACTGCCGCCTGGACCGTGCTGGAGTCGGAGACGGAGTAGCCCTCGGTCTGCTGGTTGCGCGCGACGCTGTCCAGCTTCCCGGCGTCCCCGGGGGTGCCCTCCCAGCTCTTCGCGTCGGGAATCGCCTTGACCCGCAGCTCCCGCTTCCGCCCGCCGTCGATGACGACGAAGCGGCGGCCGTCACCGAGGAAGGTGTTCGCCTGGTTCGCCAGGGCGAAGGAGAGCTCCGACGGGTCGTCCAGAGTGACCTTGGCCTTCCCGGCCAGTTCGTTCGCGAGGTGCTGGGAGTCCTTCTCGTGGGTCAGCTGGACGGCGTGATGCCCGCCGACCGCACCCTTGAAGGGGATCGGCTCGTCCTTCTCGTAGGTGGATACGTCGTGGAGGAAGCCCGGGATGTTCAGGGTCTTCTTCTTGCCCTCGGAATCGGTCACCTCGATGGTCGGGGGCGCGGTGGTGTTGTCGTTCGGTCCGGGGATGTGCTGGGTGTTCCCCTGGTCCTGGACGCTGTTGTCGACGTTGTCGTTGTTTTCGTTACTGTTGCCGTTGCCGGGCGGAACGATCTCGGACGTTTCGTTGTGGTCACTGGTGACGGCCAGGGGCTGGTCGTCCTCGGTGTTGGACCGGACGTCGTCGATGCCCTCGTCGACGACGGCCCGAACGGTGTTCCGGGTGTCGTTGTCGGCCGTCGTCGTCACCGGCTCCGCCGAGAGCATCAGGGAATCGGTCACGGTGGCGTTCCGGTCGGCGAACGGCGTCCCGTCCGACTGCGTCGGGCGGGAGTTCACCGCGCCGTAGTGCAGTTCGCTGGTTCCCGGGCCGGACGGGGTCGATACGGTGCGGCGCTGGACGTTCTGGATCGGTGGAGTCGAACCCGTGTTGTTCGCCGTCGTGTTGGAGACGGACGTCTGCGTCTGCGTCTGCGTCTGCGTGACCGTCCGGGACGTCCCCGGCTGGTTCGTCGGGTTCGGCGGCGTGGTCGCAGTCGTCGTGGAGGGCGTTCCGGTCGCCTTCGCCGTCGGTGTCTCGATCGGTGTCTGCGTCACGACCGGTGCGGCGGACTGTGTGACGGGCGGCACGGTCGACTGCTGCTCGTTCTGCTGCTGGCCCTCCGCCGCCTCGATCTCCGGGTCGGCCTTCGGTGTGGGGCCGTTCTCCGACGTGGACGTCACGAGGTCTCCCGCGTTCGGCGCGGGCGGCACCCCGGTTTCGCTCACCCCGCCCCCGGGCACGGAGTTCTTGGCCGCGTCGTTCAGCCCGAACTCTCCCTTCGGGCTGTCCAGGGTGTCGAGCTTCGTGTGGAGGCCCTTGATCAGGTTGGCGATGCCGGAGTCGGACTGGGCGATGAGCGGGTGCACGACGGTGTGCCGCATCACATGGCTGAACATGGTCGGCGCGACGCCGGAGACGAACGTCTGCCAGCTCGTGGTGAACTCGCCCTGCGTCATCGAGTTGTACGTGCCCTCGGCGAGGTTCTGCGCGCCCGCGTCGATGAGCGTCGACGTTCCGTACACGCCCGCCGCGTAGCCGAACTTCTGCGTCCTCGTCAGCGCCTCGGACATCCCCTTCGCGCTGAGGGAGGTGGACAGATCCTTGGTGATGGTGTGCGACAGCACGTTCAGTGCGGCGTCGTCGACCTGGGTGCCGCCGTTCTTGGCCAGGGCCTTGGCGGCTGCCGCCAGGTCCTTGGCGATGTTGCCGGACACCACGTCGGAGGCGGCGCCGGCCCCCCAGTGCTTGTTGAGCGAGCTCGCCCATGCCTTGCCCAGGCTGCGTGCCGCGTCGCCCTGGAGGTTGTGGAAGCCGTACTTCGCGAAGGCGTTGCCCACCTTGTCGACGAAGCTCTCCGTGACCGCCTTCCCGGCGCTCTTGTTCAGGCTCTTGACCAACTCACTCTCGGTCCCGCCGAGGATGCTGCCCAGCGAGTTCGCCAGCCCCTTGCCCGCGCCCGCCTTCGCCCCCGCCTTGACGCCCAGGTCGTCGAGGTGTTTACCGATCTGCGACCCGAGCCACTTGGCGGCGTCGCTGCCGACCACATTGGCGATCTTCTTGCCGAGCGCGCCGCCGATCGGGCTGAAGACGCCGCCGAACAAGCCCTGCAACGCGCCGAACCCGAGAGCGCTCTTCGTCGCGTCCAGGTCCCATTCGGTGCGGTTGCCCATGCCCTTCTGGATCAGCTGGATGGCGACGTCCATCGCCTCGCCGATCACCACACTCATGGCGGTGTGGATCATGATGCTCTTGATCAGGGCCTTGATGATCTGCTGGGCCACGATCCGAAGGGTGATCTCCGCGGCGACGGTGTTGGCGTGCGCGACCGCGTTCAGGCCGGGAATCCAGCTCACCGCCGCCTCGAACGCCATCTCGGCCATCAGCTGGATGACCTGGCCCAGGATCATCCACTTCGAGTACTCCGCCTGGTTGGCGGTGTCCCGGGCGATCTTGGCGAGGTTCTTGGCCTGATCGGCGCAGGCCATCAGGATCGAGGCGTCGCCACCGCCCGACAGGTACTGGGCATACTTCTGGAACTCCTCCGCGCTCTGCCCGGAGAAGCTCTCACCGACGTAGTTCTGGACAGCGACGAGATACGTCTGCAGGTCCTTGAAGTCGTCGATCAGCTTGTCGTAGTAGCCGGCGGCCTCGCGCAGCAGGTCCTCGTTGATGGAGGGCCATTTCTCGCCCGAGAAGACCATGAGCAGCGTCTGCGCCTCGGGCGACGGGGTCAGCACGGGCGTCCCGCCCGTTCCGCCCGAGCCGGGCCGGTGGTGGTGCGCGTCACTGGTCCCCTCCAGCCGCCTTCCAGTCCTTGGCGATCTGGGTGGCCAGGTCCTCGGCGCCGGCGAAGAGCTTCTTCACGTCCTGGCCGTCCTCACCCAGCCGGGTGATCAGGAAGTCGAGCATCTTCAGGGTGTCGGTGAGCGGCGGCATGCCCGTCCCGATCACATCGAGGTACTGCTTCGAGGAGTCGTCCTGGCCGTCGCCGCCGCCCCGCGTGTTGAGGCCGTTGATGGATTCGAGGTGGGCGTGCGTGTCCGCGAGGGTCTTGCCGAGTTTCCCGTACTCGTCGATGCCCTTCCAGGTCGCGGCGCCGGCCTTCAGCTCGTTCCCCTCAGTCATCGTGCTTCCCTCTCCGGGGCCCGGACGCCTCCGCGGCGCCCTTCGCCATCTCGCGGAGGGGCGCCAGGAACTCCTCGACGGGGGTGCCGGCCAGCATCGAACGGCGCATCTCGTCGCCCTTGCCGCGCAGGGGCTCGAACGCCTCGCGTGCGGCATCGCCGCTTTCGGTCTGCGCCTTGCCGATGAGATCCACCAGCGTCTTCCCGAGACGGACCGGGTCCATCTGCCGGTAGTCCTCGGTGTGGAACTTGATCTCGCGGACGTCGCCCCGGGCACCCACCGTGACACTGACGGAGCGGTCCTTGGAGCGCACGGTGGAGGTACGGGCGGCCAGCTCGCGCTGGACGGCGGCGAGCCGCTCGGCGTGCTGGCGGACCTGCTGCTGCATCTCTCCGAACTGTTCCTGGAGCGTCGAGCCGAGGATCGACTCGAACTGCTCGCGCGCGGACATCGAGGGCCGGTTGTCACCCCCGTCGCGTGTGCCGCCGCCGTCGCGGGCCGTCCCGCCACTCTGGTACCCCATCAGCCGATCACTCCCGTGGTGGTGCACTCCTGGGTGCCCCACGTCTCCTCGTCCTCGTCCAGATAGCTCTTCCGCTCCCGGTGCTGGTCCTGCCCCGCGCCCGCACCGCCTCCCGCACCCGCGCCGGGCGGTGGCATCATCGGCGACTGGGAGGAGGTGCGCCGGTTCGCGGCCGCCTCCTCGACCACCTTGGCGCTGGGGTCGACGGAGGTGGTCCGGACCTTGCCGGTCGGCTCGACACCGATGCTGGTCCTGCCGCCCTTGCCGCTCGTGTACTCGGAGAACGTACCGTCGGGGTTGCGGACCTTGAACACGCCCTTGCTCTGCTGCGATCCGCCCTCGCCGCCGGTGCGGAGCCCGGAGTGGTCGCTGGAGAGCCGGGAGGTCTCGCGGAGGCGGGACAACGCCTTCTCGTTCTCCCTCCGCTGCTGCTCGGCCCGCCGCTGCGCCTCCTGCTGTTCCTTGGCCTGCTGCTGGTAGGCCTTCTGCTCCGCCTCGGCCTGGCGACGCAGCGTCTCCTGCTGGCTCTGCTGCTTCTGCTGTTGCTGGAACGCTCCGGGTGTCGTCTTGTAGAGGGAGCCGTCGGAGTTCCTGAGGGGCTTTCCGTCCGGGCCGGTGACGGTGCCGTTCTTGTTGAGGGTGGAGCCGG
Organism: Streptomyces sp. NPDC015144; assembly: GCF_043079735.1. Lineage (NCBI taxonomy): Bacteria > Bacillati > Actinomycetota > Actinomycetes > Kitasatosporales > Streptomycetaceae > Streptomyces > Streptomyces sp. NPDC015144. Next base: position 111,983 of record NZ_JBIBUU010000011.1, on the reverse strand, counting down.
GCGGGATGTTCATCAGGCCGCCGGGGCCGAACGACCCCGGGCCGCTGGTGTTCTGGTCGGTGTCGGTTCCGGTGTTGCCGAGGCCGGTGTTGCCCAGGCCGGTGTTGCCGAGTCCGGAGCTGCCGTTGCCCGTGACGTTGTCGGTGCCGAAGCTCCCCGGGCCCGAGGCGTTCAGGTTCTTGAGCTGGTCCTGGAGCGTCGAGCCGGGGCCGTCCTTGTCCAGGCCGCTCTGTCCGGAGGAGTCGCCGTCGCTGAACGCTCCGGGCGAATCCTCTTTCTGGAGATCGGTGTTGTCCCCGCCGGGCAGGTTATTGGCGTCGCCCGTGGGGTTCGTCAGCCCCTTGAGCAGATCGGCGATGGTGTCGGACGTGGTGGATCCGTCCGGGTTCAGTCCGCCCTTGTCGGTGCCGGCCGGGGCGTCCCAGGGTGGCTTGGTCGGGACACGGATGGCCCCTTCGGTCAGGCCGTAGGCCAAGCCGATGGCCTTCCCCGCGTCCCTGGCGGGGCCGTCGAGGCTGGCTCCGACCTGGTCGAGCCAGCGTTGTTTGGCCTTTGCCTCGAACGCCTCCCAGTATCCCGACCCGTGCGGGTCGCCGAGCGACGTCTTCAGCCAACCGTTGTCGAACGAGTAGGCGCCCTCGGCGAACTCCTCGTGGAAGAGGTCGCTCAGGATCTGGGCGGGCCAGGCGTTGTTCTCCGTCCCGTAGGCGAAGATCACCTGGTACAGGCTCTGGAGCTGCTTGGTCGCTTCCTGGCGGGCGTCGTCGATCTCCTTCGAGAAGTCCCGCGGGTTGGTCATCTGGGTGTGCAGATTGCCGAACTGGTTCGCCACCCCGATGAGCATGCTGCGGAACTGTCCCGCGGCGGTGCCCTGCATCTCGGAGTCGGGTACGTCGATCTCCTCGGACCAGCCCTTGACGGTGTGGAACCACTCGTCCAAGAACCGCTGGACGCCTTTGACCGTCCAGCTGGCGTCGTCGAAGCTGTGCAGGGAGAAGACGGTGTTGCCGACCTCGCCGAGGGCCGTGGCGAGGAGCTCCCTGGCGCCGAAGTGCCACTTGTAGATCGCCTGGTCCTGGGGCAGCGGGTCCTTCAGGTCGGCGCTGACGTTGAATCCGACCTGGTAGTTGTAGAAGGCGCCGTTGTACCAGCGCTTGTTCCAGCCCAGGTCGTAGCCACCGGGTGCGCCACCGGTCCCCGCGACCCCCTCCAGGTGGTGGGGAGCGACGAAGGTGTCACCGAGCCACTTCAGCTTGGTGACCTCCGCCCGGTCGACCGGGCCGCCCTCCTGGTCGGAGACGAGGCCGAGAGCCTCTTCCCACTTCGTGACCGCCATGCTGTCAATCCCTCTCTCGGCCCTGCCCCACCGCGGTGTCGCCGAAGGATCAGACGCCGGTGGTCGGCGTCTTCTCCGTGGTCGACTGAGTGGCCCCACTGCCACCGAAGATGCTCAGCGGAACCTTGAGGTCGTCCATCATCGTCTGCAGTGCGATGTCCTTGGCGTCCTGCTCGCCCTGCTGGGTGATGTGATCGACGCCGACCAGGTTGTCGGAGAGCTTCAGCATCCCTTCCTTCATCTCGTCCAGGAGCTTCACCATGCCCGCGGCGAAGGAGTTGAACTTCTTCCGCAGCATCGCCGTCTGCTGGATGTTCGCCTTCGGGTTGCCCGCGAGCAGGGAGTCGTCGGCGGCGTAGAGCCGCAGCCTCACGATGTCCGGGTGCTTGTCGAACTGCTCGACGAACTGGGCGTTGATCCTGTCCCGTGCGAAGCCCTGCAGGAAGTCCGACGAGATCTTGTAGGTGCCGCCGTCCTCAGCCATGGGTCAGCCTCCGTCAGCCGGCCATGAGCTTGGCGCCGAGGCCGTCATGCTCGTGGTGGGTGTTGCCCATGTTGTTCAGGGTCTGGTGACCCTGGTTGAACGCGCTGTCCATCTCGTTGATCGAGGCGTTCAGCCTCGTCTGCACCTCGCGCCACTGGGTGGCGCTCTCGCCCTGGGCGGTGTTGGCGAGTTCCTGGACGCCCGCGATCAGCTCCTCCAGCGCGTTGCGCATATTGGCCGTGAGCTGCTGCATGTCGTTGGTGGCGTCGCCGAGACCGCCCCAGTTGATCTGGATGTCGCCGGACACGGTGTGCCCCTTTCTTCCTGCGACGGATGAGGACGGATCAGTTGTTGTTGAGGACGTTCGTGATGCCGTCGGAGACGGCGGAGCCCTCGAAGCCGGTCTTGGCGTGCTGGAGAGCGGCCTGCTCACCGGCGTCGAGGACGTTCTGCTGCTCGTTCAGCTTGTTCCAGACGTCGTCGACGGCCGCCATCGCCTTGGTGTAGCCCTGCTGCCACGTCGCGAACTTGTCCTGGAAGGTCGCGGCCGACCCGTCCGAGGTGCTGTAGTGCGTCGCGACGTTGCTCCTGATGCTCTCGGCGGCGCCACCGGCCTGCTTCATGAAGCCGAAGTGGGTGTCGAGCGCGACGATGGCCTTCCGTGCCGCCGCAGCATCCTTGACGAGCTCTGACACGTTGTGTCCCTCCAGTCGGAACCTGATCGGTTACGGGAAGGCGCGACCCATCCGTCGCAGGGTCCTCCCCAACCCCATCTACCTCGGGGAGATTATCCGATCAATGAGATTGATGTCAGCAGTGGAGGTGGGTAGTTCACCGCTATTTGAGCTTTTCTTGAGCATCCCCCACTAACCCGCGCCGCATTGTTCACGGAGTTGTGTTCTCTTCTGCGGAACCTTCCCTTCCTCCCGGGCATCCGCGTCCACCACCCCGTTCCTCGAAACCCCCGAAGGATCCAGTACCGGACCACTCGGCAGGAGGCTCAGCAATCGCCCCGGAACATCCACGGCGGCGCCCGCGGAATACCCGAGCTGTTTCAGTCCGGCCTCCGTCACCGGATAGGAAACGCCCGAATCCGTCACCAAATAAAGGGAGTTGCCGGTGCCTGCCGAGGACCGGGCCCGCACCAGCGACCCCGCTCCCGGGCGCACCCAGATCCGGTCCACCGCCACGCACGCCGCTCTCACCCCCGGCTGCCGGTCGGGCGGCGAGCCGGGGACCTCGTCCGCCGGCAGGAGGGACACCGTCGTCGTGTGACCGCCGGAGGACGGCTTCACCCGGACGCAGACCTGCTCCTGGGCCGGGTCCACCGCCGACACCCGGGGCACCGAGGCCGGCAGCCCCGCCGCCAGCTGCTGCGCCGCGGCCGCCGGCGCCTGGTGGGCCGCCAGGTCGGCAGGGCCCACCGGACGCTCGGTCACGGCCTTCCCGCCGTACGCCTGCTTCTGGGTGCGCGGGTCGCCGCGCAGCAGCCGGCGGGCCGGGCCGGTCAGTGGGGCCAGCCCGTCCGTACGCAGCACATAGTGCTGTCCACCGGCCGAGAAGAGCTGGCCGACGCGGGTGTCCTCACCCGCCAGACGCGGTCCCGGGCGCCCCCGCCCGGGAATCTCCGGCGGGGCGATCCCCGGCCCCGCGTCCAGCGCTGTCAGGAACGACGCGTCGACCAGTACGGGCGTGACGCCCGCCCAGCCCAGCGCCGCCTCCGTACCGTGCTCGGTGTCGATCCGGAACCGGCGGCCGTTCCAGACCAGTTGCCGCCCCTCCCCCGGGGCCGTCACCAGCACGCCCCGGTCGGAGCCGAGCCCGTCCTCCGCGTCCGCGGGACCGGACACGACCACGCTGGTCAGCGGTTTCGTCTTCATCGGCCCGGACGGCTGCACACCGGCGCAGACCGCCCAGGCCCCGGCGCCGGGCGTCTGCGGCAGCCCGTCCGGAGCGCCCACGATCCCGATGGGGGTACCGCGCGGCGCGTCCTCGATGGACCCCTCCGCGACCTCCTCCACCGCCATCCGGCCGCCCGCGACCAGCCGCGCGGAAGCCTGGTTGAGCACCGGGTGCAGCACCCCGCCGACGTTCAGGTATCGGGCACCGGTCTCCTTCACCACGACCAGTGCGCCCGGCGTCTGCCAGGAGGTTCCCCCGCCCGGCTTGATCAGCCCGAAGAGCACGGTGACCACGCAGGCCAGCGCCACGATCAGCGCCCCCCAGCGGACGCCCCGCCAGGTCCGCGCGGTCGGGGTGTCGGGCGAGTCGGGGTCGTCCCGCAGCAGTCCGCTGGAGAGCCGGCCCATCACGTACAGATGCGCCTGCACCTGGTCCTTGCGCGACTGCACCGCCATCAGCCCCTCACCCCCTGATCCCGCGCAGCGCCCCGAACACCCCGGCGAGCAGCACCGCGAGCGGCAGCAGCGCCAGCGCGCAGAGCGTGTGCAGGAGATCGGCGATCCGGCCCCAGTAGGGGACGAGCCGTCGTCCCGGCACGGTCCAGGCGGCGATCGCGGTGACCGCCGCCACCGCGGCGAAGGCCGCGGTGATCTCCAGGCGCCCGGGAAGGCCCAGGTCGATGGCGCGGAGCACCCCCGCGAGGGCGATTCCGTACGCCCCCGGCACCGCCATCGCGAGCCGGTGCGGGACGGCGCCGACCACGCGCACGTGCAGGAGCAGCAGCGTGCCCAGCACCACGGCGAGCAGCTCGGCCGTCCAGCCGCCGCCGGTGGCGAGCAGCGCGGTCTCGCAGGCCGCGGCCAGCAGTCCGAGCGCCACGTACATGCCGGTCAGGTAGCGGTCGGCCAGTTCGGCGCGCTCGCGGACCTGGGCGGCGGGGAACGGGTCGATGCCCTCCTGGAGCTCGCCCGCGTTGGAGGGGAGCGGCGGCATCCGCATCCCGGCGAACCGGAAGGCCAGGCTGGGCACGAAGCCGCCCGCGAGGACGACCACGACCGCCAGCCACCCGGCCACCTGGGCGATCGGCATCCCGGACAGTGCGACCGCACCGGCCATCGCGGTGAACAGGGCCACCACGAACGCCCCGAGGAAGAGCGGGGCGAACGCCCCGACGGCGGCCAGCGCGAGGATCGCGGCACCGGCCCCGGCCGCGCCTCCGGCCAGCAGCCTCGGGCCCAGCAGGCTCTCGCCGTGCCCGGCGGCCGGGATCAGCGCGCCCGCGACGGCCAGGTAGGGAACGGCCAGTACGCCGAGCGCCGCGCCGGCCCCGGCGTCGCCGACCGCCCGGGAGGCGGCCAGCCCGCCGGCCACCAGCAGCAGGGCGACGGCACCGGCCGCCCCGGCCCGCCACATCGCGGCGCCCGGCAGCAGCACGGTGATCAGCCCGGCGGCCAGCGCCGTCACGGTGAATCCGATGAGCAGCCGACGTGTCAGCTCGGGCCGCCAGGTGTCGGGCCGGGCCCGCAGGGTCTCCCCGATGCCGTCGACCAGATCGTCGAAGTCGGCTTCCGGCAACGTCTCATGACGGGCCCTCAGATAGAGGGTCTCGCCGTCGCGCAGTTCCGCCTCGGCCGGGGTGCGCTCCTCGTCGAGGGGTGCGGCACCGAGCCGTTGGAGCGTCCAGCCGCCGTGCTCCAGGCCCTGTTCGTCGAGGTCCCCGCCGGCGTACTCGACCAGTACCGGCAGCAGATCGGCGAGCGGAACATCGACGGGTATGCCTAGTTCGAAGGTTTTCTCCGGACTTCTGACGGTTATCCGGCAGAGTCCGGCGGTCTTGTCGCCCACGGTGCGCGATTCACTCCCGCCTGTATTTCCGTTCGGGATTCGACCCGAGAACGAGTGCACATTATCGTGAAGTTCGTTATGACTGTACGTTCGTGCGACCAACCGAAAATCGGCGGTGTGGGCCGCGGTTTTCGAGTCGTCGACACTTCGAGTCGGGAGCCGGTTTGAGCACGGTCATTTTTCGGCGGCCCCCGCGTCGGGTCGGCCCCCGCATGCCCGAGGGCGAACTGACGCTTCAGGAGCCGCCGTCCCTGCCGGAGCCGCAGGGCGCCATGGGCGGGATCATCACCTACCTGCCGATGGCGCTGAGCTCGCTCGGCATGGTGCTCATCTTCATCCGGCCCGGCCAGGGCAACGGGGTGCTGATGTGGGTGTCGGTCGGCATGATGGGCGCCTCGGCCATCGGCATGCTGGTCGCCCAGTTCCTCCGGGCCGCCGGGGACCGCAAGCGCAAGCTGCGCGCCGAACGCCGGGACTACCTGCGGTACCTGACGACGAGCCGACGGCGCATCCGCAAGGTCGTCGAGCAGCAGCGGCAGGCCCAGGAGTGGCGCCACCCGCTGCCCCAGGCCCTGTGGTCGGTCGCCCGTACCGGGCGCCTGTGGGAACGGCGCGCCACCCACGACGACTTCGGCGAGGCGCGGATCGGGACCGGTGAGCAGCAGCTCGCCCTCACGCTCCTGCCGCTGTCCACCAAGCCGGTCGAGGACCTGGAGCCGCTCTCCGCGCACGCCCTGCGCCGGTTCATCCACGCCTACTCGACGGTCGGCGACCAGCCGGTGGCCGTACGGCTGCGCTCGTTCGCCCGGGTGCTGCTCGTCTCCGCAGACGAGCACCGCGCGGTCTCCCGGGCCGCCGCCCGGGCACTGGTCGCCCAGCTCGCGGTGGCCCACGCCCCGGAGGACCTGTCGATCGCCGTGGTAGCGGACGGCGACGCGCTGCCGTCCTGGTCCTGGGCGAAGTGGCTGCCGCACGTCCAGCACCAGGCCGATGTCGACGGAGCGGGTCCGGCCCGTCTGGTGGCCGAGACGGTCTCGGAGCTGGAGCCGCTGCTCGGTGAGGAGTTCGCCGGGCGGCCGGCGTTCGAGCCCGGCGCGGAGCCGAGCCGCGACGAGCCGTTCACCGTCGTCGTCCTGGACACCGCGTCCGTGCCCCCCGGGGCCCGGCTGGCCGAGACCGGCTACCGCAACACGGTCGTCGTCGACGTCCGCGGGACCCTGGAGGGCGCCTGCCAGACGCGCGGCACGCTGCGGCTGCGGGTCGCGCCCGACGCCCTGACCCTGCTGTCCACCGCACCGGACGGCAAGCCGGCCGAGACCGCGCTGGGCCGGCCGGACGCGCTCGGTCCGCACGCCTCCCGTGCCCTCGCCACCGTCCTCGCGCCCTTCCGGCTGGGTGCCGCGGCGCGGGCCGAACGCCCGTTGCAGGAGGACATGGAGCTCACCGACCTGCTCGGCATCCGCGATCTGCACGCCACCGAGGCGGCCGAGCTGCACCGCCCCCGGGCCGCGTCGGAGCGGATGCGGGTGCCGATCGGCATCGGCTCGGACGGCGCGCACGTCGATCTCGACCTCAAGGAGTCCGCGCAGGGCGGCATGGGCCCGCACGGCATGCTGATCGGTGCCACCGGGTCCGGCAAGTCGGAGCTGCTGCGCACCCTGGTGCTCGCGCTGGCGCTCACCCACTCCTCCGAGACGCTCAACTTCGTCCTCACCGACTTCAAGGGCGGCGCGACCTTCCTGGGGCTGGACCGGCTGCCGCACACCTCGGCCGTCATCACCAACCTGGCGGACGAGGCGGCGCTGGTGGAGCGGATGAAGGACGCCCTGCACGGCGAACTCGTCCGCCGCCAGGAGCTGCTGCGCAAGGCCGGCAACTACTCGTCCGTCCGCGAGTACGAGGAGGCCCGGGCGGGCGGCGCCGACCTCGCCCCGTTGCCCACCCTGTTCGTGGTGGTCGACGAGTTCAGCGAGCTGCTGGCCGCGCACCGCGACTTCCTCGACCTCTTCGTGATGATCGGCCGGCTCGGCCGTTCGCTCTCCGTCCACCTGCTGCTCGCCTCGCAGCGGCTGGACGAGGGCCGGATCAACCAGCTGGAGGGCCACCTCTCCTACCGCATCGCGCTGCGCACGTTCTCCGCGATGGAGAGCCGGGGGGTGCTCGGTGTGCCGGACGCCTACGAACTGCCGCCGCAGCCCGGCAGCGGCCTGCTGAAGAACGACGTCGGTTCGCTCACCCGCTTCAAGGCCGCCTACGTGTCGGGCCGCTACCGGGCCTCCCGCCCCGCGATGCGCCGTGCGGTGGTCGCCGGGCAGGTGGTGCCGTTCGAGGCGGGCTGGGTCCCGCCCCGCGACCTGCCCGCCGCCCCGGACACGGAGCCGGAGACCGAGCCGGAGGAGGAGAACACCTCCGGGCCGAGCCTGCTCACCGTCGCCGTGGACAAGCTGGAGCGCTCCGGACCCCCCGCCCACCAGGTGTGGCTGGCCCCGCTGGACGAGCCCCCGACGCTCGATCTCCTGCTGCCGCCGCCCGGCATGCCCCGGGGCAAGTTCCTCTCCGTGCCGGTCGGTGTCATCGACCGCCCCTTCGACCAGCGCCGCGACGAGCTGGTGGCCGACCTGTCCGGAGCGGGCGGCCATGTCGGGATCGCGGGCGGTCCGCAGTCCGGCAAGTCCACCCTGGTCCGTACGCTGATCACGGCGCTGGCGCTCACCCACACCCCGCGCGAAGTGCAGTTCTACTGCCTGGACTTCGGCGGCGGCACGCTCACCTCGCTCACCGGGCTGCCGCATGTCGGCGGTGTCACCGGGCGTCTGGACCCCGAGCGGATGGCCCGTACCATCGCCGAGGTCAGTGGGGTCATCACCCGTCGCGAACTCCTCTTCGCGGAGCGGGGCGTGGAGTCCATGGCCGACTTCCGGCGCCGCCGGGCGGCCGGCGAGTTCCCGGACGAGGCGCACGGCGACGTCTTCCTCGTCGTGGACGGCTGGAACACCATCCGCCAGGACTTCATGGACCTCGCCCCCACCTTCAACCTGATCGCCTCCCGGGGCCTCAACTTCGGGGTGCACCTGATCGTGGCCTCCGGCCGCTGGATGGAGATCTCGGCCGCGCTGCGCGACCAGTTGGGCACCCGCTTCGAGCTGCGGCTCGGCGACCCGGTGGACTCGATGGTCAACATGCGTGCGGCGGGGACCGTTCCGGCGATCCCGGGCCGCGGTCTGACCGCCGAACGGATGCACTTCCTCACCGCGCTCCCCCGCAACGACGGCGATCCGGACACGGAGAACATCGCGGACGGGGTCGCCGCGCTCGTACGGGAGGTCGCGGCCGGATGGGACGGGCCGGTCGCCCCGAAGGTCCGGATGCTGCCGATGAGCCTCCCGGCCGCCGAACTCCCGGCACCCGACGGCGACCTGCGTGTCCCGCTCGGCCTGGAGGACCAGCGGCTCGACGTGTTCCACCACGACTTCGAGGAGCACCCGCACCTGGTGGTCGTCGGTGACGTGGAGTCCGGCAAGTCGAACCTGCTCGCCCATGTCGCCGACGCGATCTGCACCCGCTACTCCCCCGCCGAGGCCCGGGTCGTGCTCGTCGACTACCGGCGCGGCCTCTCCGAGGCGGTGCCCGAGTCGCACCGCCTGGGCTACGCCACCGGCGCCAACCTGCTGGCGCAGATGGTCGACGGGGTGGCGCGGGCGATGAAGGACCGGGTGCCCGGTCCGGAGATCGCCCCGGCCCGGCTGCGGCTGCGCGACTGGTGGAGCGGGCCCCGGCTCTTCCTCCTCGTCGACGACCACGAACTGGTCTCCACGGGCGGGATGAGCGGCGGCGACCCGTTCGGGCCGCTCCACGAGTTCCTGGCCCAGGCGGACGAGATCGGTCTGCACATCGTCGTGGCCCGCAGCGCGAACGGCTCCGGCCGGGCGATGATGTCCGACCAGCTGCTGCGGCGCATGGTCGAGGCCAACACCCCGGTGCTGATGATGAGCTGCCCGCCCGCGGAAGGGCAGGTGGTGGCCGGTACGAAGCCACGTATCCTGCCTGCGGGACGGGGCCTGTACATCACCCGCCGCCGTACCGTGCAGATCCAGACGGCACACCGGTCCTGACGGCCCGGCGCCCTCCCGCCGCCCACTCGGCCCCGCGCACCCGAGCCGCCCGTACCGTCGCCACGGTGCGGGCGGCCGTCGCGGGGCCGGTCACCGGGGCACCGGCGAAGGGCCCGACCACGACGACGCAGAAAGGAACGCCATGGCCCGCCAGACCATCGTCGCGGACCCGTACCAGGGCATCGCGTCGGCTCTCGCCGCCGCCCGCCCGGGAGGTGTGGTCCGACTCCGCCCCGGCCACTACGACGAATGCCTGGTCATCACCAAGATGGTCACGATCGTCGCCGACGACCCCGACGACCCGCCCGAGATATCCCCGCGCGCGGGCAGCGCCGTGCAGGTCGTCGCCGAGGCCGTCAAGCTCTCCGGGCTGATCCTGCGCGGCGGCGACGAGGACGCCCCCGTCGTCGACGTACCGCGCGGCCAGGCGGCCCTGGAGAACTGCCGGGTGCACGCCCACTCGTGGACCGCGCTGCTCTCCCGCGAGCGCGGCTCCCTCGCCATGCGCGACTGCGTCGTCACCAACCCGTCGGGGGCCGGGTTCGTCGACCTCTCCCCCGAATCCAGTGTCGTCGAGGACTGCGTCTTCGAGGACCTCGGCAGCTCCGGTCTGGTGCTCGGTGACGACTCCGCGCCCTCGATCCGCGACTGCGCGGTCCGGGGTGCCCGGGGCAACGGCCTCCTCGCGAACGGGCGCGCGGGCGGCACCGTCGAACGCCTCACGGTCGAGGGCACCCCCAAACCGGGGGTCGCCCTGGAGGAGCAGGCCACCACCCGGCTCACCGACGTGCACGCCGTCGGCTGCACCATCGGCTTCCACATCTCCTCCACCGCGCTGCCCGTCCTCACCGGCTGCACCGCCGTCGACAGCACCACCCACGGAGTGCTGCTCTCCGCCACCACCGCGCCCGCCCTCAACAACGTGGAGGCCCGGGGCTCGGGCGGCAACGGCATCGTCGCGATCGAGCAGGCCCGCGGCACCCTCTCCGACTGCCTGGTGGAGAACTCCCTCGCCGCCGGAATCCTGGTACGCGGCAGCGCCGCGCCCACCGTCCAGCGCACGCTCGTCACCGGCGGCAAGGCCGAGGGAATCCTCCTCGACGCCGACAGCGCACCCCGCATCGACCGGGTGACCGTGCACCGGGCGGGCGGCCACGGCATCGTCCTCGCCGGCGGCAATCGGGCCCGGCTGCGGGACGTCGAGATCGTCGAGGCCGGCGGCCACGGGCTGCACGCCCGCGACGAGGCGCGCGGCCGTATCGAGATGACCACGGTCCTGGACGCCGCGCAGTGCGGCATCCGGATCGACGGGGCGAGCCCCGCCTTCCAGGACGTCGCCGTCCGGGGCAGCGGGGCCGCCGGGTTCGCGGCCGCCGGGAAGTGCGCCCCCGAACTCGTCGACACCCTCGTGGAGGACTCCGGCGCCGAGGGCATCACGGTCACCGACGACGAGGCCGGGCTGACCGCCGTCCGCGCCCGTGTGCTGCGCAGCCGGAGCCATGGCGCGCTCATCGGCGCGGGCGCCACCGCCGAGCTGACCGGGTGCGAGTTCACCGACGGCAGGGCCGACGGCATCCGGGTCGCCACCGAACGTCCCGTACGCGCCGCGGGCTGCACCGTCACCGGCAACGCCGGGGCCGGCGTCCGCCACACCGCGCCGGGCGGCAGCCTCGCCGCGGACGATCTGACCAGCGAGGACAACGGCGAGCCCGACGCCCTGGGCGGGCGTGGCGACGGCGCCGCCGAGCCGGAGGCCCGGGGCGCGGACGGCGGGGGGCCGGCCGGTCCGCTCGCCCGGCTCGACGAGCTCGTGGGGCTGCGGGCCGTCAAGGAGCAGGTCGCCACGCTCGTCAACCTCAACAAGCTGGCCCGGCGGCGCCGCGAGATGGGGCTGCCCGTCCCGGCCACCGCCCGCCACCTCGTCTTCGCCGGTCCGCCCGGCACCGGCAAGACCACGGTCGCCCGGCTCTACGGCTCGGTCCTCGCCTCCCTCGGCGTCCTGCGCTCCGGGCATCTGGTGGAGGTGGCCCGCGCCGATCTCGTCGCGAAGATCATCGGCGGCACCGCCATCAAGACCACCGAGGTCTTCGAACAGGCCCTCGGCGGAGTGCTGTTCATCGACGAGGCGTACACCCTCACCGCGGACGGCGGCAGCGGCCCCGACTTCGGCCGGGAGGCCGTCGACACCCTGGTCAAGCTGATGGAGGACCACCGCGAGGACGTCGTCGTCATCGCCGCCGGCTACTCGCGGCAGATGCGGAGCTTCCTGGAGTCCAACCCCGGTCTGGGCTCCCGGTTCAGCCGCACGCTGGAGTTCGAGAACTACTCGGTGGACGAGCTGCTCACCATCGTGAAGCGCCAGGGCGAGCAGAATCGATTCACGTTCCGCGAGGACACCGAGCGGGCGCTGGCCCACCACTTCGAGCAGATGCACCGGGACGAGTCGTTCGGCAACGCCCGCGCCGCCCGCAAGGTGTTCGAGGAGATGGTGGACCGCCAGGCGTTCCGCCTCGCCGAGTCCCCGGACATCACGGAGGAGGACCTGACCGTCCTGCTCCCGACCGATGTCGGCGAGGAGGCCGCGGCCGCCGTCTCGGGCGAGGGCGGTGCGGACGGCCGGTCCGACCGGCTCACCGGGCTGCTCGCCGAACTCGACGGCCTGATCGGCCTGGACGGGGTCAAGGCGCAGGTCCGCGACGTCGTCAACCTGGTGTCGGCGGCGCGCCGCCGCAAGGCCGCCGGGCTGCCCGCCCCGGCCGTCGCCCACCACCTGGTCTTCACCGGCCCGCCCGGCACCGGCAAGACATCGGTGGCGCGGCTGTACGGCGAGCTCCTGGGCGCGATGTCGGTGCTGCCGCGCGGCCAGCTGGTGGAGGTCTCCCGCGCCGATCTCGTCGGCCGCTACGTGGGCCACACCGCGCAGCTCACCAAGGAGACGTTCGCCCGGGCCCGGGGCGGGGTGCTGTTCATCGACGAGGCGTACACCCTCACCCCCGAAGGCGGTTCGGGCTCCGACTTCGGGCGCGAGGCGGTCGACACCCTCCTCAAGCTGATGGAGGACCACCGGGACGACACGGTCGTGGTCGCCGCGGGCTACGAGGGCGAGATGGCCCGCTTCCTCGGCTCCAACCCCGGTCTGGCCTCCCGGTTCGGACGCACCGTCACCTTCGATTCCTACGATGCGGACGAGCTGGTCGAGATCGTGCACCGGCAGAGCACCCGGGACGGCTACGTGTGCGCGCCCGACACGCTGGAGGCGCTGCGCCGCCACTTCGCCGGTGTCGACCGGGGCCCGAGCTTCGGCAACGGGCGCTACGCCCGCACCGTGCTCGAACAGATGATGACCCGCCAGGCCGGACGGCTCGCGTCCCTCCCAGACGCGGACACGGACCAGCTGCGGCTACTGCTTCCCGAGGATGTGACGGCATGACGGACGAGCGCAAACTGACGGCGAGGCTCCGGGACACCGGCCGGTGTGCCACCTGCTTCGAGGCGTTCAACCCCGCCTGTCCCCGGGCGGTGCTCGACGAGGGGACGGGCGAGGTGCCCCGGGAGGCGGCCGAGCCGGTCCGGCCGGCGCCCCGGCCCCGTACCACCGCCGGGTCCGAGGTGGGCGGTGTGCCAGGAGCCGTGGTCACCCCGAGGGTCGGGGCGCAGCCCCCGGTCGCCCCCCGTTCCCGGGGTACCGCCGCCCCGGCGGGTGGCGCCGGGACCCCGTCCGGTTCCGCCCCGGTACGCGACCCGCGCCGTCCGAGGGCGGGTGCGTCCGGTGCCCCGTCCCCGTGGCAGGAGCGCGCCGCGCCCCGGCCGGCCCCGGGCGCGGCGGCCCCCGCCCCGGGTGCGTCGGCCCGGCGGAGCACCACGACGCCCGGTGCGTCGCCGGGGCGTGCCCCGCGCCCCGGGGCCGCGGCACCGGGCAGGGCCGAGGCCCCGGCGACGGAGGGGGGTACGTCCCGATGAACCGGCCGCCCCGAACCGTGCCCGTGCTGCTGTCCGCCGCCCTGGCCGTGGCGGTGCCGCTCGTCGTGGTGTCCTCCGCCCCGGCCTCCGCCGACACCGCGCTACCCCGGATCTCCTCGGCCCCGCCGCGGGACGGCGGCTGTGTCAAGCCGTCGAAGAAGCGTCCGGCCGATGTCCCGTGGCCGCAGCAGTACATCGCGCCGTCCCGTGCCTGGGAGACCACCCGTGGCGCGGGCGCCGTCGTCGCCGTCGTCGACACCGGCGTGGACGCCCGGAACAGCCCGGCCCTGGCGGGTCGGGTCACGCCCGCGTCGGACGCGGCCGGAACCGACTGCATCGGTCACGGTACGTTCGTCGCGGGCCTGATCGCCGCCGCGCCGCGCTCCGGTACGGGCTTCGCCGGGGTCGCCCCGGAGGCCCGGATCGTCGCGGTCCGGGCCACGGCGGCGGACGGCACCGCCACCGCGAACAGCGTCGCCGCCGGGATCGACGCGGCCGTCGCCCGCCGCGCGCGTGTCATTGACGTACCGATCGCGCTGGCCAAGGGCAGTCCGGCACTCACCGCGGCCGTACGCGGCGCGGTGCGGAGCGGCGCGCTGGTGATCGCTCCGGCGTACGCCTCGAACAGATCGCTCACCGGATCCGGGGACACCCCCGCACCGGCCGCCTACCCGGCGGCGCTGCCGGACGTCCTGGCCGTCGCCGGGCTGGGGCCGGGGGGCGTTCCCGACCAGCGGCTCGCCCCCCGCACCGCGCCCGACCTGGCGGCGCCCGGCACCGCCGTGATGAGCATCGGCCCCGGTGGCACGGGCAGTTTCACGGGGGACGGCGCCGAGCTGGCCACCGCCTTCGTCGCGGGGGCCGCCGGGCTCGCCCTCGCCGCACACCCACAGCTGACACCCGCGCAGCTGACCGACCGGCTCACCGCGACGGCCTACCACATCCCGGCCGGAAAGGCGCTGGTCGGCGCGGGCACGGTGGACCCCGTCGCAGCCGTCACCGCGCCTCTCGCCACCGCCGCGGCCGTACCGGATCCGCCCGGCCCGGCCGCGCTGCGCATGCCGCCGCCCGAGGAGCACGGCGGCCGGACCGCGGCGATCGCCGTCGCTTCCGCCGCCGGGGTGGCCGTCCTCGTCACGGGTTTCGTCGCGTTCACCCTGCCCCGGGGCCGCCGCCGGGGATGGCGCCCCGGAACCCCGGAGTCCGGCTGACGGCCGCCCGCCCGGTGCGGGCCCCGGCCCTCTGCCAGAATCGCCCCATGGTCAACCACGACGCCCCCGCGCCCGCCCCCTCCGGCCAGGGTTATCTGCTGGACAACCGGCAGTCGGAGGCCGGGGTCCGCTTCGGTGCCCTCGGCGAGCTGTTCGACCCGGTGACGTTCCGGCATGTCGACCGGCTCGGCATCACCACCGGCATGCGGTGCTGGGAGGTCGGCGCCGGTTCCCCGTCGGTGCCGCTCGGGCTGGCCGAGCGGGTCGGTCCGACGGGCGCGGTGGTCGCCACCGACATCGACGTGTCGTGGACCGGGGACCTCGGCGGTGTGGTCGAGGTGGTGCGGCACGACGTGGCGGCCGACCCTCCCCCGCCGGGCGGCTTCGACCTCGTCCACGCCCGGCTGGTCCTGGTCCATGTCACCGACCGCGCCGAGGCGTTGCGCCGGATGATCCAGGCGCTGCGGCCCGGTGGCCGGCTGCTTCTGGAGGACGCCGACCCCGGGCTGCAGCCGCTGCTGTGCCCGGACGAGTCCGGTCCCGAGCAGCGGCTGGCGAACCGGCTGCGGGCCGGTTTCCGTTCTCTGATGGCGGCGCGCGGCGCGGATCTCGCGTACGGGAGGACCCTGCCCCGGCTGCTGCGCGAGGCGGGGCTGGCCGGCGTCGAGGCCGATGCGTACTTCCCGATCACCTCGCCCGCCTGCGCGGTTCTGGAGGCCGCGACTGTACGGCAGATCCGCGGTCTGCTGGTGTCGGAAGGGCTCGCCACCGACGCGGAGATCGACCGTCATCTGGCGAACGTGGCCTCGGGCGACCTGGACCTCGCCACCGCACCCCTGGTCTCCGCCTGGGGGCGCCGCCCCTGACCGCCGGCCCCCGACCCGCACGTGAACGCCTGTCAGGGACGGCCCCGGGCACGCGCCCTCCTGGAAAGTGATCTGCCCGGTACGCCCACGATCGGCAGGGCGCCTCCGAGGACCGACGCACTCGCGGCGAGCAGCAGCGTGCCGGGGAGCGATCCGTGCGCGAGCGGCCCGGCGGCCGCTGCCCCCAGGGCGAATCCGGTGATCTTCAGACTGGCGCCGGTGGTGAAGATCTGGCCGCGCAGCCGTTCCGGGGCCTCGCGGTGACGGACCGCGAACAGAGCCGTCAACTGGGGGCCTTCGCCCGCACCGAGTACGAGCGCCGCCACGATCAGCGGGGCCGGCTGGAGCGACGCCGCCAGTGCCAGGGCCACGGCCTGGGCCAGGGCACCGGCCGCCAGCACCGTGGCGGGCGCGGCCCGGTGCGGGAACCGTGCGAGTACGGCGTTGGCACCCAGCCCGGAGACGGCCGCGAGGGCGAGCAGCAGCGCCCCGCGTCCCGCACCGCCGAGGACCTGCTCGCCCAGCGGGGCGGTGCACACCGCCAGCATGCCCTGCGCCGCACAGCAGACGACCGAGCCGAAGGTGGCCCGGGCCAGTTGCGGCCGCCCGGCGATGGCCCGTACCCCGGCGACCGTCTCGGTGCCGATCGACCGGATCCGGAGCGTCCGGCCGGAGCGGGCCGTCGGCCGGGGCCGGTCGTCGCCGGCGGGGACGGCGGGCAGCAGCCACGCGGCCGGCAGCGCCGCCCCGATGAGCCCGGCGGCGAGCACCACGGCCATCGGCGCGCCCACCAGTTCCGCCGCGCCGCCCGCGAACGCGGGGCCGACCAGGCTCGCCGCGCCGTAGGTCATGGCGTCCAGCGCGTTCGCCCGGGGCAGGCGGTCGCCCGCCGCCACCCGGGGCAGCTGGGCGGTCCACCCGCCCGAGAGGGCCGGCCCCAGCAGTCCCGCGCAGGCCGCGATCAGGACCGCGACACCGAACGGGAGCCGGCCCAGCGCCACGAGCACCGCCCCCAGACCGGCCGCGTACAGCACCAGGGCCACGGCCAGCATGCGCCCCGGCCGCTCCGCCCGGTCGAGAAGCACCCCCAGCACCGGCCCGCCCACCGCGGCGGCGATCGTGATGCCCGCGAGCAGCGCCGAGGCGTCACCGGGCGACCCGGCCGCCGTGAAACCCACCAGCAGCAGGGCCGGTCCCGACATCTCGTCACCGGCGCGGGCCGCCAGCGCTCCGGCCAGGTACAGCCGGAGGGGGTAACGCTTCAGCATGGCTGGAACGTTACTCAGGTAACTCAAAACTCAGCAAGATGCGTTACATTGCCGAGGTGTCCCCTCCTACTGACGACTGGTCCACCCGGCACTCCGTGCTGGCCATGGCGCGGCGGACGGCCGCGCTGGTCAACGTGCTCGACGGCGACTCCCCGGACCCGGCCGCCGTCGCCGAGGTGCTCCACGCCCACGGCGAAGCGGACCCCCTCGGCCTCACCGCTGACGACGTCGACGGGATGCGGACGGCCGCCGCCCTGTTGCGGGAGGTCTTCGCCGCCGGGAGCACCGACGAGGCCGCCACCGCCCTCAACCGCCTTCTGCGGGAACACACCGTTCCGCTCCGGCTGACCTCGCACGGAAGCACCACACCCTGGCACCCCCATCTCGACCGGGACGACGACGCGCCCTGGGAGGAGTGGTTCCTCGCCTCGTCCTGCGTGGCCCTGGCGGTCCTCGTCTGGGACCGGCAGCAGCCGCCCGGCAGGGTCTGCGCCTCGGCCTCCTGCCGGAGCGTCCTGCTCAGGCAGGGCAGCGGGCCCGAGCGCCGCTACTGCTCCCGCCGGTGCGCCACCCGCGAACGTGTGGCGGCCCACCGCCGCTCCCGCGCGGAACGGCGGCCCGACGGGAGCTGACGCCGCCCGGCCCTACGGGCGCCGTGACGCGAGGACGGCCGAACTCGTCGGCGTGGTGAGCACCTCGGTGGCCTCCAGAGCCGGATGCGTGAGGTAGAAGAGGCGCAGCTCGTCCACCTCGCCCTCGAAGCGGGGCGGCCAGTGGGGCGACGGGGTGAAGTCGTCCATGACGAGCAGCCCGCCGGGCGCGAGCAGTTCGATCACCCGCTGCCCGTCGTCCCGTTTGCCGCCCCCGTCGCAGAAGAAGACGTCGAAGGGGGCGTGCCGTTCGAGCAGCCGCCAGTCCCCGGTGAGCACGTGGACTCTGGCGTCGTCCGCGAAGAGACCGGCGGCCCGGCGGGCCAGCCCCTCGTCGCGTTCCACGGTGATCAGGCGCGCGCCGGTGCCGAGTCCACTGTGCAGCCAGGCGGTGCCCACCCCGGCCCCGGTGCCGCTCTCCGCGACGACTCCCTGCGGCTTCGCGGCGGCGGCCGTGCTGAGCAGCCGGCCCATGTCCCGGGTGCAGCTCTTCCTGAACCCCGACTCCGCGGCGATGCGCTCCGCCGCCACCACCCGCTCCGGCACCACACGTTCCGCCATCGGCAACCCCCTCGGTACTCGTCGGGCACGACGCTATCCGACTCGCTCGCCGCCTCGCGCGATGCCCCGACGGACGGGAACCGGACGTCCGGGCGCGCCTCCGGGCAAGTCGAGGTCCGGCTGTGATCCGTACGTGACCGGCGGCTCGTACGCTCCATGGCCGGGGGACGCACACGGTGAACGGTTGCTACGGGGGCGGAAGATGACGTATCGGCAGGCGGCGCTACCGGCGGTGGTCGCGGGGCTGCTCCTCACGGCGCTCCTGTGGTGGGCGGGGTCGAGTGCGCAGGCTCTTGAACTGCCGGGGACCACGGGGGTGCTCGGCGGCCGGACCACCGCCGAGCTGGGGTACTGGCTCACCCCCTGGTCCTACGACCCACCGGCCGCGTACCGGTTCGGCGCCGAGGCGTCCGGCGGGCTCGCCGGGACGGCCGGGGGTGACGGCTCCCGCTATCTCACGCTCTACACGACGGCGATGCAGATCCGGTTCGCCGCGGTCTTCGCGTTCTTCGTGCCCGGGGCGCTGCTCCTGATCCGCAGGCTGCCGCCGGTGAGCGGCCGGGCCCCGGCCACGGTGCTCGCGCTGTGGGCCTGGGGTCTGGTGGCCGGGACGCTCGCGGTGACGGTGTCCGCCCCCTGGCTCATCGCCTCGCAGGGACACGGCAGTTACCGGTTCCTGCCCCAGTGGGCGGGCGCGATGTCCTCCGGGCGGCAGATCGTCGTGGCGACCGCGCTGGTCGCGGCGGCCGCGGCCGTGCTTCTGGCCCGGATCACCGCACGGGGGGCCGAGCCACCGGCGCGAACGGTGGTCCCGGCGCGCTCCGCCCGCATGGCCGCCACCGCCGGGACCCTGGTGGTCGCGGTGTCGCTGATGGTCCTCTCGTACCAGCCGGTCACCGCCCGCATCCAGGAGGTCTCCCCGGGCGTCGGGGTACTGGCCGAGCCGGGTGATCTGCTGCGCCAGTGGCTCCTGCTCGGGGCGTGGTCGGGACCGGCGGGCACGCCGGTCGGCGACTGGCTGCTGCGCCGGGCCGTCGACGCGCTGCTGCTGGCCGTGGTGTGGTGGGCGTTGAGGCGGCTTCCCTCGCTGCTCACCTGGGTCACCGTACCGGCGATGGCGGCGGTGGCGGTGTGCGCGACGGTTTTCGGCCTGCTGGTCTGCCAGGTCCTGCGGATGGCCGTGGACCAGGCCGACTCCCGGCAGGGGCCGATGCGGTGGGCGGCCGATCTGGGCAACAACGTCCCGGCCGCCCTGCTCTTCGGGGTGGTGGCGGGAGCCGTGGCCGCGCTCCTCCTGCGGACCACGGCCCGCCACGACCGCCCGCAGGACGGTGGATCCCCCGCGCCCGCCACCCACGCGACGGACGCGTAGCACGCCTCGTCGGGCGTGGGCCCCGACGGTTGGACACATCGCGCCGACCGAAAAATCTCGTTGCCCGCGTTCGATAAGGCGTTCTAATGTCATGCCCATCGGCGTGTAGCTCAGTAGCAGAGCACCGGGCTTCAGACCCGGAGGGCGCAGGGGCGGAACCTGCCACGTCGGCTTATGAACGACGACGCTGAGCAGCAGCACTCCTCCTCGACCCCGCATCCCTCCCCGGGCTACGCCGGGACCATGCGGGCCAGGGCCTTCCTGACCTGGCTGACGCACGACGAGCCCGGAACCCGGGAGCGCGCCGCGCACCGGGTCGGCCGCTGGCAGGCCGTGCTCGACGGGATGGCCGACGGCCGCCTGGCCATCGGCTCGCGCACCCCGGTCGCGGACCTGCCCGCGTGGGTGACCCCGGAGGTTGTACGAGGAGGTTTCGCGACCTCCGCAGCGAGCGCCGAGGGTCCGCTCCAGCCGTACGAGCACGAGGTCGTCGCCCTGGCGGGCATCCCCGCCGAGCGCCGCGCCCTGTTCGCGTACTGCCTCACCGAACCGGGGCTGGCGCGCCTGTACGCGCTGCTCGACAGCGGACGGTACGAGATCGCCGTGCCCGAGGAGGCCGCGCTGCTGACCGTGGCCTGGCTGGTGCGGTCCGGGGACGTGGCCGGTGCGCTGGGACTCGTCGAGGTGCTGGAGCCGTGGGCCGGGCGGCTGCGCTTCACGCCCCGCCCGTCCGAGCTGCCCGCGCCGGACGTCCGGGCGCTCCACCGGAACACGGTCGGCGACGCCGCGTCCACCCTGTCCGCGCGGCGGCCCAATGCCGCGGTGGAGACGCAGCGCGAGGCCATGGCCGTCTGGCAGCCCTTCGGGGACGAGCTGTTGTCGCACTGGCTGGAGACCGCGGGCTCCGGCCGTGTACTGGACCGTTCCCCCGACGACGCCTGGCGGGAACGGGGTGCCGAACTTCTGCGGCGCTACCGTCAGTTGGCCGCCACTCACACCCGTTGCACCAAGCACCGCGACCCGAAGGAGAACCTGGGCATCCTGCGCACCGCCCTGGAGGAGACCGTCGCGGGCCGGACCCTGACCGCGCGCCGGCTCGGGTTGTTGCGGCACGCGGTGGAGTCCATGGTCCGGCGGCGCGGCCGTCCGGGCTCCGGGCCGCACAGCGCGTTGCGCGCCCGCCAGGCGGCTCAGGCGGCCCTGCCCTCGCACCACGCGTTCGCGCGGCTGGTGCTGAGCCGGTTGTCCGGCCTCCCCCAGGAGACCGGGGCGCCCGATGTGGCCCCGCTGGTCGCGGACGTCTCGGCCGCCGAGGCCGCGGGGACGTCGCTGCCCGAGGGAGCGGTGGTGCCGGTGGCGGTGCGCCGCGTCGTGGAGGGCGCGCTGAGCGCTCCGCTCGGCACGCTCGTGGAGCGGGGGGTGGTGCCGTCGGCCGAGGTCCTGGCCGAGCTGGTCCCGCAGCTCGTCGCCTCGGTCAGCGCCCAGGAATACCAGGATCCGGCGCTGCGTACGCTCATGGCCGCGAACTACCGGGCGTTCCGCAACCGCCGGTCGCTGCTCCTGCTGAACCTCGCCCGGCAGGTGCGGGTCGAGGAACTGCCGTGGGTGGCCGCGGTGGCCCGGTTCCGTGCCGGCGACGAGGGGCAGGACGCGGCGCGTACGGCCCTGCGTCAGCTCGGCGAACTGGCCGTGCAGGCGTTCCCCGGCACGATCCTGCCCAACCCGTTGGTCCGCGAACTCGGCGTGCTGGCCCGGCAGGCGGAGGCGGGTGCCCCGTTCGTCGAGGAGCTGGCCTCGGACATCTTCATGGGCACCTTCACCCCGAAGTTCCTGGCGTCGGCACGGATCGCCGCCGAACTGCTCCGCGGCACGCTGTACGAGCGCTACTACGCGATCGACTACGCGGCGGTCCGCAATCTGGCGGTCGTCGAGGCGGGCGAGTCGCTGAGCCGCGGTCACCGGGCGCGCACCTCACCGGGGTTCGCCTCCCTGTGCGTCGCCCTGGCGGGCGGAGCCGGGGACCGGTTCTCCGTGGCGGCCAACGGCACGGTGATCGAGCAGGCCCAGATCCTGACCACGCACAATCTGGCCACCCTGGTCGGCCGGGTCGGGATCGAACCGGAGCCCGGGTGGGAGGATCTGGCCCTGCGCTCCTTCACCACCGTGTGCGCGCTGACCGCCCGGGTGCACGGCAACCCGCGGCCCCTGTCCACGATCAAGGACGTGGCCTACGCGTGGCGCCAGATGGTGTTCCACCTGTCGCTCTGCGACGCCGCGGGACAGGCCCGGGCGATCGCCCGGCTGGACGCCGAGGCGGACCGCTTCCCGTGGCATGTCGCGGCGCGGCTGACTCCGGCGCTGACCGGCCTGCGCCGGGCGGCGGCCGGTCGGTCCCCGGAGAGCGGCGGCGGGCGCCGCCTCCTCGGCTGGACCACCGAGCGCCACTGGCTCCGCCCGGATCCGGCGACGGGTCCGGGCCGGGCCTGAGCCGCCCGGCGGACCGCTCACTTCCCGCTGTCCTCGGCGAGGGTGTGGGCGACCAGGGCATTGGCGTGGCCGTGGCCGAGTCCGTGCTCGGCCTTGAGCCAGGAGACGAGTTCCATGTGCTTGGTCAGTGGCGAGGAACGGATCAGGTCCTTCCACTCCGAGACGGGACGTCCGTACTTCTTCTCGATCGAGGGGAAGTAGCTGGCAGGGCCCTTGACCGGTTCAGCCATGTCGCGTTGTCCTCTTCCTTCTGTCCACCGTTGACGATCTTGAACTGTTCCCTCGCGCATACCCGGCCACGAGCGGCCGACCAATGGAACTGGACGGTACAGTACCCAAACTAAAACTGGACTGTCCAGTACTCAATCGTTGCGGGCGGGCCGAAGTACGGCCTGCCTCGCAGGCGGCGCCGCCGGGATACGCTCCCCCGGGCCGACACTCGGGAGGGACGACTCATGGCATGGGCCGAACGCACCGTCGTACGGGACGGTGTACAGCTTTCCTGTCGTGACCACGGAGGAACAGGGACGCCCGTCGTCCTCCTGCACGGCCTGGCCGGTCACGCGGGCGAATGGGACTCCGTGGCACGGCGGCTCAGCCCCGCCCACCGGGTCGTCACCGTCGACCAGCGCGGCCACGGCGCCAGCGAGCGCCGCCCCGGCGACGTCTCGCGGGCCGCCTACGTCGCCGATGTCGTCGCCGTACTCGACCAGCTCGACCTCCAACGGCCGGTGCTCGTCGGTCAGTCGCTGGGCGGCCACACGGCCATGCTCACCGCGGCGGCGCACCCCGGGCTCGTCCGCGCGCTCGTGCTGGTCGAGGCTGGCCCCGGCGGCCCCGATCCGGAACTGCCCGCCCGGATCGGCGGATGGCTCGGCAGCTGGCCGGTGCCGTTCGCCACGCGGGAGGAGGCCGTCGGCTTCCTCGGCGGCGGCCCGGTCGGCGAGGGGTGGGCGGCCGGACTGGAGGAACGCGCGGACGGGTGGTGGCCCCGATTCGACCGGGACGTGATGGTCGACTCGCTGGCCGAGAACGCCCGGTGCGACACCTGGGGTCGGTGGGCCGAGATCTCCTGCCCCACCCTGGCCGTCCTCGGGCAGTCCGGCTTCATCCCTCCGCAGGACGCCGACCGGATGCTCAAGGACCGGCCGGAGACACTGGCCGTCAGCATCCCCGGGACGGGGCACGACGTGCACCTCGAACGCCCCGAGGTTCTTTACCGGCTCCTCTCGGACTTCCTCGACGCCCTCCCGGCCGGGGCCCCGGAGGACTGACCGCCCGCTCCGCGCCCGGCCGCGCGGGCGCTCTCACCACTCCCGGGCCGCGATCAGCTCCTCCGCGTCCGCCTCCGGGAAGCCGTACGCGGATGCCACGAACCAGAACTCCTCGCCTATCCCCTCCCGGGCCACGGTCTCGATCTCGCTCCCGGCGGCCTCGAACTCGACCTCCAGCAGGTTGAACCGCTCGGTCGCCACTTCCGTGAGCGCGTACAGGGCCGGCAGATCCGCCGGGCGCTCGGCCTCGATGCGCTCGCACAGCTCCAGCAGGATCGCCCTGCCCTTGTCCAGGACGTGGTCCGGGTAGTAGTCGTCCCTGTACAGCGACTGCAGAAAGGGGCGCTCTGCCACCTTCTGGTTGGTGATCGGCATGGGCCCTCGTCTCTCCCGAAGAATCGTGGGACCGATCATGCCTCACCCCACTGACAGTGCCCTCGTGGCGGTCAGCGGCGCTCCGGTCGCTACGGCCGGTCGATGGCGTGCGCCCGCAGAAAGGCGCCCGCGTGAGCGGCGGCCTCCTCCTTCGTCGCCCGAAGTGCGACGTCTCCGCCTTCCTCCCGGGTCCCGTCGGCGCCGGTGGCGGACCATCGCGCGCAACCATGGTTACCGAATTGGGGCACCCCCAATCCGGCCGGCCACCGATTCCCCGCCGGTCGCCCTGTCAGTGCCGAGCGCTACGTTGCCCGCATGGACGACGACATGACACTCGCTCCGCTCCTCGCGGAATGCACCGGCGCCCCTTACCCCGGCCATTGGCAGGACGCCCCCTTCGCCGACCGCACGGTCGACGGGGTGCGCTACGCCTTGGTGGCCCTCGATCCCGGGCTGAGCGCGCTCGGCGTGCGCCGTGCCGACGGTTCGCTCTGGGAGCTGCCGGAGGACGGCACGCCCCATCTGGTGAACTCCGACATCGCGGCATTCCTGGCCTTCACCCGCGCGTACACGGAGGCCGCGGAGGAGGCCGATGCCCACCCCGGGTCGGACCAGGGGTCCGAGGACGCCGCGGAAGAGGCGGCGGACGCGCTCACCGAAGCCCTCGTCGCGCGGTTCGAAGGGCTCGACGCGGCGGCGGTCACCGACGAGAACTCCTTCTGGTGCGTCGCCGCGGAGGAGCTGGGATACGGCATGAACGCCTAGGGAGTGTCTGACACCCCCTAGGGTCCATTCCGTTCCACTCCCGGGGCTCCCGCCCGCAGCCCGTCCATGACCAGGTCGAGCAGGCGCTCCGCACGCGGCCGCCAGTCGCCGTGCGGGTCGAGCTGCCAGAGGCCGGCGATGGCCAGGAGGAAGTCCTCGGACGTCAGCCCCGGGCGGATAGTGCGGGCCCGCTCGTTCGCGTCCAGCAGCAGTTCGACCGCCCGGGTGACCGGACCGTGCCCCAAGGGGGCCAGACCGCCGGGCCTGCCCGTCGACGTGCGCAGCGCGTCGGCCAGGCCCGCCTTGGCCATGGCGTACTGGGCGAGACGGTCCATCCATTCCCGGAGCGCCCGGTCGGGCGCGCGGGTCCGCAGCAGTTGTTCGGCCGCGTCGGCCACCTGCTGCATCTCGTAGCGGTAGACCTCCAGCACCAGGGCCTCGCGGTGCGGGAAGTTCCGGTAGAACGTCCCCTGCCCCACCCCCGCCTTCTTCGCGATCACGCTCAGCGGGGCGTCCGCCGCCCGCGTCAGTTCGGCCAGCGCGACCTCCAGGATGCGCTCGCGGTTGCGCCGCGCGTCCGGACGCAGCGGCACGTTCTTCCCGTCCCGCACTCGCCCTCCTCCCCAAGGACCGCGGCCGAGTCCGTCCTTGCTGAGCGGACAGCTGTCCGCTAGGTTCGACAACAAATGGACAGTTGTCCGCCTGAATTCACCATAGTGGCAGATCGGGTCGGCGCCTCCGGACTTCACCCCTCCGCCAGCGGTTCATCCCGTCACTGTCGTTCCGTCGTCCTCTCCCTCCGGCCCCTCCCGGACCCACCGGGCCATGGCCGGGATCGTCTCGCTCGACGCGCATCACCCATGCGAAAGAAGGCCGATTCATGACCCCATCGACGTCCAGTGTCATCACCCTGAACATCAATGGAGAGAAGTACACACTGCCCGTCGACCATCGCACCACCCTGCTCGACGCACTGCGCGAGCGGCTCGATCTGACGGGCTCCAAGAAGGGCTGCGACCACGGACAGTGCGGTGCCTGCACGGTGCTGGTCGACGGCCGTCGCACACTCTCCTGCCTACAGCTCGCGGTCGCGGCCGAGGAGCGTGCGATCACCACGATCGAAGGCGTCGCCGACGGTGAGCGGCTCCATCCCGTGCAGCAGGCATTCCTCGACCTCGACGGACTCCAGTGCGGCTACTGCACCCCGGGGCAGATCTGCTCCGCCATCGCGGTCATCGAGGAGCACGCGGCGGGCTGGCCGAGCGCGGCGACCGACGACGTACGGCCGGAGGCAGGGATTCCGGCGCTCGACCCCGACGAGATCCGCGAGCGCATGAGTGGCAATCTGTGCCGCTGCGGCGCCTATGTGTCGATCGTGCAGGCGGTGGAACAGGCTGCCAGGGCTGCGGGTGGACAGGACAAGGAGGTTGCGGCGTGAGGGAGTTCGGCTACGAGCGGGCCTTCGACGTCGCGGGGGCGGTGGATCTGCTGGGCTCCGTTCCGGAGGCCCGCTACCTCGGCGGCGGCACGAATCTCGTCGACCTCATGAAGGCCGGGGTGGAGCGGCCCGCGCTGCTCGTCGACGTACGTGGGCTGCCGCTCGACGGGATCGAGCCCACGCCGGACGGCGGTTTACGCATAGGCGCGACCGTCACCAACAGCGATCTGGCGGCCCATCCGGAAGTCCGACGCCGTTACCCCGCGTTGACGCAGGCCGTTCTGGCCGGGGCGTCGGGGCAGCTGCGCAACATGGCCACGGTCGGTGGGAATCTGCTCCAGCGCACCCGCTGCGGCTACTTCACCGACCTCGCGGGTCCGTGCAACAAGCGCTCACCGGGCAGCGGGTGCGCCGCCGTCGAGGGCGAGCACCACAACCACGCGATCCTCGGTGCCTCGGCGCACTGCGTGGCCGTCCACCCCTCGGACATGGCGGTCGCGCTCGCGGCCTTCGACGCGGTCGTCGCCTACGAGTCGGCCGACGGGCCGGGCGAGGCCACGATCGAGGAGTTCTACCGGCCCGTGGGCGACACCCCGCACGTCGAGACCGTCCTGCCGCCCGGCGCGCTGATCACCTCCGTCGTGCTGCCGCCCGCCCCGGTCGCCGCCCGTTCGCGGTACCGGAAGGTGCGGGAGCGGGCCTCCTACGCCTTCGCGCTCGGCTCGGTCGCGGCCGCCGTCACCGTCCACGACGGTGTCGTACGCGATGCGCGCCTGGCGTTCGGGGCCGTCGCTTCGAGACCGTGGCGGGCCCGGGCGGCGGAGCGGGCACTGATCGGGGGACCGCCGGACGCCTCGTCGTTCACCGCGGCGGCCGAGGCCGAGCTGGCCGCCGCCGAGCCCCTTGCCGACAACGGCTACAAGGTGACGCTGATACGGAACCTCGTCGTGGCCGTACTCACGGAACTCGCCGAGGAGGCCGCCCGATGACCACGACCGCCAGCGCCGCGAACCCGACCGGAGTCGTCGGTTCCGCCCATACCCGGCTGGAAGGCCGCGCCAAGGTCACCGGGGCCGCCCGCTACTCGGGGGAGGTGCCCTTCCCCGAACTGGCGCATGGCTGGCTGGTGCTGTCGACCGTGGCCCGTGGCCGGATCCGTTCCGTCGAGGACGGCCCCGTCCTGGAGATGCCCGGCGTCCTGACCGTGCTCCACCACGGGAACGCGCCCCGTCTCCATCTCGATTACATCGGCATGCTGGATCGGCCGAATCCGGTGATCGGCCTGTTCCAGCACGATCGCGTGCCCTTCGCGGGCTGGCCCGTGGCCCTGGTGGTGGCCGAGACGTCCGAGCAGGCCAGAGAGGCCGCGGAGGCCCTGGTCGTGCGGTACGAGACCGAACCGCACGACGTGGAGTTCCGGGCCGGGCATCCCGATGCCTACACCCCGCAGGACAGCCCGCTGGTCGTGGCCGAGACGGCGAAGGGCGATCTGGAGGCCCGGCTCGGCGCCTCCGCTGTGGTCGTGGACGAGGAGTACACCACCCCGGAAGA
Source organism: Streptomyces sp. NPDC015144 (assembly GCF_043079735.1). Taxonomy (NCBI): domain Bacteria; kingdom Bacillati; phylum Actinomycetota; class Actinomycetes; order Kitasatosporales; family Streptomycetaceae; genus Streptomyces; species Streptomyces sp. NPDC015144. The sequence goes on along the minus strand of NZ_JBIBUU010000011.1, from coordinate 84,526 downwards.
ACACCACAACGCGATGGAGCCGCACGCGGCGACGGCCCGCTGGGAGGGCGGCCGGCTCGACGTCATCGACTCCAACCAGGGCAGCACCTGGGTGGCGGGCGAGCTGGCGCAGCTCTTCTCCCTGGACCCGGCCTCGGTACGGATCCGGGCCGAGCACGTCGGCGGTGCCTTCGGCTCGAAGGGGCTGGCCCCGCACCTGGTGGCGGCCGTGATGGCCACGACGGTCCTGCGCCGTCCGGTTCGCACCGTGCTGACGAGGCGCCAGATGTTCTCCCTCGTCGGCTACCGCAGCCCGACCGCGCAGCGGATCAGGATCGGTGCCGATGCCGACGGGCGGTTCCTCGCCTTCGACCATCAGGCGCGGAGCGTCACGTCGACCGTGCACGAGTTCGTCGAGTCGAGTGCCGTGCTGGGGCGGGTGATGTACGACGCCGACGCGCACCACACCGGGCACCGGCTCGTCCGCCTCGACGTGCCGACGCCGACATGGATGCGGGCTCCGGGCGAGGCGCCGGGGTCCTTCGCCCTGGAGTCGGCCCTCGACGAGCTGGCCGAGAAGTCCGGCCTGGACCCGATCGAGCTGCGCCTGCGCAACGAACCCGAGCTCGGGCCGGTGTCCGGACTGCCGTTCAGCAGCCGCAATCTGGCGGCCTGCTTCGAGGAGGGGGCCCGCAGATTCGGCTGGGCCGGCCGGGACCCCCGCCCCGGGGTGCGCCGTGAAGGGCGCCTGCTGATCGGCACCGGCACGGCGGCGGCCACGTACCCCTCGGGGGTCGGCCCGTCCACGGCCGCCGTCACCGCGGAGCCGGACGGCAGCTTCACCGTGCGGATCAACGCGGCGGACGTCGGGACCGGGGCGCGGACGGCGATGGCCCTGGTCGCGGCGGAGGCCCTGGAGGTGCGGCCGGACCGGGTCCGGGTGCGCGTCGGGGACAGCGACCTGGGGCCGGCCATGATCGCGGGAGGCTCGATGGGGACGCGCTCCTGGGGCTGGGCCGTGGCCGTCGCCGCGAACGAGCTGCGGGAACGGCTGGCCCTGGGCGGCAGCGTTCCGCCGGAGGGCGTCACGACCCGGTCGGACACGACCGAGGCGGTCGGGGCCCTCGCAGCGAAGGAACGTCACTCCTTCGGGGCGCAGTTCGCCGAGGTCGCGGTGGACACGGACACCGGCGAGGTACGGGTGCGCAGGTTGCTCGGCATCTTCGCCGCGGGCACCATCGTGAACCCGCTCACCGCCCGTAACCAACTGGTGGGCGGTATGACCTGGGGGCTGTCCATGGCCCTGCACGAAGAGGCGCTCCGGGACCGGGCCACCGGCCGCCACGTCGGCGCGGATCTCGCCGGCTACCACTACGCCACGAACGCCGATGTGCCCCGGATCGAGGCAGACTGGGTGGACGATCCCATTCCCGGCGACCCGATCGGGATCAAGGGCATCGGCGAGATCGGCATCGTGGGCGTGGCGGCCGCCATCGCCAACGCGGTGTGGCATGCGACCGGTGTCCGCCACCGGGAACTGCCGATCCGTCCGGACCGGGTCCTGCGCGCGGCGCGGGAGGCCCGGGGCGGGGCGGTGGAAGGAGGCGCGCCGCGTGCTTGACATCGCCGAGCAGCTGAACCGGTGGTTCGAGGAGGGCCGGGACTTCGCCGTGGCCACCGTGGTGGCGGTCAGTGGCAGCGCGCCGCGCGGTCCCGGTGCCGCCCTGGCCGTCGCCGACGACGGCACGGCCGTCGGATCGGTGTCCGGTGGCTGCGTGGAGGGCGCGGTGTACGAGCTGTGCGAACGGGCCCTCCAGGACGGGCGCACGGTGCGGGAGCGGTTCGGGTACGACGACGAGGACGCCTTCGCCGTCGGGCTCACCTGCGGCGGTGTCGTCGATGTGCTGGTCACCCCGGTGCGTGAGGACGCACCGGTGGTCCGGGCCGGGGTGGCGGCGGCGTGCCGCGGGGAGTCGGCGGCCCTGGTCCGGGTGGCGGACGGTCCGGCGGAGCTGTTCGGCGGGGCGTTGCTGGTCCGCCCGGACGGGTCGTTCGGGGGCGGTCTCGGCGGTGGCCGGGAGCTGGACCGGGTCGCGGTGGCGGAGGCCCGCGCGATGCTGGACGGCGGGCGTACCGGGACCTTCGAGGTCTCGGAGAGCGGTTCGCGCTGCCCGGGTGGGGTGACGCTGTTCGTGGAGTCGAGGATGCCGCCGCCCCGCATGATCGTGTTCGGTGCCGTGGACTTCGCGACGGCGCTCGTACGGGCGGGAAAGTTCCTCGGCTATCACGTGACCGTGTGCGACGCCCGGCCCGTCTTCGCCACCCGGGCCCGCTTCCCCGAGGCGGACGAGCTGGTGGTCGACTGGCCGCACCGCTATCTGCGGCGCACCGGCACCGACGCGCGGACCGTCCTGTGCGTGCTCACCCACGACGCCAAGTTCGACGTTCCGCTGCTGGAGGCCGCCCTGCGGCTGCCGGTCGCGTTCGTCGGGGCGATGGGGTCGCGCCGGACCCATGCGGACCGTGACCGCCGGCTGCGCGAGGCCGGGCTGACCGACGTCGAGCTGGCCCGGCTGCGGTCCCCGATCGGCCTCGACCTCGGCGCCCGTACGCCCGAGGAGACCGCGCTGTCGATCGCGGCGGAGATCGTCGCGGCGCGGCGCGGCGGCACGGGGGTTCCGCTGACCGGTGCGGGCATGCCCATCCACCACGACGTCGACGGGGCGGAGCGGGGCGGGGACGGCGGGTCCCGCTCCCGGTCGGCCGCGTGAGCGTCCTCCGGGGCCGGGACCCGGCCCCCCGCTGACCGGCCGGTCAGGCGGGTGTCCAGGTCCCGGTGCCGGAGTGGTCGAAACGGCCCGAGCGGAGGTGGTCCCGGAACGCGGCGAGCGCCGGGTGCGGATTGTCGTGGTGCCACACCAGTGAGTGCGGGTAGACCGGGGTGGGGTCCCTCAGGACGACCCGGCGCAGTCCGTGGTCGGCGGGCCAGGCGAACCGGGTCTGCTCGCCCACGAGGGTGGCCAGGGTCCGGGAGTCGGCGATGGTGTCCAGCAGGGGCTCGACGCCGAAGTCGGGGCCGGTGACCTCGATGGTGAACCCGAAGGCGGCGGCCAGGGCGTCGTAATACGCGGCCCACTCGGTGCCCGGGACGATGCCGGGCATCCAGATACGGTGCCCGGCGAGGTCGCCGGGGGCGAGGGAGCGGGCGTCGGCGAACTCGTGGCCCGGTCCGGTGAGGAGCTGGATCGGCTCGTCGAGGACCCGGGTGCTCCTGATGTCGTCGGGAAAGCGCTGGCCGGGCATCGTGACGGCCCGGATGGACGCGTCGATCGTGCCGGACCGGACGGCGTCGACCGCCGCTTCGGCGTCGAAGAGGGTCACGGCGTCGAGGGCGACCTCGGGGCAGGCGCGGTGGAAGTCGCGCAGCAGGTCGGCCGGGGCCAGGCGGCGGCCGATCACGTCGACGCGCAGTGCCCGGCGACCGGGCCGGACCGAGGCGAGGGCCCGCTCCCCGGTCCGCAGCAGGTCGCGGGCGTGCGGCAGGAACGCCTGCCCGTCGATGGTGAGCCTCGCCCCGCGGGAGGTGCGGGTGAACAGCCGCACACCGAGGTTCTTCTCCAGGGTCGCGATGCGTTTGGAGACCGCCTGCTGGGTGACGGACAATTCCGTGGCGGCATCCTGGAACCGCCCCGCGTCGGCGGCGGTCACGAAGGTGCGCACAGCGTCGAGATCCACATCGGGCATCGTACCGGCACAACAATCGGTTGTAGTTCCGCACAGAACAGTTGTTTGCCCCGAGCGCCCAGCACTCGCTTTGATTCCGTCGGTCAGCGTGTGGTTGTCCAGGTCGGCGAGAAGTGCGCGAGAGGTGTGTGGGGGAATGGCGGGCGGACGGTCCCTGGGGCGGCGGTTCGGATGGTTGTGGTCGGCGTACGCCGTCAGCGCGTACGGGACGGGGCTCGGCTTCGGCGCGTTCGCCATGATCGCCGTGCTCGTCCTGGACTCCGGGCCGACTCAGGTGGCGGTGCTGGCCGCCGCCGGGCGGGCGGTGGGGGCGGTGCTGGCGGTTCCGCTCGGGCCGTGGGTCGAGTTCCGCCGCAAGCGGCCGGTCATGGTGGGGACGGACCTGCTGCGGTTCGCGGCGCTGCTGAGCGTCCCGGTGGCGTACTGGTTCGGCCGGCTGAGCTTCGCCCAGCTCCTGGTCGTGTCGATCGTGGTCGCCGCGGCCAACATCGCCTTCAACTCCGCCTGCGGCGCGTACCTCAAGAGGCTTCTGCCGCCCGAGGACCTGCTGGTCGCGAACGGCCGGTTCGAGTCGACGACCTGGTCGGCGACGATGGTCGGGCCGCCGCTCGGCGGGGCCGTGATCGCGGCGTTCGGGCCGGTGACGACCGTGATCGCCGATGCCTGCAGCTATCTGCTCTCGGCCCTGGGCATCCGTGCGATCGGCGGGACGGAGCCCCGCCCCGAACGGGCCGGGGCGGCTCGGCTGAGCGCGGGTGACCTGCTCGCCGGGTGGCGTCACATCCTCGACCACCCCACGCTGCGCCCGCTGCTCTTCAACGCGATCGTGGTCAACGGCCTGATCATGGCCTCCGAGCCGCTGCTCGCCGTGCTGCTGCTGGGCGATCTCGGCTTCGCCCCATGGCAGTACGGGCTGATGTTCGCGGCGCCGTGCGTCGGCGGCCTCGTCGGCTCCCGCCTCGCACGTCGGCTCGTGACCCGGTTCGGCCGGCGCGAGGTGCTGATGTCGGCCGGTGTCCTGCGGGCCTGCTGGCCCATCGGTCTGGCGTTCGTCGGGCCAGGCGTGCCGGGGATGGTGCTGGTGATGGCCGTCCAGCTCGGCCTGGTGACCTGTTGCGCGGTGTTCAACCCGGTGCTGGCCACGTACCGGCTCGATCACACGGAGTCCGGCCTGGTCGCCCGTACCCTCTCCGCCTGGTCGGTCAGCAGCAGCCTCGCCATCGCCGGGACGACCGCCCTGTGGGGGGCGCTGGCCTCCGTGATCGGCACCCGGACGGCGATCGCCGTCGCGGGGATCGTTCTCCTCGCCACCCCGGTACTGCTCCCCCGCCGCGCGAACGCTCCGTCGAAGGACCTCGCGGACGCCTGAGCTACGGGGCGGACCACCGCTCGTCCCACCCCGTGGTGCCGTGTCCGGCGCCGGACACGGCACCACGGGGCTCTGCGGCCGGTCAGAAGACGAACGGCCCGGGTGTCTGGGCGGAGGTCGCGTTGCAGGTCACGGTGATGCCCATCACCACGATCTTGAGGGACTTGGCCACCAGGCTGTCCCCGGTGGCGACGGTCCCGCTGAGCTTCCCCGTCGAAACCGGGCTCCCGGCGGGGATGGCGGGATTGCCGCTGCCGGTGAAGTTCACCGATCCGGAGCCGTTCCTGGTGAGCGTGAGCGTGGAGGTGACGGTGTTCGCGCCGACGTCGATCGGGGCGGTGATGGCGGAGGTCGACAGTTCGATGGTCGCGCTCGTGCCGCTCTGGGTGGCGACGAGGTTCGCGCTGCCCGAGCCGTAGATTCCGCAGTCGAAGGAGATGGTGGCGGTGGTGGGGGTGACCGCCTCGGCCGTCGGCGTGAGCGCGAGCGCGCCCGCCGCCAGGGCGGAACAGACGGCGATCCGCCGTATGCCATGCCTCATGGTGATCTGCCTTTCCTGTGGGGGGATCCGGCGCACCGAACCGGCACACGGCGCCGGACACGACATTCCCTGACGTATCGTCAGTGGGACTGCCTCGCCCATTGAGGCACGGGCCCCTCGAAGCAACAAGACACATCGCCATGATTTATTGACATGCTACGGCCAATTCAGGTCAGGGGTGCCGCGCCTCCGGGGAACGAACGGCGCGCATGCGTCCGGGTCCGCCGCACCGTCGCGACTAGGCTGTCCGCACCACTCGACCGGCGGATCCACGACAGGGGAACCCCATGAACAGGCCCTTGCTGTTCCTCGACGTCGACGGGCCGCTCAACCCCTACGCCGCCAAGCCGGAGAGGCGCCCCGCCGGCTACACCACGATCCGTGTGCCCCAGGACGGCGGGACGTCGACGGGAAACGGGGGTGGAGTCCGCCTCCGACGCGGCCCGTTGCGGGTCTGGCTCAACCCGGAGCACGGACCCACCCTGCTCCGGCTCGGCTACGAGCTGTGCTGGGCCACCACATGGATGGGCGAGGCGAACCGGTGGATCGCCCCGGTGCTCGGCCTTCCGGAGCTGCCCTTCGTCGACTTCGGCGACGCCCTGTTCCGGGAACGCCCCGACGGCGTCCACTGGAAGACCGCTCCGCTGGTGGAGTACGCGGCCGGTCGGCCCTTCGCCTGGGTGGACGACGAGCAGAGCGGACCCGACGAGGCGTAACTGGCCGCCCATCACCCCGGTCGTGGGCTTCTGCACCACGTCGATCCCCGGATCGGCCTGCGCGAGGACGACTTCGGGAGGCTCGCCGACTTCGCGGGGTCGGCGCGCCGTGCGCACTCCGGCGGCTGACCCCTCTCGGAGCGTCACGCCCGGCCGTTCCGTACGGGCGGGCCGGGCGGACGTCCGCGAGGGTCAGGCCGTGTGCAGGGTCAGTCCGTACCGGCCCAGGATCTCGTTGATGGGCTGGTGCCAGGTCTCTCCTCCGCCGGTGCAGTCGCCCCAGCCGCCGGACGTGACGCCCTGGGCCTGGTCGCCACTGATGAACGAGCCGCCCGAGTCACCGGGTTCGGCGCAGACGCTCGTCCTGGTCATCTGGTGGACCGCGCCCTGGCTGTAGTTCACGGTCTCGTTGGTGGCGAGGACATTGCCGCAGTGCCAGTGGCTGGTCGACCCGGAGCGGCATATCGAGGCACCGACGGGCGCCTCCGCGGAGCCCCGGACCAGTTGGTCGGAAACGGTGCCCCATCCCAGGACCACGGGCACGGTCCACCAGCCGTTGCCGACGCTCACCCACGCGTAGTCGTCGCCCGGGAAGGACGAGCCCTGGAAGGCACCGATGGCCGAACCGTCCCAGCCACTCACCGCGGCACCGGCCCGGCCGCAGTGCCCCGCCGTGACGAAACCGCCGTACACGGAGAAGCCGATCGAGCACCGTACATTGCCCGTGTAGTACGGGTCGCCGCCCACTGTGCCGGCGGAGAAGGTACGGGGAGCCCCCGGGGTCCTGTGCACCACCACGGGACCTGCGGCGCGGGCCCGGTCGACGAAGGTGCGGACATCGTTGTCAGAAGCTGCCGGGGTGACGACGTCGACCACGACCCGGTTCACCTTCGGATCGACGTGCCAGCCGCTGACCCCGGCCGGCGCCCGCATTCCGTCGAGGCGCGCCTTCGTGGCGTCGAGCTGCCGCGCGCTGTGGCGCACCAGCCGGACCGCCGCACCGGAAGCCCGGACGGCGTTCGACGCGCGGGTGTCCGTGACGGCCACGACGAGCCGGTTCACGGCCGGGTTGAACCAGGATCCGGCATAGGACGGCCCGGCGGCCCGCCGCGCCTTCTCCTGTACGGCTGTTGCCGTCCTCTCCGCCGCCAGCCGCGCCCTGGCCCGGCTCTCGGTCAGGCCGAGGTCCCGTCGCATGGCGGAGAGCATCCCCGCGGATGCGGGTTCCTCCGCGACCACGGACGAGGGTGACGGCATGGAAGCCCGGTCCGCGGCAGCGGCGGAGGCCGGACCCGAGGCCGGGCCGACGGCGGCCCAGGCCCCGGCGACCAGCGCGGCGGCCAGGCTCGTGCGCAGCGCGTTCTTGTATCTCAAGGCAGTGGCCCTTCTGTTGTTCCGGCATCGTGGGGGAGGAACAGCAGGCGTCCGGGAACGCTCTCCTGAGAGCGCTCTCAGAGTGTGCCGGGACGGACTGTAACGCAGGGTGCACGCCAGGTCCATGCCAATGACGTGTTCCTCCGGGAGCCCCGGAATCCATGACCGCCCGCCGCCTATGCTCGCGTCAGACGGTGGCGGACACCGGGCACTTCGGCCTCCGCGCCACCACCCGGGCCCGAGCAGAACCCTTCCCTCCCGCAGGAGTCGCACCATGGCACCCTCTCCCGACGAGATCCCGACCTGGAACGGACTGGTTCGGGGCCCACGCCGCGTCCCCGCGCTTCCGCTCGACGAGGAGACCCGGCGGGCGCAGGGCCTTCCGGCCACGCTGCTGCCCGCACCGGCCGGGATGGACCACCCCCTGCTCTTCGATCCCGCCCTCAAGCAGTTCCCGAATGCCCTCCGGTCCGGGGAGCCCCGGTTCGGTACCGGGGAGGAAGAACGGGGACGGGCCTGGCACCGGGCGCGGCGCACCGTCCTGGACCTGGTCCTCGCCTCGGTCGCCGAAGGGCCGTGGGGCGGTCATCTGGTGCTGCGCGGGAGCGCGTTGATGTCCACGTGGTTCGGAAGGGCCGCCCGTGATCCGGGGGACCTGGACTTCCTCTTCACGCCCCGGGACCGCGCCATGGACGACCCGCGCTGCGCCGCCCTCTTCGACACCATCGCCCGGGACGCGGCGGCGGCAGCGGAACGCCACGGGGCCGTGCGTGTCGACGCGGCGGGCATGGTGACGGAGGAGATCTGGACGTACGACCGGGTGCCCGGCCGCCGCATGCTGCTGCCGTGGACGGCCGACCGGGTGCCGGGCGGGACCGTGCAACTCGACGTGGTGTTCAACGAGTTCCTCCCCGAACCGGCGGAACCCACCGAGCTCCGGCCGCTGGGGCGCGGGCCGGGATGCCGGATACGCGCCGTCTCCCCCGGCCTCTCCCTGGCCTGGAAGTTGCTGTGGCTGGCCACGGACATGTACCCCCAGGGCAAGGACCTCTACGATGCCGTGCTGCTCGCCGAGTACGCGTCCCCGAGCTACGAACTGCTGCGCAAGGCCCTCGTCCTCAGCGGCGTCGAGGCCCTGCGCCCCATCGGCGCCTGGTCGCTGGACGAGATGGTGCCGGGCCGCGGCGAATGGGAGGACTTCGTCGCCGAGCATCCATGGGTCACCGGGAGCGCGGAGGACTACCACGCCCGTCTCGTGCGGGTGCTGGCGCCGTTGATCGAAGCGAAGGTGGTGGGCGACGGCGCGGACGGGTACCAGCAGTGGGCCGACTGGCTCCAGCCTCTGGTGGAGTACGTCCGCGCGACATCCGCCGACGATCCCGCTTCCGCGCTCGGCCACCTGTCGCAAGGCGGACGGGACGGCCTGATGGCAGCCGTCGTGGTCGTACGGGAGCTAGCCGGGGCCGAGCGCCTCGGCCCGGAGGAGGCCCTCGCCGAGGTGTTCTCCTGTCAGGAGCCCTGGTCGTACTGGCGCGACCGGCCGGAGGCGTGCGCCCGGATCCTCGCCGATCTGGGCTGAGCCGGGCGCCACCGCCGGCCCTGGTTCAGCCGGCCCGGCCGATCGCGCTGCGCAGCATGGCGACCGTCGTCGCGGCCGCGGCGCGCTCCGCCGGGTCGTCGGTCGCCCGTACCCGTTCCTCCAGGAGGACCACGGCCGCCTGAAGGACTCCCACGCGCACCGGAACGCTCTGCATCGCCGTGAGCACGGCCGCCGCCTGCTCGGCCGGGGTGGCCGGGGGCTCGGTGGCGGCCTGCGGGATGAGGGTGGTGATGCCGCGCCCGAGCGCGCGGTCGCGAGGCGGCTGAGCCGAGGCTGTGGTCATCCGAGAAGTGTGCCGCACCCGGACCGGGGAACCCGTCAGCGACCTGGGCGCGGCTTCCGCGGGCCGTACCGGGCACAGGCCCGCGTCAACAGCGTGGCCGACCCGGCCCGTTCCCGGTCCCGCCACGCGGCCACCGCCGGGCCCCGGGTCAGGTGGGGCGCTCGTCGGCCGGGCCGCGGACGCCGGTGTCCGCATCGGTGCCGCGCGGCCCGCCTCCCGCCGCCTACCCCTTGGCCCAGTCGAGCAGTGCGGCCCTGGACGGGAAGTCGGCGACGTCCCGGTCGAGAGGCTGGTCGGTGTACTGGTGAATCCGCCACGAGGCCTTGATACGGGGCTTCCCCTGAGGGACGTAGTCGGCGATCCACAGGCCGTCCCCGGCGTACGAGGTGGTGTCGTGGTTCAGCCAGAAGTACCGGTTGCAGTACAGCAGGACCCTGTTGTGCGGCCGCAGCCGCTTGACCTCCCGGATGAAGCTGTCCTTCTCGGCATTGCTCGCCCTGGTGCCCTCACCGTTCTGCTCCCAGTCGACCGCGAGCAGGTCCCCGTCCTTCTCCGAGGCGTTGTTCACGAAGTACTCGGCCTGGGCGTTGATGTCCCCGGGCCAGAGGAAGTGGTAGAAGCCGACCACGCATGCCGCGTCCCTCGCACGCTTCACCTGCTCCGCCAGATGCGGATTGACGTACGAGCGGCCCTCGGTGGCCTTGATGAAGACGAAGTCCAGTCCGTCCGTGTCGAAGGACGACTGATGGGAGCTGACATCGACGCCATGCAACATGGGCACCGCCTTCACGTTGTATCGGTGGTTCCGTTCTCCTCCTCTACGTGCCCGCCGACATCTGCTCCCATCCTCGGGGTCAACGGACGAACCGTTTTTCCCCCGTCCGGAACGGACGGACCGGCCCCGGCCGGGCGCGGCGGAGTACGTCCCCGCCGGGCCCGGCACGCCCCGGCCCCGGGACGCTAAGCCGGGTTCTCGTCGGCGGCAGCGGCGGCCGGGAGGCTGTCCATGAACGAGCTCACGGAGAAGACCGCCCGTCCCGGCCCGGACGGGCCGTAGCCGGGGGGCGAGCTGAGCCCGTACTCCTCCATCGTGGCGCGGTAGGCGTCCAGCAGGCGGATGTGGTATTCGAGCGGTGCTCCGTCCGGATTGGTCTTTCCGAGCGGGGTGGTGGGCTCCGGGCACCAGGTGGTGAACCGGGGCGTGATGCCGTGCGACATGAAGAACCGCAGGCCCTCGGTGGTCGAGGCGATGGCGTCGTCCACCGAGGTGAAGCCGAACGGCGCGGCCATCTCCACACCCGCCACGAAGTTGGGGATGACGTTGCGCGCGCCGAAGACGTCGGCGGAGTCCAGGATGCGGCGGTGCCACTCGTCGCGGCCCACGTAGCGCTCCTTGCCGGGGCAGTACAGCTCGAACAGCCGGCGGTCCCACACCTCGTAGTTGGGGTGGTAGATCTGTACGCCGTAGTCGTGGAAGCGCTGCACGTCGGCCTTGGGCAGGGCCTGGGCGACGACCTTTCCGATCCAGCGGCCGGGGAAGCGCTCCTCGATGGCCTTGGCGTACTGGCCGTAGAAGTCGGCCTCGTCGCGTCCGCCGATGTGGGAGGTGATGGCCCCGCCGGTGAGGGTGTAGGCGGTGGACGTCTTCGCCGTGTCGTACTTGTCGATGATGGCGAGCGCCTCCAGGACCTCCTCGACCGGCTTCACACCGGTGTAGGGCCGGCCGGCCGCCTTGTGCTGGCGCCAGTTGTGGTTGATGTCGCAGTACTGGCACTCCTCCTTCGCGCCGAAGTACTGGCAGACCCGGAAGACGGTCAGATAGACCAGGTATCCCCACTGGATGGTGGGCGCCACCTCCATCACGGACTTGCCGTTCTCCAGCGTGTGCCGGTAGTAGTCCGGCATCGGGGGCAGGCCCACTTCGGAGATCCGCCTGCCGTCGAGGTACAGCCCGAGCACGCCGTCCGCGTCGGCCGCGACGCGGTACGGGGACGACGGGTTGACCCGCACCGACACGACGGTCCTGCGCAGGTCGTACGGGCCGCCGGTGAGGACGATCTCCTCCGGCGGGCGGCGCAGCGCGGCCGCTCCCAGCTCGGGGAGGGTGCCGTGGTCGAAGGAGAAGATGAAGTAGGACTTCGGCTTGACGTCGCCGTTCTCGTTGTCGCTGAGGGCGGACTCGTCGAACGCCACGCCGCCGCGCAGCAGGTCCTCCTTGATGACGGCTTCCCGGGGCACGTGCGGGAACCGCTCCATGAGGCCCTCCACGAGACGGGTGCGGTTCCCGTCCGTGCGGCTCGGATCTGTGCTGCCGTCGGTGGTGCTGGGCATGTGCGGAACTCCTCGGTCCGGTCGTCGTCGGCGTCCGGGTACGCCGCACTGTGCAACGAACCGGACACGTCCGCAGTGCCCGGCTCACCGACCTCGGCCACACGGTCCGGACCGTCCGCCGGGCTCCGTGTGCGGAGCCCCGGGATTCACCGGTCCCAGTGCGCGGGGCGGCGGAGCGCGGACGGAAGCCGTGTCGCCGCGTCGCCCCGGGCGGCGTTGAGCTGGGCCTGGGTGAGGAAGAGGCTATCGGTGAGGTCGGCGCCCGATACGTCCGCGTCCCGGAAATCGGCGCCTATCAGGTCGGCAAGGCGCAGATCCGCCCCGCTGAGGTCGGCCGCTATCAGGTACGCGCCGCGCAGGTCGGCGCCCCGCAGATCCGCGCCCCGGAGCCTGGCTCCGATGAGGTCGGCGCCCCGGCGGTCGCGCTTCTTCCCGTTCTTCGGGCGCGGCGCGGTCGCCCGTACGCGTGCGCTGACCTGGTGCAGCAGTTCGGCCACGGTCTCGCGGTGAGCGGCCACGTCCAGCTCCGCACTGGCGTCGGCGGGCAGTCGGCTGAGGCGTTCCGTCTCGTCGAGGAGGCGCCGGGCCTCGCCGTACAGGGGCTTGGCCGGAGCGAGGGACAGCGTTTCTGTGAGGTACCAGAGCAACTCGTGGAGCTGGCGTACGACCGGGAACACCTGGAACATCTGCCGGGCGGTCTCCCGGTCCCCGCGCCAGTCCCGTCCGGCGAAGATCTCGCGGGAGACCTTCTGGCCCGCCCCGAAGCAGTCGTACACGGTGCAGCCGGGGAAGCCCCGGGTCCGCAGTTCGGTGTGGATGCCGCAGCGGAAGTCCTCCTGGAGGTTCCGGCAGGGCTGCCCGGCCTCCTTGTCGACCGCGAAGTCCGCGGACCGGGTCAGCGTCAGCGCCACGCAGCACAGTCCGGAGCAGTTGGCGCAGTCGGCGCGCAGCTCGTCGCGTTCGGTTCCGGGGCCTTGGACGTTGTGGGGCACTGTGGGTGGATCCTTCGGATGAGCGGGGCGGACGGCCGACCCTACCGGGAGCCGCCACCCGTTCGCCGTCCTTACTGACGCTCGGGGCCACGCCCGGGTGTCCGGTGCCGTTGTCAGTGGCGCGTCGCACACTGGCAGGAGTCGGGAACACGGCACGGGTGAAGGGGGACGCCGATGAGCACCGAGCAGGATCCCGGTTTCGATCCGGCGACCGGGGACGGCCCGGCGCCGGTGGCGGACGGGAGGCGCGCCGCGTCCGTGCGAACGGCGTTCGAAGGCATGCTGCAGATCCGTCGGCTGACGAACGTCGGTCATGACGCCCCGGAGAGCGTTCCCGCCCCTTGGGAGGCGAACCGGCCGGTCCGGGCGGTCGCCCTCGCGCTGGAAGCGGCGGGCCTGCCCGCGTCGGCCACCGACGCCACGGGCCTGCGGACGGCGACGGGGTACCGGTTGCGCCCGGGCGAGGCCGTCGGCGGTGTACGAGTCGAATGGCTCGGGCCGCCGGGCAGCGGCGCCGCCCGTACGGAGGAGGACGGGCTGGGGCGGTGCGCGACGGCGCTGCGCGAGTCGGGATGGACGGTGCTGCTGTACCGGGGGGCGCGCCGTCGAAGATTCCTGGAGGTCGAGCCTCCGGCCGGTGCGCGGGGGCCGGACGGTCGTCAAGTCCTGTCATAGGCCGGTCCGGTACCACCGTCCCGGTACGCCGGGCACGGTCTGAGGGCCGTTGTCGTACCCATGGGGGATGCTGGTGGATCCGACACCTCTGACCGGAAGATGCTGAGATGAGTGCTGACGAACTCGCCGCGGCCCAGGCCTACGTCCGACTGCTGGAGGCCACTCGGGCGGCGCTCGCCGATCCGGCGGACGGCCCTCGGTATGTGCCGCTGCTCGCCTGCCCGATCGCGGAGGCGGACGGTGCGCTGCGGCAGGCCGGCTTCCGCGGCAACGAGTCCCGGTTCTTCGACCTGGTCAGCTCCCTGCGGCCGGGTACGCCGGGCGCCACGCGCTGAACGGGAGCGGCGGAGGCGGTTTCGGGCACCGCGGTCCGGTGCCCCGGATCCGTCGGTGAATTGATCCAGGAAGGCTGCGGGCCGCAGGGCCGTCGGCCGAGGACGCCGCCGGTTCGGGGCATCCGGAGGACGACGGTCGGGTCCCCGGCGGGGTTCTTGACTGTCCCTCTGCGGCAAACCTAGCGTACGTATCGAGTGAAACGTTTCATGCATCCGCGCGGTCTCCTCCGGCCGCCGGGCGGCGACTCCACCCACGAGGTGTTCATGTCTGATGTTTCGGCCGTCAAGGCAGCTCTGAAGTCCCAGGTCATCGAGACCCCGTCGTGGGGATACGGAAATTCGGGGACGCGGTTCAAGGTGTTCGCCCAGCCGGGGGTGCCGCGCGATCCCTTCGAGAAGCTGGAGGACGCGGCGCAGGTGCACGCGTTCACCGGGGTCGCCCCGAAGGTGTCGCTGCACATCCCGTGGGACAGGGTCGACGACTACGCCGCGCTGAACCGGCACGCCAAGGGACTCGGCGTGCGGATCGGGGCGATCAACTCGAACGTGTTCCAGGACGACGACTACAAGCTCGGCTCGGTCACCCATCCGGACCCGAAGGTGCGCCGCAAGGCCGTCGGCCATTTGCTGGAGTGCGTCGACATCATGGACGAGACCGGCTCGCCCGATCTCAAGCTCTGGTTCTCCGACGGCACCAACTACCCCGGGCAGGACGACATCGCCGCACGCCAGGACCGGCTTGCCGAGGCGCTGGCCGAGGTCTACGGCAGGCTCGCCGACGACCAGCGGATGCTGCTGGAGTACAAGCTGTTCGAGCCGGCTTTCTACACGATGGACGTGCCGGACTGGGGTACGGCGTACGCGCACTGCCTCGCCCTCGGGCCCAAGGCACAGGTGGTGGTGGACACCGGCCACCACGCGCCCGGAACGAACATCGAGTTCATCGTGGCGTTCCTGCTGCGCGCGGGGAAGCTGGGCGCGTTCGACTTCAACTCCCGGTTCTACGCGGACGACGATCTGATGGTCGGGGCGGCGGACCCGTTCCAGCTGTTCCGCATCATGCACGAGGTGATCGGCAACGGTGGTCTGAGGCCGGAGACGAACGTCAACTTCATGCTCGACCAGTGCCACAACATCGAGGCGAAGATCCCCGCCGTCATCCGTTCGGTCGCCAATGTGCAGGAGGCGACGGCCAAGGCGTTGCTGGTCGACCGGGCCGCGCTGGGCGACGCGCAGCGGTCCGGCGACGTCCTGGCCGCGAACGCGGTCCTGATGGACGCGTACAACACCGATGTGCGTCCGCTGCTCGCGGAGGTCCGTGAGGAGCTGGGGCTGGCGAGGGACCCGTTCGCCGCCTATCTGGCCTCGGGGAACCAGGAGCGGATCGCCGCGGCCCGGGTCGGCGGCGAGCAGGCCGGCTGGGGCGCCTGAGCCCCGGGCGTCCCGCCCGCTCCCCCATGCCGCCACCGGCCTGCCCGACCTCGACCACGAAGGAATCACATGGCCTCCGCGACGCACCCCGAAGTCGCCGCGCTCCTGGCACGCGCCCACCGGCTCGGCTCCGACCCCCGGAACACCAACTACGCCGGCGGCAACGCCTCGGTCAAGGCCGGCGGCACCGACCCCGTCACGGGCGGCGAGACGGAACTGCTGTGGGTCAAGGGGTCCGGCGGGGACCTCGGCACACTCACCGAGTCCGGGCTCGCGGTACTGCGCCTGGACCGGGTGCGCGCCCTCAAGGACGTGTACCCGGGGGTGGAGCGCGAGGACGAGATGGTGGCGGCCTTCGACTACTGCCTGCACGGCAAGGGAGGCGCGGCGCCGTCCATCGACACGGCGATGCACGCCCTGGTGGAGGCGCCGCATGTCGACCATCTGCATCCGGACGCGGGGATCGCGCTGGCCTGCGCGGCGGACGGCGAGAGGCTCACCGCCGAGTGCTTCGGTGACCGGGTGGCCTGGGTGGGCTGGCGCAGGCCCGGGTTCCAGCTCGGCCTGGACATCGCCGCGGTCCGCGCGGCCGACCCGCGGGCCGTCGGGGTGGTGCTCGGCGGCCACGGCATCACGGCCTGGGGCGCGACGTCCGAGGAGTGCGAGCAGAACGCCCTCTGGATGATCCGGACCGCCGAGTCCTTCCTCCGGGAACGGGGCGGGGCCGAGCCCTTCGGCCCCGTATGGGCGGGCCGGGAGCCCCTGCCCCGGGAGCGGCGCCGGGAGCGCGCGGCCGAACTCGCCCCGCTGGTCCGGGGCCTCGTCTCGACGGACCGCCTCCAGGTGGGCCACTTCACCGACGCGGAGCCGGTCCTCGACTTCCTGTCCCGGACCGAACATCCCCGGCTCGCCGCGCTCGGAACGTCGTGCCCGGACCACTTCCTGCGTACGAAGGTCCGTCCGCTGGTGCTCGATCTGCCGGCGGACGCCCCGCTGGAGGAGGCGGTGGCCCGGCTGACGGAGCTGCACGGGGAGTACCGGGAGGCGTATCGCGCGTACTACGAACGTCATGCCACCCCCGATTCCCCGGCGATGCGTGGTGCGGATCCGGCGATCGTGCTCGTGCCGGGGGTGGGGATGTTCTCCTTCGGCAAGGACAAGCAGACGGCGCGGGTCGCCGGGGAGTTCTATCTCAACGCCGTCCATGTGATGCGCGGCGCCGAGGCGGTCTCCTCCTACGCTCCGATCGAGGAGTCCGAGAAGTTCCGGATCGAGTACTGGGAGTTGGAGGAGGCGAAACTGCGCCGGATGCCGAGGGCGAAGCCGCTGGCCGCCCGGGTGGCGCTGGTCACCGGCGCCGGGTCCGGCATCGGCAGGGCGATCGCGCACCGGCTGGCCGCGGAGGGGGCGTGTGTCGTCGTCGCCGACATCGACGCGGAGCGCGCCGCTTCGGTGGCGCAAGAGATCGGCGGGCCGGACACCGCGGTCGCCGTGACGGTCGACGTGACCCGGGAGGAGCAGATCGTCGAGGCGTTCCGGGCCGCCGCGTTGGCGTTCGGCGGGGTGGATCTGGTGGTGAACAACGCCGGGATCTCCGTCTCGAAGCCGCTGCTGGAGACGACGGCGCAGGACTGGGACCGTCAGCACGCGATCATGGCGCGTGGCTCGTTCCTGGTCTCGCGGGAGGCCGCCCGGGTGATGCGCGGACAGCGGCTCGGTGGTGACATCGTCTACATCACGTCGAAGAACTCGGTGTTCGCGGGCCCGAACAACATCGCTTACTCGGCCACCAAGGCCGACCAGGCCCATCAGGTGCGCCTGCTGGCCGCGGAGCTGGGCGAGCACGGGATCCGGGTCAACGGCGTCAATCCGGACGGTGTGGTGCGTGGTTCGGGGATCTTCGCCGGTGGCTGGGGCGCCCAGCGCGCCGCGACGTACGGGATCGAGGAGGAGAAGCTCGGCGAGTTCTACGCCCAGCGGACACTGCTCAAGCGCGAGGTGCTTCCGGAGCACGTGGCCAACGCCGTGTTCGCGCTGACCGGTGGAGAGCTCACGCACACCACCGGGGTCCATGTGCCGGTCGACGCCGGTGTGGCCGCGGCCTTCCTCCGATGACCGGACGGGGATGCCGATGGCTGTGACACCGGAGCGCGACGCGGTCTTCGCCGCCGTGGACCTCGGCGCGACCAGCGGCCGGGTGATCACGGGTCGGGTCGGCCCGGAGCTGCTGGCGCTGCGCGAGCGGCACCGGTTCGCCAACGTGCCGGTGCGGCTGCCGGACGGGCTGCGGTGGGACGTGCTCGGGCTGTACCGGGAGGTGCTGGAGGGGCTGCGGGCCGCCGCGCGCGGTGGCCCGGTGGCCTCCGTCGGCATCGACTCGTGGGCGGTCGACTACGGTCTGCTCGACGCGGACGGGGCCCTGCTCGGCCTGCCGTTCCACTACCGGGACGGCAGGAACGCGCGGGCGGCCGAGCGGGTGCTCGCGGTGTGCGGGGCGCGGGAGCTGTACGCGGTGAGCGGTGTGCAGCACCTGCCGTTCAACACGGTGTTCCAGCTCGCGGCCCACCGTACGGGGGCGCAGTGGGGTGCGGCCCGGACGGTGCTGATGATCCCCGACCTGATGACGTACTGGCTGACCGGGTCGGTGGGCGCCGAGGTCACCAACGCGTCGACGACCGGTCTGTTCGACGCCTCGGCCGGCGGCTGGTCGGACGGGCTGATGGGCCGTCTGGGCCTGGAGCGTTCCTGGTTCCCGTCGTTGCGTGAGCCGGGCGACCCGGCGGGGACGCTGCTGCCGCATGTCGCCGCGGAAACGGGTCTGCCGGTCGCTACGCCGGTGACGGTCGTCGCCTCGCACGACACGGCGTCGGCGGTGGCGGCGGTGCCCGCCACCGGGCCGGGGTTCGCCTATGTGTCCTGCGGCACGTGGTCGTTGGCGGGACTGGAGCTGGCGTCACCGGTGCTGACCGAGGCGTCCCGGGCGGCCAACTTCACCAATGAGCGCGGAATCGACGGGACCGTGCGCTACCTGCGCAACATCATGGGGATGTGGCTGCTGGAGGAGTGCCGCCGGTCCTGGGAGCGGCGGGGCGGGGCTCCTGGGCTGGGCGAGCTGCTTTCGGCCGCCGCGCGCGCCCGGCCGTTCGCGGCTCTGGTCGACCCCGACGACGAGGCGTTCCTCGCACCGGACGACATGGTGTCGTGCATCGACGAGCGGCTCGCCGCATCGGGGCAGGCGGCGCCGGACGGCCCGGGAGGGTACGTCCGGTGCGTGCTGGAGAGCCTGGCGCTGGCCCATCGCAGGACCCTGAGGGAGGCGGCCTCGCTCGCCGACCAGGAGGTGACCCGGATCCACATGGTGGGCGGCGGATCGCGCAACGAGCTGCTGTGCCAGTGGACCGCGGATGCCACGGGTCTGCCCGTCACCGCCGGCCCGGCCGAGGCGACCGCGCTCGGCAACATCCTGGTGCAGGCCCGTGCCCGGGGGCTGGTCGGCGACCTGGCCGGGATGCGGCGACTGGTGTCCCGTACACAGGAGTTGCGCCATTACGTGCCGCAGGGGGACCAGGGGGCCTGGGACGGGGCCGCCGCCCGGCTGCACGCGTGCTGAACCGGTGCCGACCGGCCCCGCTCCCGGTGCGGCCGGGCCGGACCGCCGCATACGGGATGCGGGCGTGCCGCGGGGCTCAGTCCGTCGTCGCGGGCGCGGCGAGGCCGAGTTCCCGGTCGCCCAGTGAGGCGAAGAAGGAGGCCACGTCCTCATCGGTGACCTCGGCGAGGGTCGCCGGGTTCCAGCGCGGGGTGCGGTCCTTGTCGATGATCTGCGCTCGTACGCCTTCCACCAGGTCGGGCCGGGTGAAAGCCGCGCACGAGGTCCGGTACTCCTGGTCGAGCACCGCTTCCAGGCTGCCGAGACCACGTGCCCTGCGGACCGCCGAGAGGGTCGCCTTCAGCGCGGTCGGGGACTTGCCGAGGATCGTCTGGGCGGCCTGCTTGGCGGCGGGGATGCCGCTGCCGTCGAGCCGGTCGACGATCTCCTCGACGGTGTCCGCCCGGTAGCAGGCATCGATCCATTCGCGGTGCGCGGCCAGTTCGCCGGCCGGTGCGGGCGCGGCATGGCGGCGGACCGTCTCCTCGATCCCCGCTGCCGTGTCGCATCCGGCGAGGTCCGCGACGAGCGGGGCAAGGCGTTCGGACGGGACGAAGTGGTCGGCGAGCCCGCAGAGCAGTGCGTCGGCCGCGCCGACCGCGTCCGCGGTGAGCGCGAGATGGATGCCGAGTTCGCCGGGGGCGGCGCCGAGCAGGTGGGTGCCGCCGACGTCGGGCACGAAGCCGATGCCGGTCTCGGGCATGGCGATGCGCGAGTTCTCGGTGACGACCCGGACGTCGCCGTGGGCGGAGACGCCGACGCCGCCGCCCATCACGATGCCGTCCATGATTGCGACGTAGGGCTTGGAGAAGCGGGCGATACGGGCGTTGAGCCGGTACTCGTCGCGCCAGAACTCCGTCGACGCGCTGCCGCCCGCCCTGGCGTCCTCGTAGATCGACCGGATGTCGCCACCGGCGCAGAGGCCGCGCCCGCCCGCGCCGGTGATCAGGACGGCGATGACGGTGTCGTCGGCCGCGGCTTCGGCCAGCGCCGCATCGAGACGCGCCACCATCTCGTGGTTCAGCGCGTTCAGGGCACGTGGCCGGTTGAGGGTGATGTGGCGGACACGCCCCTCGTCGTGCAGGAGAACGGGATCTTCGTGGTTCATGATTGCGCTCCGGTCAGCCCCTGTGCCGTATCGCTCGCGGTCCGCGGGCGATCCTTCCGCCGCCATTCTCCGGTGCGGGGTGCGGACCGGGGCGGCAGGGGTGGGGGTCGGGGTCCGGGCACGCGGGGCCGCCGCCGTTCTCCGGCCGGAGAAATTCGCCCGGTGCCCGCTGTGGCAACCTGCGGGGACCGGTTCGACAATTGAGTGACCCCGTTCGGGCCGCGCCGACCGGCAGCCCCGCCCGGCGACTTCCGGAGCAGGTATGACCGATCACGACCAGCAACCGAGCACCTCCGTCCCGTCGCATCTGCTGTTCGAGAGGGTGCACAACAGTGAGATCGGGACGGCGCAGCGGCTTGCCATGAACCGGACGGGCAGCTTCGAGTGGGACGTGGAGGCCGGGACGCTGGACATGGACGACGCCGGGCTGCTCGTCTTCGGCCTGAACCCCCAGACCTTCGATTCACGGGCCGATACGGTGCTGAACCTGCTGGAACAGTCGGAGCGGACCCGTCTCGACATGGCGATCGACGAAGCGGTCCGGAGCGGGCGCAGTTCCTGCAGTGTTCATTTCCTGGTGCCGATGGAGAACGGGCGGGACCAGTGGACCCATATCCAGGCCCGCATCCTGCGCCATGACGACGGTCGGCCGCACCGGGTCGTCGGGGTGGTGCAGGACGCCACCGCGGAGGTCACCCATTCGGCCTTCATGCTCGACCTGGAGAGGCAGCGCCAGCGCCAGACCAGCATCGTTGAACGGACAACGAATGCGCTGTCGCGGGCGGTGACCGTCGACGACGTCACCGCGGCGCTCACCGGCCCGGATGCGCTGACCCGGCTCGGGGCGGACGGCGTGGCGCTCGCCCTGGTCGAGAACACCTCGCTGAGCGTCCTCGTGCTGAGCGGTGACTCCGTGGAGGCGATCGACGGGGTCGGGGACGCCGGGCTGGACCGCCGGTTTCCACTCGCGGACACCGTGCTAGACGGCCGGCCGCGCTTCCTGACCTCCGTCGCGGCGCTCATCGAGCGCTACCCCGCACTCGCCCCCCACGCCGGCCGGCTGGAGTTCCGGGCGGCCGCCTATCTCCCGCTCGTCGCCCAGGCCCGCCCCCTGGGCACCCTGGCCCTCTTCTACCGGGAGAACACCTCGTTCAACGCGGACGAACGCAACCTCTGCCTGGGACTGGCCGCCATCGTGGCGCAGTCCCTGCAGCGCGCGAAGCTCTTCGACGAGGAACGCGAATTCGCCACCGGTCTTCAGTCGGCGATGCTGCCGCGACGGATCCAGGAGATCGAGGGCGGCGAGATCGCGGTGCGCTACCACGCCGCCTGGAGCGGACGCCAGGTGGGCGGCGACTGGTACGACGTGATCGCCCTGCCCAACAAGCGGTTCGGGATCGTGGTCGGTGACGTGCAGGGCCATGACACGCACGCGGCAGCCATCATGGGCCAGCTGCGCATCGCGCTGCGCGCGTACGCGGGCGAGGGGCACCCTCCTTCCACGGTGCTGGCCCGCGCCTCGCGCTTCCTCGCGGAGCTGGACACGGACCGGTTCGCGACCTGCACCTACGCCCAGGTCGATCTCGCGTCGGGGACCGTACGCGTGGTACGGGCGGGGCATTTCAGCCCGCTGATCCGGCACATGGACGGCCGGGTCGGCAGCCCGCAGGTGCGCGGAGGTCTGCCGCTGGGCATTTCGACGGACTTCGGGGACGAGGAGTATCCCGAGACCCGGCTGGACCTGGTGCCGGGCGAGACGCTCGTCCTGTACACGGACGGTCTGGTGGAGGAGCCGGGGGCCGACATCGACGTGGGTGTGCGGGCCCTGATCCATGAGGTGAGCGTGGGACCGGCGGGCGCCGAGGCGCTGGCCGACCACCTCTCGGACCAGCTCTGGGAACGCTGGGGTTCGGGGGACGACGTGGCGCTCCTGGTGCTCCGCCGCAGCCCGGACCCCGGGTCGCCCAGGGCGCCCCGCCTGCATCAGTACATCCACCAGGCGGACCCGGAGGGGCTGTCCGACGCCCGGAGCATCGTGCGCCAGGCCCTGACCGACTGGGACATGGCCGAACTCGCGGACGACGCCGAGTTGGTGACCGGCGAGCTGCTGGTGAACGTGCTGCTGCACACGGAGGGCGGCGCGGTTCTCACCCTGGAGGTGCTGCCGGAGCCCGTGCGCAGGGTCCGGCTGTCCGTGCAGGACCGCTCCAGCGCCTGGCCGAGGCGGCGCAGCCCCGGCGAGACCGCGACGTCGGGCCGGGGGCTGCTCCTGCTGGACGCCGTGGCCTCGCGCTGGGGGATCGAGCCGCGTGGCGAGGGCAAGGCGGTCTGGTGCGAGATCGGCCCGCCGGCCCGGCCCTCCGGTACTCCCCCGCCGTCCTCCCCGACCGCCGGGCGGCCCTGATCCAGCGTCGGCAGCGCCCGGGGCCGCCGTCGGCGCGGCCGGATCACAGACGGCGGTGCATGACGTGCAGTCCGACGAATCCCTCCCTCGGGTGCTCGAATCCCTCCGGCACCGTTCCCAGGATCTCGAAGCCGAGCGAACGGTAGAGGCTGACGGCGTTCACGTTCGTCTCGACGACCGCGTTGAACTGCATCGCCCGGAACCCCTCCGTACGCGCCCACTCCAGGGTGTGTTCGCACAGGGCCCGCCCGACGCCCCGCCCCGCGTGTGCCGGATCGACCATGTAACTGGCGCTGGCGATGTGCGCGCCGTTGCCGCTCTGGTTGTTGTTCATCTTGGCCGTGCCGAGGACGGTACCCTCCTCGTCGACCGCGACCACCGTCCGGTTGGGGGCCTGGAGGAGCCACCAGGAGCGGGCTTCCTCCTGCCCGAGGTCCAGCGGGTAGGTGAACGTCTCGCCCGAAGCGACGATTTCATGGAAGAACGGCCAGATGGCGGGCCAGTCCTCAGGTGTGGCTTCCCTGATCATCATGCGGGTCAGGATGCCGTGCCCGCTCTCCGCACGCGAGCGCTTTGCGCGCCCCGCGGTCACGGACGGCAGTCGCCCCCGAAGGCCGCCCCACCGACGCACGCCGTGGCCCGACGCGCCGGCGGTCGGCCGCCCTGCGCGTACGGAACCGGCCGATCCGGGCGAGCAGTCCACCGCCCGCCGGTGCCACCGGGCCCACCACGCCCCGGTCCGCCTCCCCACACGGCACGGCCCCGGAACCGGCTTCGGCTTCGGCTTCGGCTTCGGCTTCGGCTTCGGCCCGAGCATGCTGCCCGGGTGCGCCGCCCCCGGTTTCCGGGCCCACAGGGAAGAGGTCGCGCCACGCACCGTCCGGGCGCGGGGCCGGCCGGACATCCCTGGCATGGTCCAACTCCATGATCAGCGTCACCCGCCGCCACAGCAGTTCGTCCGGCTCGTCCGCCTGCATGAGACGCGCCATGGTCTCGCGCGCCCACGGCGGCCCGACCGGACCGAAGACCGGCTCGGGCCCGATCCTGGCGAGGTAGGCGCGCTCGTAGGGATCGTCGACCACTTCCGCCAACTGCACCGGGTCCAGCGTCTCCGCGAGCACGGCCGCGCGGGCCCACGGATCCTCCGTCAGACCGCACAGACGCTCGACCCGCCGTGAACGCCAGTTGCGCGCCCGGCAGTCGGCGCCGTCCGCGAGCCGGCCGAGCAGCCAGGCCGGACTCCGGCCTTCCAGGAGCCGTGGTTCCCGCGCGCCGAAGTCCGCGATCTCGTCGGCGAGATACAGCCAGACGACCGCCCGGTACCGGTTGAGATAGAACGCGATGGGCGTGAGGCATCCCGCGCGGGCGAGCTTGGTGAACCGGTCCGGGCTGATCCCGAGCTGCTCGGCCCCCTGCGCCGTGCCGACCGTGCGCACCCTGGCTCGCAGGACGTCCGGAAAGCCCTCCTGCGACCGGAGGCGTTCGACCTCGCCACAGCCGACCCGGGACCGCCTGCCGTCCCGCGAGGAGGTCAAGCGGATCAGCCCGAGATGCGCGGCGATCACGAACTCACCACGTTTCAGCTCCAGTTCGCGCGCCGCCGCACCCACCGTCATCGTGCCTTCGGCGGCCGCGCCGCCCGCCCCCGGACCGGCCGCTTCCGTCCGCGCTTCTTCGGCAACAGCCATGTCGCTCTCCCCCATGAGGTTTCGGTTACTCTCTGTGAGCACCGTAACCCCGAAGGGGATCCGCCCGTCGGGCCTGTGGATAACTCCGACGACCGGCCGGATACCGCCGCACCGGTCAGGCGCGGTCGTCCTCTTCCTCCGCCGACTGCCGTGCCTCGACGCCCAGGTGCTCGCCGACCCTGTTGACCAGCAGCGTCATCTCGTACGCGACCTGTCCGACATCCGCCTCGGCATCGCTCAGCACACAGAGACAACTGCCGTCGCCGGCCGCCGTCACGAAGAGCATCGCCTCGTCGAACTCCACCATGGTCTGACGAGCCCTACCGGCCCGGAAGTGGCGCCCCGATCCCCGCGCGAGACTGTACAAACCGGATGAGACGGCGGCCAGATGCTCGGCGTCCTCGCGAGCCAGGCCCGCGCTCGCGCCCGTGACGAGTCCATCGTTCGACAGCACCAGCGCGTGCCGTATGTACTCGACCCTGCTCGTGAGATCGTCAAGGAGCCAGTCGAGTCCCCTGTTCAGCGCCATTTCCCCGCTCCTCCCCGCTCATACGTTCCCCGTGCCCCGTTGGTACAAGCCTTGCGCACCGGTCACGTGGGGGCAAGGACTCCTCTCTCATGTGGCTTGGTCCGGCACCTACACTGGACGCTTCGGGAACGGAAGACACGAACGGACCGCACGGACGGACGACGGTGTCGCCCGGGCCACGCGGAGCGGAAGCGGACAGGGAGAGCGAAGAGTGCCGACAGCTGCCGATGGCGGTTTCGAGGATCCGCCCGCGGAGGTGCTGGCGGAGGCCGCCGCGGCCTTCGGCCTGCTGGCGACGCCCGCGCGGCTGCACATCGTCTGGGCTCTCGCCCAGGGGGAGAGCGATGTGACCGGTCTCGCCGACCGGGTGGGCGGCACGCTCCCGTCGGTGAGCCAGCATCTGACCAAGCTCAAGCTCGCGGGACTCGTCCGCTCCCGGCGGGAAGGCCGCCGCCAGGTGTACCTGGTCGACGACCCCGACGTGGTGACCGTCGTCCGGCTGATGGTCGGCCAGCTCGCCGAGCGCGCCGGGCACGCCCCCGCACCGCCCTCACGCCTCCGTGGACTCGGTGCCTGAGAGCAGTGCCGCCGCAGGTCCCGGCAGCACAGACCCCACCAGCACCCTCCCCGGCGGCGCCGGTCACGACGGCCCGTCCGCCGTCGTCCTGCCGTTGCCGGGAACACGGAGAGCCCCGGCCCCCGCCGCCGCTGCCGCTTCCGTCCCGACCGCCGGGACGGAAGCCGGTTCCACCTCTCTCCAGGTGCTCCGTTCACTGGACAGCGGTCCGCGCGGGCTGCTGGAGGAAGAGGCCGCCGACCGGCTCGTACGCTGCGGCGAGAACGTCCTGCCCGCCTGGCGCCCGGTCTCCTGGCCCCGGCGTTTCCTGCGGAGCCTGCGCGACCCCTTCACCTCCGTGCTGCTGTGCCTGGGCCTGGTCTCGGCGGCCGTGTCCTCCTGGGGAACGGCCTGCGTCACGCTGGTGCTCGTGGTCGTCAGCTGCCTGCTGCGCTCGGTGGAGGAGCACCGGGCCGACCGTTCGACGGCCGCGCTGCGGGCGCTCGTCGCGACCACCGCGACCGTCCTGCGCCGCACCGGCCCGGACGCGGCGCCGCAGGCCCGTGAACTGCCCGTCGCGGAGCTGGTCCCGGGCGACGTGATCCGGCTCGCCGCCGGCGATCTCGTACCCGCCGATGTGCGGCTGCTGCGGGCGAGCGGGCTGACCGTCCACCAGTCGGCCCTCACCGGCGAGTCGGTGCCGGTCGCCAAGCATCCCGTCGAACCGGTGCCACGACCGCGCTCCACAAGGGACGCGCACGTCGGCCCCGAGGGACTGTTCACCCGGCCGGAGCTCTGTTTCCAGGGCAGCAGCGTGGCCTCCGGCAGCGCCACGGCGGTCGTGACGGCCACGGGCGGGGACACCCGGTTCGCCGCCGCCTACGACGGTTCGGCGCGCCGGCGCGGGGCCAGCGCCTTCGACCGGTCGGTGCACGGTATCTCCTGGACGCTGATCCGTTTCATGCTGCTGACCCCGCCGCTGGTCCTGATGGCCAACGCGGCGCTGCGCGGCCGGGGCCTGGAGACGCTTCCGTTCGCCGTCGCGGTGGCCGTCGGGCTCACGCCGGAGATGCTGCCGGTGATCGTCACGACCGCACTGGCCAGGGGCGCTTCGCTGCTCGCCAGGGACCACCGGGTCATCGTCAAACGGCTGCCCGCGCTGCACGATCTCGGTGCCGTCGACGTGCTGTGCGTCGACAAGACCGGGACCCTCACCCAGGACCGCCCGGTCGTCGAGCAGGCGCTGGACGCCTCGGGCCGGGAGGACCCCGAGGTACTGCACTGGGCCGCGGTCAACGCACTGTGGACGCTGGAGCTCGCCGACCTGCCCTCCCCCGACGCGCTCGACGAAGCGGTGCTGGACGCGGCCGAGGAACGCGGCGAGGACTGGTCCGCGTACGACGGTGTCGCGGCGCTGCCGTTCGATCCGGCGCGCCGCCTCTCCACCGCGGTCGTCCGCCGCCCCGGCGGGCTCGGGGTGCACACCCTCGTGACCAAGGGCTCGGTCGAGGCGGTGCTGGAACGGTGCGTGCTGGAGGAGACCGAGCGGAGCCGGCTGCGGGCGCTCGCCGCGCGGGAGACCGCGAGCGGACTGCGGCTGCTCGCGGTGGCACGGACCGACCGGCCCGCCCGGGCGCGCGCGTACACCCCGTCCGACGAGCGGGGGCTGGTCTTCCTCGGCTTCGTCACGCTGCAGGACGCGCTCGCGCCGAGCGCGTC
This sequence comes from Streptomyces sp. NPDC015144, assembly GCF_043079735.1. Taxonomy (NCBI): domain Bacteria; kingdom Bacillati; phylum Actinomycetota; class Actinomycetes; order Kitasatosporales; family Streptomycetaceae; genus Streptomyces; species Streptomyces sp. NPDC015144. The sequence continues at coordinate 57,503 of NZ_JBIBUU010000011.1, read as the reverse complement.
CGGCGCGCTGGACGCGCTGCGGAACCAGGGGGTCGACGTCAAGGTCCTGACCGGCGACGATCCGGGCACCGTGGCCCGGGCCTGCCGGAACCTCGGCCTCGATCCGGGCGAGGTCGTACCCGCCGAGCGGCTCGACGCGCTGTCGGACGCGGAGGTCTCCGAGGCCGCCGAGCGGGCCACGGTCTTCGCCCGGTGCACTCCGGAGCACAAGGCCCGCATCGTCTCCGCGCTGCGCACCACCGGGCGGACCACCGGGTTCCTCGGGGACGGTGTCAACGACCTGCCCGCCATGCATGCCGCGGATGTCGCGATCTGCCCGCGCGACGCGGTCGACGTGGCGCGGGAGACCGCCGACGTGGTGCTGGCCGAGAAGGACCTCGCCGCGATCGACGACGCCATCACCGCGGGACGACGGTCCAGCGGGAACATCGCGACGTATCTGCGCATCACGCTCTCGTCCAACCTGGGCAATGTCATCGCGATGCTGGCGGCGGGACTGATGCTGCCGTTCCTGCCGATGCTTCCGGCACAGGTGCTGGTGCAGAACCTCTGCTTCGACGTGGCGCAGCTCGCCTTCGCCTTCGACCGTCCCGCCGCCGAGGTGCTGCGCCGGCCCGCGCTGCTCCGGCCACGCGACTTCCTCCGGTTCATCACGGGTTTCGGGCTGATCAACGCCACCGCCGACCTGGCGACCTTCGCGGTGCTGGCGATCGCCCTGCACGGCTCCACGGCCTCCGGCGAGCAGGAGGCGTTCCACTCGGGGTGGTTCACCGAGAACCTCCTCACCCAGGCCCTGGTGATGCTGCTGCTCCGCACGGGCGGTCGGGCCGCCGGCGGTCGCGGCGGGGGGCCGCTGCGGATGGCCGCCTGCGGCCTCGCGGTGGTCGGCCTGCTGCTGCCGCTCACGCCGTTCGGCGGACTGCTGGGCATGAGCGCGCTGCCGCCGCTGTACTACCTGCTGCTGGCATCGGTGCTGACCTTGTACGCGGCCGCGTTGCGGGCGGCCCGCAACCGCTACGAACGGAAGTGGAGCCAGTCATGAGCCCACCGCACACCCACCCCTCGACGCAGCCCGGCGGCCATGCGGAGCGCGGTGGCCCGGGCGGGACACGTGCCCGTCGCGCCACGCTCGACGACGTGCCGGCGCTGGTGCGGCTGCGGGGGCTGATGCTGGACGGCATGGGGGTGGAGACCGGTGGCCCCGACGCGCCGTGGCGGGCGGCCTCGGCCGACTGGTTCACCGACCGACTGGGGCGGCCCGGCCTGTTCGCGGCGTTCCTGGTCGATGATCCCGAGCTCGGTGTGGTCTCCGGCGCAGCAGGGGCGTGCGACGCGCGTGCCCCGGGGCCGACGAACCTCGGCGGCCTCCAGGGGCACGTCTTCAACGTCAGCACCGACCCCCGTCGCCGCCGCCTCGGTCACGCCCGGGTCTGTCTCGACGCCCTGCTCGACTGGTTCCGCACGGAGACCTCCGTCGCCGAGGTGGCCCTGAACGCCACCGGGGACGGGACCGCGCTGTACGAGTCGTACGGCTTCGCGCCGCCCCGTCACCCCGTTCTGCGGCTCCGGCTGGCCGGGCCGTCGCGCTGACCGGGCCGGTCCCTGGGGGGATCGTCAGCCGTACGAGAGGTTGGCGCACGGGTCGTCGTCGGCGGACCGGCCCTCGTCGGCGACGGTGGGGGGAACGGTGGTGGGCGCCGTCGCCCCGGGGGCGGCCGTGGGGTTCTGGGCGTACGAGGTCCCCAGGATGACCTGGATGCCAGGGGCGGTCGACTCGACCGCCCTGGCTCCGGCGAAGAGCCGCGCGGTGGTCTCGGCCTGCTCCCGGAGGCCCGGCCCGTACTCGACGACGGTCGTGGCGTGGTCCTGGCTGCTCGCCGTGCCGGTGGTGGTGACGGTGAATTCCCGGGAGCGCAGGAGCTCGGTCGCCTGCGCGGCGAGGCCGGGGGTCGTGGTGCCGTTGTAGACCGCGACGCTGATACCCCTGCCGGAGACCGGGGCGTTCGCGGCGGCCCCCGGGTTGCCTCCCTTTCCGTCGCCGCCGTCGGACTTCTTGCCGCTGGCGTCCTTCCCGTCGATGGTGCGGTCGGCCTTGAGCGCCGCCCAGAGAGCACCGGCGTCCGGCTCGACGATCGCGACACGTGGGCCTTCGTAGCGCCAGGGAACGGTGACGAACTTGGTGTTGTGCAGGTCGACGTTCTTCATCGACAGGGCGAAGGACAGCAGCTTGTCCGCCGACCCGAGTCCGGGGTCCACGGTCATCGCGTCGGTGGCCGCATTGGCGAGCGGCAGCAGTGTGGTGGGGTTCAGCCCGTTGGACTTGACCTTCTTGATGAGGGCGGCGACGAAGGCCTGTTGCCGTTTGATACGCCCTATGTCCGAGCCGTCACCGATTCCGTGCCGCAGCCGGACGTAGTCGAGCGCCCGTTGTCCGGAAACGGTCTGCCGCCCCTTGGAGAAGATCTTCTCGCCCCGGGTGGGGCGCTTCGGGCTCAGGTCCCGCTGGTAGACGTCATTGGGCAGGCAGACCGGGACGCCGCCGACGGCCGAGGTCAGTGCGGAGAAGCCGACGAAGTCGACGACGATGGTGTGGTTCACCCGCAGACCGGTGAGCTGCTCCACGGTGTTCTGGGTGCAGGCGGGATTGCCCTCGGCGGTCTCCCCCACCGTGAACGCCGAGTTGAACATCACGCGGTGCTGCGGCTCGGTCCACTTGCCGTCCCGTCCCTTGCAGGGCGGTATGTCGACCAGCGAGTCACGGGGGATGGACACCGCCACCGCGTGCTCGCGGTCACCGTACACGTGCAGGAGGAACGCCGTGTCGGAACGCCCCACCTCGCCCGTGCCACCACCCAGACCGCTGTTGTCGCCCGAGCGCGAATCCGACCCGATGACCAGGACGTTCTGCCCCTGCGCGGAGCCGGGCGGCCGGTTGTCCGAGATCCCGTCCGCGCTGAAGGTGTCGATGGAGCCGCCGAGCTTGAGGTAGGCCCATCCGGCGCCCGCGACGAGCAGCACCATGAACGATGTCCCGACCAGGGCCGTGCGCCTCAGGCGCACCGCGCCCCTGCTCGCTGCCGCTTTCCGACGTCCCGCCATCGGCCCACCCCATCCGTCCGGTTTCCATGAGGGAGGACGTGCGCCACCCCCTCATGGTTGTACAGTTGCGCAATGTAGCAAGTGTCAGCGCCCGAGTGGATCATCGGACCTGCCCATAGTCAGCCTGAAGCACTGTCAGTCGGCGCGGGGCGGAAACTCCGGCCAAAGAACCGAAAGGAAGGGTGGGACCCCCCATGTTGCGAAACGGCCTCGAACCCTGGCACCTGTTGATCGTGGCGATTGTGGTGATCGTGCTGTTCGGCTCGAAGAAGCTGCCGGACACGGCCCGGGCCCTGGGCAAATCCATGCGGATCCTGAAGAGTGAGGCGAAGGCCATGAAGGAGACCGACACACCGACACCGGGGGCCGATGCGCAGGCACCTCACGCCGAACCGCAGACCGCCCGCACCGGCGCGCAGGTCATCGGTGGAACAACGACGCCGCACACCGATCCGCGCACCGCCCGCACCGAACCGACCGCGTAACACTCCGCACCACCCCCGCGGGAAGCAACTCGCGGAACGATCACTTCACGGCTTGCGCAAGCATGGGAACCATGGTCACGATGCCGTCGTTGACCTGGTGACGACAGCCGAGGCTCCGTCACCGAACCGCTGGACCACTGGATCAATGGAGGATGTTTCATGGGTGTGACCCTGGCCAAGGGCGGCAACGTCTCCCTGTCGAAGGAGGCACCCGGCCTGACCGCAGTGACGGTCGGCCTGGGCTGGGACGTACGGACGACGACGGGCGCCGACCACGACCTCGACGCGAGCGCGCTGCTCTGCTCGGAGTCCGGCAAGGTCCTCTCCGACCTGCACTTCGTCTTCTACAACAACCTCACGAGCCCGGACGGCTCGGTCCAGCACACCGGCGACAACCTCACCGGCGAGGGCGAGGGCGACGACGAGTCCATCAACGTGGACCTGGCGACGGTCCCGTCCGACGTGGCCAAGATCGTCTTCCCGGTCTCGATCCACGACGCGCAGAGCCGCGGGCAGAGCTTCGGCCAGGTCCGCAACGCGTTCATCCGTGTCGTCAACCGGGCGAACGGTGTGGAGCTGGCCCGTTACGACCTCAGCGAGGACGCCTCGACGGAGACCGCCATGGTCTTCGGTGAGCTCTACCGGCACGGCGGCGAGTGGAAGTTCCGCGCCGTCGGCCAGGGGTACGCCTCCGGCCTCGCAGGAATCGCGTCGGACTACGGCGTCAACGTCTGAGGCGGCGGCGCGGGACGACGGCCGTCGCGGGCCCGCCCCTTTCTCGGGGCCAGGCCGGTGACGGCCGCCGTTCCGCGCCCGGTCACGACCTGGCCGAGCTCGCCCGGGTGGTGCGACCGGGAGGGCGGCCGGCGCCCCTCCACCCGATCGGGCGGGCCGCCCTCGCGGCGCGCCACGGCCGCCCGGTCACCGACGGCGCTCTGCGGGCCGGGCCCGACCCCCGCCCGCTGCTGGCGCGTTCGGGCTTCCAGCTCGACGCGTACACCGACGAGGACGGCGGTTTCCTCGCCCTTGCCGCGCGGACGCCCTGCCCTCTCCCCGTACCCTCGTGGTCATTCCGCCGGGGCGCCGGGGCGGTGCTGGTGCCGGACCGGGCAGCCGCCGACGCCGGGGCGCGGGAACGTGCCCAGCTCGGCGACCTCGTAGCCGTCCGGGTAACCCTTGACCTCAGGGTTCTGCCGGGCGTAGTGCGGGTGGGTGCGTGGGGGCAGGAGCCGCATCACCCGGGCCCGGAGCCGCAGGGCGCCCCGGGTCAGATTCCGGGCCGCGGAGCCGGGGCGGGGGTAGCGGAAGGCCCGGAGCAGGGAGTCGTCGAGCAGCGCGAGCGCGGCCTTGCGGGCGACGGGGGCCAGGGGGCGCGGGTACCAGGAACCCATCAGGTCCAGAGTGGCGTCGGACACCCGGCGCGCGCCGTCGTCCCAGCCGAAGTGCTCCGCCTCGTAGGCGTCGAGGGTTCGCTCGAAGTCCTGGTAGGTCTGCGGCAGGTCCTTGATGCCCATGTGGCTGCCCAGGGTCCGGTAGTAGGCGGCGCAGGCCCGCAGCTCGTGGTCGGAGAGCCTGCGCCAGCCGTAGCTGTCGAGCCAGCGCTTCGGGGTCACGACGAAGGTGCAGAGCACATAGCGCATGTCGTCGTTGCTGATGTCGTAGCTGCGGTGCATCTGGTTGATCCGGCGCAGCGCCGTGCGGCCCGATCCGCTGTCGAAGCCGTGCTCCAGGACCGTGTCGAGGAGCAGCGCGGTGTCGTCGTAGCGCTTCTGTGAACGGTCCGTCAGCTCGGCGGTCCGCGCGAGGAGGCGGCCGATGCTGGGCACGGCGTAGGTGCGGTAGAGGGCCAGTTCGAGGGCGCGGGCGAGGTCCCAGGGGAACTCGTAGGTCGCCGTGATCCGGTAGATGCGCAGGAAGTCGCGCTCCGGGTCGAGACGCTGGATCTCCTTCAGCCGGTCGTACCGCTTCACCGCGCTGCCCCCTGTTCGTCGGCCGGAGATCCAACTCTAGCCGCGGCGGGGTGGTTCTCACGGGGATACGGAGAGGCCCGCGTTCACCCGGCTCTGCGGCCTCGACGCACGGGGCGCTCAGTCGTTAAGGTGCGCCGACGACCCGAGGACGACCGACGAGGAGGGTGCTGTGGCCACGCCGAACGACACGGTCGCCGACGACGACGCGCTGTATGTGCTGACCGCGGCGCTGCTGACGCCTGCGCAGTTCCCGACCGCGCTCGGCGACGACTATCCGGCCGCGTGTGCGGTGCTCGGCATCGAGCCGTATGCCGAGGGGTACGGGCTGGTGCTCGGGCAGGACGGCGCGGGCGCGCGGTGGACCGTCGTCGTTGAGGACGTGTCGCTGGTCGCCGTGGCGATCGCGGCCTGGGACTGCGGCATGGAGTACGACCTGTCCCCGGACGACCGGTCGGTGGTCTGCGCGCTGCCGGGCTGGCCGCTCCCGCTGGCGGTCGCCGCACCGGGCGTGGCCGCGCCCCACGATCCCGCACCGGATCCGGAGGCCGAGGGCGCCGATCGTGCGCCGCTGTCGCCGCCGGACACGGAGACGTGGGGGCCCGCCCAACGGCGCATGGGAGCGGACGAGATCGCCCACCAGTGGGCGGCGTGGCGGCAGCAGATCGACGACGCGACCGACTTCGCCCCCGCCTCGGCGGCGCCCGACTCTCACCCTGAGGTAAAGGGTGAGAGTGAGGCCGACTCCGGGACCTCGTCCGGTGCGCACCCGGGGGTGCGCCGGGTGCTCGCGGAGGCCCGGGAGTACGTCGACTCCCCGCCGCCGCCCGGCCGCGTCCGGTCCTCCTTCGCCACGGAGGACGCGCGGATGCTGCGCGCCGACGGCCCCGGCTGGTCCCTGGTGGCCAGGACCGACGACATCGCCTTCGTGCTGTTGGACGAGGAGCCGGGCGAGGTGCTGCCGGTCGGCCGGGGAGCCGAGCTGCCCGGCCTGCTGTCGGCCCTGGACGCGCTGGCGGTCCGGCCCGCCTGACCGGCCCCCGCCGGCCGTCCATGGGGCGGGACCGCGTCGGTGGCCACGCGTTGCTCGGGGCCCTTCCCCCGGCTCAGCGGCCTATCTCCTTGCGGGTGATCCGGCGGAGTCTGCGCCGCTGCCCGGGGTCCAGCAGCAGATAGCCGACGACCGGGACTCCGACCAGGACCAGCAGCGACAGCCAGAAGCCGATGAACGGCATCAGGACGACCGCGGCGAGCACTCCCCCGATGGCGATCTTCGCGCTGTTCGACATCGTCCGTATCCTCCTTCACGGCCCGAAGCCGCATCTGCTGTGAGAACGCCTGTGCGTGTCCGTCGGTTCCAGGAGTGAGGGACGTTCAGCGCAGGGGTTCGCCGACCTCGTGCATGTGCCGCAGCGCCTGCCGGTAGGACTCGACCAGTCCCGTCTCCGCGTACGGCATGCCCAGCGCCTGGCAGTGGGCCCGTACCAGGGGCTGGGCCAGCCGCAGATGGGGCCGGGGCATGCTCGGGAAGAGGTGGTGCTCGATCTGGTAGTTCAGCCCGCCCAGGAACCAGTCGGTGAGGGCGCTGCCGCGTACGTTGCGGGAGGTGAGGACCTGGCGCTGGAGGTGGCCCCATCGTTCGCCGTCCGGGTCGGGCATCTCCATCCCCTTGTGGTTCGGCGCGAAGGCCATGCCCAGATGGAGGCCGAACAGCGCGTGGTGGAGGAGCGCGAAGGCGACGGCCTTGCCCGGCGACAGGACGGTGAGGAGGAGCGCGGCGTAGAGGCCCAGGTGGGCGACGAGGAGCAGGGCCGAGAGCAGGCGCTCCCGGGCGGGCTGCCGTCGCAGGTACTGGAAGCCGGAGACCTTGAGCGCGATGCCTTCGAGGAGCAGCATCGGGAAGAAGAGCCGGGCCTGGTGACGGGTGAGCCAGCGGGCGAAGCCGGCCCTCCGGGCGGCCTGGTGCCGCGTCCAGACGAGTGCCCCGACGGCGACGTCCGGGTCCTTGTCGATGTGGTTGGGGTTGGCGTGGTGGCGGACGTGCTTGTCGTTCCACCACGCCTCGTTCATACCGAGCAGCAGATTGGCGTGGAAGAGGCCGATGGCCCGGCCCGCCCGGCCGTCGCCGGTGATCTGGGCGTGTCCGGCGTCGTGCCCGATGAACGCGGTGCGCGACCAGAAGACCGCCAGCGGCAGCGCGAGGAACAGCGTCCACCAGGTGTCGCCGAGCAGGAACATCCCGGTGATCACGGCGGCCAGTGCGGCCAGGTTGACGGTGATGCCGGTCGCGTACCAGCCGGTCCGCCGGTCCAGCAGGCCCTGCCCCTTGACCGCCCTGAGCAGGGGCGCGAAGTCGCTGCCCCGGGGCGGGGCGGTTTCCTCCGCGCCGGTTGCCGCAGGCGTGGTGGCGGGATCTTCCGCAACAGCGCTTGCCGCACCGTCGCGGGTGGCTCCCGCCGTGTCGGCCATGGCCTGGGGCATGATGTCTCCGGTCTCTGGAAAAGCTGCGTTGACCTGGAAAAACGTAGGGCTGTCACCGATGCGTCGACCATGGCGCCAGCACCCCGGAACCCTGGGGGCAAACCCCCTTCCCCAGGGGGTGCTGCCTCCACCCCCGGCGTCCCGGAACAGCGCCTTCCGGCATGAGGGCACAGCCAGGGGCTCCGGAACATGTCGCATGTCACAGCGATCGCGCTCACGTCGCGGGGCGGGGGTGGGGTACCCTCGGCGCCCCCGACGCCCCGACATCCCACTAGTCAAATTTGAGGAATTCGGCTTCGCTGTGCACAGACTTCCTGCCGCAACGCTCTCCGAGGTTTCCGCACTCTCCGCCTGCTCCGTGGTCTTCCTCCCGGGGGACCCCGCCCGTACCGGCCGGATCGCCTTCTGGCATCCGGACGGCAGTCCTCCCCCCGACGGTCCCGGTGCCGTCGAGGAGCTCACCGTCGTCGACGCCGACGCACGGCTGTACGCCGTACCGGCACGGCTCCTCCCGGTCCGGGAGTCGCTGCCGGTACTGACGCGTGCGCGCCTTTCGGCGGACGCGTCCGCCCCGGCCGCCTTCTGGGGCGCGGCCGCGCTCCTCGCCCTTCAGTTCGCCGCCCGGGGGCTGCTGCTGCCGGGGCTGAGCGCCACCGATCACGATGCCTGGCGGGTCGGCCCGCTGACCGCCGACGACCAGGCGCTGATCCGGACGCTCGCGGCCTCGATGCCGCCGTCGGCCCACGCCGTGCCGATCGACGGTCCGGCCGGGCAGCCTCTTCTGCTCCCCGCGCCCGAACGGCTGTTGCGCGCGTTCCTCGACGCCGTGGCGGACGGGCTGCCCAGGACCCCGGCGGCCGTGGCGGCCGGCGGCGGCCCCGCCTTCGCCGCGGACGAACCCCAGCGGCTGCCCGGCGACAGGGCCTGGGCCGCCGACGTCGCGGCCGGGCACGACGCGGGCGTACGCCTCTCGCTGCGGGTGGAGGTCTCCGGCCTCACCGCACCGGAGACGGACGGCGCCGACGCGGAACGGGCCGGCGGCCCGGCCTTCCGGGTGGTGCTCCAGATCCACAGCGTCAGCGACCCCGCGCTGGTCGCCGACGCCGCGGAGGTCTGGGCGGGTGACGCGCGCACGGCCGCCGCGTTCGGGCCGCGCGCCCGGATGGACGTGCTGCTGGCACTGCGCCGGGCCGCCCGCGCCTGGCCCCCGCTGTCGCCGTTGCTGTCCGCCTCGGTCCCCGACGCCGTGGACCCGGCCGACGACGAGCTCGTCGAGCTCCTCGGCCCCGCCGGACGCGCTCTGGCCGCGGCCGGTGTCCAGGTGCACTGGCCCAAGGAACTGGCCCGCGAGCTCACCGCACGGGCCGTGATCGGACCGCCCGACGAGGAGCGGGACGAGGAGGGAGGCGGCGCGGCCCGTACGGGGTCCGGGGCGGACACCTTGCTCTCCGCCGACGCGCTGCTGGCGTTCGACTGGCGGTTCGCGCTGGGGGATCAGCGGCTCGACCGGGCCGAGCTGGACCGCCTCGCCGAGGCGAACCGGCCGGTGGTGCGGTTGCGGGACCAGTGGGTGCTGATCGACCCGGAAGAAGCCCGGCGCGCCCGCGAGACCCAGGACCGCAAGGTCGCCCCGATCGACGCCCTGGGTGCCGTCCTCACCGGCTCCGCCGAGGTGGACGGGCGCCGGGTCGAGGTGCAGGCCACCGGCTGGCTGGAGCGGCTGCGCCGGCGCCTGGCCGATCCGGACGGGGCCGAGCAGCGGATCGGCCCGCCCGAGGCCCTGGACGCGACCCTGCGCGACTACCAGCTGCGCGGGCTGAACTGGCTCCACACCATGACCTCGCTCGGGCTGGGCGGCTGCCTCGCCGACGACATGGGACTCGGCAAGACCATCACGCTGATCGCGCTGCATCTGCACCGCCGGACCGTCGAGTCCGCCGCCGGGCCGACGCTGGTGGTCTGCCCCACCTCGCTGATGGGGAACTGGCAGCGGGAGATCGAACGGTTCGCGCCGGGCACCCCCGTACGCCGCTTCCACGGCTCCGCGCGCAGCCTCGACTCGCTGGGGGACGACGAGTTCGTCCTCACCACGTACGGCACCATGCGGCTCGACGCGGCGAGGCTCGCGGAGACCGGGTGGGGCATGGTGGTCGCGGACGAGGCGCAGCATGTGAAGAACCCGTACTCGGCGACGGCCAGGCAGCTGCGGACGATCGGCGCACGGGCCCGGGTGGCGCTCACGGGCACCCCGGTGGAGAACAACCTCTCCGAGCTGTGGGCGATCCTCGACTGGACCACCCCCGGCCTGCTGGGCCGGCTCGGCACCTTCCGCACCCGTTATGCGCGCGCCGTGGAGGGCGGTGACCCGGCGGCCGCGGAACGGCTCGCCGCGCTGGTGCGGCCGTTCCTGCTGCGGCGTCGCAAATCCGATCCGGGCATCGCGCCGGAGCTGCCTCCGAAGACCGAGACCGACCGCACGGTGTCGTTGACGGCCGAGCAGGCGGGGCTGTACGAGGCGGTGGTGCGCGAGACCCTGGATGCGATCTCCGGCGCCGAGGGCTTCGCCCGGCGCGGTCTCGTCGTCAAGCTGCTGACCGCGCTGAAGCAGATCTGCAACCATCCGGCGCAGTATCTGAAGGAGGAGGAGCCGCGGGTCGCGGACCGCTCGGGCAAGGTCGAGCTGCTGGACGAGCTGCTCGACACGATCCTGGCGGAGGGGGCGAGCGTGCTGGTGTTCACCCAGTACGTGCGGATGGCCCGGCTGCTCGAACGGCACCTGGCGGCACGCGGGATCCGTACGCAGTTCCTGCACGGCGGCACGTCCGTCGCCGAGCGCGAGGCGATGGTCGGCCGCTTCCAGGCGGGCGAGGCATCGGTCTTCCTGCTGTCGCTGAAGGCGGCCGGAACCGGCCTCAACCTCACCCGGGCCGGCCATGTCGTGCACTTCGACCGCTGGTGGAACCCGGCGGTCGAGGCGCAGGCCACCGACCGCGCGTACCGGATCGGGCAGACGCAGCCGGTCCAGGTGCACCGGCTGATCGCCGAGGGCACGGTCGAGGACCGGATCGCCGACATGCTGGCCCGCAAGCAGGGTCTCGCGGACGCGGTGCTGGGCTCCGGCGAGGCGGCCCTGACCGAACTGTCCGACGCGGAACTGGCCGAGCTGGTGGAGCTGCGAGGGGGCGCACGATGAACGGCATGCACGAGAGCGACCATGACGCGTACGAAGGCGACGCGTACCCGGGCGAGGACGAGGAGGCGACGGGCCCCGGTCAGGAGCGGACGTTCGCCGCGCTGCCGCCCGCACAGGGCCGGGGCTTCGCCGTGACGTGGTGGGGCCGGGCCTGGCTGAAGGCGCTGGAGGACACCGCGCTGGACGGCCAACAGCTCAAGAAGGGACGGAGGTTCGCCCGCGAGGGCCGGGTGGGCGCGGTCTCCGTACGGCCCGGCCGGATCACCGCGCTGGTCCGCGACGGCGACGCCACGTACCGCAGCGACGTGCTGCTCCAGGAGCTGGACGCGGTGGAGTGGGACCGTTTCCTGGGCATGGCCGTCGAGCGGGCCGGGCACATCGCGGCGCTGCTGGACCGCGAGATGCCCCCGCATCTGGTGGAGGACGCCGAGGCGGCCGGGGTGGAGCTGCTGCCCGGAATCGGTGACCTGGACCCGGAGTGCACCTGCGAGGCGTGGGACCACTGCCCGCACACCGCCGCGCTCTGCTACCAGGTGGCGCGGCTGCTGGACCAGGACCCGTTCGTGCTGCTGCTGATGCGGGGGCGCGGTGAGCGGCGGCTCCTGGACGAACTCCAGATCCGCATCGCGGTCCGCGCGGAGGGACACGGGCCCACCGGTGGCTCCCCTCTACCGGCCGACGACGAGGGCGTACCGGCCGACGAGGCGTTCGCGGCCCGGGACATCCTGCCCCCGCTGCCCGCTCCTCCGCCGCTGCCCGACGCTCCCGGGCCGGCTCCCTCGCTGGACACCGAGACCGAGCCGCGGGCCGGTATCGATCCGGCGGCGCTGGAGCTGCTGGCGGCGGACGGTGCGGCGCGCGCCCACCGGATGCTGACCGACGCGCTCGCGCCGGGTCATGAACACCGTCCGCCACCCATGCTCCTGACGCCATGTCAGGACGCCGTGCGGCTGGCCGCCGAGGCCCGCCCCGCCCCGTGGATCGCGAAGCGGCTGGCGGTCGGCTCGCGGCGGAGCCCCGCCGAGTTCGACGCGGCGGTCCGGGCGTGGCGGTACGGAGGGGTCGCCGGGCTCAGCGTGCTGGAGGAGGAGTGGACACCGGACCGGGAGGCGATGGCCCGGGCGCGGGCCCGGATCGCGGCGGCCTGGGACGAGGGCGAGCGGCCCGCACTGCGGGAGAAGGGCAACCGCTGGACCTCGGCGGACGGCGGCGTCCAGCTCCGGTTCGGGCCGGACGGGCGGTGGTGGCCCCTGCGCGAGGAGGACGGCCGGTGGGTACCGGCCGGTCCGGCGGACGACGATCCGGCGGCCGCTCTGGGCGGTTCGGCCCCAGCGGAGGGCTGAGCGGGGACGACGCGGGACGTGGCGGCCCCGGGCTCCCCCGGGCCGCCGCCGCGTTCCCCCCGCACGTTCAGCCCGATGTCACCTTCCGTTGAGAACGGACACGGAACCTGACGGCCGTCAGGACTGTTCCGTCAGGACTGTTCGTTCTCCAGGAGGTTCCATGTCCGTGCGTGTTGTCCGTCGTTCCCTCGCTGCCGGGCTGCCGCTCGCCGTGCTCGCGACGGTGTGCGTGGCCGGAACGGCGACCGGTGCGCCGGACGGGCACGGGCGCCCGGAGCGCCAGGCCCGGGTCACCGGCACGGCCGTACTGGGCGACGTACCGCTGGGCCGGTTCAGCAACGGGCTGCTGCCGGGGACGGTCCCGGACGACCGCGGGGTGAAGCTCGGCGGCATCGGCAGCGACATCTATCCGGCGGAGCGCCCGGGCGAGTTCTGGACGGTCACCGACCGGGGGCCGAACGGGCAGATCAAGGTCGGCGGGAAGAAGCGGCGCACCTTCCCGGTGCCCGGCTTCAACCCGTCGATCGTCAAGGTGCGGGTCAGCGGGAAGCACCTGCGGGTGGTGGACGCGATCCCCGTCACCACCCGCTCCGGCGCCCCGGTGACGGGGCTCTCCAACCAGTCGGGCCGCGACGAGGCCCCGTACACCTACGACGCCTCGACGCCGCTGGAGTACAACCCCGACGGTCTGGACACCGAGGGCATCGTCCGCGCCGCCGACGGCAGTTTCTGGCTCGTCGACGAGTACGGACCCTCGCTGGTGCACGTCTCGCCGCGCGGCCGGGTGCTCACCCGCTACGTGCCGCGGGGGCTCGATCTGGCCGGTGCGGACTACCCGGTCGTGGAGGCGCTGCCCGGCGTACTGCTGCACCGCAAGGTCAACCGCGGTTTCGAGGGTCTGGCCCTCCTGCCCGGCGGCGACCTGGTGATCGCGGTGCAGAGCCCGCTCTCGCTGCCCGACCAGGGCGCGGGCGAGTCCTCGCGCAATGTGCGGCTGCTGCGTTTCTCCACGAAGAAGCAGGCCGTCACCGCGGAGTACGCCTACCGGTTCGACCCGGTGGACGTCGTGGACCCGGGCGAGGACGACACCTCCGAGCTGAAGATCTCCTCGGTCGTCGCGCTCGGCGGGAACGACCTGCTGGTCGAGGAGCGCACGGACCGGGCGGCCCGGCTGCACCGGGTGACGCTCCCCCAGGGGCGGGGCATCCTCGGCTCCGCCTGGGACGACCCGACGACGTCCCCGTCCTACGAGCAGCTCGGCGACCCCGCCGCCGCGGGCGTGCCGGTGCTCCACAAGAGCCTGGTCGTCGACCTCGGCAAGGTGCCCGGCGTACCGGGGAAGATCGAGGGGGTCGCGGTGACCGGCCGGGACACCGTCGCGGTCACCAACGACAACGACTTCGGGATGACCGACGGCCCCGAGGCGTTCGACGCCGCCGGCCGTCTGGTCGACAGCGGCATCAGGACATCGGTGACGCAGATCAAGCTGCCGCGCCCGCTGCGCGGCTGACCGGAGCGCGGCGCCTGCCCGTGTGCGCCGCCCCGCCCCGGTCCCCGGCGGCCCGTCCCGCCGGGGACCGGGATCCTCGCTCCACCCCGTCCGCGACGTCCGTACCGACATCGCCGTACATGCCGGTGTCCTCCCCCGCGCGGGGGAACCGATTCCCTCTCCCACCGTCTTCCGCGAGCCGTGCGGCGCCCCGTACGGTAGGGCGCGCGAGACGCAGAGCCGCACATCGGACACCGCCTTCCGGTCATCGGACACAGAGGGAGCCAGGGATGTCGGGGGAATCGAACAACGGACTGTTACGCGATGCCGTCGGGCTGCGCGAGGTCCTGTTCCAGAGCGTCACGGCGATGGCTCCCGCCGCGGCCATCGCCGCGTCGATCCCCGCCGGAGCCGCCTTCGCGGGCGGCAGTCTGCCGCTCTCGGTGGTGGTGGCCCTGGTCGCCTGTCTGTTCACCGCGTCGTGCGTCGCCGAGCTGGCCCGCCGACTGCCGGCCGCCGGGTCCGTCGCCACCTACTCCGCCCAGGGGCTGCATCCGGCCATCGGTTTCCTCGTCGGCTGGGGCTATGTCTTCGTCGAGGCGCTGGTGCCCGCGCTGCTGCTGCTCCAGCTCGGCTTCACCGTGTCGGGCACGCTGCACCAGGAGTGGTCCTCCTACCCGGCGGACCTGTGGTGGCCGTGGTCCCTGCTGGGGGCGGTGGTCATCGCGCTCGCCGGGTACTTCGGGGTCCGGGCCTCGGCCCGTTTCGGGACCGTGCTCGGCATCTTCGAGGTGCTCGTCTTCGTCGTCTTCGCGGCGCTGCTCATCGGCCAGGCCGGTTCCGACAACACCCTCTCGGTGTTCGGCACGTCGCACACCGCGGAGGGATACGGCGGTACGAGCGGGATCTTCGCCGGTTCCGTCTACACCGTGCTCGCCTTCGCGGGATTCGAGGCCGCGGCCCCGCTCGCCGAGGAGACGAAGAACCCGAGACGCACGATGCGGCGGGCCGTACTCGGAGCGGCGCTCTCCATCGGTCTGGTGTACGTGCTGACCACGTACGCCATGTCGGTGTACTTCGGGCCCGACGAATTCGCCGGGTTCGGCAGCTCGGGCGCGGCCTCGTGGGAGGGGGTGGCCCGTGCCTCGTTCGGGCTGTTCTGGGTGCTGCTCTTCCTCGCCGTGGTCAACTCGACCGTGGCGAACGCCAACGCGTGTGCCAATGTGTCGACCCGTACCGCGTTCGCGCTCGGCCGTATCGGGGTCTTCCCGCGGGGCTTCGCCCGGCTGCACCCCCGGCGGCGCTCCCCCGTCACGGGAGTGGCGGCGCAGTTCGTGATCGCGGTCGGCGCGACGCTCGGGCTCGGGTTCGCCTACGACCCGGTGACCGCGTTCACGCTGTTGGCGACGGTGATCGTCACCGTAATCATCGGTGTGTACATCGTCGTGAACCTGTCGTGCGCCGGATACTTCCTGCGCCGGTGCCGCGACGCCTTCAACCCCGTGCTCCACCTTCTCTTCCCCGTCCTGGGCATCGCGGCGTTCGTGCCCGCGCTGCTGACCGCCGCCGGGATCCCCGCCTTCGACTTCGTCTCCGAGCTCAGCGCACCCGTGTCGTACGCGGGGCCGGTCGTCGGTGTCTGGATGCTGATCGGGGTCGTTGTGCTGGTGGTGCTGATGCGCCGGCATCCGGAGCGGGTGGCGGAGACCGGGCGGATCCACCTCGACGACGACCCGGCGCCGGCCGGGACGACTGCGACAGGAGCAGAGCAGCGATGAGCGACCCCCGTGTCCTGACCGTCCGGCCCCAGGAGGGCGAGTACGCCTGGACGTTCGGCGGAGCGGCCCCGGTGGCCCGGATCGAGCCGGGCACCTTCCTCGACCTGTACACGGAGGACTGCTTCGCCGGGCGGGTCCGTTCCGAGAAGGACCTGGTCTCCGAGGTCTGCGAGTTCCCGTTCCTCAATCCGCAGACCGGCCCGTTCCACGTGGTGGGCGCGGAACCCGGGGACACGGTCGCGGTCCATTTCGTCTCGATCGAACCGGCCAGGGACTGGGCCGCCTCCACGACCGTGCCGCTCTTCGGGGCACTCACCTCCACCCACACCACCGCGTCGTTGCAGGCCCCGCTGCCCGAGGTGGTGTGGATGTGGCAGCTGGACCGGGCGCGCCGCACCTGCCTGTTCAGCGCCCGGGACAGTGACATCCAGGTGGAGCTGCCGATGGACCCGATGCACGGCACGGTCGGGGTGGCCCCGGCCAATCTGGAGGTCCGGTCCGCGCTGGTGCCGGACGCGCACGGCGGCAACATGGACACGCCCGAGATGCGGGCGGGCGTCACCTGCTACCTGGGGGTCAACGTCGAGGGCGCGCTGCTGAGCCTGGGCGACGGCCACGCCCGCCAGGGCGAGGGCGAGACCTGTGGGGTGGCCGTGGAGTGCGCGATGAACACGGTGGTGCTGGTCGAGCTGTTGAAGGGCGTCAGTACGCCGTGGCCGCGCATCGAGTCCGACACCCATCTCATGTCGACCGGATCGGCCCGTCCGCTGGAGGACGCCTTCCGGATCTCCCAGCTGGACCTGGTGCAATGGCTGTCGCGCGACTACGGCCTGTCCGAGCTCGACGCGTACCAGTTGATCAGCCAGGCGGGCGAGGCACCGCTGGCCAATGTGTGCGACACCAACTACACCAGCGTGGCGAAGATCCGCAAGGAGTGGCTGCCCGCGGGTGACCCCCATCGTGGCCTCCACCGCCATCTGCGGGAGACCTCGGCACTGTTCGACCGCTGACACCGGCCGGGCTCCCCCACCCTGCCCGTCCCTCCTCCCGTACCGTCCGTTCCTCCCCTGCCCTGTCCATCTCTCTCCCCCCACACACAACAGGAGCACTCATGCACCGCAGAAGGATTCTCCAGGGAGCCGCCGCCACCGCGGCCGCCGCCCTGCTGCCCGCCTCCGCCCGCGCCGCGGCGACGACCACGGCGGGCGACACGGACTACCCCCTCGCGCACTGGACGCCCGCCTCCACCTCCAACTACACGGTGTCGAGCCGCCCTTCGGCCTATCCCGTGCAGTACGTGATCATCCATGTCACCCAGGAGACGTACGGAAACACGATCGGGATCTTCCAGAATCCGGCGAAGCAGGTCTCCGCGCACTACGTGGTGCGCTCTGCGGACGGCTACGTCGGTCAGTGCGTCCGGGAGCAGAACATCGCCTGGCACGCGGGGAACTGGGACTACAACACGCGCAGCATCGGCATCGAGCACGAGGGCTGGGTGGACCAGCCCTCCTACTTCACCAACGCCCTGTACGAACGGTCGGCGCTGCTGACCGCCTCGGTGTGCGACCGGTACAAGATCCCGAAGGACCGCGCGCACATCCTCGCCCACGCCCAGGTGCCGGGCAGCGACCACACCGACCCGGGCCCCCAGTGGGACTGGGTGCGCTACATCCGGCTCGTCAACCTGTACTCGACGGGCTGATCCGGCCGCACCACCCGAACCGGTACTTCCGGTGCGCGGCGGTTGTCGCGGCGGCCCGCCGCGGTGACGATGGGGGTGCACGATTCCCCTGGACCGGAGGGTGAGTTGAAGGACCCCTGGGTGGCGTTGGCCGCCGGCGTGGACCCCGGCGAGCGGATCGGCCAACTGCGCCGCGCGCACGAGGCGTTCACCACGGCCGGCCGACTGGAGGGACCGGTGCGGCCGGTCGTCGGTGAGTCCTGGCGGCGCTCGGCCAGGGCCCGGGTCGGTCCGGACCGCGCGCCCCTGGTCGAGCTGGGCCCGGAGGACCTGGGCCCGTACCGGGACGGGCATCCACTGGCCCCCGTCATGCCGCTGATCCGCGAGCTGGTGGGGGCGTACGCGGCCGACGGGGAGCATCTGCTCGCGGTCTGCGACGCGCACGGCAGGCTGCTCTGGGTCGAGGGCCCCGCAGGACCCCGTCGGGCCGCCGGCCGGATGAACTTCGTGGAGGGCGCCCGCTGGGCCGAGTCGGTGGCCGGGACCAATGCCCCGGGGACGGCGCTGGCCGTGGACCGGCCGGTTCAGGTCTTCGCCGCCGAGCACTACCTGCGCCCGGTGCAGCGGTGGACCTGCGCGGCGGCCCCGCTGCACGACCCGCACACCGGCCGGGTCCTGGGCGCGGTGGACATCACCGGCGGGGACGGGCTCGCCCACCCGCACAGCCTGGCGTTCGTCCAGGCGGTGGCGCGCGCCGCCGAGAGCCAGCTCGCGCTGCTGGCCCCGGCGCCGGACGCCCGGGTACGGCTCAGCGCGCTGGGCCGGGACGAGGCCCTGCTGGTGGCGGGTGACCGCCGGTTGCGGCTCAGCCGACGGCACAGCGAGATCCTGGTGACGCTCGCCCGCCGACCCGAGGGCCTGGGCGGCGACGGACTCCTCGTCGAGCTGTACGAGAACGAGTCGGTCACTCCGGTGACCCTGCGCGCCGAGCTTTCCCGGCTGCGGCGGCTGCTGGGGCCGGACCTCCTGCTCTCCCGCCCGTACCGGCTGGCGGCCCCGGTCGACGCGGACTTCGACACGGTGGCGCGCAGGCTGGCGTCGGGGGCGGTGGCCGCGGCGATGAACGCGTACTCCGGGCCGCTGCTCCCGGCCTCGCAGTCGCCGTCCGTCATCCGCCTGCGGCGTCGGCTCGACGACCAGCTGCGGGCCGCGCTGATCGCCCGGGGCGACCCGGGGCTCCTGGCCGACTGGGCGTACAGCCCCTGGGGCGAGAACGACCTCCCGGTCTGGCGGGCGCTCGCCTCGGCCGCCCCGCCCGCCCAGCGCCCGGCCCTGCTCGCCAGGGCCCACGCCCTGGAGGCCGAACAGCGCTGATCCCCGGGCGCGGCGCAACGGGGTTGCAACGTACGGCCTCCTAGGCTCGCGCCGAGGGCCGCCCAACGGCGGGCGGCACCGGATCCGGGAGGCCACAGAGATGACCCGTTACGTCGCGCCGGGTGCCGAGGGCGCCATCGTCTCGTACGAGTCCCGCTACGACCACTGGATCGGCGGCGCGTACGTGGCGCCCGTCCGGGGCCAGTACTTCGAGAACCCGAGCCCGGTCAACGGCCGTCCCTTCACCGAGATCGCCCGCGGTACGGCCGAGGACGTCGAGCTGGCCCTCGACGCGGCCCACGCCGCGGCACCCGCCTGGGGCGCCACCTCGGCGGCCGACCGCGCGCTGGTCCTCAACCGGATCGCCGACCGGATGGAGGCGCATCTGGAGGAGCTGGCGGTCGCCGAGACCTGGGACAACGGAAAGCCGGTGCGTGAGACGCTGGCCGCCGACATCCCGCTGGCCATCGACCACTTCCGGTACTTCGCCGGTGCGCTGCGCGCCCAGGAAGGCACCCTCAGCGAGATCGACGCCGACACGGTCGCGTACCACTTCCATGAGCCGCTCGGCGTGGTCGCCCAGATCATCCCGTGGAACTTCCCGATCCTGATGGCGACGTGGAAGCTGGCCCCGGCGCTCGCGGCGGGCAACGCCGTGGTCCTGAAGCCGGCCGAGCAGACCCCGGCCTCCATCCACGTATGGCTGAAGCTGGTGGCCGACCTGCTGCCGCCCGGCGTCGTGAACATCGTGAACGGCTTCGGCGCGGAGGCGGGCAAGCCCCTCGCCTCCAGCCCGCGCGTCGCGAAGATCGCCTTCACCGGTGAGACCACGACGGGCCGGCTGATCATGCAGTACGCCTCCGAGAACATCAAGCCGGTGACGCTGGAGCTCGGCGGCAAGTCGCCCAACATCTTCTTCGACGACGTGTGGAACGCCGACGACGACTTCCGGGACAAGGCCCTCGAAGGCTTCACCATGTTCGCCCTCAACCAGGGTGAGGTCTGCACCTGCCCCTCGCGCGCGCTGATCCAGCGCGGGCTGTACGGCGAGTTCCTGGAGGCGGGCATCGCCCGCACCGAGAAGATCGCGCTGGGGCACCCGCTGGACACCGACACGATGGTCGGCGCCCAGGCCTCCAACGACCAGCTCCAGAAGATCCTCTCGTACCTGGACATCGGTGTGCGGGAGGGCGCCAAGATCCTCACGGGCGGGGAGCGGATCGAGTACGACGGGGAGCTGGCGGGCGGCTACTACGTCCGGCCCACGGTCTTCGAGGGGGACAACCGGATGCGGGTCTTCCAGGAGGAGATCTTCGGCCCGGTCGTCGCGGTCACGTCCTTCTCCGACTTCGACGACGCGATCAGGACCGCCAACGACACGCTGTACGGTCTGGGCGCCGGCGTCTGGACCCGGGACACCAACACCGCGTACCGGGCGGGCCGCGCCATCCAGGCGGGCCGGGTCTGGACCAACTGCTACCACGCGTACCCGGCGCACGCGGCCTTCGGCGGCTACAAGCAGTCCGGGATCGGCCGGGAGAACCACCGGATGATGCTGGAGCACTACCAGCAGACGAAGAATCTGCTGGTGAGCTACTCGCCGAAGAAGCTCGGCTTCTTCTGAGCGCCTTCGCCCTTGGCGGCTCGGAGCCGCATCACATCGCCCGCCTCGTTGGCAAGGCCGAGCGCGGAGAGTGTGGAGCCGGTCGGTTGGGCCGATGGCACTGTCCCGTCCCAGCCCGCCGGGGGCGCTCCTCGTGGCCCGGTTCCTCGTCGGCGGCGTAGCGGTGGACGCGCCTGTCCTCGTTGAACGGGGTGAACCATCCGCTCAAGGCCACGGGTATGGCGCCTTGGTGGTCGGCGCATCTTCGTCAATCCCGTCGCCCAAACCAGCCTTTCAGTCGTCGTAGAGTCGCTCCAAGCCCCTATCCTCGTGGACCTCGTCGGCGCACCGGACGAGAACGTCGGCCAACTCGCGCCGTCCATGAGATCGTGGAGGTCGAGTGCGGCGTATGTGCGTGCTTGCTCCAGGAGGGCTCTTCCGCGAGGCAACCGAGCTGCTGGAAGCTGCCGTCCGTGAACCGGGGCAGAGCGATGACGTCGCCAGGAAGGGGCCGTCGCACTTCAACGCGGAACGGAGCGAGATTACGTCAAGGGGCCACCGTTCGCCCTGGCGCTCCGCGGCGTTGACTTCCTCGTCGGCGACGGTGCGCACGTCGTCGTACAAGGTCGTCGATGAAGACCTCCGAGGCGTACACCAGCCCCCCAGGCAAGAACAGAGCGTCTGCGGCAGGAGGTCGGTGGCGACCTTGGCGAACTCAGGGGCGCAACAACATCGGCCCCATAGCCTCGTCCAACGCTCTGAATTTCGACAGGACAGTTCGCGCCTCTCAACGAAGCCGCCTGATTCGCCAGAAAGCGCCTACAATGGCGCGCTCGTCTGGCAAGATCCATGCCATGCACGTAGAGGGGGACGGGCTCCGCGCCTGGGTGACCGGATTGGACGACCGTTCCCTCCGAGAACTTCTCATGATTCCAGGCATATTGGCGCGCATACCGGGGATCGCCAACGCCACGAACGGGCTGCAGCGAGTGAGGCGCCGCGAGATCCTTGCGGCTCGTGCGTGGCTGAGCCGTGCGAGTACGGGCAGCCTTGGGGCAATCGCACACTATGCGTCCGACTGGACGTTGCACCGCTTGGAGCGGTGCAACGTCCACCCACCGGAGCAGTTGCAGGCGTCCTCCGCCGAGCACCTGCGGCAGATGTTGAGAGAGCTCGATCCTGTCCTCGCACAGATCACGCTCTACGGTCTCTCCATGAGTCCCGGCGCTGACAGCAGGTTGGCCGAAGACCATTGGGGCGACCTCTGGGCAGCCGCCTCGACCGCCGGGAGTCCGTTTAGGTGCGAGTGCGACGACGGGCAGTGCCGTCCGCCAGGCGAAGCCGAGGACGGATGCGACGTCAGCGAAGAAGCCGTCGATGCTGATGCCATACCAGAAGAAAAGGACAACCCGTTGCCCGTAGGTATCACCGATGAGCAGCTGCTCGTGTCACGGCAGGTGCTGAGTGAGCGGTCGGAGGAACTGGGCCGAGTGTTGGAGGAGACACTCGACCAGGTCCGGGCGGGACGGGCCGTTCCGGAGCTACTCACCGTGCAGTTGGAGGAATGGCGGCAGGCCCGGTCCCGAATCGCGAACCAGCTCGCCGGCAACGGCCGAGAGTGGTCCGGAAGCGCGGGATTCGCCGAAATCGACGAGATCGTGCAGGAGCTGCGGGAATCCGCAGCGGAGCGCGCCGAGGAGCTACGCAAGCTGGTTGAGGACCGCGACGGACTCCGTGCCCTGTTGGAGAGGACCGCGCCCGACGCTCCGCACCGCATACCGCTACAGGAGTCGCTGACCGTGCTGGAGGCGCGCATCGGCGAACTCGTGACGGCGGCGTCCCGTGCCGCCGTGCCGCCGGACGAGCCCCTGTCCTGCGCCGTCCCCGAACAGGCCCGGGCCATCGACCCGGGCGTGGGAGCCGAGCCGGCGGGGGAACCGGAGCCCGTTCCCACAGCGGATGAGAACCATGCACCCGACGTGGTCCCGGAGCCGGCCGCCGAGGCCGCGGCGTCGGCCGTTCCTTCAGGCCCGGACGCGCACTCGACGGCGCAGCCCGAACCCGAAGCGGTTCCGCACACCGAGTCGGCCACGAGCCGCTCCCCGGAGGCCGAGCCCGCCACGGCATCCGCACCCCCCTCGGCACCGGCGGCGGAATCCGCCCCTGCCCAGGAGGTGGCAAGCGCCCCGACGCCCGCAGCGGAGGTCGTTCCGCATCCGGTTCTGGCGGCCGAAACCGCCCCCCAGCCGGGATCGACCCGCGTGGAGGCCTCCGTCGTTGCGAAAGACACGGCCAATCCGAACTTCCTGCCCTGGAAGCCGCCGCCGGCGCCTGGTGACGGCGAGGCCGCGGTGACCCGGCTGGTCGGCCAGGGCCGTTTCCAGGAGGCCTACTGGGCGACGGTCGGCTCGGCCGAGCCCCCTCACCGCGCGGACTGCCTCGCCTTCGCCGAGGCCGCCTTCGCGTGCGACGACGAGGGAGAGGCCGTGGCCGTAATGACTGGCTTCGACCCGGAGATCCAGCTGCTTCAGGCCGACCGGCCCGCCCTGGTGCTGGCCGCCGTGGCCTCGCTGCGGGCCGGCCTGCTGGCAGGATGGCCCAACGATCTCCTCATCCAGGCGGACCTCTCCTCCACCGTTCCCGGGAACTGGGGCAAACTCCTCGAGCGTGCCGTCGACGCGCTGCGCCGCTACCACCGGCTCGATCTCAGCGCTACCCGCCTGACCACCGACAACATGACGGGGCTTACACCGGAGCAGCTCTCCTCCGAGGCCGCCGAACTGCGTGACGCCCTGCGGCGTCAGCGCATCGGGTACACCCGCGCGACCCAGGTCAGGACCCGTCTGATCGGCTCGGACCAGCCCCTGGGGAAAGCCCTGGACGGAGTCAGCGCATGGGCGGCCGGCAACTCCGGGGCGGCTGACCTCGACCGTGTCTGGGAGCTCTTCCGCAAGCGCGGATCTGCGGAGCGCATGATCGAGGAGGCCGACGCCGAAATCCGGACGCCGAAGCAGGCGAAGGAGCCGATCGAGGCCGCCGCCAAGCGGGCCCTGTTGCGCAGCATCGAGCAGGTCTCCGACCTGTTGTCCCGGGCCCGGGCACTGGCCGCTCCCGCCATCGACGAGCGGGCGGACAGCGCCACTGGCCTCCGCCACGCCCTGGACCAGGTACGTCACGAGGCGCCTCCGCCGGGCATCGAAGGAGCCGCCCTGTTGCGTCTCCGTACCTGGCTGATCGACGGTGACCGCTCGCCCGGCACCGCTGTGCCGGCACACGACCCCGACCCCGTGCGCACAACGGACCAGCCCCGGACGGAGTCCCTGCTCGCAGCTCCGGAACTCCCCCGGTCGGCCGAGGGTGCGCCCCGGCCCGACGAGGAGGGGTTCGGGGAGGCAGTGCTCACGCTGCTGGAGCCGGTCGACCCCCGTGCGGTGCTCCGGCGGTACTTCGAGCGGGGCGACCTGCACCTCGCCGATGCTCTGGTCTCGGCGCTGGAACAGGATCTCGTCCCCGCCCTCCCGGAGGGCCTCGGGGCCGTGCCCCGCGACTGGCGGCAGTCGCGCGACTCCGAGTGGACGCGTTGGAACGCCGTCCACCGCAAGGCCCACGCCGCCGCAAGCGCACTCCTTGCCGAACTGCGCACTCAGCAGCTCGACATGCAGACGGAGCGGGAGCTCGTGGGCCGCCTCGAAGAACTGCGCAGGCCCGCCCCGGAGGGTGCGTTCGGCCGTGCATGCGCCAGCATCACCGCCCTCGAAGCGGAGATGCGGGCAAAGGTCCGCGAGTACGTGGAGAGCCTCCACGAGAGCCTGGCCGCGCTGAACCCCCCGGACGGGGAACTGCAGCGCCTCACCTCGCTGCTCAACGCAGGAGACACGGTCACTGCCGAAGAGTGTCTGGCACTGCTGCGCGAGGGCAAGCCCCTCCCCATCTGGAGCGGTACGGACTCGGGGGCGGAGCTGGAGCGCTTCACCGTCGGCATCGAGCTGTCCGGGGTGCGCAAGGCAGGTTCCCAGGGCTACTCCGCCCGCCCCTGGGCCGACTTCTACCTGGACGGGGAGCCCCTCACCGAGGGCGCGAAAAGCGGATTGGAATCGTGGGACGCCCTGTGCCGCCCCACGACCCGGGGATCGGAATGGCAGCGGCACATTCCGTCGGTCCTGCGCCTGCTGGGGCTGGAATGCCCGCAGACGCCCGTCCGGGACCAGCGGCACGAGGTACGCGGTGTCCTGCGGCTCACCGCCCGGGCACGGGCGAGCGAAACGGCTCCCGGCTACGTGGCGGCCCTGGGTTCGGCGGCGTCCTCGTACACGATCCTGGTGGTCTCCGACGAACAGCGCGGACGCAGCCCGCTGGAGCTGCTGGACAGCAGTGACTCCGGTGCCTGCGTGATCCTCTACCTGTACCCGCTCGGGCTGAACGGACGCCGGGAGATGGCGGCCCGTGCACGCACTGCCGCCTCCCAGCAGGCGCTGGTGGTGGACCCAGCCGTGTTTGGATGGATCGCGGCGCGCTCCCCGCGGTCCTTCCGGGCCACCCAGCGGGTGACCCTGCCCTGGACGGCTTACAATCCGTACACGCCCTTTGTGGCCGGGCTCGTGCCACCGGAGGTCTTCTACGGGCGCCAGGAGGAAATCGCGGCCGTCACGGACCCGCTCGGCGCTCTGTTCCTCTACGGAGGACGCCAGTTGGGTAAGTCCGCACTGCTACGCAAGGTGCAGGCGTCCTTCCCCAGCGCCCCGGGCCACAAGGCCATCTACGTCGACCTCAAGGCGCGCGGCGTGGGCGAGGCCGAGCCCGCCGAGCGCATCTGGGCAGTACTGGAGGACGAGCTCAAGCGCGTCGGCGTCCTGGCAGAGTCGGCGGATTCCGGCCAGACTCCGGATGCGATGCTCGCCAGGGTGGAAAGGTGGCTGGAGGAGAGCCACGACAGGCGTGTGCTGGTACTCGCCGACGAGGCCGACGCCTTCCTGACCGCCGACTCCAAGGCCGTGCGCGGGCGGGGCGGCGAGGCCACCTTCTCCAACGTGCTCCGGCTCAAGGGGCTGATGGACCGCACCGACCGCCGCTTCAAGATCGTCTTTGCAGGTCTGCACCAGGTTCAACGCTTCAGCCACCTGTCCAATGTGCCCCTGACCCACGGCGGTCCGGACGTACTGATCAGCACGCTGAAGCCGGCCGAAGCACAGCGCCTGGTCGTCGAGCCGATGGCAGCCTTCGGGTACCGCTTCGAGCGGCCCGAACTGGTCTGGCGGGTGCTCGCCGCGACGAACTACCAGGCCTGTCTGGTCCAGATTCTCTGCGAGCGACTCGTCGCGACTCTGCGCGGGAAGTCATTGGCCTCGGCGAAGTGGCCGATCACGGTCACGGACGAAGACGTCCGGTCCGTGACCGGATCCGCCCAGGTCCACCGGCACATCGCGGAGCGGCTGCGGATCACGATCAACCTTGAGGACCGCTATCGGGTCCTCGCCCTGGTGATCGCTCTGCGTAGCCAGGAGGACCGCTACCGGTACGGATACGACGCCGACGAGCTCTTGAGGGCTGCCAAGGAGCGCTGGCGGGAGGGGTTCAGCTCGCTCACCGCCAGCGACGTACGGATCTACCTGGACGAGATGGTCGGCCTGGGCCTGCTCATCCGGCTGGCCGACGCCCGCCTGTACGCCGTCCGCAGTCCGAACGTCGTCAGCATGCTGGGAACCCGCGAGGACCTCGAACTCGAGTTGCGGCAGACTGAATTCGACCTTCCTTACGACTACAACCCGCGGTTCTCCAGGCGCTTCGTCGGGCTGGACGGCGGGGGCATCGCGCGCTACAGCCCGCTCACGGAACACCAGCTGCACCTTGTGACGGCTCCCGGAGTGGCCTCGGTCTGCCTGACCCAGGCCCACGGACCGGCTCTCGTGAAGCGCGCGGTGAAGTCGTACTCCACCGCGCGCGGGCTGGACTTCCAGGAGGTGGCCCCCGGTACCCCGCCTGCGGCTCTGGTGAAGAACGCCGACGGACGGTCGTTCCTGATCCTGGCCGACGTTCGGGGCCGCGGGAGCGCCGAGGTCGCCGACTGGGCCAAGACCCTGCATGCCCACACCTCCGCGCCGGATGGCGGAGTGCCCCACCGGACGGCCGTCCTGCTGGTGGACCCGGCTGAGCCTGGCCAGAAGGACGAACTCATCACTTACGTGGTGCGCCCCGAGCGGTGGACCGCGGACAGTCTCCGCGCGTGGCCGGAGTGTCCATTCGACACCCCGGACAAGCGACGGCGAGTCATCGAGCTCACCGGTGGGTGGCCCCACCTGCTGGAGCGGACCGTGCACCGCATCGTGAGGGAGGGTTCCACCCTCGAAGCCGCGCTGGAAGACGCCCGGGACTTCATCGGGCAGCGTGACTTCGCTCGTGTGCACCTGGAGCGGGTCGGACTCGAAACCAGCCTGACTGAGGTGCTGACCGAGTGGAGCCAGTACGTTGAGCCGGGCGAGGGATGCACCTACGCTGACATCGCGTCCGTCACCGGCATGCCGATCGAGAAGGTCGGATCGTTCGTGGGCCGGCTGCTCGACCAAGGTGTGCTGGACGACGGACCGGAGGGCTGCTCGCTGGACCGGATTACCTTCCGGGCGCTCCAGGTCCTGTCGGAACCGTCGTGACGCCCATGTCTCACGCGATCGCCGGGACCCAGGTAACCACGCTGCCCGGAGCGCGGTTGTGGGTGCGACGGCTACTGGGCGACCTGCGGGCGGGACGGAGCTGTCTCTGTCTTTTCCCGCAGGCCTATTTGACCGGTTCACCGTCCACCGCCGAAGCCCTGCTTGACGAACTGCTCCACGAACTGGCGGACTTCGTCCTTGTACCCGCACCCGCAGACAGCACACCCTCCGGGGGTGCTGCCCCGGCCCCGCCGCCTGCCGCTGGCTCGGACCCATGGGGGGGCATGGACCCGATCCTGGACTACGACGACGGGCTGTCCGCTTTCTCCGGCGCGCGGACGAGGAACGCCGCCATTCCGCAGACCCGCGCGGCCCCGGCACCGGAAGTGCGGCGGAAGGAGCGCGGCTTGCACTCCCTCGCCGATCGGATCGTCAAGGAACTGGGTGACTTCGCCTCCGGCGTGGACGGGTGGCACGGCGGGACCGAGGGACTCCTCGATCGCCTCACCGTCTCCCCAACAGACCCCGGCGCGGCCCGGGTGATCGTGGTGCGCGGCTGGCAGGAACCGACCCCAACAGCTGCCACCGACCTGCTTCGGCGGCTCTCCGCCACGGTCAAGGCTGCGGGCCTGCCTCCGGGTCGGCGCCCGCGGCTGCTGGTGCTGGCCACCTCAACGGGGCTGCCTGTGGAGCTGCCCGAGCAAATCGCACGTGAGGACGTCGGTGTGCACTGGTGGTGGGGTGCCCTCGGCCGGCTGGACACCGCCACCGTGGTTGCCATGACCCGGCCCCGCCCGTCTGGCCCGGCCGCCCGCCACCAACTCTTCGAAGCGGTGGCACAGGCCACCGTGGTCGAGGTGTGCGGTCCTTTCCTCGATCTGGCGGCGCGGCTGGCGGTCGAGTGGGACGGGCTCCCGGACGGCCTCCCCGCCCACCTGCTGCGGCTCACGACCGGACCGGAACCCGGCCGAATCCCCGTGCCCGGCCCGCGGACCACGGAGCCCACAGCGGCCCCGCTCCATCCGAACGCCTCCCTGCGCCCTGAATGGGACCAGGGCACGCTCGACAGGTGGGACGGGCGGCTGCGCCGCCGCCCCGACAGCGGAACCGAACACGAGCACAGCGTGCGCACCCGCATCTGGCTGGCCCAGAACCACGCACTGCTGCCTCTGCTCGACGAGGCCCGTGAGCAGTTCACCGAAGTGATCAAGGTCCGGTCGCGAATCCGCCGAACCGAACTCGTCGCCCTCTACGGCCCACAGGCAGAGATGGAACTCGGCGCGATGTGGCGCGCCCACTTGCAGGGTCACGTACGGCTCAGCCAGCCGGAGGCCGACCGGTTGCGTACGCTGCGAGCGTCCCGCAACAAACTCGCCCACCGCACCGCGCTAGACAACACCGCCTTGGAAGCCCTGGTGCACGTGCTGTGCTCTTGAGGTCGCGCCTCCTGGATACCCGACTTGCTTCCGGCCGTACCGCCCACGTGCGCACAAAAGGTGGAGAACTCGGGAGGGGCGGCCGAGGCGGCGGGGCCGGGCCGGAGTTCGGCGCGCCTCGTCCGGGCAACGTGAACGGCCACTCGGCGCCGCTCCGATTCGTTCCGCCGCCATGGCTTTCCTTGCCCGGCCGACTGGCCCCGGAATCAGTGCGGCAGGTGCGGCACACGCCCGTAGGGCACGGTAAACCTACACGTCAGCAGGACTTCACCCGCCACGGGGATTGAACTCGACGCCCGCCGACTCCCCCGTGGAACCTGTGCCCGCACAAATGCCCACCGCTTTACTGTGAGTTCTATCCGGAACGGATGATGCGGCCAATCGGAGGGTGCCGGAGGAGGATTCCCATGTCTTTCCCGAGCAGCACTCGGCAATGCCACCGGAAAGGCCGATCCATGACTTCCCACGGTTCCGCTTCGGCATTGGTACGGGATTCGTCACCCGTCATCCACCTACGGTCCTTACCTCCGTTCCACAGGACGGCCCGACGGGCGGGGCAGTAGCACATCCACCCGACCGGACGCGGTCACACCGGTCAGGACCTGATGCTCGTCGAACATGCGCCGGGTTCTTGTGCGGGCCATCTGTCCCCGAACGGACTTCTTGACCGGTCGTTCGCGAGGTTCTACCGTGCGTTCCGGAACGCTTGCACGGAAGCCTTGTCCTATCGGATGGCTTTCAGCCGGGAGGCCCTTCTCATGCGTGTGTTCGTCACGGATACATCGGGGTTCGCATGTGCTGCCTTTGCCACACGGTCATCCGATTTCGGCCACCGCCCGACGAAACCGGCCCGCCCGTTCCGCACCACCCATCACCAGGGCGCCCCGGTGACCGAAAGCTGTCCGGGGAGCGAGAGATCCGGACAACTTAGGTGCGAGGCAGAGGAATTCGCTCCACATTGATCACACTGGGCAGGGGAGCGCCCCGCCCATTCGGCGGGTAGGAGCCCCACGTCGGCGCGATTCGTGCACCATTCCGCCGGTACCGCGTTCACGGCAGAATCGGCCCGAGCTCGACCGCGACATCACGCACGTCACGTTCGAAAGGCATACGCACTCGGTATGACGTACATCATGGAAGAGCAGCAGCGGCACCCGTCGACGTCGGAGCTGAAGCTCGAAGCCTTCGGAGTGATGAGGGCCCGGCACGGTGCCGAGCCGGTCCACCTCGGTCCGCCCCGGCACCGGGCGGTCCTCGGGCTGCTGCTGCTCCGGCCCGGCCGGATCGTCCCTGCCGACCAGCTCATCGACGAGCTGTGGGCGGGCCGCCCGCCCCGGCGACCGCACGCGACCCTCCAGACGTACCTGTCCCACCTCCGCCGCGCATTGGAGCCCGGCCGAGGTGCGGACAGGGCAGCCACTCCCCTGCACTACCGGGCCCCCGGGTACATCCTCGGCCTGGAGCGGGACGCGATCGATGTCCACAGGTTCGACCGTATGGTGATGGACGGTCAACATCGACTCTCCGACGGGGACTTCGCGACCGCGCGTGCCCTACTGGGGGACGCCCTGGAGTTGTGGCGGGCCGACCCGTTTCTGGACCTGACCGCCTACGCGCCGTTGGAGGAGGAGAGCGCGCGACTACGGCAACTGCGGACCGCCGCCGTGGCGGCCCGCTCCGACGCACTGCTCGCCCTCGGGGAGACCGCCGACGCCGTCGCGGCGCTGCGCCCCGAGGTGGCCCGCCACCCCACCGACGAGCACATGGTCGCCGGCCTGATGACCGGTCTGTACCGCCTCGGCCGGCAGGACGAGGCCCTGCGCCTCCACGACCGGACCCGCGCTCATCTTGCGGAGGAGCTCGGCGTCGCCCCCGGCGAGGAACTGCGCCGGGTCCATCTGGCCGTGCTTCGCCACGAGATCGGTCCGAGCGCCGCTCGAAGCACTGTTCCGAGCGCCGTTTCAAGTACCGGGAAACACAGCTTCCCCGACGGGCCCGGGCCGCACGGGAGCCGCCACCGGGAGGCCGCGGAGGTACGGCCGGGCGGCTCCCCGGTCCCGGCCCCGCCGCTCCAGGGGCGCGAGCACGCCCTCGCGGCCCTGCGGTCGTACCTCGGCTCCGCCCTGCGGGGCAGCGGCCGTCTCACCGCCGTCGTCGGGGAGGCCGGGGTCGGCAAGACCGAGCTGCTGGCCCGGGCCGTCGCCGGACCGGAACCCCTGCCAGGGAACCCGCAGGTGATCCGCTTCGACTGCCGGAGCGCGGAGGGAATGCCGCCCGGCTGGGTGTGGCACCAGGTCCTGCGCCGCCTCGACGCACAGCATTCCCGCAATGCCAGGGCCATGACAACGCCGTCGGAACGGGACGACTGGCCCGCCGGGGCCACCGACCCCGGTACCCGGCTGCGCTTCCTGGCCAACGACGCGTTCTGCGAGGCGGTTCTCGACCGTACCGACGGCACCCCCGTACTGCTCGTGCTGGAGGACGTGGACCGTGCCGACCGGCTCACCCTGGACGTACTGGGCATGCTCGCCGCCCGTACCCATGGCCGCCCGCTGGGCCTCGTCATCACTGTCCGCGAGCCGGGGCTGGGCGCCGGGCCCGAGCGCGGTGGGGCACTGGAGACGCTCCTCGCAGACTCCCGCACCGAGGTCGTCCATCTCGGCACCCTCTCCGCGGAGCAGGTGGACGCGCTGATCGCGGGCCGGGCCGGGCCGGAGGTGAACAGGGCCGTCGCACGGACACTGTACGAGCGCAGCGGCGGCAACCCGTATCTGCTCGGGCAGTTGCTGGCCCAGGCGGGAGACGTCCGGCAGCTGACCGCCCGGCCCGGCGAGGACGCCGCCCTCGCCGGGGTCCCGGCGGGCGTCCGTACCATGCTGCACCACCGCTTCGCCGGACTGGCGACGCACACCCTGCGGGCGCTGCGAGCCTGCGCCGTGCTGGGCAGCGCCGCGGAGCGGCGGATACTGACGGAACTGCTGGGCGGTACGGAGGTCCACCGCGCCGTGGAAGAGGCGCTGCGGACCGGTCTGCTGCGGCAGGCTCCCGACTCCCCCCACCGGCTCGTCTTCCGGCACGGACTCGTACGCGAGGTGCTGCTGGCGGAGATGTGCTCCCAGGAGCGCGCCGACCTGCACGCCCGCGCCCTCGACGTCCTCGACGCGCGCCGCACCGACGCCCCCGAGGCGATCCGGGAACGGGCCCGTCACGCCTGGCAGGCGACGCTGGCGCTGCCCGCCGAGAAGGCGCTGCCCCATCTGATGCGGGGTGGCGACCAGGCGGCGGCCGAAGGGAGTTATGCCATGGCCGAGGAGTGGTACGGACGGGTCGGCGCCCTGGTGTCCACCCTGCCGTCGCCCACCGGGACGGCGGTCCAGAACACCCTTGACCTGGACAGGAGGCTCCTGCACCTCACCAGCGTCACGCGCGGGTACGCCGACCTCACGGTGCAGTCCGAGGCACGCCGTCTGCTGAAACTGTCCGACGCGCGGGCCGACGCGGCGGAGCAGTCGGTGCTGCTGTTCAGCCACTGCATCACCCAGCTCGTCGTCGGCCAGAACCGGGAGGGCGCCCGGTCCGTCAAACGGCTCCTGGTCCTCGCGGAGCAGTCCGGCGCCCCGAAGGCACGGCTCTGCGCCTTCCTGGCCCGCGGGATCCAGCTGCTGTCCAGCGACGCGAACGGTGCCCTGACCGCGTTGACCGAGGCGGCGCGCATCGCCGAGGACCTCCCCTCCGCCGACCGCGTCGGGCTGACCCGTGTCCTCCACCACGACCTGCGGCACATCGCCATGAACCACCGTGCCCTCGCCCTGAGCCTCCTCGGCGCCGACGACGAGGCTCAGCAGGTGTGCGAGAACCTGCTCCCGGTGACCGGCCAGGACGGTACGCCGGTGGACCGGGCGAGCGCCCACTACTTCCACGCGCTAGTCGCCGCGTTGGCCGGGGACCCCCAGACGGCCGCGTCGTCCAGCGGCCGGGGGCTCGACGTCGCCACCGCCCACGGACTGACGTACTGGTCCGTCCTGCTCCGGGTGTGCCGGAGCTGGGCGCAGCAGCAGCTGGCGGAACCGGGCGCGCTCGACGCGCTGGAGTCCGCGGTGGCGGAGCTGCGTGAACGCCGCGTGCTGATCCGGCTGCCCCTGCACCTCGGGCTGCTGGCGGAGGCCCAGCACAGCGCCGGGGGCATCAGGACCGCGCAGGAGACGCTGCGCCGGGCGGGGCGGGAGATCAGGTCCCGTGGGGAACGGGCCTACGCCAGTCCCACCCTGTCGTTCAACGGGCTGCTGCCGCCGCAGCAGCCCTATCTGTCCGTGCCGAAGTAGCGGTCCCCGAAGTCGCCGATGCCGGGCAGCATCCACGCGCTCTCGTTCAGCCGCTCCTCGATCGCGGAGGTCACGATCCGGATGCGTGGATGCCGCTCGCACACGGCGGCGATGCCCTCGGGGACGGTGATGAAGTTGACGAAGACCACCTTCTCCTCGGGCACCCCGAGGTCCCCCAGTACCTGGAGCGCCGAGAGCGCGGTACCGCCCGTCGCCATGACCGGGTCGAGCAGCAGGACGTGCCGCTCGGCGATGTCGGAGGGCAGGGAGGTGTAGTAGAGGTGGGGCCGTTTGGTCGTCTCGTCCCGCTGGATGAGGATCTTCCCGATCCTGACCCCCGGGCAGACGGCCCGCAGTTCGCCCTCCATGCTCTCCCCGGCGCGCAGGACGGTCACGCCGCACAGCCCGGAGACGAAGCGCAGCCCCTGGTACGCCTCCCCGGTCGGGGTGCGGACCTCGTGCGGTGCGAAGGGCAGCAGGCCGAGTCCGGCCTCGATCAGCAGGCGGATGATCCGGCGGGAGTGGTGGACGAACTCCTCCCGGCCGGCGTCCCGGTCGCGGATCACGGTGTGCAGGGCGCGCAGCTGTCCGGTCTGAGGCAGCAGGCGGACGCTCGTGCCGAGGTACTTCTCGATCGACGGGGTGGTCGGCGCGGTCATGGACGTATGTCTCCCTCAGGTTCTCGGGACGAACTTCACGGGAAGCGAGTCGAACCCCCACAGCAGGTTCGAGCGCAGGCGGCGGACCTGGCCGGTGAGTTCGGCGACCTCGACCCGGCGCAGGAGTTCCTCGAACATCACCGTCAGTTCCAGCCTGGCGAGCGAGGAGCCGATGCAGTAGTGGTTGCCCTGGATGAAGCCCAGGTGGCGGTTGGGGTCGCGGCCGATGTCGAAGCGTTCCGGGTCGTCGAACACCTTCTCGTCGCGGTTGGCGGACGGCAGCCAGGCGACGACGTGGTCGCCGGCGCGGATGCGGGCTCCGCCGAGCTCGGTGTCCTCGGTCGCGGTGCGCAGCGCGTGCATGACGGGCGAGGTGTGGCGCACGATCTCCTGGATCGCCGTGGGCATGAGGCCGGGCTCGTTCCGCAGCCTGTACCACTGGTCCGGGTTGTCGATGAGGGCGAGGAGTCCGCCGACCGTGGCGTGGCGTGTGGTCTCGTTGCCCCCGGAGACGAGGGCGTCGCAGTTGTAGAGGATCTCCTGGACGGTGAGCGGGGCACCGTCGACCTCGCCGTGGACCAGGGCGCTCATGAGGTCGTCCCTCGGTACCCGCCTGCGTTCCTCGGCCAACTCCTGGAAGTGGACCAGGATCTCGGTGTGGACCCGCACCTTGCGTGCCTCCTCCGCCTCGTCCCGCGCGGTGGAGGACCAGGCGAAGCGGGTGCGCTCGACCATGAAGTCCCGGTCGGCCGGTGCGACGCCGAGCATGTCGCAGATGACGGAGACCGGGAGCTGCTGCGCGACCCGGGTGAACTCACACTCCCCGGCGGCCAGCGCGTCGTCGATGGCGCGGGCAGCCGTCGCCCTCATGCTGGTCTCCAGCCGGTTCACCATCCTCGGGGTGAACGCCGCGCTGACGACCTTCCGGATCTTGTCGTGCCGGGGCGGGTCGGTGATGTTGAGCATCCGGCCGGCCGCCGCGGCGAGGACCTGCGGGTCGGAGTCGAGCCGCATCCCGTTCTCGGAGCTGAACAGGCAGGGGTCGGTCAGCATGTCCGTGCACAGGCCGTGGGTCATCACCGCCCAGAAGCACTCCCCGTTCGCCCGCCGGTTGCGGTACACGGGGTGTTCGGCGCGCAGCCGCGTCCAGACCGGTTCCGGATCGGAGTCCCGGTAGAGGAGCGGGTCCGACAGATCAACGTGCATCGGTTCTCCCGGTGTCGGTGGTGCCGGCGGGGGCGGCCGGCGCCGTGTGGGCGCCCCGGTCGGGCGGGCCGAGGATCTCGCGCACGGCGCGCAGCACCTCGTCCGGCTCCCCCAGGTAGAAGTGGCCACCGGGAAAGGTACGGAGCGCGAAGCGGCCCCGGGTCACGGTGGCCCAGGCTCCCGCGTCGCCGACGCCCACCACCTCGTCCTGGCGGCCCACGAACGCGGTGACGTCGGTCCGCAGGACCGGGCCGCCGGTGCGGGGGACGTAGGACTGGACGATCCGGTAGTCGTCGCGGACCGCGGGCAGCAGGGCCGGGCGCATGCCGGGGTCGTCGAGCAGGGCCGTGTTGCCGGCACCCAGATTCCTGAGCAGGGCCACGAGCCGGTCGTCGGACAGGAGGTGGGCCGCTTCCTGGCCCGCGAAGGGGCGCACCCGGTGCGGGGCGCCGCATCCCGAGACCACGAGGTGGCGCACGGCGTGGTCCCGGTCCTCGGCCGCCAGGCGGCGCAGGACCTCGTAGCCGACGACGGCGCCCATGCTGTGCCCGAAGAAGACGGTGGGCCGGTCGAGCAGCCCGCCGAGCACCTCCGCGGCCCGGTCCGCCAGGGCGTGCAGATCGGAGGAGAACGGCTCCCGGATCCTGTTCTCCCTGCCCGGGTACTGGACAGCCCACACCTGCGCCCCGGTTCCTTCACCCCAGTCCCGGAAGTAGCCGGCCGCTCCCCCGGCGTGCGGGAAGCACACGAGCCGTACCGGGGCGGCGGGGCCCGGCGGCCCGAAGGCGCGGATCCACGGGGTGCCCGGTCCGCGTCCGGGCCGTGCGGCGGCGGTTGCTCGCTCCGCCACGGCCGGTCAGCCCCGCCCCGGGCGGTCCGCGGCGTCGCCGCCCGACATGCGGGTGACGGCCTCGGCGAGTCCGACGATGGTGGGCGACTCGAACAGCACGCGGGCCGTCATGGCGACGTCGAACCGGGTACGGATCCGGGAGACCAGGCTCGCCGCGAGCAGGGAGTGGCCGCCCGCCTGGAAGAAGTCGGCGTCGACGCTGATGTTCCGCTGGCCGAGTATCTCCTCCCAGATGGCTGCCAGGGCCTCTTCCACGGGGGTGCGCGGTGCCGTGTGGGCGGCCTCGTCGGCGTCCGGTTCCAGGGCGAGCAGGGCGGTGCGGTCGGTCTTTCCGTTGGATGTCACGGGGAGCGCGTCCAGGACGTGGACGGCCGTCGGGACCATGTACCACATCAGCTGCCGCCGGAGATGGGCGATCAGCCCGGCCGCCTCCGGCGCGGCGCCCGGGGCCGCGGTGACGAAGCAGACCAGGGCGCGGTCCGGGTCCTCCCCCTTCACCAGGGCGACGCAGGCCCGGACGTCCGGGTGCTCGGCGAGCACGGACTCGATCTCGCCGAGTTCGATGCGGTAGCCGCGCAGCTTCACCTGGTGGTCCCGGCGGCCGATGAACTCGGCGCAGCCGTCGGCGTCCGCCCGCACCAGGTCCCCGGTGCGGTAAAGCCGGCTGCCGGGCACGCCGGAGAAGGGGTCGGGCAGGAACCGTTCGGCGGTCGTCCCCGGCGCGTTGAGGTAGCCGACGGCCACACCCGCCCCGCCGATGTACAGCTCGCCGGGGGTTCCCGGCTCCACCGGGCGCATGGCGTCGTCGAGGACGTACGTCCGGACGTTCTCGACGGGGCGGCCGATCGGGACGGAGGCGTATCCGTCCGTCTCCCAGTCGGGTCCTGGTTCGTGGACCGTCGAGGTGATGGTCCCCTCGGTCGGGCCGTAGACGTTGAACCACCGGATGTCCTCACCGACCCACTTCTTCCAGGTCAGCAGCGCCTGCCGCCGTGCCTGCTCACCGGCCACGATCATCGTGCGCAGCGCGGACTCCGAGGCCAGCCGGACCAGGCAGTCCTCCTCGGCCACCCAGCTGTGCCAGAAGGCCGTGGGGACGCTCAGGAAGGTCGTGCCGGTGTCGATCACCTGCTGGGTCAAGGCACGGAAGGTCTGACGCAGTGGATCGTCGCCGAGGACCAGGGCCGCGCCGTGCAGCAACGGGGGGAAGATCTCCTCGGCGGCGGCGTCGAAGCTCAGCGGTCGGCACTGGAGCACGCGGTCGCCGGGGCCGAACGCGAAGTGACGATTCACCGCCGTGCTGTGGTTGGCCAGCGAGCGATGCGTCACCAGCACGCCCTTGGGCCGGCCCGTGGAGCCGGAGGTGTGGATGACGTAGGCGACGTCCGAGGGACGCGGGCCGGGGTCGTCCGGCGCGGCGCCGGTGTCCGGGAGTTCGCTGTCGAGGCGGACGATCTCGCCGCCGTAGTCGGGGAAGAGCTGCCGGAAGGGCTCCTGGGTGAGGAGGAGCCGGGCCCCGGTGTCGGCCAGGACGTGGCGCAGCCGGCCGGCCGGGTACTCGGAGTCCAGGGGCACGTAGGCCGCTCCGGCCTTCAGGACGCCCAGCAGGGCGACGATCATCAGCGGTGACCGCTCGACGCACAGCCCCACGAACGCCCCGGGCCCGATGGAGCGCCGCCGCAGGTAAGCGGCCAGCCGGTCGGACTCCTCGTCGAGTTCGCGGTACGTCAGCCGCTCGTCGCCCCGGATCAGGGCCGGGGCCAGCGGGGTGCGCGCGGCCTGGGCGGAGAACAGGTCGTGCAGACAGCCGCCCGGGGACCGCCCGTCGTCCGGCGGCCCGGCGGGGCGGATGTCCGTCCAGTGGGCGCCGACGTACCGCAGGGCCTCCCGGCGGTTCTCCGCCCGGTGCACGATGCGCCAGCCCGGCGGCGCGGCGGGGCCTTCGGCCCACAGGGCGTGCGCGCCCTCGCCGTTCACCAGGACCAGGCATCCACCGTCGACGTCAGGATTCGGGTTGGCCACGGTTCTCGGTCCCCTTCGGGTGCTGGATGTGCGGCGTACGGAGCGGCGTCGTGCTGAGGGGAGGCCCCACGAGAGAGGCGGCGGGCGCTGCTTCCGGGGCGTGCCCGCCCAGCATGGGGTCGCGTCCCTGCGAGGGCCTCGACGGCGCGCTTGTCCCGTCGGTGGGTCCGCCTGCGACGCGCTCGCCGGTGCTTGTCGCGGAGGTCCAAGCGATCTGTCGAGCCGTCCGCAGGGTCCGTCCCACATGCTCCTCGGCATCGGCAGTGCACCGCTTCCGGAGCCGGATTTCCTGTACGGCGCGGCGGGCGGCACCACGCGAAGGAGGCATCGTGCGATCGAGTTCGGCCCCGACCTTCCTGGTCCTCAACACGAAGAAGATCCTGGACCGGCTGCCCGAGTGGTTCCCCGAGGCGGCGCAGGAACTCATCGTGGTCAGCAGCCGCGGGGCGCTCGACGGTGCCGACTTCCCCGACATGGCGCGGCTCTTCCGTCATCTGCACATCGTCGAGGACTTCGACCGCCCCTCCTTGGAGGACGAACTGGTCGCGCTCTGCCGCCAGTTCGACGTACAGCGGGTCCTGTCCACCGGTGAGCGCGATCTCCTGCGGGCTGCCCGGCTGCGCGAGCGGCTCGGTCTTCCCGGGCAGAGCCTGGAGTGCGCGACCGCCTACCGCGACAAGTACGTCATGAAGACCACGCTCGCCGCCCACGGCATCCCGGTGGCCCCGATGCGCCGGCTGCTGCGCACCGAGGACCTGACGGAGTTCGCCGCCGAGGCGGGCTTCCCGCTGGTACTCAAGCGGCTGGACGCGGGCGGGTCCAACGGCACCCGGGTCCTGTGGGACGAGGCGGGGCTGCGGGAGTTCGCCCGGGGGTGGACGCCCGGGCGGCCCGGCGGGCCGCAGCTCGTCGAGGCGTGGGTGGAGGGCGAGTTCTACCAGATCAACGGGTTGATGGACAGCGGCAAGGTGCTGCTGGGCCAGCCGTCCTACCACCCCTACTCCGACTGGTTCTCGGTCGCCTACGACGCACCGGGCATGAGCGGGATGATGCCCGAGGAGCACCGCCTCTCGGACCGGCTCAGGCGGACGGCCGCGGACGTGATCGGCGCGCTGCCGCCGGTACCCGCCGTCTGCGCCTTCCAGGTCGAGTTCTTCCACACGCCCGATGACCGGCTGGTGGTCTGCGAGACGGCGTCCCGGATGGGCGGCTCGATGGCGGTCGACACCCATGAGGCCACCCTCGGCGTGAACATGCACGGGGCGAGTCTGCTGGGTCAGGCGGGCCGCGGCGACCAGGTCCGGATCTCGCCCTCGGGGCAGCGGCAGGGCTACGCCCGGTTCCCGCCCGCCCGGGGGGTGCTGCGCCGGCTCCCGAGGGAATGCCCGCTGCCCCGGACCCTGCGGTACGCCGCCTTCGGCGAGGAGGGGCGGTCCTACGACGGGTCGACGGCCCTCGGGCCGTCCCTGGCCGACCTCGTGTTCTCCCTCTCCGGCCCCGACATCGTCGCCGAGATGCGCGAGGCCGAGGAGTGGTGGGACGCCAACGTCGTCTGGGAGGGGCGGCGGAACCCCGTTCCCTCCCGCTGGAAGTTCACCCACCGGCGGATCCCGGTCTGATCCCCGCCCGCACACCCCGAGTTCCTCCCTCTCCAGCCGAAAGGTGACTTTGGCATGCACGGACTGACGCCCCACCGGGACGCGCCGCAGGACGGCGCCGGCCTGTCGGTGCGGGGCGGCAACCGGCTCTCCGGAGCCGTGCGCACCTCCGGCTTCAAGCACTCGCTCGTCACCGTCGCCGCGGCAGCGGCGGCGGCCGACGCGCCGGTGCGCATCGACAACTGCCCCGACATCGTGGAGACCAGCGTCCTGAGCGAGCTGTTCCGGGCGCTCGGCGGGTCCGCCGAGCACGGCGACGGCACGCTGGTCCTGGACGCCTCCGGCATCACAGGGGCCGACCTCCCGGCCGGTCTGGCCCACCGGATCCACGGCTCCGCCTATCTGCTGCCCGCCCTGCTGAGCCGGGCGAAGCGGGTGCGGATGCCGCCGAGCGGCGGCTGCCGGCTCGGTGAGGGGCAGCACGGCCGACCCGCCGAGCACTTCGTGAGCGTCCTGGAGCGCTTCGGCGCGACGGGCCGGATGCTGCCCGACGGCGGTCTGGAGCTCACCGCCGAGCGGCTGACCGGCTGCACCGTCGACCTGCTGGACTACACCGCCAACCGGGCCGTGATCACCGGCTCCACGTACAGCGGGGCCACGAAGACGGCACTGCTGGCCGCGTCGGTCGCCCACGGCACGACCACGCTCCACCACCCCTACCGCAAGAGCGACGTCACGGACCTGATGGTGGTGCTGCGCGAGCTCGGCGCCGACATCGAGATCACCGGCCCCGAGACGCTGGTGATCCAGGGCCGCGGCCCCGGGACGCTGCGCACCCCCGTCCGCCACACCCTCGTGCCGGACCTGATCGAGGTCGTCACCTGGATCTGCGCCGGAACGCTCCTCGCCGACGGCCCGCTGCACGTCGCCGGGCCGGGCATGCACCGGGCGGTCGGGGTCCTCGGGCCGGAGTTCGAACTCCTGGAACGGATGGGTGTACGGGTGGACACCTCGCTAGCCGGGCTGACCGTGCATCCGGCGCAGGGCCCCCTGCGCCCGGTGGACTTCACTGCCGCGTCACGAGGCGTCTTCAGCGACAACCAGCCCTTCTTCGCGCTGCTCGGCGCGTACGCCACCGGCTCCACCACCATCACGGACGCCGTCTGGGCGAACCGGTTCGGCTACGCGCCGGGCCTGGCCGCCCTCGGCATGCACGTCACCCACGACGGGCGGAGCCTGCGGATCGACGGGCCCCGCCCGCCGCACCGGGCCGGACAGCATGTGCGCGCCACCGACCTGCGCGCCGCCGCCGTGCTGCTGCTCGCCGCGCTGGCGGTGCCCGGCCGCACCACCCTGGCCGAGACCCACCACCTGGCACGCGGCTACCGCGATCTGGCCGCGGACCTGCGCGGGCTCGGCGCCGACATCACGTCCATCGAGGCCAGCAGCGCCGTCACCGAGAAGGAAACGGTCCATGCCTGAACGCGTCCTCCTGCCACAGACCATCACCCACCGGCCGCGCGGCGGCGGCCCCCGGCGGATGCTCGTCGTCTGGCCGCCGCAGGTGCTCAGCTACTTCAACGCCGGCCACCACCTGGCGCTCTACCAGGTCACCGGCTACCTACGCGCCGTCCTGCCGGACACCGAGGTCACCGTCCTCGACGCCAGTGTCGAGCGGACCACCTGGAAGGACATCGGCAACGACCTCTTCCAGAACCAGTACGACGTCATCGCCGTCATGAACGAGTTCGACGGCGTCGACGGGCTCGGCCGCATGCTGCGCTACATCAGGGCGCTGAGCCCCGGCTCCCGGGTCGTGACCTTCGGCCGGCTCAGCGGCGTCAACGCCGAGTACTTCCGCCGGCTCGACCTGGACGCCGTCGTGGAGAACGGCGACTTCGAGGCCGGTGTGGTGGCCGCCGTCGAGGCATTCCAGGGCCGCACCGACTCCGCCCCCGGCGTACACCTGCGCGGGCCGGACGGGAGTTGGACCGCGCCGGACGGCCCGGGTGGCGTCCTGCCGCCCGAGGTGTGGCACCTGCCGGCCCCGGACGAGATCCCCTACGCGCGCTACGACGAGCTGTACCGCAACGACGCCAACAAGTTCTGCGGCATCCCGCAGCGGCGCGAACTCGTCGTCCCCGCCGCCCGGGGCTGCCCCGTCGGCTGCTCGTACTGCGAGGTCCACCCGATCTTCGGCAAGCGCGAACGCCGACTGACGGTGGACCGGACGCTTGAGTACATCCGTGCCTCGTTCAGCGCCGCGCCGTTCGAGTACGTCGCCTTCTACGCGCCCACGTTCACCCT
Organism: Streptomyces sp. NPDC015144; assembly: GCF_043079735.1. Lineage (NCBI taxonomy): Bacteria > Bacillati > Actinomycetota > Actinomycetes > Kitasatosporales > Streptomycetaceae > Streptomyces > Streptomyces sp. NPDC015144. Next base: position 15,963 of record NZ_JBIBUU010000011.1, on the reverse strand, counting down.
CGACCGGCAGTGGACCGGCGAGCTGTGCCGGCGGCTGGTGGAGCTGGGCTCGCCGTACCCGTGGAAGTGCGCCACCACCCTGCACCACCTGGACGAGAAGATGGTCCTGGCGATGGGCGAGGCGGGCTGCGTCAGGATCAGCATCGGCCTGGAGACCCTCGACCCGCTGGGGCACGACGCGCTGCCCCGTGCCAAGCGGAAGTCGGAACGGGACCTGGAGGACCTGGCCTCCTGGTGCACCGCCGCCGGCGTGGAGCTGAACTGCTTCGTCATCGCCGGACTGCCCGGCACCACGATGGCCGGTACCCGCCGCACCATCGCCAAGGTCAAGGAGCTGGGCGGCCGTTCGCGGCCCACGGTCTACGCGCCCTGGGAGGCCATGCGCGCGGGCATGGACGAGCACGCCATGTCCGCCTTCAATCGCCAGCTGTTCGTCCCCGGCACCCACGACCTGGGCCCGGACGAACTGCGCGAGGCGTACGACGTGGTCTTCGGCCGCCAGACCGACGAGACCGTGGTGTACGAGAATGTCCCGCGACGCGCACCGGACCCCGGCACGCCGCCGGCCGCGTCCGTCGACGGTCTGCCGAGGACCGCATGAGCGCCCGCGAGGCCCTGGCCGGTCCCCGCACGGAGCAGTCGCCCTTCCGGCTGCCCAGCGCCGGCGGGCGGTTCCGCAGCACCCGCACGCGCGGCCCCGGCGAGGTCAACCTCAAGAGCGCCGGTCTGCTGCACCCCCGCGCCGCCGACGTGCACCGGCGCACGCTCGACGAACTGGACCCGGCGGACATCCTCACCTACCCGGTGCTGCGGTCCACGTACGCCATGCTGGCCGAGCGCCTGGACGTGCCCGCCTCCTGGCTGGTCCTCACGGCGGGCAGCGACCCGGGGCTCTCCCTGCTCACCCGCGCCTTCCCCGCCGCGACCCGGATCGTCCTCCACACCCCGTACTACGACAGCTGGGAGAAGTTCTCCCACATCGCCGGCTGCGCGCTCGACACCGTCCGCCCGCACGCCGGGACCGGCCGGTTCGTGCTCGACGACCTCGCCGCCCGGCTGCGCCAGGGGCCGCCGGCCTTTGTGGTGGTGACGCAGCCGCACAGCTTCACCGGCCAGCTGCACACGGCCGCCGAACTGGGCGCCCTGGCCGACACGGTGGCTGAGCACGGCAGCCTTCTGGTGGTGGACACGGCCTACCTCGCCTTCGCGGAGGGCGGCGAGGACACGGTGCGGGACGTGACGGGCCGTCCGCACGTCGTACGGGTCAACAGCTTCTCCAAGAGCTACGGGCTCTCCGGGGCGCGGGCCGCGGTGCTCGTCACGCACCCCGCGACCGCTGAGCACCTCTTCGACATCGACCCGGAGTCCCCGGTGTCCGGGGTCACGCTCGCCCTGCTGCGCTCCGCGCTGGCCCAGCACACGGTTTTCGAGGAGATCTGGGCCGAGGTCCGGATGCTGCGGGAGCGGTTCGCCCGGGAGATCGAGGAGATGCTGCCGGGCTGGCGGTCCAGAGCGGGCGCGGGCAACTTCGTCACCTGGGACGTGCCCGACCCGGCGCAGGCCGCCGGCGCCACCGCGTACCTGCGCGAACACGGCTACGTCGTACGGGACGTGTCGGGCCGTCCGGGACTGCCGGCGGCCGTCCGGATCTCGGTGACCGACGAGCCGAACGCGCGCCAGGTCTCCCGACTGCTGAGCGCCTGGCGGCAGGCCCGGAGCCTGCCATGACCCCGGTCCACCGGGAGGCCCTGCGCACCCGGACCATCGCCCTGCCCGGACTCCCCAACGTGCGCGACAGCGGCGGACTGCTGGGGCCCGGCGGAGCCCGGCTGCGGCGCTCGGTACTGCTGCGGGGCCCGGCCCCGAGCGCGGACACCGCGCCCGTCCTGGAGGCTGTCGGCGTAAGCACGGTGGTGGACCTGCGCCACCCGGACGAGCAGGCCGAGCAGGACGGGCCGGGGACGATGTCGGCCCGGGTTCTGCGACGGCCGGTGTACGGCGACGTGACCCGGATCAGGGGCGTGCGGCGGCCCCCGCCCAGCGTCTACCTGGACAACTACCGTGACATGCTGGCCATGGCGGCACCCGTGGCGGCGGAGGTCCTGGGCCTGCTCGCCGCCCCGGGCCTGGCGCCGCTCTACGTGTGCTGCACGGTCGGCAAGGACCGCACCGGAGTGGTGAGCGCGCTCGTCCTGCGCGGGCTCGGCGTTCGCCTGGCGGACATCGTGAACGACTACGCGCTCACCGGCCGCGCCTACCGAGCGCTGCGCCCGGACGACCCGCGCCCGGCCTGGACGTACACCTACCCCCTGCCGGACCTGCGGGCCCGTACGGCCTCCCCCGGGTGGATCATGCGCAGCCTCCTCACCGGCATCGAGAACGAACACGGCTCCGTCCCGCTGTTCCTGGAGCGGCACGGACTGCGCCGGGCGGACCGGCGGGAAGCGGTCCGGCGGGTCTTCCGGCCGGCGGAGAACAGCCCTGGAGAGGAGAGGTGACCATGCCCGTACTCGATCTGGACGCCCTGGAGCGCGCCGAGCTGGAGCACGACCCGTACGAGTACGCCGTCATCCCGCGGTCGTTCCGGGACGGGGCGACGGCCCGAGCGCTGCGGGAGGAGTTCGCCGTGGACGGCTTCGTCCGCTCCGAGAGGGGCCCCGCCGAACGCGGCAAGCAGTACCTGAACCACAACCGGACCGTGATCGACGGAGGGAAACCGCGGGAGACCTCCCCGGGCACGCTGTCCGAGCGGTGGCGGCTGCTCGTCGAGGACCTGCTGTCGGACCGGTACCGGGCCGCGCTCGCCTCGCTGACCGGCGTCGGGCTGGACGGCTGCGCGGTCGAGGCGCGGCTCACCCGCTACTCGCCGGGCTGCTGGATCGAGCCGCACACCGACCGCGCGGACAAGGCCGTCACCCAGCTCTTCTACTTCAACGAGACGTGGCGCGACGCATGGGCCGGCGACCTGCGGGTGCTGGGCGGGCCGGACATGGACGACTGCGTACGGCGCGTACCACCGCTGCTGGGCACCTCCGTGGTGATCGTCCCCTCCGACCGCTCGTGGCACGCGGTGCCCCCGGTCACCCCGGAGTGCCCGGACGACCGCCGGGCGCTGCTCGTGCACTTCGTCCGCCCGTGAAAACCCTGCACAAGGAGAATGTCATGCACATCCTGCACGACACGGCGCTCTCCACGGAGACCGACGTCCCCGGAACCATCGTCCGCGACGGGTTCGCCCTCCTCCGCGGCGACCAGCTGCACATCCCGGAGACGATCGCCGGCGCCGTCCAGCCCTTCGTGGACTCGTACGACGACATGCCGCTCGACCCGTACCTGCCCGACGGCGGCCGGTACCGCTACCGGCGGCACACCCGCTACGCGTACCACGTGGGCACCGGCGAGATGCGGGTGAAGGAGAACCCCGGCTACTTCCAGTCGCTGGAGAACAACCCCTTCGCGGGCGGGCAGTGGCGCAGGTACGAGGAGTTGGAGGACTCGGTCCGCTACAACCCGTTCCTCACCTCGCTGTTCGCCTTCAACGTCTCCCAGCTGCCCGCCAAGGACGTCGAGTGGTGGGAGATCCAGGCGCACTGCGTGCGGATCGTCGCCCGGCCGGGGGCGCTCGGCAGGCCCACCCCGGAGGGCATGCACCGCGACGGCTGCACCTTCATCAGCCTGCACATGGTGCGCCGCTCCAACGTCACCGGCGGCGAGACCCGTGTCTACACCCCCGAGGGCGAGCCGGTCGTGGAGACGCTGTTCACCGAGGCGTTCGACTCGCTCTTCGCGGAGGACGTACGCATCCGGCACGGCGTCGGGGACGTCTCGATCGCCGATCCCGCCCTGGGCGTCGGAACCCGGGACATGCTCCTGATGAGCTACGACCCCATGGACCTCGCGTGAGCCCCCGGACGCCCGGGACCGCCGTGGTGACCGGCTCCTCCTCGGGGTTCGGGTTCCGTACGGCCCTGCTGCTCGCCGAGGAGGGCTACACGGTGGCCGCCGTCGCCCGCCGCGAGGAGCGGCTGGAGGAGCTGGCCGCGGCCGCGCCAGCGGGCCGGATCGTCCCGGTCGTGGCGGACGTGCGGGACCGGGACGCGCTGGAGACCGCGTTCGGCAAGGTCCTGGACGAGCTGCCGGACGTCACAGCCGTGGTGAACAACGCCGGACTCTCCCGGGGGTTCGGGCCGGTGCAGGGCGCCGATCCGGAGCACTGGCGGGAGATGGTCGACACCAACGTGACGGGCCTGCTCAACGTGACGGGGCTGCTCCTGCCCGGCCTGGTCGGACGCGGCACCGGGCATGTCGTCAACGTCGGCTCCGTGGCGGCCCGTTACCCCTACAGCGGCGGCAACGTCTACGCGGCCACCAAGGCGTTCGTCCACCAGCTCAGTCTGAGCATGCGTACCGACCTGGAGGGCACCGGGGTACGCGTCACCTGTGTAGCCCCCGGAATGGCCCGCACGGAGTTCGCGCTGGTCCGCTACGACGGCGACGGGGACCAGGCCGACCGGCTGTACGACGGCTTGGCCCCGCTCACCGCGGACGACGTGGCACGGACCGTCCTGTGGTGCCTGGCGCGCCCGCCCCACGTCAATGTGAACCTGGTCGAGATCATGCCCACCGACCAGCCGTTCGGGCTCGGCCTCGGCCGGCCGCGAAGCGCCGGCCGTGCCTAGGGCGAAGGATCCCGGAACCCGGCGCGCGGTCCGCCTGCGGGCGGCCCGGTCCGCGGACGTACCGGCCATCGTGGCGCTCTCCCGGCGCTACGCAGCCCAGGACCTGCTCCTGCAACGGACGCAGGACCGGATCGAGGCCGGCGTCGGCGAATTCCTGGTCGCGGTGGACGCGGACGGGCTCCTCGGCTGTGTCGGACTGTCCCGGCGGCCGCAGGGGCTGCTGGTCTACAACCTGTGCGTCGCCGCGGAGGCGCAGGGCCAGGGGATCGGGGCGCGGCTGGTCGACCGCGCGGACCGAACCGGGGCGGAGCACGGCTGTGCCCTGCTGATCGCCGCCTCCAAGCACAGCGGCGCCTGGTTCGTCCGGCGCGGATTCATCGAACTCACTTCGCGGCAGGTGCCGTACGCGAACCCCGGCCTCGTACCGCCGGACCGGGGCTCGCGGTTGTACGTGCGGCCGGTCGCAGGGTACGTGCCGCCGGCCGGACCCGCCCGGCAGGCGTCGGTACAGACACTCGGAGGAGCGACAAGCAATGATCATCTGCGGACTCAAACTCACCCATGACGGTGCGGTGGCGCTGCTGGACGGCGACCGGCTGGTGTTCAGCGTCGAGATGGAGAAGCTGGTCAACAGCCCGCGCTACAGCGCGATTCCCGACCTGGGCGCCGTCCGGTCCGTCCTCGCGGACTTCGGGTTCCGGCCCTCGGACGTGGACGAGTGGGTGGTCGACGGCTGGGACGGCGACGCGCGGGGCTCGGTGCACACCTCCGACCGGGGCACCGCCCTGGAGCTGCCGGTCGGCCCCTACCGGGAGTCGGAGGCGTGCCCGGAGCTGGACCGGTCCTACGTCTCGGGCGAGTTGAGCATCGAGGGTGCCGTCCACCCGTACACCAGCTACTCGCACGCGGCCGGGCACGTGCTCAGCACCTACTGTTCGAGTCCCTTCGCCCGCAGCGGCGAGCCCGCCCTCGTGCTGGTCTGGGACGGCGGCCTGTTCCCCCGGCTCTACCGGGTCGGCCCGGAGCACGGGGTGGAGAGCGGCGGCGCGCTGTTCCCGCTGATCGGGCACACCTACGCCACGGCCGGCCACCACTTCGGGCCGTTCCGGCGGGCGACCCAGTCGTCCAGGGTGGACGACCTGTCGGTGGCCGGGAAGCTCATGGCGTACATCGCCAAGGGGCAGGTGGACGAGGCGGTCCTGGCGGTGCTGCGGCGGGCGTTCCACGAGCGGTTCGAGAGCGACGCCGGGGCGGCGGTGGAGTACCGGCGGACCGTGGGCGGTTACGGCAGCCTCTTCGAGCCGTCAATGCCGCCGCTGCACGAGTTCTTCGCGACGGTCCGCGAGGAGACGGACCGGCTGGGCGTGTCCGACGAGGACGTCCTGGCCTCCGTCCACCGCTTCCTTCAGGAACTGCTCGTCGAACGGCTGGTGGCGACGGCCCGAGGCTGGCAGGGCGACGGTCCGTGGAACCTGTGCTTCGCGGGCGGCTGCGCGCTGAACATCAAGTGGAACAGCGCGCTGCGGGCGCTGCCGGAGGTCCGGCGGATGTGGGTGCCGCCGTTCCCCAACGACTCCGGCTCCGCGATCGGCGCCGCCCTGCTCGGCAGGAACCGGCACACCGGCATCCGTCCGCTGGACTGGCATCCCCGGCTCGGCCCGGCCCTGACGCCGACCGTCGGCATCCCGGCGGGCTGGGTCTCGGGCCGCTGCTCACCCCGCGAACTGGCCCGGGTGCTGCACGAGACGGGCGAGCCGGTGGTGGTGCTGAACGGGAGGGCCGAGCTCGGCCCCCGTGCTCTCGGCGGCCGGAGCATCCTGGCCGCGGCGGTCGCCCCAGAGACGAAGGACATCCTCAACCGGATCAAGGACCGCGAGCCCTACCGTCCGGTCGCGCCCATCTGCCGGGTCGAGGAGGCGGCCAAGATCTTCGATCCCGGCACCCCCGATCCGCACATGCTCTTCGACCACCGGGTCCGGGACGAGTGGACCTCCCGGATCCCCGCCGTGCTGCACCTGGACGGCACCGCCCGGCTGCAGACCGTCGCGGAGGAGGACGACCCGCTGCTGGCCGAGGTGCTGGCGGAGTATCACCTGCTCAGCGGTGTCCCGGTGCTCTGCAACACCAGCGCCAACCTGAACGGCAGCGGCTTCTTCCCCGACGTGGTCTCGGCCATGGAGTGGGGCCGGGTCGACCGGATCTGGAGCGAGGGGACCCTCTACCGGCGATGGGAGTGAGCACTTCGCGCGGTGGGCCCGGCCACCACCGCGAGGCCGCGGAGAAGGCGCGCGTCCTGGCCGGGACCCTGGCCGGGCTGCTGCGGCTGGCCGGCCGGACCGTGATCGTGGACATGGACTTCGGCCTGCTGGGGAACGGGCGGCTCGCCGAGTCGTTCGCCCAGGACGTGGCCTTCCTGCGGACGGTCGGCGTGCGGGTCGCCGTGCGGACCGCGTCCCGCTGCGCGGCGGCCGAGGAGTTTCCGGCGCGGGTGAGCGCCCACGGCCCGCCCGCCGTGGGGCTGCTCGGCACGGACCCCGGCACGGTGCGGGCGCTGCTGGACGGCGGCCGGGTGCCGGTCCTGTACGGGCCGCCCGATCCGGCGGGCCCTTCGGGCTCCCTCGCCGCCGTGCTTGCCGCGGACCAGGTCGCCGTGGTGACCGCGCGGCGGGACGCGGGGCATGCGGCGGTCCCGGGCACGCCACGGGTGGTGGACGGCCGGGTCCCGCACGCGCTGCTGATCGAGCTGTGCCGGCTGGACGACCACGGCGGGCCCCGCACCGAGGACGGACCGGAATCCGGGAGCGAAGCGTGAGGACAGGACGGGTGCGCCACCTCGACCACAGGCTGCGCCGCTATCTGCTGGCCAATCTGATCGACAACGTGGGTACGGGGCTGTGGGCCCCGCTCTCGCTGATCTTCTTCACCCGGGCCCAGCACCTCCCGATCGACGACGTCGGCGCCGCGTTGAGCGCGGGCGGCCTGCTCGGGCTGCTGGCCGGTCCGCTCGCCGGCAACCTGGTCGACCGCTGGGGCCCGGCCCGGTTCGTAGTGCTGGGCAATCTGGCACGGGCGGGGATCTGCGCGCTGTACCCGGCGGTCGGTTCGGCCTGGCAGGTCTGCGTGCTCGCGGCCGTGTTCACCGGCTGCGAGCGGCTCTTCTGGACGGCGAACGCCCCGCTGCTCGGCGCACTGGTCCCCGAGCCCGATCTCACCTGGGCGTTCGGCCTGCTCAGCACCTCCCGGCTGGTCGGGCTGGGGGCGGGGGCGGGTCTGGGCGCGGCGTTCGGCGGGGGTCTCGTCGGCGACGCGGGCGGGCTGCACCTGATCGCGTACGGCAACGCGGTCAGCTATGTGGGGGCGGCCGTGCTGGCGTCGGCCGCGGGGAGCGGGCGGTACCGCGCGGACCGCCCCGGGCCGGGCCCCGGTACGGCCGACGGCGGATGGCGGTCCTTGCTGGCCGACCGGCCGTATCTGCTGTTGTGCCTGCTCCAGGTGCAGCTCACCCTCGCCACCCAGAGCCTCGTGGTGATCCTCCCGGTCGTGACGCTGAACGTCCTGCGCGGCCCGGCCTGGCTGCCCGGCGCCCTGGTCGTCCTGGCCTGCTGCTGCCTGGTGCTGGCCCGTGGACCGGCGCTGCGCCTGGTGGAGCGCCGGTCGCGGACGTACGCCCTGCGGCTCTCCTGCCTGCTCTTCACCGTGGCGTTCCTCGCGATGGTGCCGGCAGGGGCAGTGCCGGCCGGGTGGGCGGTGCCGTTGGCGCTGGCCGTGGCGGCGGTGGGCGGCACCGCCGAGGCACTGTACGCGCCGGTCACGATGGCGATGGCGAACGAGGTGGCGCCCGCGGCCCTCAAGGGCCGGTACAGCGCGCTGTTCCAGACAGCCTTCGGGCTCGCGGGTGCCGCTGGGCCGGTCCTGTTCACCACCCTGCTGGCGGTGGGCAACGGCACGCTGTGGGCGGTCATGGCCGGGCTGTCCCTGGTGAGCACCCTCGTGGTGCCCCCGGTCCTCCGTACCCTGCCGCGTCCGCCCGCCCCTTCGGCCTCCTCGGCCGCTCCTCCGTCCGGCGAGCCGGGACGGTCCGCGGGTCCGGTGCCGCGCCGGATCGTCCTCGCGGGCGTCCCCGGGGCAGGCAAGAGCACGCTGGCCGCCCGGCTGTCGCTGCGGCTCGGCGTCCCGCACGTCGAGTTGGACGGCCTCTACCACGGACCGGCCTGGTCGACGCGGGACGAGTTCGCGGACGACGTCCGGGCGGTCACCGAGGCGCCCGACTGGGTCTGCGACGCCCCGTACTACTGGGTCGTCGGCGACATCCTCGGCAGCCGCGCCGACACCTTCGTCTGGCTGGACCTGCCCCGGCGCATCGTGCTGCGCCGGGTGGTCCGGCGGTCGGTCGTCCGCATCGTCACCGGCCGACGGCTCTGGCACGGCAACGTCGAGACCTGGCGTTCCCTGCTGTTCAACCCCCACCATCCGGTCCGCCTGGTGTGGGCCCGGTACGGGCAACGGCAGCGGGAGACGGCGGAGTTCCTCGCCCGGTATCCGCACGCCCGGACGGTACGGCTGACCAGCCCCGCAGAGGTGCGCCGCTGGCTCGGCACACTGCCGCACGTGCCCTCCGCCGACACCCCCCGAGAACCAAGGATCCCGGGCACCCCCCGGGACTCCACTGAACCCACGGAAAAGGAAGGTGCCATGTTCAACACCGACACCCGCTTCATGCGCGTCGAGTCCCCGTACGAGGTCCACCTGGCGCAGAACACCCTGACCCGGGAGCAGGTGGCCCGGCTCTACGAGACCGCGCCGATGGACCGGACGGCCGCCATCTCCCGGACCGACCCCCGCCACGAGAAGCTGTACCAGATGAACCTGGTGTATTTGATGGTGAACAACCAGCAGAGCCAGATCATCGAGTCGCTGCCCGAGGAGTGGCAGGAGCTGTACGCCGACCTCAGCGGCGGCCGGGTCACCCGCTGGTTGTCGGAGGGCACCGGCATCAAACTGGACGGCCTGTCACTGGACATCGGCGTGTACACCCACCACGACGGCGACTTCCTGTCGGCCCACAAGGACAAGCCGGACAAGGCCATCACCGCGCTGCTCTATCTGAACGAGGAGTGGCCGGCGCACTCCGGCGGCGAGTTCGAGATCCGGGTCTCCGGGGACCACGCCACCCCGCCGGTGTTCTCCATCGCACCGCAGCCGGGCCTGGTCCTGGCCTTCCCGCCCAACGAAAAGTCCTGGCACTCCGTGTCCCGCGTCGCCACGGGAGGCTCGCCCACCCGGCTGCTCATCCAGTTCGAGTACTGGTACGAGCACAAGGACCGCTACCCGCTGTACCACTGACCACCGCTCGCGGCCGGGGCTGTCCGCGCCCCGCGCACTCCCCGGCCGCGAGCCGTGCCACCAGACTCCAGCCCCTTTCCACCGGCAGGAGGTCAGCACGTCCCCCGGCATCCGTCCCGGGTCCTGCGCCAGTCCGTGGACAGACGCCAGCACCCGTCCTTCCCCAACTGTTCCGGAACGGCGACCAGGCCAGACCCGCGCGCCACACCGGCACCACCGGCTTCGGCTTCGCCGCCTGCGAAGGCATGGGCAGCGTGGGCGATTCACCGTGATCCGACGACCTTTCGAAGAATTTGCTGGTGAGCTAATCGCCGAAGAAGCTCGACTTCTTCTAGGCGCACGAGGAAAGGCGCCTGACCTGGACATTCGCCGTCAGGCTCCTTTCGCTCAGCCCGCAGGGCGACTTCGAAGGGCCGTACCGCAACGGCACCTTCTACGACCCGCCCGCCCGCGCGGACGTCGAGCTCGCCGCATGACCCCAGCACCCGTGATGGTGAGGACGACCGTGCGGCCGTCCGGGTCGATCAGGGTGTGCCGGCCCACGGGGTGGGGCGATCCGGCATCTGCCGGCGCGGTCAGCCCCAGACGCAGGCTGCCGGTCGCTGGGTGTCGTGTGGCCGGGTACAGCTCCAGGACGCCCCCGCCCGGGAGGGGCGCGGCGTAATGCATCGGTCCGGTGCCGTGCTGTTCTCGGACGAACTCGAGACCGATGCCGGTGTAGAAGTCCCGGCAGGCGTCGAGCCGGGGTGTGTAGATGACGACGAGGTCGATATTCACGGGCAGTCGCTCCTGGTTTCGCGGTGGCCGTGTAACGGACGGGGCCCGCCCCATCAGCCCTGAAGGTCTCGTGGCATCGCCCGGTGCGCTGCGGCCGGCCTGGCCTTGGGGTCGTCGTCGCCGAGTGCGATGCACCTCGCAGGCACCTTGGATCACGTTCTGGGGCCGGGCGGAGTTCACGCCCGACTTCACCCGGGGGAATCGGCCGCGGGCCTGGCATGCCGTCAAGGACGGGATGCCAGGCCCGCCGACATTGAACGGCTGATCAGCTGGTCCAGAGGACCGGGCTGGCACTGTACGCGTCACCCTCCTCGAACGAGGCAACCGCGATGGGATCGGTCTTCGTGGCACTGAGCGAGCAGGTCTCGTACGACGCGCCCTTGGTGGTGAAGTCGCGGGGTGCCGTCTTGCTGTCGCACTTGCCGGGGAGGTCGCCGATCAGGATGACGCCCGTGGGGCCGCCGCCTTCCAGCTTGCCGCGCAGCCTCAGCGACGCGTACGACAGGTCGGTGCCGCCGACGTTCTCCACCTTCATCCGGATGTAGTAGGGCGTCATGCCCTTCGCCTTGTCGCCGAAGGTGGCCATGTCGGCCTCCGCGCCCTTCTCGATCGCCGTGACGGTCACGGCCACGGTGCCCTTCTTGTCGGTCCCGTACTTGAACGGCAGGACCGCTCGGTCACCGATCTTGAACTTCGTGCCCGGTGCGGCGACGTCACCACCGGCAGGAGCGGCAGCGTCGTCACTGGGGTCCGCGGACGGGCTCTTGCCGCCCGGGTCGGACGGCGCCGGGGCGGAGGCCGACGGCGAGTCCTGCGCCGGTGCCGCGTCCTCGCCGTCGTTGCAGGCCGTGAGCCCGAGCAGCACAGTGGTGAGGGCAACTGCGGAGACCGTACGTACCTTATTTATCATTTTGACCTGACTGTCAGTGAGGGCTGCCTCTACGGCAACCGGAACGTTCAACTGGGCGAAGCGCCCGGTCATGTGACCTGACGCGGCGACGCGGCACGACGACAGCGGTGCGTCAACGAGGCGCGCCGCGACGCCATCTCAGGCTGAGGCGGGAATGACACAGACTCGCCACAGGCACGGCACAGACGCGGCACAGGGCGCGCGGCGAGTGCGGCACAGGTGCGGAGCGGAGCGGGTATGGTCGGTGGCCGGCGTGGTCCGCATCGTCGCTCGTGCCCGTGAGTTGAGAGTGACGTGTCCGGGCTGCGGTCGCGGGTCGGTGGGATGCCTCCGAAGGTGGCACGCCCGCCCGCACCCTCCGGGCAGGCCGCGCCGCCTGGCGCAGATGGAGGTTCGACGAGTGATCGATGAGCTGCTCCCACGCTCGGTGGTGGCCGTGGAGGCCTACGGCGACGACGAGGCCGACCAGGCCCTGCTCCATCCTGAGGAGCGGGCTGTCGTGGCCCGGGCGGTGGACAGGCGCCGCCGCGAGTTCACCACGGTGCGCGTCTGCGCCCGTCGCGCCATGGCGAAGCTCGGAGTGCCGCCGGCTCCGATACTTCCCGGCGAGCGCGGCGCTCCGCAGTGGCCCGAAGGCCTGCTCGGCAGCATGACCCACTGTGCCGGCTACCGCGCCGCAGCCCTGGTCCGCGCCACCGATCTGGCTTCCCTGGGCATAGATGCCGAGCCCCACGCCGCACTCCCGGAGAGCGTCCTGCGCTCGGTCGCGCTGGCCGTCGAGCGGGAGCGCCTCACCCTGCTCCACGCCCGGCAGCCCGCGATTCACTGGGATCGGCTGCTGTACAGCGCAAAGGAGTCCGTCTACAAGGCATGGTTTCCTCTGACCGGGAAGCGGCTGGACTTCGAGGAGGCCGACATCGAGATCCACCCGGAATCCGAGACGGGGACGTACGGCCGCTTTCGCGCGGAGCTCCTCGTTCCCGGTCCCGTTGTGGGCTTCCGTCGTATCAGACACTTCGAAGGACGGTGGGTGGTCTCCCATGGCCTGGTCGCAACCGCGGTGGCCATTCCACATACCTGATCGATGCCGCGACGGGCGGGCCTTGGACCCTGATCTTGCTCCCGGGCCCGGCGCCCTTGGAGGGTCTCCCATCTCACATCTCCGGGAAGACGGCGTGCGCTCACCGCCGGCCGCAGGGCCGGCGGTGAGCGCGTCGCGTTTCGGCACACCTCCCAGAGGAACGGGACGGTGCCGTGGGCTCAGGCCAGCTCGCTGTCGATGAAATCGAAGATCTCATCGTCCGTCGCGCCGCTCAGCCGCCCCGTCAGATCCGTCTCCTCGCCCTGTCCTCCCTCTCTGTCCAGTCCGATGACTCTCTCAAGCGCGGCCTCCAGCCGGAGCCGGAGGTGGGTCCGCAGCGCTTCGTCCGCCGAGATTGCCGAGATCTCTGCCTCCAGTGTGTCGAGTACGGAAAGGTCACCGGCTACCCGTGAGGGTGCGTCGCCGGAGCCGGCCAGCTCCGAACGGAGCAGTTCGGCGATCGCCGAAGGAGTCGGGTGGTCGAACACCAGAGTCGTGGGGAGCCCCAGTCCGGTGGCCGCCCCCAGCCGGTTGCGGAGTTCGACCGCGGTCAGCGAGTCGAAGCCCATGTCGAGCAGCCCGCGGCCGGGTTCCACCGAACCCGGCGATGAGTGGCCCAGGATGACGGCGGCTTCGGTCTGCACGAGCTCCAGCAGGAGCCGCGCCCGCTCCGGCCCCTCACCGACGGCGGCGAGCTTCTTCCGCAGCGCCTCGGCCGCGTCGACCTCGGCATGCACGGCCGCTCGCCTCAGCGGTTGCTTCACCAACGACCGGTACAGGTCGTGCAGTTCACCCGACGCCGCCCGCGCCTGCAGGGCGGCCGGTTCGAGCCGTACGGGCACCAGCAGCGCCCGGTCCGAGGCAAGCCCGGCATCGAAGAGCTCCAGGCCCTCGGCGGGCGACAGCACACCGATGCCGCTGCGTGCGAGCCGGGCCCGGTCCGCGGCACCGAGGGTCGCGGTGACGGCGCTGCCCTCCTGCGGCTCCGTCCCGGCCGCCGGCTCCGCCTCGTCGGCCCACAGACCCCAGGCCAGCGAGACAGCGCTGAGTCCCTGGGCCCGACGGTGGGCGGCAAGCGCGTCCAGGTACGCGTTGCCTGCCGAGTAGTTGGCCTGTCCGGCATTGCCGATGGTCGCCGCGTAGGACGAGTAGAGGACAAAGGCGGCCAACTCGCTCTCTCGTGTGGCCATGTGGAGATTCCAGGCCGCGTCGACCTTCGGCCGCAGCACGGCGGCCAAGCGGTCCGGGGTCAGCGCCTCCACCACGCCGTCGTCCGTCACCCCCGCGACGTGGATCACCGCACCCAGGGGATGTTCGTCCGGGACTGTGGCCAGCAGCTCCGCCAGGGCTTCCCCGTCGGCCGCGTCGCAGGCGGCCACGGTCACTGCCGCCCCCAATGCGACCAGTTCGTCGCGGAAGGCGCCGGCCCCGGAGGCGTCGAGCCCGCGACGGCTGGTGAGCAGCAGATGGCGTACCCCGTACTCGGTGACGAGGTGCCGGGCCACCTGCCTGCCCAGCGCACCCGTCCCGCCGGTGACAAGGACCGTGGCATCAGGGTCCAGCCTCCGCGTGGAGGTCTCGGACTTCTCCTCCGTGGCCCGCACCAGACGAGGACTCAGCAACGCACCGTCTCGAAGGGCGAGTTGAGGCGCCCCAGTAGCGAGAACCGCCTGAATCACCTCGACAGGCACGGCGCCCTGTGACTCAGCCCCCTCCCACGCCGGACCGACTTCCTGAGTCGTCTGGCCAACGTGGCCGATGGCATCGGCCTGACCGGTCACACCGGTGTGCTCGACGTCGAGCAGGATGAACCGGCCAGGATGCTCGGACTGCGCGCTGCGCAGCAGGCCCCAGACCGTTGCCCCTGCCAGGTCGGTCACGGCGTCGTCCGGTCGTACGGCCACCGCACCGCGTGTCACGAGAAGCAGCCGCTCTGCGGGCGGCGGCTCCGCGCCGAGCCACCGCTGTACGAGTTCGAGCGCGTGTTGCGCGGTTTGATGGGCGGCGGCGACCGCGTCCTGATCCGCGACGGGGCCGGGCGTGGCGACGACGACATGTGCGGAGATCGGCTCGGTTCCGTCACCGCCGACGGGCGTGACCGGAACCCACTCCACACCGAACAACGTGTCGCGGTGCCGTGCCCCGGGGCCGAGCAGCTGCGCCGGATCGAACGGCCGCAGCGTCAGGGACTCGACGCTCAGCACCGGCGCCCCCTCGGCGTCGGCCAGGGAGAGCGCGGCGGTGTCCTGCCCCGTGGGCGCCAGCCTCACCCGCAAGGTGGTGGCGGCCACGGAATGCAGCCGCACTCCCGCCCAGGTGAAGGGCAGCCGCAGCGGCCCCACTTCCACCCCCGGCTTGGCCAGGTCGAGGCCCAGCGGATGCAGCACGGCGTCCAGCAGAGCCGGGTGCACACACGCCCCCGCGGCTTCCCCGGTCAACTCCTCCGGCAGGCTCACCTCCGCGAAGAGCGCGTCCTTGCCACGCCATACGTTCCGCAGCCCGCGGAAGGCCGCGCCATAGGTGTAGCCCCGCGCGGCGAGTTGGGCGTAGAGCTCCTCGACCGGCACCTCGGTGGTACCGGCGGGAGGCCAGGAAGCCGCTCCGAGGTGGTCACCAGGGGTCTTGTCCGATCCCGCCAGAAGCCCCACGGCATGGCGGGTCCAGTACGCCTCTTCCGAATCCCGCGCGCCCGTCGCGGGCCCCTCGGATGAGTGGACGGTGATCCGGCGTCGCCCGGACTCGTCGGCGTCTCCGACCACCACCTGGATCTGGACGGTGCCGTGTTCGGGGATCACCAGCGGCGCCTCCAGTGTGATCTCCTCGACCTGATCGCAGTCGACGTGGCTGCCGGCGTACAGGGCCAGTTCCACGAAGGCCGCACCCGGCAGGAGGGCGTTCTCCGAGATCGCGTGATCTGCGAGCCAGGGGTGACCTGCCAGGGAGAGCTTCCCGGTGAACACATGCCCCTGCCCGTCCGCGAGCGCGAGCGCGGCCCCGAGCAGCGGATGGCCGGCGGCCCCCAGCCCCAGGTCGGCGGCCTCGCCTGACACGGCGGGGGTGTCGAGCCAGTAGCGGCGGCGTTGGAAGGCGTAGGTGGGCAGGTCGACGGTACGGCGGTCGGCCACGGGGCCGAAGACCGCGTCCCAGTCGGGCTCGAGACCGGTATGGACGTG
>NZ_JBIBUU010000010.1:0-270554 GCF_043079735.1 Streptomyces sp. NPDC015144 | reverse complement strand
GTGCGGCGTCAGTACGAGGAGGGGCGCGGGGTTCCGTGCATCGTGGCGGTCGAGCAGGACCCCACGGGCAACGGACTGGCGCTGGCGCTGTCGTACGCGAAGGCGATCGGCGGGACGCGGGCCGGGGTCATCAAGACCACGTTCACCGAGGAGACCGAGACCGACCTGTTCGGTGAGCAGGCCGTTCTCTGCGGTGGTACGGCGGCGCTGGTGAAGGCCGGTTTCGAGACGCTGACCGAGGCGGGTTACCAGCCGGAGATCGCGTACTTCGAGTGCCTCCACGAGCTGAAGCTCATCGTGGACCTGATGTACGAGGGCGGTCTGGAGAAGATGCGCTGGTCGATCTCGGAGACCGCCGAGTGGGGCGACTACGTGACCGGGCCGCGGATCATCACGGACGCGACCAAGGCCGAGATGAAGAAGGTCCTCGCGGAGATCCAGGACGGCACCTTCGCGAAGAACTGGATGGCCGAGTACCACAACGGCCTGCCCAAGTACAACGAGTACAAGAAGGCCGACAGCGACCACCTCCTGGAGACCACCGGCCGCGAGCTGCGCAAGCTCATGAGCTGGGTCAACGACGAGGACGCGTAACACCCACGCCCCGGGGGCGGGCCCACCCGCCCGCCCCCCGGCCGCTCAGCCGATCTCCAGCAGGAGATCGCCCGCCTCGACCTGCTGGACGGAGCCGATCGCCAGCCGCCGCACGGTCCCGGCGGTCTGGGCGGTGATCGACGCCTCCATCTTCATCGCCTCGATGGTGGCCACGGTCTGACCGGCCGCCACCTGCGCCCCCTGCTCCACCTGGAGGGTGACGACCCCGGCGAACGGCGCCGCGACCTGTCCCGCGTCGCCCCGGTCCGCCTTCTCCGCCGCCTTCACCTCCGTGGCGACCGACCGGTCCCGCACCGACACCGGCCGCAACTGCCCGTTGAGCGTGGCCAGAACGCTCCGGAACCCGCGCTCGTCCGGCTCGGAGACGGCCTCCAGCTCGATCAGCAGCGTCACCCCCGGCTCCAGGGTCACGGTGTGCTCGGTCTCCGGCTCCAGCCCGTACAGGAAATCCCGGGTCGGCAGCACCGACGTGTCGCCGTACGCCTCCCGGTGCGCCTCGAACTCCTTGGTCGGGCCCGGGAAGAGCAGCCGGTTCAGCGTCGCGCGTGGCGACTTCCGCAGCCCCTCGCGGTCCTCCTCGGACAGCCGGGCCAACCGCTCCTTCGCCGGACGGCCCCGCAGCGCCCGGGTCCGGAACGGCTCGGGCCAGCCGCCGGGCGGATCGCCCAGCTCCCCGTGGAGGAAGCCGATCACGGAGTCCGGAACGTCGAACCGGCCCGGGTCGGCCTCGAAGTCCGCCGCCGTCACCCCCGCGCCCACCAGGTGCAGCGCCAGATCGCCCACCACCTTCGACGAGGGCGTCACCTTCACCAGCCGGCCGAGCATCCGGTCCGCCGCCGCGTAGCAGTCCTCGATCAGCTCGAACCGGTCGCCCAGACCGAGCGCGATGGCCTGCTGACGCAGATTGGACAGCTGCCCGCCGGGGATCTCGTGGCGGTAGATCCGGCCGGTCGGCGAGGTGAGCCCGGACTCGAACGGGGCGTACACCTTGCGGGTCGCCTCCCAGTACGGTTCCAGGTCGTTGACCGCCGCCAGCGACAGGCCCGTGGCCCGCTCGGTGTGGTCGGTGGCGGCCACCAGCGCCGACAGCGGGGGCTGACTGGTCGTCCCGGCCATCGAGGCGACCGCCGCGTCGACCGCGTCCACCCCCGCGTCGATCGCGGCGACCAGCGTGCCGAGCTGCCCGCCCGCGGTGTCGTGGGTGTGCAGATGGACCGGCAGGTCGAACCGCTCGCGCAACGCCGTGACCAGGGTGCGGGCGGCCGGCGGGCGCAGCAGCCCCGCCATGTCCTTGATGGCCAGCACATGGGCGCCCGCGTCCACGATCCGCTCGGCCAGCCGCAGGTAGTAGTCCAGGGTGTACAGGGTCTCGCCCGGGTCGGAGAGATCGGCGGTGTAGCAGAGCGCCACCTCGGCGAGCGAGGTGCCGGTGGCGCGCACCGCGTCGATCGCCGGGCGCATCTGGTCCACGTCGTTGAGGGCGTCGAAGATCCGGAAGATGTCCATCCCGCCCGCCGCGGCCTCGGCGACGAACGCCTCGGTGACCTCGGTGGGGTAGGGGGTGTAGCCGACCGTGTTGCGGCCGCGCAGCAGCATCTGGGTGCAGATGTTGGGCACCGCCTCCCGGAGCTTCACCAGCCGCTCCCACGGGTCCTCGGCCAGGAAGCGCAGTGCCACGTCGTAGGTGGCGCCGCCCCAGCATTCGAGGCTGAGCAGCTCCGGCGCGGTCCGCGCGACGTACGGTGCGACGGTCAGCAGGTCCCGGGTGCGCACCCGGGTGGCCAGCAGCGACTGGTGGGCGTCGCGGAACGTCGTGTCGGTTACGGCGAGGGCGGTCTGTGCGCGCAGCTCGGCGGCGAACGCCTCCGGGCCCAGGGCCGCGAGCCGCTGCCGGGAGCCGGCCGGCGGGGTGCCCGGCGGCAGCGGGGGCAGCTTGTCCGCCGGGTCGATCACGGCGGGGCGGGGCCCGTACGGGCGGTTGACGGTGGTCTCGGCGAGGTAGCCCAGCATGCGGCTGCCCCGGTCGGCCGACGGTCGGGCCCGGATCAGCTCCGGGTGCGCGTCGATGAAGCCGGTCGTGACGTGCCCCGCCCGGAAGTCGGGATGGTCCAGCACGGCGCCCAGGAACGGCAGGTTGGTCGCCACGCCCCGGATGCGGAACTCCGCGATGGCCCGCCGGGCCCGGCGGGCCGCGTTGGCGAAGTCGTGCCCGTGGCAGGTGAGCTTGACCAGCATCGAGTCGAAGTGCGCGGAGACCTCCGCACCGGTGTGGACGGTGCCGCCGTCCAGCCGGACCCCCGGGCCGCCGGGGGAGCGGTACGCGGAGATGGTGCCGGTGTCCGGCCGGAAGCCGTTCGCCGGGTCCTCCGTGGTGATCCGGCACTGGAGCGCCGTGCCGGTGAGGGTGATGTCGTCCTGGGTGAGGCGCAGTTGGGGCAGGGTCATGCCGGCGGCGATGCGCAGCTGGGCGATGACCAGGTCGCGCCCGGTGACCTGCTCGGTCACGGTGTGCTCCACCTGGATGCGCGGGTTCATCTCGATGAAGACGTGATGGCCGTCGCGGTCCACCAGGAACTCGACGGTGCCCGCGTTCACGTACCCGATGTGGCGGGCGAAGGCGACGGCATCGGCGCAGATCCGCTCCCGCAGCGCCGGGTCGAGGTGCGGGGCGGGCGCGATCTCGACGACCTTCTGGTGGCGGCGCTGCAACGAGCAGTCCCGCTCGTACAGATGCACCACGTTTCCCTCGGCGTCGGCGAGGATCTGCACCTCGATGTGGCGGGGGTCGATCACCGCCTGTTCCAGGAAGACCGTCGCGTCGCCGAACGCGGAGCGCGCCTCGCGCATGGCCGCGTCGATGGCCTCCCGCAGCTCCGCCGGTTCGGCGACCCGGCGCATGCCGCGCCCGCCGCCGCCCGCGACGGCCTTCACGAAGACCGGGAAGCCGATGCCGTCCGCCGCCGCCACGAGCGCGTCCACGTCCGTGGAGGGCTCGGAGGACTTCAGGACGGGCACCCCGGCCTCCCGGGCCGCCGCGACCGCCCGGGACTTGTTCCCGGTCAGGTGCAGCACCGGGGCGGGCGGGCCGACGAAGGTGATCCCGGCCTCCGTGCACGCCGCCGCGAGGTCCGGGTTCTCCGACAGGAAGCCGTAGCCGGGGTAGACCGCGTCGGCCCCCGCCCGGCGGGCCGCGCCGATCACCTCGTCCACCGAGAGGTAGGCGCGTACGGGATGGCCGCGCTCCCCGATCAGATAGGCCTCGTCGGCCTTGGCCCGGTGGAGCGAGTTGCGGTCCTCGTAGGGGAACACGGCGACGGTGGAGACGCCGAGCTCGAACGCCGCGCGAAAGGCGCGGATCGCGATCTCGCCACGGTTGGCGACCAGTACCTTCTCGAACATCGGACTCCCCAGTCGTGTCACGGGTGTGGCGTCAGGACGGGCGATGCGGTTCTCGGGCGCGAAGCGTTCGCCACCGTACCGGAGTCCCGCCCCGTTGATCGCGGACGCCTGCGTGACGTCGGCCTCACACCGCCCCGTCGGCCGCCCGCACCGCCAGGTAGCGGGCGGGGAACTCGCCGCCGCCGTGCACCGCCAGGTCCGCCCCGCTCACATGGCCGGACAGGCCGCTGGCGAGGAACAGGCAGGCCCGCGCCACGTCGTCCGGCTCGGCCAGCCGCCGCGTCGCGATCACCGCCGCCACCGCCGCCACCCCCTCCGCGCCGTAGACCGCCGCCGCGTCCGGGGTGCGGACCGGGCCCGTCGTGATGTGGTTCACCCGGACCGCGGGCGCCCACTCCAGCGCCAGCGCCCGGGTGAGGGCCAGCAGCCCCGCCTTGGCCGCCGAGTAGGCGGCGGTGCCGGGCTGCGGGTCGTGGGCGGAGACGCTGCCGATGTTGACGATCGCGCCCCCGCCCTCCTGGGCCCGCATGACGCGGCACGCCGCCTGCGACACGTAGAACGGAGCCAGCAGGTTGAGCGCGACGACCTTCTCCACGAACCGGGGCGAGACGGTGGCCGCGTCGGCGTCCGGCGAGCCGCCCGCGTTGTTGACCAGCACGTCGAGCCGGCCGTACCGCTCCACCGCCGCCGTCACCGGGGCCCCCGCCGCCACCGGGTCGCGTACGTCGGCCGGGACGAAGACCGCGGAGCGCCCCCCGGCCGACGGCGGGGCCCCGGGCGCGCTCCGGCCGCAGACCACCACCTCGGCCCCGGCGCCGAGGAACGCCTCCGCGATGGCAGCCCCGATGCCCCTGGTACCGCCGGTGACCAGCACCACCCGCCCCGTGAAGTCCCATCCGTCACCGGTGTCCATGCCGTGCGCCTCCTGCCCGAAAATACGCCGTCAGCCCGTCAGCCCGTCAGCCCGTCAGCCCGTCAGCCCGTCAGCCCGAGCCCGGCGGCGAGCCGCGCCCGGTGGTGCGCGGGCGCGCCGAACAGCTCGCCCGCTCCGTGCGCCCGCTTGAAGTAGCGGTGCGCATCGTGCTCCCAGGTGATCCCGATCCCGCCGTGCAGCTGGATCGTCTCGCCCGCCACCGCCGAGAACGCCTCGGAGCAGACGGACTTGGCGACGGCGGCCGCCCTCGGCAGCGCCGCCGGGTCGGTGTCGGCGGCGTACGCGGCCCCGAGCGCCGCCGAACGCGCCGACTCCACCAGGACGTAGGCGTCCGCCAGCCGGTGCTTCACCGCCTGGAACGAGCCGATGGGCCGCCCGAACTGGACCCGGTCACGGGCATGGGCGACGGTGAGCTCCAGACAGCGCGCGGCCGCGCCCGCCTGCTCCGCGGCGAGGGCCGCGCACGCCAGGTCCCGCACCCGCTCCAGGCACCGGCCGCCGTCGCCGTCCGCGCCCAGCAACCGCCCCTCGGCGCCGGTGAGCACCCATCGGGCCTGGGCCCGGGTGGTGTCCATCGTCACCACGGGCTCCCGGCGCACCCCGGCGGCGCCGGGCGCCACCTCGAAGAGCGAGAGCCCCGCCCCGGTCCGGGCAGCGACGACCAGGACGTCGATCTCCGGCCAGTCCAGGACGTGCTCCTTGACCCCGGTGAGCCGCCAGCCGTCTCCCGGGCCCGGCACCGCCGCCGCGCGGACCGCCGCCCCGTCCCAGGATCCGCCCTCGGCCCAGGCCAGGGCGCCCACCGAGGTGCCCTCGGCGAACCCGGGGAGCAGCCGCCCGCAGGCCGCCCGGTCACCGGTGGCCAGCAGCGCCCCGGCGGTGAGCACCGCCGAGCCGAGGAACGGTACCGGGCTCAGACACCCGCCCAGCTCCTCCATCACCACGTGGACGTCCCGGGCACCGCCGCCCAGCCCGCCGTGCTCCTCCGGAACGGTCAGCCCGGCCACGCCGATCTGCCCGGTCAACGGGGTCCACGCCGCGTCGCCCTGATGCTTCGTCAGCAGCGTGGCCACCGCCGACCTCAGCTGCTCCTGCTCCTCGGTCGGCCTCATCGGACCGCTCCTCCCCGCATCCGGTCAGGCACCTTCCAGGACCCGGGCCCGGCAGGCGGCCGGTGTGCCCCAGGCGTCGCGCAGCGGCCGGGCCTTGCGGATCCACAGCGACAGGTCCAGCTCGTCGGTGTAGCCCACCGCCCCGTGCAGTTGGAGGGCGGTGCGGGCCGCCCCGTACGCGGCCTCGCCCGCCGCGACCTTGGCCGCGGCGATCTCCCGGGCCGCCGCACCGTCGTCGGCGGCCAGCGCCAGCGCGGCGCCGTGCACCAGCGGCTCGGCGAACTCCAGGGCCAGCAGGGTGTCGGCCAGCCGGTGCTTGACCGCCTGGAAGGACCCGATCGCCGCCCCGAACTGGGTGCGCTGCTGGGCGTAGGCGACGGTACGGGTCAGCAGGGTGCGGCCGACCCCGAGCGCCTGGGCCGCCGTGAGGAGCGCCGCCACCCCGGCCGCGTACCCGGCGGCCCGGGTCACCGCCGGGCCCCGGGCCAGGACGGTCCCGCCCGTGGGCCGGGCCAGACGCCGCGCCGGATCGGCCGAGGGCTGCACGGGCCCCGCCCCGGCCGCGAGGCCCAACGCGTCGCCGTTTACCACGAGGACCGCCTCCGCCGCGTCGGCGTCCAGGGCGTACGGGCTCAGCACGGTCAGACAGAGCGACAGCTCCGACGCCCCCGAGGCGACCCGGGGCAGCCACTCGGCGGCCGGCCCCTCGTCGCCGAGCCGGCCGAGCAGGGCCGCCGCCGCGACCGTCTCGACCAGCGGCCCGGGTACGGCGTGCCGCCCCAGCACCTCGAAGGCGACGGCCAGCTCCAGCGGCAGCGGGCCGAGCCCGTCGTGCTCGGGCGCCACCGCCAGCGCGAACAGCCCGGCCTCGGCGAGCCCGTCCCGCAGCTCCCGCCCCGGTTTGTGGTCCCCGGCCGCCCAGGACCGGACCGCGGCCGGGACGTCGCCGGAGGCGAGCCGCGCATCGAGGGAGCGGGCGAACTCCCGCTGCTCGGCGTCGAGGAGGAAGCGCATCAGCGGCGTCCCTTCGGCAGGCCGAGCAGCCGCTCGGCGACGATGTCGCGCTGGATCTCGTTGGTGCCCGCGTAGACCGGACCGGCCAGCGAGAAGGTGTACCCCTCCGCCCAGCCGCCGGGCGGGGCGTCCGCCGCGTGGTCGGCGAGTTCGCCGTACGGGCCCAGCAGGTCGAGCGCCGTCTCGTGGAGCGCGATGTCCAGCTCGGACCAGTAGAGCTTGTTGAGGCTGGAGGCTGCGGCCGGGGCGTCCTCGCCGTGCAGCACCCGGGAGGCGCCCGCGTAGGAGAACAGCCGGTAGGCGCGGGCCGCGATCACCGCGTCGGCGACCCGGTCGCGCAGCGCCGTGTCCCCGGGGTCGCCGTGGGCCCGCCACAGCGCGGTCAGCCGTTCGGCGGCGGCCGTGAACCGGCCGGGGCTGCGCAGGGTCAGCCCGCGCTCGTTGCCGGTGGTGCTCATCGCCACCCGCCAGCCCTGCCCCGGCTCGCCGATCACGTCCGCGTCCGGGACGAACACCCCGTCCAGGAAGAGCTCGGCGAAGGCGGGCTTCCCGTCGAGCCGCCCGATGGGCCGCACCGTGACCCCCTCCGCGTCCAGCGGGAACATCAGATACGTCAGCCCCCGGTGCGGCCGGTCCGCGTCCGGGTCGCTGCGGAAGAGGCCGAACGCCCGGTCGGCGAAGGCGGCCCGGGAGGACCAGGTCTTCTGGCCGTGGAGCAGCCAGCCGCCGTCGGCCCGTACGGCCGTCGAGCGCAGCGAGGCCAGGTCCGAGCCGGCCTCCGGCTCCGACCACGCCTGCGCCCAGACGAGTTCGCCGCTCGCCGTCGGGGGCAGCAGCCGGGCCCGCTGCTCGTCGGTGCCGTACTCGAAGAGGGTGGGGGCCAGCAGATTGATCCCGTTCTGGCCGACCCGGCCGGGCGCCCCGGCCGCGTAGTACTCCTCCTCGAAGAGCAGCCAGCGCAGCAGCGAGGCGCCGCGCCCGCCGTACTCCTCGGGCCAGGAGACCACCGACCAGCGGTCCGCGGCCAGTACGGCCTCCCACTCCCGGTGGGCGGCGAAGCCCTCGGCGGTCTCCAGGGACGGCAGGGGGACGGCGGGGACGTGCGCGGCCAGCCAGGCGCGGGCCTCGTCGCGGAACGCCTCGTCGGCGGCGTCGAGAGCGAGGTCCATCAGGAGCCCGCCTTCTTCATCGCCCGGATGTCCATGCCGCCGAGCGCGTCGGAGGCGGTTTCGGCGTTGTGGGCGTGGGCCAGGTGGTGCAGGCCGAACACCGAGTCCATCCCGGTGTGCATCCCCTGGAGGTCCTCGGCCTGGTTGACGGCGCGCTTGGTCAGGGCCAGGCCCATCCGCGGCATCTCGGCGATGCGCAGCGCCAGCTCCCTCGTGCGCTCGGCCAGTTCCTCCCGGGGCACGACCCGGTTGACCATGCCGACCTCGTACGCCCGTTGCGCGCTCATCCGGTCGCCGGTGAAGAGGAACTCCTTGGCGATCCTCGGCGGCATCACCCAGGGGTGGGCGAAGTACTCGACCCCGGGGATGCCCATCCGGACCACCGGGTCGGCGAAGAAGGCGTCCTCGCTCGCCACGATCAGGTCGCAGATCCAGGCGAGCATCAGCCCCCCGGCCACACACGCGCCCTGCACCGAGGCGACGACCGGCTTCGGCAGCTCCCGCCAGCGGCGGCACATGCCCAGGTACACCTCGGACTCGCGGGCGAAGCGGCTCTCCGCGCCCGCCTTGTCCGAGTGGTCCCACCAGAGCCCGGCCCGGCGCTCGAAGGGGAGGTGCGCGTCCCGCTCGGGGGTGCCGATGTCGTGCCCGGCGGAGAAGTGCCTGCCCGCCCCGGCCAGGACGACGGCCTTCACCTCGTCGTCCTCCGCCGCGCGGTAGAACGCCCGGTCCAGGGCGTAGGTCATCGCGGAGTTCTGGGCGTTGCGGTAGTCGGGCCGGTTCATGGTCACCGTGGCGACCGGGCCCCGCGTCTCGTAGCGCACCGGCTCGTCGTGGGCAGTGGACATCCGCCCCTCCTTCCCTAACAAGTGTTTGGTAGATTAACGTACCGTCATGAGCAGCGTCGAGGCGTTCCGCACCGAGATCCGCGGCTGGCTGGCCGCCAACCTCACCGGTTCCTTCGCGGACCTGCGCGGCCGCGGCGGACCCGGGCGCGAGCACGAGGCGTT
Source organism: Streptomyces sp. NPDC015144 (assembly GCF_043079735.1). Lineage (NCBI taxonomy): Bacteria > Bacillati > Actinomycetota > Actinomycetes > Kitasatosporales > Streptomycetaceae > Streptomyces > Streptomyces sp. NPDC015144. Next base: position 261,301 of record NZ_JBIBUU010000010.1, on the reverse strand, counting down.
CGACGAACGCCTGGGCTGGGAGCGGCACATGGCGGCCGCCGGCTGGACGTGCGTGGGCTGGCCCGAGGAGTACGGCGGGCGCGGCGCGAGCATCGAGCAGCAGATCGCCTTCCACGAGGAGTACGCCCTGGCCGACGCCCCGGCCCGGGTCAACCACATCGGCGAGCAACTGCTCGGGCCGACGCTGGTGGCCTTCGGCACCCCCGCGCAGCGGGCCAGGTTCCTGCCGCCGATCGCCGCCGTCCAGGAGCTGTGGTGCCAGGGTTACAGCGAGCCGGACGCCGGCTCCGACCTGGCGAACGTACGGACCAGGGCCGAGCGGGACGGCCCCGACTGGGTCGTCACCGGACAGAAGATCTGGACGTCGATGGCCCACGAGGCCCAGTGGTGCTTCGTGGTCGCCCGCACCGAGCCCGGCTCGACGCGCCACCACGGCCTGTCCTACCTGCTGGTCCCGCTGGACGGCCCCGGGGTGGAGATCCGGCCGATCACCCAGCTCACCGGCGACCACGAGTTCAACGAGGTCTTCTTCGACGGCGCCCGCACGCGCGCCGAGCACGTCGTGGGGGAGCCGGGCGACGGCTGGCGCGTCGCCATGGCCACTCTCGGCTTCGAGCGCGGCGTCTCCACCCTGGGCCAGCAGGTCGGCTTCCGGCGCGAACTGGAGGCCCTCGTCGCCCTGGCCCGGCGCAACGGCGCGGCGAAGGACCCGCTCGTCCGCGACCGGCTCGCCCGCGCCTGGACCGGGCTGGAGACCATCCGCTGGAACGCCCTGCGGATGCTCGACGGCGTCGCGGCCGGCGCGCCCGGCCCCGAGGCGTCCATCGGCAAGATCTTCTGGGCCACCTGGCACCGGGAACTGGGCGAACTCGCCATGGCCGTCCTGGGCGCCGGAGGCATGACCGCCGCCGAGGCCCCGTACGGACTCGACCGGTGGCAGCGGCTGTTCCTCTTCTCCCGCGCCGACACCATCTACGCCGGGTCCAACGAGATCCAGCGGAACATCATCGCCGAGCGCGTCCTCGGCCTGCCGAAGGAGCCCCGCCCGTGACCCACCGGCCGACCTACGTACCGGGCCACTCCCTCCTGGACGGCCGCACCGCGGTGATCACCGCCGCCGCGGGCGCCGGGATCGGCGGCGCGACCGCCCGCCGGTTCCTGGAGGAGGGGGCGAGGATCGTCATCGGCGACGCCCACGAGCGCCGCCTGGCCGAGAGCGCCGCCGCGCTCGCCGGGGAGTTCGGCGCGGACCGGGTCGCCGCCCTGCCCTGCGACGTCACCGACCAGGACCAGGTCGACGCCCTCTTCGCGTACGCCGCCGAACGCCACGGCGGCCTCGACGTCGTCGTCAACAACGCGGGCCTCGGCGGCACCGCCGATCTCGTCGACATGACCGACGAGCAGTGGACGAAGGTCCTCGACGTCACCCTGGGCGGCACCTTCCGCTGCACCCGCACCGCCCTGCGCCACCTCAGGGACGGCGGCAACGGCGGGGTCGTCGTCAACAACGCCTCGGTCGTCGGCTGGCGCGCCCAGCGCGGCCAGGCCCACTACGCCGCCGCCAAGGCCGGGGTCATGGCCCTCACCCGGTGCGCCGCCCTGGAGGCCGCCGACTTCGGGGTACGCGTCAACGCCGTCGCCCCGAGCCTGGCCATGCACCCGCACCTGGTGAAGGTCACCACCCCGGAACTGCTCGCCGAACTCACCGGGCGCGAGGCGTACGGCCGGTACGCCGAGCCCTGGGAGGTCGCCAACGTCATCGTCTTCCTGGCCAGCGGCTACTCCGCGTACATGACCGGGGAGACCGTCTCCGTCAGCAGCCAGCGGGCGTGAAGCCCAGGGCGGGTCCGCCCGTTACCCGACACACCACCCACTCTCCCGTGGAGGAGCAGTCATGGCCGAGGCCTACATCGTCGAAGCGGTACGCACCCCGGTCGGCCGCCGCAGGGGCGGACTCGCCGCCGTCCACCCCGCCGACCTCGGCGCCCACGTCCTCAAGGCGCTGGTGGAGCGCGCCGGCGTCGACCCGGCCGCCGTCGACGACGTCGTGTTCGGCTGCCTGGACACCGTCGGCCCGCAGGCCGGGAACATCGCCCGCACCGCCTGGCTCGCCGCGGGCCTCCCCGAGGAGGTGCCCGGCACCACCGTCGACCGGCAGTGCGGCTCCTCCCAGCAGGCCGCCCACTTCGCCGCCCAGGGCGTCCTCTCCGGCACCCAGGACCTGGTCGCCGCGGGCGGCACCCAGAACATGTCCATGATCCCCATCGCCTTCGCCTCCCGCCAGGCCGCCGACCCCCTCGGGCTCACCGAGGGCCCCTACGCGGGCTCCGAGGGCTGGCGCGCCCGCTACGGCGACGCACCCGTCAACCAGTTCCACGGCGCCGAACTCATCGCCCGGAAGTGGGACATCACCCGCGAGGCCATGGAGGAGTTCGCCCTGCGCTCGCACCAGCGGGCGGCGCGCGCCATCGACGAGGGCCGCTTCGACCGGGAGACCGTCCCGTACGGCGAGGTGACGGTGGACGAGGGGCCGCGCCGGGACACCACCGTCGAGAAGATGGCCGCCCTGAAACCGGTGGTCGAGGGCGGTCTGCTCACCGCCGCCGTCTCCTCGCAGGTCTCCGACGGCGCCTCCGCGCTGCTCATCGCGTCGGAACGGGCCGTCGCGGAGCACGGACTGACCCCCCGGGCCCGCGTCCACCACCTCTCGGTGCGCGGCGAGGACCCGATCCGGATGCTCTCCGCGCCCATCCCGGCGACCGCGCACGCCCTGAAGAAGACCGGCATGTCCATCCACGACATGGACCTGGTTGAGATCAACGAGGCGTTCGCCCCGGTCGTCCTGGCCTGGCTGAAGGAGACCGGCGCCGACCCGGACCGGGTCAACGTCAACGGCGGCGCCATCGCGCTCGGCCACCCGCTCGGCGCCACCGGCACCCGGCTGATGACCACCCTGCTGCACGAACTGGAGCGCACCGGCGGCCGCTACGGCCTCCAGACCATGTGCGAGGGCGGCGGCCTCGCCAACGTCACCGTCATCGAACGCCTCTGACCGCTCCGGCGCCCTCGGGGAACGCCGGAGCGGGCCGTTCTCAGAGGGCGCCGAGCTCCTTCAGCGCCGCCCGCGCCTCCGCCATGATCCGCTCGACCAGCTCCGCGCAGGACGGCAGGTCCCCGATCACCCCCGCCACCTGACCCGAGGCCATCACCCCGAGATCGGTACGCCCCTCGACCAGGGCGGCCTTGAGCAGCATCGGGGTGTTGGCGGCCAGCAGCACCTGGCTCCAGGTCAGCTCCTTGCCGTGCTTCATCGCCAGCCCGTCCCGGACCAGCCGGGGCCAGCTCGTCCCCGACTCCCTGCGGAAGGCGGCCGCGTGCCGCACCGCCCGCAGCAGCGAGGCCGCCCGGCCCGAGCGCTCCAGGGCGTCGACCATGGGGGTGCGCAGCATCCGGTGCGGCAGCCCGTCGAGCCGGTCCGTCACCGTGACGTCCTTGACCGAGGCGGCCAGGTAACGCGCCTTGACCGGGTCCGGGACGGTGCTGTCGGAGGTGAGCAGGAAGCGCGTGCCCATCCCGATCCCGGCCGCCCGGTAGGCGAGCGCGGCGACCAGCCCCCGGCCGTCGTGGAAACCGCCCGCCGCGACGACCGGGATGTCCACGGCGTCCACGACCTGGGGGAGCAGCACGGTGGTGGCCACGTTCCCGGTGTGTCCGCCGCCCTCCCCGCCCTGCACCATCACCGCGTCGGCCCCCCACGCGGCGACCTTCTCCGCGTGCCGCCGGGCCCCCACGGACGGCATGACGACGACCCCCGCGTCCTTGAGCCGGGCGATCAGCTCCTTCGACGGGGCGAGCGCGAACGACGCCACCCGGACCCCCTCGTCGATCATGATCCGGACCCGCTCGGCGGCGTCCCCCGCGTCCGCCCGCAGATTGACGCCGAACGGCGCGTCCGTGCGGGACTTCACCTCCCGGACCGCGGCGCGCAACTGCTCGACGGTCATCGTCGCCGAGGCCAGGATGCCGAGCGCGCCCGCGTTCGCGGTGGCGGAGACCAGCCGGGGACCGGCCACCCAGCCCATCCCCGTCTGCACGATCGGGTACCGCACCCCGGTCAGCTCGGTGAGCGCGGTCGGCAGCGGCGCGGGCCCGGTCATGCCGGCACCTCGCGCCCGCGCAGCCCGTCCGGGTCGAGGACCTCCCGGATCAGCCGCAGCTCCGCCCCGGTGGGCTCCCGGGTGAACGGGACCTCGGCGGGGACCGTGAGGGCGAAGCCGGTGGCGGCGGCGACCTGTTCGACGCTCACCCCCGGGTGCAGGGAGCGCAGCCGCATCGTCCGGTCGGGCGTCTCGAAGTCGAAGACCCCCAGATCGCTGATGACCTCGGGGATGCGGTGGTACCGGCTCGCGGCCGGACCGGCTTGCGCGGCCCGGTCGTAGCCGACCCCGCTGACCATGTCGACCCGCTCCACGAAGACCCGCGGCGAATGCCTCGGGATCCAGTAACTCGTCGGGTTGTTCAGGGTGTTGACGGGGGCGCCGCGCACCCCGAGCAGTTGCCGCGCGGGCCGGGCCCAGTCGCCGATGCAGGAGATGTTCTGGTTGCCGTACCGGTCGATCTGGCTGGCGCCCATCATCACGTGGCGCCGCCCGGTGGCGGTGAGCGTCAGATGCTGTCGGAACGGCAGCCACCCCTCGACGCTCCCCGGGGCCGTCCCCATCGCCGGGGTGTCGCCCATCAGCAGCGCCTCCCCGTCGGTCAGCAGCAGCGCGGGGGAGAAGGTGAGCCGCGCCAGCCGCGCCCCGATGGCCGGGACGGTGCCCATCGGGCTGGCGAGGACCTCGCCCGCGCCGCGCCACGCCTCGGCGCAGGCCACCACGCAGTACTCCGCCCGGCTCGGCGGTGCGACGACGGTGCTCATGCTTCCTCCTGGTGGAACGCGGCGACGGCGGACTGGTAGGCGGCCTCGTCCCCGGACAGGAACCGTGCGACGAAGGCGGGCCACGCCTCCGGATCGCGGGCGGCCCGGACGTAGGCGCGCTGGAAGGCCTCGTCCCGGTCGTGGTCGGGCACGCAGGAGGTGAAGTGCGCACCGTTCGGCGTCTCGATCACCCCGGTCACGAACGGCCGCTTGACCAGCAGGGTCTGCGGGCCGTGCTCCTTCAGCAGCTCCGAGGTCTCCACGATCCGCTCGCAGGAGACGTACGCCTGGTCGGCGGCCTCGCAGAACAGGTCGTCGAAGTACGGATCGGGGCCCAGGTACTGCCCGTTGCCCTGGGCGTCCGCCCGGTTGAGGTGGACCAGCGCCGCGTCCATCCGCAGCGCGGGCGCCGCGACCAGCACCTCCCCGTCGTCGTACGGCGAGGTGACCGTGCGCAGCGCCGGGTTGACCTTCATCAGGTCCGAGCCCAGCCCCGCCCGTACCGGCATGAACGGCAACCGCTGCGCGCCCGCCGTCAGCCCCCACATCAGCATCGCCTCGTCCAGCTCGGCCATCTCGAACGCGCCGCGCTGGCGGGCCGCCGTGAAGTGCGGCTCCAGCGGGACCGAGTCCAGCGTCCCGAACGCCGTGACCAGTTTCCGGATCCGGCCCGCCGCGGCCAGCAGCCCGACATCGGGACCGCCGTACGACACCACGGTCAGGTCCGTGACGTCCGACCGCAGCAGCGCCCGGACCAGCGCCATCGGCTTGCGGCGCGAACCCCAGCCGCCGATGCCGACCGTCATGCCGCTCTCCAGCCGGCCGGCCACCTCGTCGGCCGTCATCCTCTTGTCCTGGCTCACGCGCCCCGCTCCTTGTCCGCGTCCGTGCCGAAGGTGTCGCGCACCCGCCCGGCGACACCGCTGAGGTTGGCCTCGAAGGTGAAGCCCTGTTCGAAGCGGTAGCTGCGGCGTACGTCGACCGGGTCGATGCCGTTGATGGCGGCCTTGGCCAGCCGGATCAGCGAGCCGTCCTTCGCGGCGATCTCCCGGGCCAGCTCCAGGGCGGCCCCGGCCAGCCGTTCGCGCGGGACGACGCGCCACACCGAACCGTGCCCGTGCAGCTCCCGGGCCGTCACGGTGCGCGAGGTGTAGTACAGGGCCCGCATCAGGTGCGCCGGGACCAGCCGGGCCAGATGGGTGGCCGCGCCGAGCGCGCCCCGGTCCAGCTCCGGCAGCCCGAAGACCGCGTCCTCGCTGGCCACGATCGCGTCCGCGTTGCCCACCAGGCCGATGCCGCCGCCGAGGCAGAAGCCGTGCACGGCGGCGACCACCGGGACCTCGCACTCGTAGACCGCGGCGAACGCCTCGAAGCATCCCCGGTTGGCCCCGAGGAGCGCGTCGTGCCCCTCCGCGCGCTGCATCTCCTTGATGTCCACGCCCGCGTTGAAGCCGCGTCCCTGGGCGCCGAGGACCACGCACCGGATCTGCGGATCGGCCCCGGCGGCGCGCACCGCGGCGGCGAGGTCGTACCAGCCGCGTACCGGCAGGGCGTTGACCGGAGGGAAGTCGACGGTGACGACGGCGACGCCCTCTTCCGGGGCGGAGGTGGAGACACCCATGAGCAGATCAGCTACCTTTCCACCTAACGTTTGTTTGGTTCAACGTAGCAGTGATACGGACACCGCGGGAGGGCACCGCCCGCTTCGGCGGGCGCCCGCTCCGGCCGCCGGACCCCGCCCAGCGAAAGGACCTCCGCCATGAGCTCACCGACCGCCCTGTGCGCCGGACGCGTCGCCGTCGTCACCGGCGCGGGCCGCGGACTCGGCCGCGCCCACGCCCTGGCCCTCGCCGCCGAGGGCGCCCGGGTCGTGGTCAACGACCTCGGCGTCGGCCTCGACGGTTCGGGCGGCGCCACCGCACCCGCCCAGCAGGTCGTCGAGGAGATCCGCGCGGCCGGCGGCGAGGCCGTCGCACACTGCGCGGACATCGCCACCGCCGAGGGCGCCGCCTCCCTCGTCGCGACCGCGCTCGACGCCTTCGGCGGGCTCGACACCCTGGTCAACAACGCCGGCTTCCTCCGCGACCGGATGCTGGTCAACCTGGACGAGGACGACTGGGACGCGGTGACCCGGGTCCATCTCAGGGGCCACTTCCTGCCGCTCAAACACGCCGCGGCGCACTGGCGGTCGGAGGCGAAGGCGGGCCGGGTGCCCGAGGCCCGGGTCGTCAACACCTCGTCCGGGGCCGGGCTGCTGGGCAGCGTCGGCCAGGTCTGCTACTCCGCCGCCAAGGCCGGGATCGTCGCCCTGACCCTGGTGGCCGCCGCCGAACTCGGCCGCTACGGGGTCCAGGTCAACGCGATCGCCCCGGCCGCCCGCACCCGGATGACCGAGGAGACCTTCGCCGCGACCATGGCGGCGCCCGCCGCGGGCGCGTTCGACGCGATGGCCCCGGAGAACGTCTCGCCGCTCGTCGCCTGGCTCGGCTCGGCCGCCAGCGCCGGGGTCAGCGGCCGGGTCTTCGAGGCCGAGGCCGGACGGATCACGGTGATGGAGGGCTGGCGCCCCGGCCCCACCGCGGACAAGGGCGCCCGGTGGAGCCCGGCCGAGGCGGGGGAGGCCGCCACCGCACTGCTCGCCCGGGCCGAACCGCCGCAGCCGGTGTACGGGGCGCGCTGAAACGTATCCCCGTACGTCCCGACGCACCGAGGAGGAACCGTCCATGACCACCACCGAGGTACCCGACGTCCTGGCCCCCGCCCGGCTGGGCCCGGTCCGGCTCCGCAACCGGGTCATCAAGGCAGCCACCTACGAGGGTCTCGGCCACCGCTCCCTGGTCACCCGGGACCTGGTCGACTTCCACGTCGCCTACGCGCGCGGCGGCGTCGGCATGACCACCGTCGCCTACTGCGCCGTCAGCCGGGACGGGCGCACCGACCGGCACCAGATCCACTGGACCGACGAGGCCCTGCCCGGACTGCGCGCCCTCACCGAAGCCGTGCACGCCGAAGGCGCCGCCGTCGCCGCGCAGATCGGCCACGCCGGCCCCGTCGCCGGAGCCCGCGCCAACCGGGCCCCCGCCCTCGCCCCGTCCGCCTTCTTCCACACCACCGCCTTCACCCGGGCCCGGGAGGCGTCCCCCGACGACATCCGGCGCATCACCGAGGCGCACGCCGAGGCCGCCCGCCGCGCCGCCGCCACGGGCTTCGACGCCGTCGAGGTCCACCTGGGCCACAACTACCTGGCCAGCTCCTTCCTCAGCCCCCGCATCAACCGCCGCACCGACCGCTACGGCGGCAGTCTGGAGAACCGGGCCAGATTCGCCCGGGAGATCATGCGCGCCATCCACGACGCGGTCGGCGGCCGGATCGCCGTCCTCGCCAAGATGAACATGGACGACGGAGTGCCCGGCGGCTTCTGGCTCGACGAGGCCATCGCGGTGGCCCGGTGGCTGGAGGAGGACGGCACCGTCGACGCCCTGGAGATGACCGCGGGCAGCTCCCTGCTCAACCCGATGTACCTCTTCAAGGGCGACGCCCCGCTCCACGAGTTCGCCGCGGTCATGCCCCAACCCGCCCGGCTCGGGGTGAAGGCGGTCGGCGGCCGGTTCCTGCGCAGCTACCCCTACCGGGACGCCTACCTGCTGGAGGACGCCCGGCAGATCCGCGCCGCCGTGAAGCTGCCGATGATCCTGCTCGGCGGTATCACCACGAAACCGGTCATGGACCGGGCGATGCGCGAGGGCTTCGGATTCGTGGCCATGGCCCGCGCCCTGCTCCGCGAACCCGACCTGGTCAACCGGCTCCGCGAGGACGCCGCCACCCCGTCCCTCTGCATCCACTGCAACAAGTGCATGCCCACCAACTTCACCGGCACCCGCTGCGTCCTCGTCGACCGCACCACCACCCGCGGCGCCACCTGGGGCAGCCCCGAGGGCTACGTGGGCTGACCGGCACCCGACGCCCCCCGGGCTCCGGCACGGGCCTCCGGGCCCTGTTCCGGTGCCCGGAAGCCACCGATCTCCCGCTCCAGCAGCTCGGCCAGCCGCAGCGGAGTGCGGTCCTCGAACATCGGACCGATGATCTGCACTCCCACCGGCAGCCCCTCCGGCGACCGGCCCGCCGGCACGGCGGTGGCGGGCAGACCGGGCATCGTGGCCAGCCCGGCCCAGACGAACTGGTCGACGTACGGGTACGCGACGCCGTCGATGTCGAGCCGACGCTTCAGCAGGTCGGGTTCGTGGTCGTGCGGGAACGCGGGAGTGGGCGTGACGGGGCACACCACGGCGTCGAACTCGGCGAACAGCCGCCGCCAGCCGTGGCGGTGGAGCTCGCGCAGACCGTTCAGCTCGAGCCAGTCGCTGTGGCTGAGCACCATGCCGCGCAGCCGCGCCGCGTCGAGGCTCTCGTCGTCCGCGCCCAACCGGGCTGCGCGGGCCCGCAGTTGTTCGTACGCCTCGACGGGAAAACGCGCGACGGAACCCGAGAACAGGAACTTCGTGTAGAGCACCGCGGCCTCGGCCAGACCGGGCAGCAGCGGACTGTCCCGCTCGACGCGGGCACCGCCACCCGCCAGCGCGTCGGCCACCCGGCCCACGGCCGCCCGCACGGCGGCCCCGGTCGGGATGAGCGGATGCTCCTCCAGGACCAGGACCCGGAAGTCGCCGAGCCGTTCATGGCGCGCGGGCGGCAGCGACAGACCGTACGCCGCGCCGAGCGTCAGCGGGTCCGGCCCGGCCATGACGTCGAGCAGGAGCGCGAGATCGCGGGCGCTGCGCGCCATAGGGCCGACGACGGCGAGGTCGTGCTCGACCGGCAGCGCCGGACCGGGCGGCGGGACCATGCCACGGGCCGCCACCAGCCCGAGCGTCGGCTTGTGCGCGTAGACGCCGCAGAAGTGCGCGGGGGTGCGCAGCGAACCGGCGAGGTCGGAGCCGATGGACAGCGCACCGAATCCGGACGCCAGGGCCGCCGCCGAGCCGCCGGAGGAGCCGCCCGACGTACGGCGGTGGTCCCACGGGTTGGTGGTGGTGCCGTAGATCTCGTTGAAGGTCTGGATGTCCTGCAGCCCGACGGGCACGTTGGTCTTGCCGAGCACCACCGCGCCCGCGGCCCTGAGCCGGGACACCTGCACCGCGTCCTCGGCCGGTACGAAGTCCCGGTGCTGCGGCAGGCCCCAGGTCGTGGGCAGCCCCGCGATGTCGTACGACTCCTTGACCGTCACCGGGATGCCCAGCAGCGGCCGGTCCTCACCGCGGGCCCGCGCCCGGTCGGCGTCGCACGCGGCGGCCCGCGCCCGGGCGAAGTCCGGCACACAGATCGCGTTGACCACCTCGTCGTCCCGTTCGATACGGGCGATCGCCTCGTCGGTCAGCTCCGCCGACGTCACGTCACCGGCCCGCAGGGCAGCCGTGAGTTGTCCCGCCGTCAAAAGATTCAGCTCCATGAATCCGACCGTAGGGGCAGGGGGGAGGGGGCACGAAACGCCGCTTTCCACAACGCAGCCCGTCGGCCAGTCCTTGCTTCTCTCCTCACGCGTGCGGCGCCGACCGGATCCGCGGCGGAGTACGCCCACGGCGGTGGACGGGGGCATCGTCCGACGACACCGCCGTCCACGGCCGGTACCGGCCGCTCGACCCGCCGTTCACGCGCTCGCGCGAAGGCCGCCGCCCCTGCCCCGGCCCCCGACGGACGGTGCGGCGCGCGGATGGCGGGGGAACGGCCCGGTATCCGCCTCGCGCGGCGGTGCCATGGGCCCGTCGCCCCGTCGCCCCGTCGGACCATGGCCGGATCCCGCCCGGATGAACAGGGCGGATTCCGAAGGAGAGACATGAAGGCTGCACGGTTCCACGGCAAGGAAGACCTCCGTATCCCCGCGAGTTCCCGGCGGCGCCCGGCGCCCGCCGCGCGACCCGGGCGGGTAGGAGCGGGACGACGACGCAGGCGGAGAGGGCGGGGCGGCTCACCGCCGGCTCCGTGCCGGGACGGTCAGTGCCGCTGGGCGGTAAGAGCCATTCCCACGGCAAGTTGCGCGGCAGCCGTGACGAGCAGCGCTGCCATCGGCACGGTCCAGCCGCCGGAGGCGCTGCGCAGCAGGCCGATGGCGAAGGGGCCGGCGGCTGCGACCAGGTAGCCGAGGGACTGGGAGAGGCTGGAGAGCGCGGTGGTCTCGCCGGGGCTGGTCCCGCTGTTGCCGATCACGGCCAGTACCAGGGGGAAGGAGCACAGCCCGAACCCGATCAGCAGGGCCCAGGCGACGGGCAGGGCGAGCGGGGCCAGGAGGAGCCCGACGAGACCGGCGAGCATGGCGGCGGAGATCGCCGTGAAGGCACGTCGCAGCCGGTGCGGCGCGCGGGCGACGGCGAGCACCAGGAAGGTGGCCGGGATTCCGACGGCCTGTGTCACCGCGAGGATGCCGCCCGCGCCGCCGCTCGACATGCCCTGTTCGGACAGCATCGTGGGCAGCCAGCCGATGATGGCGTAGCAGTTCAGCGCCTGGAGTGCGAAGTACGCGGTGACCAGCGCTCCGAGCCGGGTGCGCGCCATCGCCCACGGCGACACGTACGTCCCGCGCCGGGCGTCCGAGGGGGCAGCGGACTGCGCCGCGGGTGGGCGGACGAACGCCCACACGAGCGTGGCGAGGAGCGCGGGCACGGCCCACGCGGCGAGCCCGAGGGACGGGGAGCCCACCCGGGCGGCCAGCGGTACGGCGACAGCCGCACCCAGGGTCGAGCCGAGCGCCATCACCGTGGTGTAGACGCTGGTGAGGAGCGTGACCCGGGCGGGGAAGTGGGCGCGGAGCAGGGTGGGCAGCAGGACGTTGCACAGGGCGAGGCCGGACATGCCGAGGACGGTGCCGGTGAGCAGCGCCCAGGTGGTGTGGATGCCCCGCAGGGCGAGCCCGGCCGTGAGGGCCGCGAGCGCGAGCAGAACGGTCCGCTCGGTCCCGAGCCGGCCGGCGATGCGGCCGGTGAAGAACCCCGCCGCCGCGAAACTCAGGGTGGGCAGGGCGGGCAGGGCGGCGGCAGCCGCCGAACCGAATCCGAGATCGGTCCGCAGGGCTTCGAGCAGGGCGGAGGCGCTGCTGATGCCGAGGCGGAGATTGAGCGCGATGAGGACCACGCCGATTCCCGCGAGCCAGGCAGCGCGGGTGCGGCCGAGAAGCCTGCCGGAGGCGAGGACGGCGGTAGCAGTCATAGGTCGAACGTAAAACGTCTAACGTTTGGTGGTCAAATCATCGGTTGTATGATGCGGGCATGAGTCTGGATCCAGTACGTCGCCCCACACTGGCCGCCGAAGTACTCAGCACGTTCCGTCGGCAGATCACCGACGGCGCCTGGCCCGTGGGCACCCGGATCCCGCCGGAGCCGGAGCTGATGCGCCAGCTCGGAGTCGCCCGCGGAACCGTCCGCGAAGCCATCCGCGCGCTTGCCCACGCCGGTCTCCTGGAAGTCCGCCAGGGCGATGGCACCTACGTACGGGCGGTCAACGAGCTCTCCGGCGCCGTCCGGCGCCTCTACGCCGACCGCGCCTCCACCGAACTCCTCGACGTCCGCGCCGCCCTCGAAGCCAAAGCCGCCCACCTCGCCGCCACCCACGCCACCGACGAAGACCTCGCGGCCATGGGCCTCGCACTGGAACGCCGCGCACAGGCCTGGGCCGCCCGGGACTTCGACGGCTGGGTCGGCGCCGACTGGGAATTCCACACCCGCGTCGCAGACGCTTCGGGCAACGCGCTGCTCGCCGAGCTGTACCGCAGCCTCACCGAACCGCTCCGCGCGTCGATGTCCGGCTTCTGGGAGCGGCCCGGGTTCAACGGCGCCGACCCCGCCGGACACGAGGACCTCCTGGCCGCCCTGCGCGGCAAGGACCCCACCGAAGCGGCACGCCAGGCCGACACCAACATCGACGCCACCGCCGAATGGCACCGCGGCACAAGGTGATGTGCGACCACCACTTGGCCCTGGCGCGCACTGCCCTGTGAGGTGGCCGACCCGCCAGGATCCACCCGGCGGCGGACGACCGCTGCCGTCCTCCGCACTTCCACCACAGACCCGGGCAGGCGGGTGACGCGCGCCGCCCTCGCACACGTCATGGCGCGTCCGCAGGCACGCCGATGCGCCCCGGTTACGTCCGCGGCGCGGCAAGGGCATGCGCTGTGCGGGCCCGGCGCGTACTCAGATCCTGACCTGTACGTACTCCTTGCCCTTGTCGTTCTCGACCACGACCTTCTCGACGTCGTCCATGGGGACGGCTGCCGAGCCGTCGAGGTTCGCGCCCTTCTCCTTGTCGGCGACCAGCCAGCTGCCGGCGATCTCGCGCTTGCCGCCCTTCGCCACCACCACGATGCGGCAGCGCTCTCCCGCCGGGATGCCGGTGACCGAGGCATTGAGGCGGATCCAGTCGACCGCAGGGGTCACCTTCAGGCGCATCTCACTGCCGGTCCTGGTGTTGTGGCCCTCGACGACCCTCACGCTCCCCGGGGGCGTGGCCGGTGCGGTGGCCGTGACCGAGGGGGCCGGCGGGTGGGCCTCCAGGGCGCGGCCGGCGCCCGTGTTCTGCCCGATCAGTATGCCGCCACCGAGCACGGCGCCCGCCGCGACCGCCGCGACCGCGCCCAGGGCAGCTCTTCGCCGCAGCGTCTGCCCGGCACGTTCGCTGCGGGCCTGCCTCAGCGTGCGTTGAAGCAGCAGGTCACCGCCTTCCGGGGGCCCGTCGAGGAACGCCTCCGGAGGCACTTCGCCGAGAGCGGACTCCATGTCCCTCAACTCGCCCAGTTCGTCACGGCACTTCTCGCACGACGCAACGTGTTCGTCGACGGTTCGCACCTCCCGCTCATCGAGCGCGCCGAGGACGTAGGCGCCGAGCAGTTCGCTGTCATGCTCCTTGATGCTCATACCGCCACCCCCTTCAACGCCACGAGATCCACTGCCTTCGGTCTGTCCGCGTACATGTCCCGCAGGGCCTTCAACGCATAGTGTGACCGGGACTTGACCGTCCCGGGTGGTATCCCGAGCCTGTTCGCCGCCTCGGCGACGCTCCTGCCCTGGAAGTAGATTTCCATGAGTACGTCCCGGTGGTCCGGGGAGAGCCGGTCGAGCGCCTCCATGACGACCATCGAGTCGACCACGGCGTCCGCGTGGTCCTGCTCGACGGGCTGGGTGGTCACCGACTCGGCGACTTCCGGGGGGCGCGCGGCCTTGGCCCGGTACCGGTCCGTGACGATGTTGCGGGCCACGGTGAGCAGCCAGCCACGTACCGAGCCCTTGCCGTTGACCAGCGCGTCCGGGTGCTTCCAGGCCCGGATCAGGGTTTCCTGGACCACGTCCTCGGCGGCGCTGCGATCGCCGGTCAGACGTTGCGCGTACGCGAGCAGGGCTCTGCCGTGTTCCTCGTAGAGGGACCGGATCAGTGCCTCGTCACCGGTGTCCTGTCTCTGCCGGCTGCGGGACCACAATGCCGCCATCCATCTTCTCCGTCCTCTCCTGGGCCGATGCGCTGAACACGGACGGCGGGCCGGGCCGGTTCAATCCCCAGTGCGTGTGAGCTGAATCACAGGCTGGCCGGGGTTCTGCGAGGGGCCCTGGTCACCCCGCCTTGCACTGCCGGTCCTCGTTGATGCAGTGCACCAGCTCCGCCATGCGGTCCCCGGTCATCACGTTCACGAACATCGCGTGGTCGGTGATCGGATCGCGTAGCTGCTCCGGAAAGGAGTCGACGGCGAACGGTGTGCCCTCCGGGAGCTCATAGGTGAGGGTGACGCGCAGTTGCGGCACGGGGAACGTGGCCCGCGGGCAGGTGCCGTCGGCGGCGGGGAACTGCGCGTGCGCGCGGTGGTCGGGGCTGTCGGTGGCGAGGCCGTTCCAGCAGCTCGGGAAGTCCAGGGTGCGGGTCGGTCCGCTGCCCTGCGGGCAGCGCACGTAGTTGCGGGTGAACCGGTCCGGGTAGCCGGAACAGCCCCACTGGGCGCGGACGTTCGCACTCTCCGTGGTGGCCGCGACCGGGTCGCCCGTCATCAGCCGCAGGAAGCGGGGCATGCCGACGACCGAGCTGACCGTATTGCCGCGGAACTCCACCCGCACCGAGGAGGCCGTGACGGCCTCACCGGTGTTGCCGTGGGCGCCTACGCCGGCCTTGTGGGCCTCGCCGGTGCGGTCCAGGCGGCGCAGCACCGGCCAGTAGTACGTGGACCGGTCGCCGCCCGCACAGGTGGTCCCGGCGGCGGCCAGAGTCCGGTCGGTGGACAAGGCATTGGTGGAGAGATTGCCGACGTAGTCGTGGGTGTGGTGGGCGCCGTTCACGACGCCCGGGGAGGTCACGACGTTGTCCATGTTGTAGTGGCCCTGTTCGTTGCGGCCGCAGTCGACGGTGTACGAGCCGGTGGACGCGTCGGGTCCGGTCGTGGGCGCCCGTGTCGGCGCGACGGTCCCGAGGTCCACGTACTTCTCGTCGGCGGGTGCGCCGGACACCGTGGCGGCCCTGTCGGCGCCGAACGTCATGAGGGCCAGGATCACGGTCAGCCCGAGCGTCACGGGCAGTATCCCCCAGTAGAGAAGGGAGTTGGGGAAGGGCAGCTTGATCCGCACGGAGGCAGGGTGTCACCAGGGGCCGGGGCAATCAAGATTGCTCACAAGCCACCCGCGAAACCTCCGTCAGCCTCTTGTCGGTCAACGTCAGCGGAACAACTGCCCTCGTACGGCGCCGTCGGGGAACTCCCGGGTGTGCACGTTCGAGTAGAAGGTGGTCGGGCTCCCCTTGAGACGTGCGATCAGCTCGGCGTCGGGGGTGCTGACGCTGCCGGAGATCGCGAAGATGTTTTTCGGTACGGGAGTGACGAACAACGGGAGACGTACGTCGCCGTTCTCCCCGAGCACGCCTTCGTGGATGTGTCCGGCCAACGGCGCCCCGATGTTCACCCAGGCCATGGAGTAGTCGACGCGGTCCGGCCTCGGGTGCAGGAACGTGGTGCTGTGCCCGTCCGGGTCGCCCGCCTTCCCGGCGTCGTCTGCCGGGATCTCCTGGCCGCCGTCCGCGAGCGCGCGCAACTTGCCGCCCCTGATGATGCTGAGCGGGTTCACCGGCCTCTCCAAGAGCCGGAGCTGTCCGCGCACCGCGCCGCCGGGGGGCTCCTCGGAGTGCAGGTCGACGGAGAAGCCGCCGGGGTCGGTGCGCAGCCGCCGGGCGAGCGCGGCGGAGGGGACCGAGGTCTGCCCGGCGGCGGAATTGACCGAGGCGGGCATGGCCGTGCCGAACAGCTCGGCCTTCACTCCGCCCTCGCTGCCGGCCTGGCCCTGGTGGAGATGGCCACGTGTCGGCCTGCCGATGCCGTTCCAGGTGAGGGCGAAGGTGACGCGGTCGCCCTTGACCTTGATGAGCACGACGGCCTTGCCGTCCTGGGCGCCCTCGGTGGACCCGTCCTTCTTCCGCGCTGCCAGGTCGCCGGTGAGCCGGGCGATCAGGGAGACGGCCGGTGCCCGCGCCGCTTCGGCGGCGGCCGTCGAGACCCGGGCATCATCGGATCCCCCGGGGCCGGGGCCGGGGCCGGGGCCGTTCTCGGCCGACGCCGGGGCCGTACCGGCGAAACCGGTGAGACCGGCGAGGAGCACGGCGACGCCCGCCGCGACAGTGAGCCTGCGCATGTCTTTCGTCCTTCCGGGAGTTGGGCTTCCAGGGCCCTTCGCGTCGACCAACGGACGCACGGACCGAACGGTTCAACGCCGTCCGCGATCCGGGGCGTCGGCAGACGGGACGGCGCTCGCTGAACCCGTACGGCGGCCGGCACGTGTGGGCCGCGGGGAACTCACCCCGCCGCTTTTCACGACGTACGAGAGAGGTCATCACCATGCGCGCACGCAAGGCTCTGTTCGCGATCCCGCTGGTCCTGGGACTTGTCGCCTGCGGTATCGGGAGCGACGGCGACACCGGCGCGGACAGGAAACCGGTCAAGGCGGCGCCCGGCACCGAGGTCACCGTGGCGGACGTCGGGCTCGGCTCCATCCTGGTCGACGGCCAGGGCCGCACCCTGTACGCCTTCACCAAGGACAAGGAGGCCACCAGCAACTGCGACGCGGAGTGCATCGCCGTGTGGCCCGCGCTGACCAGCCCTTCCCCTGCCGACGCGGGCAAGGGCGTCAAGAAGTCGCTGCTGCGCGAGGCGAAGCAGTCGGGGGGTGCCGTGCACGTCACGTACGGGGACTGGCCGCTGTACTACTACGTCGGCGACATGGTGCCCGGGGACGTCAACGGGCAGGGCCTCGACGGCGAGTGGTTCGCCGTATCGCCCGACGGGAAACTCGTCCGCGAGTCCGCGTGACCGTCTCCGGGGGCCGGTCCCGTACCGCTCCGACTCCCGCATGCCCCTGATCCGGCGGGTCGTTGAACCGTCCCGTGTCCACGGCCGTTCCTGGAGCGGGGCGGGACGCGCCCGCCGCACGACGCGTACGAGGGAGGAGCCTTGGCCGAGATCGAGATGCCGGGAGACGAGGTGCAACGTCTCGGTGAGCTGCTGGGCCGGGTGGTGGATCTCATCGACACCCGGCCGTCGGGCTACAACCCCGAGGACGTCGGCCCGCCACTGGTGCGCCCCGGCACGAACTTCGACGAAGCGTGGAAGGACGGGCGCGTGCAGGTCAAGCGGAACAGCAAGGATCTCAAGGACGGCTGCGATGCCATCGTGAAGGCCTTCGCCGAATTCGACACCAACATGGGCTCTTCGCTCAAGGAGAGCGGCAGCCAGGGCGGTGGCGGCGACGCGACACCCGCCAGGGGTGCCGCCCGGCCGTCGTCCTAGGACGACGGCCGCATCGCTTCCCCCTGTCCGCCCGGCCCGGCACGGGCCCGGCCCGGAACGAACTGAGGAGAACGGTCCCATGACCGCTGGTTCGCACACCTTCGGGATCGCCATCCCGGAGAACTGGACGGAGTACGACCTGCACGGCGACACGCTCGCCGAGCGCCGCGCCGAGATGCTGCGGCAGGCTCCGCAGAAGGAGACCCGGGACGCCATCAACCACACGTTCCGCACCGCGCGGCGCATCATGGAGGGCGCCCGCATGCGCGGCGCCGTCTATGCGGCGGGCACCACCGCCATGTACGAGGACGGCCTGCTGATGGCCGGGCTCATGGTGTTCAGCGTGAATCCGCCGCCCGGTGAGGACTTCTCCGCCAAGGGCATCGCCGAACAGTTCTCGGCCGCCGGGGGCCGCCGACGCGAGGGCACCACCCGGACCCTCACGACGGCGACGCTGCCGGGTGTCGGTCCGGTCGGCCGGATGACCGGCATCGAGGAGACGGAGATCGCCGACGGCATCTCGTACAAGATGGTGGTGACGCACACGTTCGTGCCGGTTCCCTGTGGTGAGCGGGTCCTGATCATCACCTGCTTCAGTCCGAACATTCCGCTCGCCGAGCCGCTGTGCGACCTCTTCGACGCCATCACCTCGACGTTCGCCTTCGGTGAGGAGGCGCCGGTGGCCGCCGGCGCGGCGGCCACCTGACCGACGCCGGCCCCGCACAGGGCCTGGCCGTTCCCGGGGGAACGGCCAGGCCCTCTTCTTCGTGCGTGCCGAAGGCCGGAAGGCCCCCGCTCCCCCCCCCGGCCGCCGGGGGGGGGAGCGGAGGCCTTCCGGCCTTGCTCTGTGGTGCGGTGCGACGTGGTGGGGTACGCCGTACTGCCGGTCAGTCCACCGTCGTCGCGGGCACGCGGACCGTGGTGAAGCGGCCGTCGCCGAGCTGTAGATGAGCGCGGCCGGGTTCGCTGTCCTGGCCCATCAGGCCGCGTGGCAGACGCGCGCCGACGAGTTCGCCGTCGCTCATCAGGCGTGGCGCGAGCAGGGCGCCGCAGCGGTTGCGGCGTACGGCGGCCTGCCAGCCGCCGATGCCACCGAGCAACGCCTCGTTGTTGCCGGCCACGATCAGGCCCCAGCCGTCCCCGGCGCTGCCGCGGGCGAGCGCGACGAAGTCGGTGTCGAGCTCGGAGTTGATCATCATTTCCGCGTCGTCGACGAGGATGGCTCCGGCGGGGCTGTCCACCTTGCCGAGTGCGGCGCGGAAGTCCGCGACCGCGACGTCCGCGTCGGTGAAGACCTGCACGACGCCGGGCTGTCCGGCGAGGCCGCGCAGCGGTGAATTGCGCGGCGCGATTATCACGATCTTCGTGCCGGAATCGGTCAGCGACTTCGCCATGGTGAGCAGCACAGTGCTGCGGCCCGACCTCGGCGGGCCGGCGACCACGAAGGACGGCACCTGTGACAAGTCGGTTCCGATGGCGGCGAGTTCGTCGCCGCCGACGCCGATCATCGCCCACAACGGGGAGACGCGGCGCGGCTTGCGGGCGAGGGCGTCCGCGAAGTCCAGCTCGTCGGGCAGGATGTCCACGCGGAACGGCCTGCGCCCGGCGGGCACGTCGGCGTCCCGTTCCCCGACCCGTTCGGCGAGTGCGTCGAGTGCCTGGGCCTGACCCGCGCCGGTGGCGTCGGCGCCGTGGGTGCCGGGGATCAACGCGACCTGGGCGCTGTTGATGTCCTTGGCGAGGACACCGCGGCCGGCCGGGAGGTCCTCCGGGACACTGCGGGCGTTGAGGCCCACCATGGAGTAGTCGGAGCGGTCGTTGAGGCGCAGGACCAGCTTGTCCTCGGTGGAGGCGGAGAACCGGCTCTGGCCGAGGATGCGGTCGCCGGACAGGAGCAGGTGCACGCCGACGCTCGCGCCCTCGCGCATCAGAAGGGTCATGGCGTCCATCAGGCTGCCCTGGTCGTAGTTGGCGAAGTCCCGCTCGAAGGCCTCGAACCGGTCGACGAGCAGCAGGATGTGCGGGGGCCGCTCCGCCTCGGGCAGGGCGCGGCGCAGCTCGGTGAGGTCGGCGACGCCCCGTCTGCCGAGGAGTTCACGGCGCCGCCCGACCTCGGCGACCAGGCGGTTCAGGAGGCGGGCCACCCGCTCGACCTGGCCCCGGTCCACCACGGCACCGCAGTGCGGCAGTCCGCTGAGGGCCTGGAGGGCTCCGTTGCCGCAGTCGAGTCCGTACAGGTGGACGTCGGCGCAGCCGTGCGCGCCGACGAGAGCGGCGGCGAGGGTGCGCAGCGTCTGGGACCGGCCGCTGCGCGGCGAGCCGACGATGTACAGATGCCCCATCTCATCGGGGTCGAAAGCCAGTTGCCGCTGGGCCTGTTCGGTGGGTACGTCCACGAGGCCGTACGCCACCGGGACGAGCCGGCCGTCCTCGGCCGCCTCTGGAGGCGCGGGCAGGTCGGCGAGCGTGAGGATGTCGGGCAGCGGGGGCAGCCAGGGGCGGCGGGCGGCCGGCACGGAGAGATGGGTGGCCGCGTCGCGTACCGCGCCGACCAGGGCCGACAGGTCGGTGACCGGCTGGAAGGTGTCCTCCTGGGCGTCCGGCCTGGGTATCGGGGCGCCGAGGGCCTCCCAGTGGAGTTCGGTGAGCACCGGCGCCGGGCGGTTCTCGACCGTGTCCGAGGCGTCGAGGCGCCGGCCGCCGATCCGGCCGGTCTGGAACGGCAGCAGCGCCGCGTGGCCGAGCCTGGCGTGGGCGCGGCCAGGGGTGCGGGGCGAGAGCTGCCCGGAGTCGGGGGCGTCGATGATGTCGCGGCTCTCGCTGGTGTCGGTGGTGCGCAGCGCGATCCGCAGGTTGGTGTTGGCGCGGATGTCGGCGGTGACCGCGCCGGAGGGCCGCTGGGTGGCGAGGATCAGGTGGATGCCGAGTGAGCGGCCCCGCTGGGCGATGTTGACGAGTCCGGAGACGAAGTCGGGGAGTTCCCGCACCATCGAAGCGAACTCGTCGATGACGAGGACGAGCCGGGCCATGGGGGCGAGTTCGGGGCGGCGGGTGCGCTTTTCGGTGTAGTCGTCGATGTCCTTGGCACCGGCCTCGGCGAGTATGTGTTCGCGTCGCTTGAGTTCGGCGCCGAGGGAGACCAGGGCCCGGCCCACGAGGTGGGTGTCCAGGTCGGTGACCATGCCGACGGTGTGCGGCAGGTCCTCGCACTCGGCGAAGGCGCTGCCGCCCTTGTAGTCGACGAGGACGAAGTTCAGCTCGTCCGGCCGGTTGGCGACGGCGAGGCTCGCCACCAGGGACTGGAGCAGTTCGGACTTGCCGGATCCGGTGGTGCCCGCGATCAGGCCGTGCGGCCCGTCGGCGGCCAGGTCGATGGCGAACGGACCGTCCACGCCCTCGCCGATCACGGCGCGGGTGCTGCGGGCGGCGATCACCCAGCGTGCGGCCACGGCGTCGGGGGTGGGCGGTTCGAGGCCGAGTACGTCGAGGAGCCGGGCGGAGGCGGGCAGCAGGTTCTCGTCGGCGTCGTCGCCCACGTCGCGGATCGGCGCGAGTGCGCGGGCCACGCCCACGCACCAGGAGCGGTTCGGCGCATCCGCGCGGACCTCGTCGACGGGGTCCGCGTTGTCCTGCTCGGCACGCAGCCACTTCGGCCCGGCCACGGCCACGGCGCGGCACTCCTCGGGCAGGAGCCGGGCCTCGTCGTCCACGCACAGCGCGTACACGCCGACGGCCGGCCCGTCACGGAGGATCTGGATGACGCCGGGCAGGGAGCGCAGTCTGCGGGCACCGTCGAGGACGACCAGGACGTCGGGTTCGCCCACGGCTCCGCCGCGCGGCGCCCGGTCGCCGGCCGCCTGCCGGGCGGCGATCACGGTGGTGAGTTCGGCGATGCGGCGGCCCACGGATTCGGCGCTCGCGCCGACCAGGGAGATGGTGTCCTCGCCGAGCGGCGCGCAGTGCGGCAGCCAGTGCACCCAGGACCAGCGGTCCGCGCCGCCCGTGCCGGACAGTACGCAGATCCGCAGGTCGGAGGGGCTGTGCAGGACGGCGGCCTGGGCGATCAGCCAGCGCACCAGCGGCTCGGCGGTGTCGCCTCCGGCAACGCCCATGACGCCGCAGGCACGCAGCGGCACGGTCACGGGTACGGCGTGCGTGGTGCGGTCGACCCTGCGGCGGTGTTCCGGCTCGGCGGGGTCCTGAAGCTCCACGTAGGCCGGGCGGTCGGCGACACCGAGCCGCATCAGCAGGAAGTCGTCATCGCGCCAGCGGCGCTCCCACAGCCGCTGCCGCGGGCCGGTGGCGATCAGGAGGGCCGACGCCGGGTCCGGGGCGGCGAGGCGCCGGGCGTGCTGTTCGGCGAGCACCGCCTCGTCCACGTCCTGTTCCAGGACGGCCTTCTTCTCCTCGTACTCCTTGAGCTGATCCTCGTAGCTCTCCTTGCCGCGGCGCTTGTTGGAGAACTGGGAGACGAGGGCGACGACCGGGGAGAGGACGCCGAAGATCAGGAACCTGGGGTTGTTGAAGAGGACGAACGAGACACTGGCCATCATCAACGGCGCGAAGATCAGCATGAGCTGAAGCCTGTTGCGGGTGGGTTTGCCGGGCGGTACGGGGAGCTGGAAGCGATTGTTGACCGGCGGGGGCAGCAGCCGGGGCGGCCGGTTGTAGTCCAGTCCCACGCCGTCGTCGGAGGGCTGGAGGGCGGCGTCGGGCACGGACGGCGCGGCCAGTTCGAGCAGGGCCGGGCCGACGGTGAGTACGCCGCCGAGCGGCCAGTCCGTCCAGTCCCGCGCCTCGGTCCCGTCCCGTGTGACGCCGTCCTGGTCGACGGAGCATACGGTCGCGGTGGAGTCGGCGTGCACCTTCAGGCGCGCCGCGGTCTTCGCGAGCCCTTCGGCGCGGAGCTGGATGCGGCAGGACGCGGCGGAGCCGATTTCGTAGTCGCCGGGCGACAGCCGGAACACCAGCCCGGCGTCGGCGCCGCCGATGCCGCGCAGTTCCACGACGCCGTCCGGCTCCGGGCCCGCCTCGGGTGCGGGGGCGTCCAGGGACAGCAGGCTGCCGGAGCGCAGGGCGGCAGCGGCCATCGGCTGGTCGGGGGCCAGCGGGGTGGCCCCGTGGTACAGGACGGGCGGTGTGTCCGGGGTGCCGCCGCGCAGCCGCCGGTGCAGTTGCTCGGCGAGCTCGCCGGCGGGGGCCTCGGGGTCGGCCTCGATCATGATGTCCGCGGTCTGACCCTGCTCCGGGTCGACGGCGGTGACGGTCAGACGCATCGTCAGTGCTCCTTGGGCACGGGGGTCACCAGAGGTTGCCGGGGGTGCGGGGAGGCCGGCCGGGCCGGAGAGGGGACCGGCCCGGCCGGCCTCCGGGCGGGGTCACTTGCGGAGACTGGAACCCATCTCGGAGTCGAACTGGGTCATGCCCTCTCCGTACTTCTTGATGTACTCGGAGATGCCCGTGAGGCCCTCGGTGACCTTGCCGTAGTTGTCCGTGTACTCCTGCACGAAGGGCTGGAAGTCGTTCCTCGCCGACGGAGTGTTGTAGCCGTCGGCGGTGAGCGCGTCCAGGTCGGACTTGATCTTGTTGAGCTGGGCGACCGCGATCTCGTACTCGTTCATGGTCTGGGTGGCGGCGGCGTTGGTCTTCTCGTCGTTGACGATGTAATCGGCCATGGGAATATCTCCTTATTCCAAGTCGGTGGTGCGGACGGTTGTTTCATGGACCGTTTCGTGGACCCGCGCCCTACACACGAGGGGGGCGGCAGATCGGTTCAGACCTTGATGGGGGCTTCTTCCGGTGGATTCGCCAATTCGGTGTCCTGGTTGGAGTTGACGGCGCCGATGGTTTTCGTGGGAATCGAGGAGAGAGGCACCTCGGGGCCCTTGGTCTTGAATCCGTGGTCGTTCTCGACCTTCTTTCCGGCCAGCGAATTGCCCACGCCGTAGCCGAGTTTGATGCCCGCGTTCTCCAGGGTGGTCTGCGCGTCGGCGCCCTTGGCGCCCACCTCGTAGCCGACACTGACGGCCTGGCCGACGGCACCCTTGAGGATGCTGGTGAGGGCCTCGTAGCCGTATTCATGCAGTTCGGTGACGGAGGTGGGGCCGCCCGCGTAGGCGTGGTAGTCGTGGATCGGGGTGTGCTGCTCGTTGAAGGAGCCGTTCGCGTCGACCTCGGTGAGGGTCTTGCCGTTGGCGTCCTTCACCTGCACGGAGCCGTTGTTGTTGACCTTGACGTCGAACGTGACCGGGTTGCCGTTGTTGTCGGTCGTGGTGACGGTGCCCTCCGCACCGTCCTTGGTGACGGTGAACGTGGTGTTCTCGCCGCCCGCGGTGTTGCTGAACGAGGTGCTGCCGTCCGGGTTCTGCGTGATGGTGACGTTGCCCGCCTGGCCGGTGGTGGTGGCGGCGCCGTTGGCGAACGTGGTGGTGGCACCGCCCCCGTGGGGGGTGACGACGGGCGCCGTGCCCGGGCCGCCGGTGACGGTGGTGTTGTTGCTGAAGGTGACCTGCGGGGGCCCGACGGGCCCCTCCTGTCCTGCTCCGGGTTGCGCCGCAGGAACCACCCCGGGGCCGGTGAGGCTGCCGTCCGGACCGACGGTGACCGTGTCGCCCGGCTGGGTGCTGCCGGGTACGGAGACGTCGAAGGTGCCGTCGCCGTTGGCCTTCACGTCGAACGGGCCGCCGTGGACGGTGGAGACGCCCTTGCCGCCGACCGGGATGTCCGCGGAGGGACCGCCGCCGGTGCCGCCGACGGTGAAGGTCTCGGGGCCCGGCGCGGGGTCACGGTTGAAGGGGTTGTGCGGTCCGTCCAGGATGTCGGACTTCTGGCCCGGCGTACCAGCGTTCTCCACCTCGCCGGGGCTCTTGCCGAAGGTGGTGTTGTTGGTGTCCACGCTGGTGTTTCCGCCGAAGAAGCCGTCGTGGTGCACGACGGGGCCGCCCCCGGGCGTGGGCACGGTGATGCCGCTGTTGCCGTCGCCGGTGACGGTGCTGATGGGGGTCTCGCCGGGGTTGTTGCCGATGGGGTTGCCCGCCGTGTCGATGGGAAGGTTGGTGACCGGGTCGACGTGGGTGCCGGAGGGGCCGAGGCCGGTGACGCCGCCGGGCGCGAAGGTGCCGGTGGCCGGTCCGTACGTGACGGAGAACTCACCGTCGGGTCCGCCCGCGTTCGGGCCGTGCACGACGGTGCTGCCGGGCTCATGCACCGGGTCGGCACCGTGCGTGGTGATCGTGGGTCCGTTCGGGCCGTTGGACAGGGTGTTCTGGCCACCGGTCATCTCCGGTGAGCCGAACAGGCCCCAGCCCTCCTGCTGCGGGGTGTTCACCGTCACCTGGGTATGGGTGCCGGTGATGACGGCGCCGCTCGGCGAGTTGTTGACCGTGGCCTGGCCGTTGTTGTCGATGGTGTGGCTGACGCCGGAGTCGTGGTGGACGGTGGTGGTGGCCGGGCCGTTGCCGTCGTTGCCGATGGTGGTCGTGAACCCGTCGCTGATGAAGGTGGTGGTCTGTCCGTCCGACGAGATGGTGGCGCCGTTGTTGTTGGTGATCGTGCTGGGGGCCGGTGCGGGCACCGGCCCGCCGCCCGGGGCGTTCGGGGGTGGGGGCGGCACCTTCGCCTCGGCCCCGTCGGGGGTCTGTGCGGTGATCGTGCCGTCGGCGCCCGAGTTGACGGTCGTGGGGGGACCGCCGGGTGTCTGGCTGTGCGTGAAGGTGACGTCGCCGCCCGGGTTGACCGTGGTGTTGACGCCCTGGGTGTTGACGTCGTTGGTGCCGACATCGGCCCTCGCACCGGCGGCTGAGGTGTCGGTGAAGGTGGCCACGGAGTTGTTGCCGGCGTCGGTGTTGGCGGTGATGGTGATCGGGCCGTTGGTGACGGTGCCGGTGTTGTCCACGCTGAAGTTGCCGTTGTTGTCGGCGACGATGGTGCCGTTCGCTCCGGTGGTGACGGTGCTGTTGGGGCCTGCCGGGGCATTGTTGCTGATGGTGCCGTCGTTGTTGATCGTGCTGTTCGCCGTGTTGTTGCCGTTGATGTCTGTCCGGGCACCGTTCCCCGTCAGGGTGGTGGTGCTGCCGCCGGAGGTGGTGACCTGTGTCGGGTTGCCACCGTCGGCCGGTTTGACGGTGACCGAGGCGGGCCCGCCCTGCGGTCCGACCGTGGTCGGGCCGTTCACGCCCGTGCTCACCGACGTACCGTTCTGACTCACGGTCGTGACACCGGCCGGGCTCTGGCCGGCCTGGACCGGGTTGATGGTGCCCACGCTGCCGCTGATTCCGTTCGGGCCGTGACTTGCCTGGATCGGGCCATGGCTGACGGTCGTGGTGCCGTTGTTGCCGACCGTGACCGTGGTGTTGTCCGGACCGCCCGTGTTGACCGTCTGGCTGCCGGCTCCCGCGGGCGCGGACTTGGTGACGGTGCCGTCCTGGTGGACGCTGGTGGTGCTGCCGTCGGCGGTGGTGACCTGGGCGGGGTCGCCGCCCGAGGGCGGTTTGACGGTGACCGAGGCGGGCCCGCCCTCCGGTCCGACCGTGGTCGGGCCGTTCACGCCCGTGCTCACCGACGTACCGTTCTGACTCACGGTCGTGACACCGTTCGGACCCTGGCTGACCTGGACCGGGTTGGCGGTGCCCACGCTGCCGCTGATTCCGTTCGGGCCGTGACTCGCCTGGATCGGGCCATGGCTGATGGTCGTGGTGCCGCTGTTGTCGACGGTCACGGTGGCGCCGTTCGGGCCGTGGACGGTGACCGAGTGGCCGCCGCCGTTGTCCACGGAGACGGTGGTGTTGCCCGCGTTCACCGGATTTCCGGGGGTCGGCTGCGGCACGGCCGGCGGGACCGGGTTGCCCTGCGCGTCGTTGGCGGTGATGGTGCCGTCGGCAGTGACGTGGATCTCCTGGTCGCCGTGGGCGATGCTCGCCGATCCGTCGTTGTTGACCGTGGTCGAGCCGCCGATGGTGACGCCGTCCGCGCCGTGGCTGATCCCGTCGACGTGGAACTTGCCGTTGGGGTTGATGGTGAACGTCGTGCCGTCCGGGGAGCTGAACTTGATGTCGAGCGGCGAGAAGTCGACCTTGCCGCCGGGGCCCGTGGCCGTACCGCCGCCGTTGCCGTCCGTGGTGATCCCGTTGACGGTGACGCCGCCGTTCGGGCCTGCCGAGACCTGTGGCTGGCCGCCGGGCGGGGTCACGTCGAGGCCGCCGCCGGGCTTGATGGTGACGGCGGTTCCGTCGGGGCCGTTGAAGGTGACCGGGACTATGTCGCTCGGGCCCACGGCGATGTCCCCGTTCGGGTTGACCGTGACCGGCGGCTGGGCGCCGGAGGGGTTCAGGTCGAACTGCCCCTGCGGGTTGACGGTGATCGTTCCGCCCTCGGGCGTGCTGAACTTGATGTCGATGGGCGAGAACTCGACGTTCCCCCCGCCGCCGGTGGCCGTACCGCCGCCACCGCCGTCGGTCTTGATGTTGCCGGCGGTGATGGAGCCGTCCGGGCCGACCGAGACTTGTGGCTGGCCGCCCGGCGGGGTGACGTCGAGAGAGTTGCCCAGACCGTTGAACTGCACTGTGTCGGGGGTGGGGCCGCCGGTGGTCACCGTGAACCCCGTGTTGTCGAGTGTGGTGGCGGGGCCGCCCGGCGTGGTGATGGTGGCGCCGCCTCCCGGGGGGATGCTGGTGTTCACGTTGGTGTCGGTGAAGGTGACCGGGCCGCCCGCGTTGGCCGGGGGCAGATTGACGTTCTGGCCGCCGCCGTCGCCGTTGACGACGCTCACGTTGCCGTTGCTGCCGACGTGGGCCTGCGTGCCGTCCGGCAGGGCGAATCCGCCCCCGGGGATCCCCGTGTTGCCGTTGAGCGTGGTGTTGCCGAAGTTGATGGCGACGTTGCCGTCGGCGGGGTTGTGGGTCGCCACCGGCTGGCCCGTCGGGGGGCCGTTGAAGACCGAGTTGACGCCGTTCGTGTTGTCCGTGGTGAGCCCGCCACCGCCCACCGTCGTGGAGCCGCCGTTGTCGGTCAGGGTGAGCCCGTTCGGGGTGGAGACCGTGTTGTTGTTCACGGTGAACTCCGGTGTGGGACCGCCGTCGCCGGGAGAGCTGAACGTCGTGACGCCGCCCGGCCCCTTGGAGACCTCGCCGAACGGTCCCGAGGTCGTGAAGCCACCGTTCGGGCCCAGCTCCGTGGAGAGTGCGGGCTTCTCCGACTGCGCGGGCGCGAACTCGCCGCCGAGCCCGCCGGTGATCTTCTCCTTCGTGGTCGGGCCCTGGATCGGGGTGTCGATCGTCGTCGTAATGCCGTTCGAGGTGATGACGTCGCCGTCCGGGCTCTTGATGGTGTTCGTGCCGTCCGCGGTCGTCGAGGTGAACCCGTCGGGTGTCGTGGTGGTCGTAGACGTCTGGGGCGGCGCGACTGCGAAGGGCAGGTCATCGGGGGCCTGGTCGGCCTTGGGACCGGGCGGGGTGATCTTCGTCTCGGTCTTTGCGCCGTCCGGGGTCGTGACCTTCGTCTTGACCTCGCCCGTGGTGGGGTCCGACTTGGTCGTGCCGTTGATGCCGTGGAAGCCGGTCTTCTGCGCGCCCTTGGTTTCGGAGAACAGGACGTTGGTGGGTTTGAACTTGCCGTCGACGACACCGAGGCTGTTCACGGAGAACGCCTTGTCGATGTTGCTCTTGAACTTGCCCTTGGTGGTGAAGGCGTCCTTGATGCTGGTGGCGAACTTCGTCCCGCCGAACAGCGTGAAGGCACCGGCCGTGGCGGCGCCGAGCGCGGCGCCCGTGGCGGCCGAGGCCGCGTCGAACTTCTTCCCGTCGACCAGCGCCGTGATTCCGCTCGCCAGGAAGCCGAGGGAGAACTCGGTGGTCACGTCGATCGCGAACTTGGCGCCGAGGGCCAGGCCGGGGGACGTCTTGAGGCCCACAAGGCCCTTGGCCAGCGGGTCGATGATCTTGCGGACGAACGTCGAGTTCTTCAGCGCAGCCGATACCGCCCCCGAAGCCGTCCCGACGCCCTTGCCCACCTTGGCCAGGAAGGGCGCGAACTTCGCCAGCTTGCCCGCCGCCCCGACGATCTTCCCGAGCCCGCCGAGCAGCACACCACCGGGTACGAGGGTGAGCAGGCCGATGATGATCTCACCGGCGTCGATCTTGCCCTGCGACACCATCCGGATCACCGACACGGCGAACAGGATCGCGCCCAGGATGAGACCCACGACCGGGAAGAACACGGCGACGATGCCGATGATGACACCGGCGATGATCTCCACCAGCGGGTTGTCCGCGAGGAAGTCACCGAACTGCTTCACGAAGTCCCGTGCGGGGATGGCCTGTTCCGCGGCCTCGTCGAGGATGATCGTGGCCTTGTCGGATCCGTCCTCGCGCATCCGCCGCGCCGCGCGGCCGAGCTCTTCGGCGGCCGACAGCGCCTCCTTCGCGGCGTTCACCTCGCCTTGCTGCGTCTGGTGGGTCTCGGCCTGCTCCGGGGTGGCGTCCGCCGCGAGGGCCGGGACCTCCGTCTTCGCGGTGGCCGCGACCTCCTGGCCCTGGTCGATGGCCCGGTCCAGCAGGTCCTGGGCGTCGGTCAGGGTGTTCGCGTACTCGTCGTAGGCACCCGCGGCGGTACGGAAGGAGTCCCTGGTCTTCTCCAGGAGCCCCGGCAGATCCTTGGTGATGCGCGTCTTCAGGGCGTCCATCGCCTGGCCCTTGCCGCGGCGCAGCGCCCCGTCGTCGCGCAGCAGGTCGACCGCCTCGCCCGCTCCGTCGCCCAGCTCCAGATAGGTCCTGGCCAGTATTCTGATCACCTCCGGGTTCCCGGGGGTCGGGTCCTCCCCGAACCCGAGCACCTCCCAGCCCGTGGTGTGCCGACGCGCCATTTCCAACTCCTCACGGCTACAAGCCTGTTCGGCACCTCCTAACGGGACCGTCGACGTTTCGGTTCAGCTCGTTGAACCGACCCGGGGTTCCGCGCGTGTGACGGCCGACGCATCAGCAGTGCGCGTCACCAGGCCCCGTACGGAGGAGGACGAGAAAGATGCGCGACGCCCCGAGGACGACGAACGAAGCGCGGCGGCCGGCGCCGTGGCGCACGACGGCACGGGTGACGGCGGTGTGCGGCCTGGCGGCCGCCACCTGGCTGGCGCTGCCCGCACCGGCGCAGGCGCTGGGTTCCATACGGGCTCTGGACTCCGCACCGCCACTGGCGGCTGTGCGGATGCAGTCTCCCCGGGCGCTGCGGGCCGACGAGGTGACGAAGTACTACGTGGTCAAGTCCGCGCAGGAGAACGGAGGCGAGCAGGAGACGCTGTTCGGGATCGCCCAGCGCACCCTCGGCGACGGCGACCGGTTCGAGGAGATCCTGGTCCTCAACAGCGGGCGCCAGCTGCCGGACGGTTCGGCCTTCGTGAGCCCCGACCAGCTGACCCCGGGCTTCCCGCTGATCCTGCCGGAGGATGCGGACGGGCCCGGCGTGGAGTTCGGTGTCCTGCCCGAGGAGAACGCCGACGCGGCGAAGCCCCCCGCACGGAGTGCCTCCCCCGCGCCCCGCGCCGCGGCTGGCCGGGGCTCTGGGCAGTTCGCCGGGCTCGGCGACCGGCTCGGGTCGCCGTGGCTGATCGGGGGTGTCGCCGGCGCCGCCGTACTCACCGTGGTGATCGTCGCGCGGCGTCCGATCGGCCGGGCCGTACGGGCCACCGGCTCCGGGACCGTCCGGGTCGCCCGGGTGCTGCGGCCGCGACTGCCGCGCCGCCTGGCGCTCGCGCTGCGGCGGCGTCGGCGGGGCGCGCTCGCGCGGCGGCTCGCGGCGGACATCCGTACGCCGGTAATGGTGCGGCAGGCCATGCGCGAACTGATCCCCGCCGACGCGGCGGAGGCGGAGCGTCCGGTACGGGTCTACAGCGTCCTCGCGGAACCCACGAAGCTGCTCGCGTCGGTGTCGGGGGCGCGCACGGCGCCCGCCCCGTGGACCGCGCTCGAACCGAATCGCTGGGAGCGCACCGGGCTGACCCCCGTCATCGAGGGCGATCCGACGGCTGACGTGACGCTGGCACTGCCGCACCTCGCCCGGATCGGGGTGAGCGAGCGGGGCGCGCAGGTCATGGTGGACCTCGGGCAGATCAACGGTGCGCTCAGCATCAGCGGTGATCTCGTCGTCGCGCAGGACACGGTGGCGGCCCTGGTCCGCGGTCTCCTCGAACTCCCGCGGCAGAGCACGGTGGTGGTTTCGGTGGACCCGAGCGCAAGCGCCTTGCCCGGCCTCAACGGCCTGGTTCGGGTCCGCTCGGTCACCGATGTGCAGGGCAAGGCGCCGGACGAGATCCTCAACTCGGCAGAGGAACTGGGCATCGGCCTGGTACGCGGCGCGGCCCGTACCGGCGAGGTCACGGGCTTCGTCGTCCTCCAGGACGCCCCGACGGCGGACGAGGCACGGGCCCTCGCAGGCCTTTCTTCACCGGAGGGCGGCAGCTGGACAGTCCTCACCGTCGGCGACATCCCCGGCGCGCACTGGCGGTGGTACGCGGAGAGCGACGGAAGCGTGGACCTGGGCGTGCTCGGCATCCAAGTGGTCGTTCCGACACAGACGTTGGTCGGGGCGGGCACGGGGCGAGTGTGACGCGCCCCGTACGACGGGGCGTGTGGCCGCGCGCGTACAGCCGGGCGCTTGGTGGTGGCACGCGAGCACATGTCCATAGAGGCGACCCGAGGAAAGAATTCCCCCGGCATTGAACCGTTCCGCAGCCGAAGCCGTGTTCACGCTGACCGGCCGGACGGGTTCCGGGTCCAGAAACTCCGCTCCGGCAGTCGGCCGGCCTCCTCCCCGGCTGCCGGAGCGGGCCTTCCAGGCGCGCATCGAGCAAATTGAAGGATGGCGGGAAGGCCGCAGGACAACCTGGGCAATCAGCTCAGCAATTCATTTCACGCATTCGTCGAGAGTTCCGAAAGAGGGATCCCCATGCGCAAATTCGCCTACGTCCCGGTCGCGATCACCCTTGCCGCGGTCCTGAGCACAGCCGCGTGCGGCGGCTCCCGGAGCACGGCGGCAACAACCGCTGGCTCCCCGGAGCTCTCCGCCTCGAAGGCCAGCGGGGCGCAGCCCGAGGAAGCAGGCCGCCTGAGCGTGTGGAAGAGCGCGAATCTGGGCTCGGTCGTGACGGACGGAGCCGGCTTCACCCTGTACCGCTTCGACGAGGACACGGCCTCGCCCTCCGCGTCCAACTGCGCGGGCGACTGTGCCGCCGCCTGGCCTCCGGTGCTCGCCGACAGTGCGAAGGCGGGCCGCGGCCTCGCCCCGTCGCTGCTGGGCTCGGTCGAACGCCCCGACGGCACCAGGCAGCTCACGCTTGCCGGCCAGCCGCTCTACCGCTACGCGCAGGACACACAGCCCCGGCAGACCCGCGGCCAGGGCGTCGGCGGCACATGGTTCGCGGCCGCACCCGACGGGTCGAAGGCGAAGCAGACGGCGAGCGCCCCGAAGGCACTTCCCGCGCTGTCGACGGTCGAGGACCAGGAACTCGGCGAGATCGTCCGCGACGGCAAGGGCCGCACGCTCTACCGCTTCACCAAGGACACGGCCTGGCCGATGAAGTCGAACTGTCAGGGCGACTGCCTCAAGCAGTGGAAGCCGGCCAAGCTCGTCGACAAGAAGAACATCAAGGGCATCGCCCCCAAGCTCCTCATCAAGTACACCCGCCCCGACGGCACCGAGCAGCTCACCATCGACTGCTGGCCGCTCTACTGGTACGCCGGTGACGAGCAGCCCGGAGAGACCAACGGGCAGGCGGTGAACGGCACGTGGTTCGCCGTGCGGGCGGACGGCAAGCTCGCCAAGTGACTGACCTCAGGCATGCGTCGACCGGCGTTGCGTTGTTTCCCGATCGCCGCCGCCCGCGGCGCCGCCATCCGCCAGCAACTCGTCGAACTGCCCGCACCCGTCGTCGCCCACGCGCTCGGCCACCACGACAAGACCACCAGCCACCTCCGGAACGAGACCGGAGGAAACTGGAGCCGATGCACCCCAGGGGGGAACGCAGGGTCACCAGCAGCCCGGTTCTCGTGTGGCCACGGCCAGATGGTGTGTAGCGCAGAGTGACGTTTGAGACCGCCGCCCTCACGCGTCGCCAGGCGTACGGGTCGGCGTCTGCCCGTACAGGACCTTCTCGGCAGCGACCTGTTCGTCCACCCACACCTTTCCCTGGCCGTGGCAGTCTTCGCACACCTCCCAGCGGAGGTCGGGCGTATCGGTGGCTTCGTCGAGCATGCCGTGCAGGACCTGAACGGAGCCGTCTCCGTCACACTCGTCGCACTGGAACTCGTACTCGCCCTCAACCAACTCCATGACGCGAACCCCCCTGACCAGGAACGGATATGAGAACTGTGATCCTATGCGCGAGGCTGCCCCGATCTACACGCCGCCTTGCCGGAGCCGTACGGGAACATGGCCCCGGAGTCGACCTGGCCCCCTGGGTCCGCCGCGTGATCCGGACGCTGGCCGGCCCGGACGACGACGAGGACGGGGCGGAGGGCTGACGACAGCAGGTACCGACCAGGGCACCGATGAGCCCATGCCAGTGCTTCGGCACACCTACGCCTCGATCAAGCCGGAAGCCGGCGGGTCCGTCGTGACCCTGTCCCGGCGGCTTGGGAGACTTTTCGTCGACGACTACTCTCGGTTACTGTTCTCGCATCACGCCGCTCCGTGAGGGCCGGCTCGCTCCCCGGATCGTCGAGACCGACGATCCCGGCACGTACGTCATGAGGTTGCCCGCCCGGCGGCGCTGAACCGCGTCGATGCGGCCATGCCCATCCCTCGGCCGCGCCGACAAGCCTTGAGTGTCCTTCGGGACGGCGCCGTGTCACGCGGTCGATTCACCCCGTGCGCTCCCCGGGCGATGTCCTGACGGACCAACTGCGTCAGGACGAGCCTGCCGCGCCGCTGGGCCGGCCCAGCGGCGGCCCAGGGTGGTCCCGCCGCTTCCGCCCGGTCACGGAGGACAGCGTGTTCGCGCGGCGCGCTGCCATGGGCCCGACCAGCCGATGCCGACTCGCCGCTCGACCCGCTCCGGGGCAGGCTGGAGGCATGCACGATCCCGACCCGTCGTTCCGCCCGGTTCGCCTCCTGGACGGATACCTGCCCCTGGAGGATCTCGGCCTGATCGGGGACGGCACCACCGCGGCACTCGTCGGCCTCAACGGTTCCATCCCGTGGATGTGCCTGCCCCGGTTCGACTCCGACCCCGTCTTCTGCGCGCTGCTGGACCACGCACGGGGCGGCCACTTCACCGTGGCACCGGAGAACCTGCGCGAAGCACGGCAACGGTACGAGCCCGACACCGGCGTGCTCCACACGGAACTGCGCAGCGACACGGGCCTGGTACGCGTCACGGACGCACTGGTCCTGCGCTCGGGAGCCGATCTGTCCGACGACGCACCGTCCAGCCGCGGGGAACTGGTCCGGTCGGTGACCGTACTGGAAGGAGCCGTACGCCTCGCGGTGGAGCTGGAACCACGCGGCGGCGCACAGGCCCACCACCTGTACAGCGGACTGGAGGTGCAACCCGCCCACCACACGTCCCCGCGCCTCCACCTCCGCTCCAACCGCCCCCTGAACGGCCTGCGGACCGTACACGACCTCGGGCAGGGAGACCGCCTCGACCTCGTGCTGTCCTGGGGACGCATTCACCGCCACCACCGCTTCGAGCCCGACGCGACGGTGCGCCAGACGGCCGATGCCTGGCGGCGGTGGATGCGGTCCTTCGACTACGCCGGCCCGCAGCACGCACTCGTCCGGCGCGCCGCGATCACACTGAAGATGTGCGACGACTGGGCGAACGGAGCGCTTGTCGCCGCCCCCACGTCCTCCCTGCCCGCGCCCGTCGGAGGAATCCGGAACTGGGACTACCGCTACGCCTGGATCCGGGACGCCGCATTCGCGGTCTTCGCACTGCGCCGCATCGGCTTCGGGGGCGAGGCCGAGGCATTCCTCGGCTGGGTCCTCGACGCGTTCGAACGCGGACGCCGGCCCCGCATCATGTACACCCTGAACGGCAACCAGGTGCCGGACGAGATCGAGGACCCCGGGCTGGAGGGCTACCGCGGCTCGGCCCCCGTCCGCTGGGGCAACGGAGCCGCCGACCAGCGACAGCACGACGTGTACGGCGAGATCCTGGACTGCGCCGACCAGTGGCTGCTCCGGGGCCGCGAGATCCATCCCGCGATGTGGTCGAGCCTGGCCGGCCTAGCCGACGCGGCCGGCCGCGCCTGGCGTCAACCGGACCAGGGCATCTGGGAGATCCGCAGCGACGGCCGCCCGTTCACCTACTCCGCCGGTCTGTGCCACGTGGCCCTGGACCGGGCGGCCCGGATCGCGGAGCGCTTCGCGCTGCCCGGCGACACCGGCCACTGGCGCGCCGAGGCGGATCGGCTGCGCTCCCTCATCCTGGAGCAGTCCTGGGATGAGAAGGCCCAGGCCCTCAGCGTGTACCTGGACGGCGGCGGCATCGTCGACGCGAGCCTGCTGAACCTGCCACTGCGCCACGTCGTACCGGTCGACCATCCCCGGATGGTGGCGACCACCCGGGCCGTCGCCGAACGCCTCTCCGCCGGCAACGGACTTCTCTACCGCTACCTGCACGACGAGCACCCCGACGGCCTCGCGGGCGACGAGGGCGCCTTCGTCCTGTGCTCCTTCTGGATGGTGGACAACCTGGTCGGGCAGGGCCGGCTCGACGAGGCCGAGGAGCTGTACACGTCGCTGTGCTCGCGGGCGAGCCCCCTGGGACTGCTGTCGGAACAGATGGACCCCACCACGGGAGTATTCATGGGCAACTTCCCCCAGGCGTTCAGCCACATCGGGATCATCGCCAGCGGAGTCAACCTCGAACGGGCGAAGGGTGCCTCCCGATGACCATTCGACGACTCGTCGTCCTCGGCGGAACGGGCGACCTCACGGGCCGCTACCTCCTGCCCGCGCTGGCCGCGCTGCACAAGGCGGGACGGATCGACGACCGGTTCGGCCTGGCGGCCGCCAGCCGGGAGGACTGGGACCGCGAACGGTACCGGGAATGGGCGGGCGACCAACTCGACAGGCACGGAGCCGGCGTCCCGGCCGACGCCCGAAGAGCCGTCGTCGCCTCGGCGGACTACCGCAGGGCCGACGTCACGAACTCTGCGGACGTGGCAGCGGTCGTCGCCGGGGACGACCCGGTAGCCGTCTACCTGGCCCTGCCCCCGGCTCTCTTCCCGGCGGCGGTGACAGCGCTGCACGAAGCGGGGCTGCCCCGGGGCAGCCGAATCGTCCTGGAGAAGCCCTTCGGTGAGGACCTCACCGACGCCCAGGCACTGAACCGGCTGCTCGCCGACCTCGTACCCGAGCGCGCCGTCTTCCGGGTCGACCACTTCCTGGCCATGACGACGGTTCAGAACGTCCTCGGCAGCAGACTCGCCAACCGGGTGCTCGAACCGATCTGGAACAGTACCCACATCGCCGAGATCGAGATCGTCTGGGACGAGACCCTCGCTCTGGAAGGAAGGGCCGGCTACTACGACCACGTGGGCGCGCTGAAGGACATGGTCCAGAACCACCTGCTGCAACTGCTCTGCCTGGTCGCCATGGAACCACCGCTCACGCTCGGCGAGAGGGATCTGCGCGACCGCAAGGTCGACGTGCTGCGGTCGGTGCGGCCGCTGACCGACCAGGACGTCGTGCGGCGCACACGCCGCGCCCGCTACTCGACCGGCAGGCTCGACGCCGAGGAAGTGCCCGCCTACACCGATGAGCACGGCGTCGACGCGCAGCGCCGGACCGAGACGTTCGCCGAGATCGAGCTGGAACTCGACAGCTGGCGCTGGGCGGGCACCCGGTTCCGCCTGCGGAGCGGCAAGGCCCTGGGCAGGGACCGCAAGGAGGTCGCGGTGCGCTTCCGGCCCGTTCCCCACCTGCCCTTCGGACAGGACCAGGAGGTCCGGCCCAATGTGCTGCGCTTCGGACTGGAGCCGGAGAATCTCAGCCTGGACATCACCGCGATCGGTTCGCGTGTCGAGACCCTCGCACCACTCTCCTTGACCGCACGCATGGACACCCCCGCTCTTCCGGCCTACGGCCACCTGCTGCTGGACGTCCTCAACGGGGACCCGGCCCTGTCGATCCGCGGCGACGAGGCCGAGGAGGCGTGGCGTGTCGTCGAGCCGGTCCTGTCCGCCTGGGAGAGGGACCTCGTGCCCCTGGAGGAATATCGGGCCGGCTCGGACGGGCCACCGCCGCGCGAAGCCGCCCCCCGGTAGCGGGACGGCTCCCTGGCGGCTCCCGGCCCGTCCGCCCTTCCCGGGCTGCGCGCACGGGGCCTTTCCGTGAAGCTGAAACCGACACCCGTGCGCGGCCGGCTCGACCGGTCCCTCACCCCACTGACCAACCGAGGAGGATCCGTGACTGACCGGAAGCAGGACGGGGAACGCATCGTGGTCGGAGTGGACGGATCGGACTCATCGAAGCAGGCCCTGCGCTGGGCCGTTCACCAGGCCGAACTCACCGGCGCCACGGTGGAGGCGCTGACCGCTTGGAGCCTCCCGCAGTTCCACGGAGCGCTCGGTTGGCTGCCGCCGTCCAGCAGCGACGAGGCGGCGGTCGAGGCGCGGGCGCACAGCTCCCTCACCCAGGTGGTCGGAGAGACCGTGGGAGACCCCCCGCCGGTGGACGTACGCACCGAGGCGCGCTACGGCACAGCGGCCGACGTCCTGCTCACGGCGGCACACGGAGCGTCCCTGCTCGTCGTCGGCAGCCGCGGCCTCGGGGGCTTCGCGGGGATGCTCCTGGGCTCGGTGGCCCAACACTGCGTCCAACAGGCCGTCTGCCCAGTGGTCGTGGTGCGCGACGACAGTCGTTGAACACCTGGGACCGAGGCATCGCCGATGCGGCGACCCCAGGCAGCTCACGGCGCGCCATGATTCCGCCCACTCGGAAATGTCTGTACTTTTCACTCCATTCCCTCAACTTTCCTCGACGAAGGCCCTTGGTGAATCCCCAAGGCCTTTCGTCCGAGCCACAGTGATTTCCGGTGCCGAGGCGAAATCCCGAACCGGTCGCGAGGAGCTGATCATGTCAGCGACACAACACAGCACGGGGAAGCTACGCAGCCAGGCATGGTGGGACAACGCGGAGAACCCGGAGATGACCGCTCTGTATCTGGAGCGGTTCCTGAACTACGGCTTCACGCGTACAGAACTCCAGTCGGGTCGGCCGATCATCGGAATCGCCCAGACCGGTAACGACCTTGTCCCCTGCAACCGGCACCACCTCGCTCTCGCCGACCGGGTCAAGGACGGCATCCGCGACGGTGGCGGCATCCCGTTCGAGTTTCCCGTCCATCCGTTGCAGGAGACCGGAAAACGCCCCACCGCGGCGCTGGACCGGAACCTGGCCTATCTCGGACTGGTCGAGGTGCTCTACGGATACCCGCTCGACGGAGTGGTTCTGACGACAGGCTGCGACAAAACGACGCCTGCCTGCCTGACCGCGGCGGCGACGGTGAACATCCCGGCGATCGTCCTGTCCGGGGGACCGATGCTCAACGGCTATCACAACGGCATGCGGACGGGCTCGGGACTGGTGATCTGGCAGTCGAAACGACTCCTGGCCAGCGGCCGGATCGACCACGACGAATACATGGCACGGGTGACCGCCTCCGCGCCCAGCACCGGGCACTGCAACACCATGGGCACCGCACTGTCGATGAACAGTCTGGCCGAGGCCCTGGGCATGTCCCTGCCCGGCTGCGCGGCGATCCCCGCCCCCTACAACGAGCGGGCGCAAATGGCCTACGACACCGGCCTGAGGGCGGTGGCCCTGGTACGGGAGGACCTGACCCCCCGCAAGATCATGACCCGGCACGCCTTCGAGAACGCGATCGTCGTCGCATCGGCCATCGCGGCTTCCACCAACGCGCCCATCCACATCAACGCCATCGCACGCCACGCCGGGGTCGATCTCTCCAACCAGGACTGGCACCGCGTCGGACGTGACATCCCGGTGCTGGTGAACCTCGCCCCCGCAGGAGAGTTCCTCGGTGAGGACTTCCACCGGGCCGGCGGTGTCCCGGCGGTCATGCGGTCGCTGCTGGAAGCAGGCCACCTGCACGGCGACGCCGCAACCGTCTCGGGCCGCTCCCTGGCCGAGGACCTTGAGGACGTCCCGCCCGCCGACCCGGCAGTCATCCGCCCCGTCCACGACCCCGTCAGCGCGAACGGCGGACTGCTCGTCATGACCGGGAACCTGTTCGACTCCGCGATCATGAAAACGTCGGTCATCAGCGACAGCTTCCGGGCCCGCGGCCCGTCAGACCCCGACGCTCCCTCGGTGTTCGAGTTCCGCGCCGTCGTCTTCGACGGGCCCGAGGACTACCACGCCCGCATCGAGGACCCGGAGCTCGGCATCGACCAGGACTGCATCCTTGTCATGCGCTACACCGGGCCCGTCGGATACCCGGGCTCGGCCGAGGTCGTGAACATGGAACTCCCCGCAGGGCTGGTGCAGCGAGGGATCACCGCTCTGCCCGCACTCGGAGACGGCCGGCAGAGCGGCACATCGGACGCACCGTCCATCCTCAACGCCAGTCCCGAGGCCGCGGTCGGCGGCAATCTCGCCCTCCTGCGCACCGGTGACCGGATCCGTATCGACCTGGACAACGCACGCGTCGACGTTCTCCTGCCGGACGAGGAGATCGCCGCGCGGCGGGCCACCCACACCCCTCCGGTACTGGAGCACCAGACACCGTGGCAGGAGATCTACCGCGCCACGGTCGGCCAACTGGACAGCGGAGCCTGCCTGGAGCTCGCCGTGCCGTACCAGGACCTCGTCCACACCAAGGGAATTCCCCGTGACTCGCACTGACCCCCGCGGAACGATCCTCGTCGCCGACTCCGACTTCGGCGACGTGGACATCGAACGCGCCATCGTCGAAGGCGCCGGATTCCGGCTTCTTGCCGCACAGTGCAAGACCGAGGACGAGGTGATCGAGGCGGGACGCGACGTCGACGGCATCCTGACCCAGTACGCGCGGGTCGGCTCCCGCGCCATCGACGCGCTGACCCGCTGCCAGGTGATCGCCCGCTACGGCACCGGCGTGGACATCGTCGACATCGACGCCGCCACCCGGCGCGGCATCCAGGTCACGAACGCCCCGAACGAATGGTGTGCCGAGGAGGTCGCCGATCACGCCGTCGCCCTCTGGCTCGCCGCCGCCCGTAAGATCTGCCGGTACGACCGGGCGACCCGACAGGGCGAATGGCACTGGAAGACCGGAAGGCCGATCCACAGACTGAGGGGCCAAGTGCTGGGCCTGCTGTCGTTCGGGGCCATCGCACGGCTCGTCGCCGAACGCGCGAAGGCATTCGGCGTGGAGGTCTGGGCACACGATCCGTTCATCGACCAGTCCGTGATCCGGGATTCCCAGGTCCGGCCGGTGTCCTTCGACGACTTGGTGGAAGGCGCCGACCACGTGGTGATCCAAACGCCGCTCACCCCGCGGACACACCACACCTTCGACCGCGCGACGCTCCGACGGATGAAGCCGACCGCCATCCTCGTCAACACGGCACGCGGCCCCATCGTGGAAGACGCGGCGCTCCACCAGGCACTCACCGAACAGTGGATCGCCGGCGCGGCACTCGACGACATCGAGGAGGAACCCGCGAAACAGCGCGGATGGCTCCCGACGAACCCCCTCCTCGACCTGCCCAACGTGATCGTCACCCCCCACGCCGCCTACTACTCCGAGGAATCCGTCAGGGCGGTACGGGCCATCGCCGCCGAAGAAGCCGTACGGGTGCTGACCGGCCAACCGGCACGGTTCCCGGTCAACGAACCGCCTGCCGGCTCTCGCCCGTGACGCCCGGCAGGGCACGGACAGGGTGCCCCGCCGCGAGTCGTGGGAACCGCCCGTAGCCGCGTACGAGGGTCGCGACACGAGAAGAGCCCGGCCGCGTCGGCGTGCTGCTGTTCCGGATATATCCGTGCTCCCCCGTCCGACCGGCCCGTTCAAGGCCCGGAACGGGCCGGTCCGACACGCGGCGCGCGTCCCGGCGCGAGGACCGACCGACGACGAGCGGGATCACCAGGAGCGCGCCGCGCGGGAAGCGGCCCGCCCCGGGGGGCGGCCACGAAATTCCCGAGAACACCGGCGACGCCGTAGACGAGAAGCAGGGTGCCGATCACCGTGGAGCCGGCCCCGGATACCTCCTCCAGCACGAGCCGTACGTACGTATAGGCGGTGAAGTGCCCGGTGACCAGCAGGCGGACGCCGCAGCGGAGGCGTCAGAGCCGTTCGCACGGGCGGATCAGCGGCGGGGGTGAACCGGCACCTGCCCCCGCTCCCGCCCGGGAGCGGGGATCCGGCCTTTCCCAAGGCCGATCAGGCCGAAGCTGTCCGTCGTGACAAGGCGGTCACGGAAGCGGAGGCTCGGTCCCTGACGAATGCGAAGGTGAGGTTAATCTCTGTTGCCGGAGAATTTCGGGGGCCGCGAAAGGTCGAAGGTCAAAAGGTATGGATTTTCGTCAGATCCAGTATTTCAGGGCCGTCGTGGAGGCCGGTTCGGTTTCACAAGCCGCCAAGAACATGAACATGACACAGCCTCCGGTGAGTCACGCCATCGCGAAGCTGGAGGGCGAACTCGGCGTACGCCTCCTCGAACGTACGGTGAAGGGAGTCCATCCGACCCAGGCCGGGCTCTACCTGCTCTCCAAGGGCGAACGCCTGGTGGCCGACCGGGACCGCGCCGTGGAGACGCTGAAGCTGATGGGCGAGGGCGCGGTCGGGGACCTGCGCATCGGCGTGGAGCCCATGGTCATCAACGAGATCGTCGCCGATGTGCTGGCCGAGTTCCTCGACCAGGCTCCGGGGGCCCGCGTCAGCCTGACCGATGTCACCCCGGACCTGATCGTGCAGGGAATTCGGGACGGCCGACTGGACATGGGGTGCATCCCCTTCGGACCCAGTCAGTTCGCCGGCTTCGTCACCGATTTCTGCGACTCCCTCCCCATCCTGGGCATCGATATCAAACTCGCCGTTCCCCGGCCTCGCGCCCGTGAGGACCACCCCGGCGGAAAGGGGTGGGGGCGATGGATCATCCCCTATCGCATTCCAGCGTTCGTCGGCATGCCCGAGGTCGTCGAGAACGCGCTGGTGGGTGACGAGACCTTCGAGGTGCTGGAGGTCTCCACCCCGCAGACCGCCGTGGCCTTCGTGGCCGCCGGGCTCGGCGTGGCCCCCGTGACCCAGCGGATCGCGGGAAGGACGGACGCGGTGGCCCTCCTCGATCCTCCGCACTGGCTCACTCCGATGCAGGCCACGCTGCTGTGGCGACGGGACGCCGAAATCAGCCCGTTGATGCGGCACTGGCTGGAGGCGACCCGGGTCGTCGCGGAACACCGGCGTGCGCTCAAGTCATGAGCCGGGGCGGCCCGGCAGTCTTCCGGGCGGGCCGCCATACAAAAAACTATGCCCCCCTCCCTTGCGTCACATATGGAACGCGCGGAAAAAAAGTGGGGCCACATCTCGCACAACGAGATGAATTCGCTGTGACGTGCGCCACTCCCCAGGCGGCCCGGCTGATCCGCCCCTCGCCCGCAGGTGCGAGAAATGCCTGTTCAGAGGCTTCTTGTCAGCCGTGCGCCCCGCGCTGACCGACTCGTACGGCGTCTGCCCCGCACCTCTCAAGCGCCCCGTGAACCATTGCTCGGGACCAACCTCCGTGTAAGCCTTCCGGCAATTCGACGCCGCAGGCAACTTCGGATCGGCACATCAAATCCCTCTTCGCGCGGGCAGCTGATCACGCATGGCCTGAATCCGGTGTGATCCATTTCTGTCGGGGAGAAGATGGGGTTTTCGTTCCATGAACACAGAAAATGCAAATCAGTCGCCTCCCGGCCGCACCGGCCGTGAAAGCATCCCCTTTACCGGCACCGAGTATCTGGAAAGCCTGAACGACGGGCGAGAGGTCTGGATCTACGGTGAGCGTGTCGAGAACGTTGCCGAGCACCCCGCGTTCCGCAACTCGGCCCGCATGATCGCCCGTATGTACGACGCGCTGCACGACCCGGCGCGCAAGGACATCCTCACCGCGCCCACCGAGGACGGCGGTTTCACCCACCGCTTCTATCAGGCGCCCAGGACCGTCGAGGAGCAGGTGGCCTCGCGCGACGCGATCGCCGAGTGGCAGAAGATCGCCTGGGGCTGGATGGGGCGCTCGCCCGACTACAAGGGCTGCTTCCTCGGCACCCTGGGCGCCAACGCGGAGTTCTACCGCGGCTTCGAGGACAACGCGCGCACCTGGTACCGCAAGGCCCAGCAGAAGACCTGGTACATCAACCACGCGATCATGAACCCGCCGGTCGATCGCGGTCTCGGTGCCGACGCGGGCAAGGACGTGTTCGTCCGGGTCACCCGGGAGACCGACGCGGGCTTCTACGTCACCGGCGCCAAGGTGGTGGCCACGGGCTCGGCCCTGACCCACTACACCTTCGTCGGCCATGTGGGCCAGGTCGCCGTGCAGGACCCGGCCTTCTCCCCGGTGTTCATCATGCCGACGAACTCCCCGGGCGTGAAGCTGCTGTGCCGCACGTCCAACGAGTACCGGGCCGCCGTTCTGGGCAGCCCGTTCGACTACCCGCTCTCCAGCCGACTGGACGAGAACGACGCCATCCTGGTCCTCGACGACGTGTTCATCCCCTGGGAGAACGCGTTCATCTACAACGATCTGGAGCAGGCGAACAAGTACAACATCCACTCCGGATACCTGGAGCGCGCCTCCCTGCACGGCTGCACCCGCTTCGCCGTCAAGATGGACTTCCTGGTCGGCATGCTGTCCCGCGCCCTGGACGTCACCGGGGCCGGCCAGTTCCACGGCGTCATGTCGCAGCTCGGCGAGGTCATCGCCTGGCGCAACACGTTCTGGGCGCTGTCCGACGCGATGGCGAAGAGCGCGGTGCCGTGGAGGGGCGGCATGATCCAGCCGGAC
This sequence comes from Streptomyces sp. NPDC015144, assembly GCF_043079735.1. Classification (NCBI taxonomy): domain Bacteria; kingdom Bacillati; phylum Actinomycetota; class Actinomycetes; order Kitasatosporales; family Streptomycetaceae; genus Streptomyces; species Streptomyces sp. NPDC015144. Next base: position 217,605 of record NZ_JBIBUU010000010.1, on the reverse strand, counting down.
CCGCACTTCGCCGGCGCGTACCGGGTGATGAACCAGCTGGCCATGCCGAAGGTCAAGAACATCATCGAGCAGGTCGTGGCCAGCGGGCTGATCTACCTCAACTCGCATGCCGACGACTTCAAGTCCCCGGAGATCCGCGGCTACCTGAACACCTATGTGCGGGGCACCGGCGGCATCGACGCGGAGGAGCGCGTCAAGGTCATGAAGATGCTGTGGGACTCCATCGGCACGGAGTTCGGGGCTCGTCACGAGCTGTACGAGATCAACTACATCGGCAGCAACGACGTGACCCGGCAGACGAATCTCTTCGGCGCGCGGGGCAGCGGCCTCCTCGACTACTGCAAGGACTTCGCGCAGAGCGCCATGGACGAGTACGACCTGGACGGCTGGACCGTGCCGGACCTCGTCGGACCGGACGACGTCAGCATCCTCAGGAAGCGCTGACCACCCCGCGGGCTCCCGGTCGGGGGAGCCCGCCAATGGGCCATGCGTGCCCTCGCGCCGCCACCGTCGTCCGGCGGCAGGCCTGAGCCCGGAGATTCGGTGCCCGAGCCCCGAGCCCCGAGACCGGACCCGGCCTGCCGACGCCTCGCAGTACCGCACGGCCCACCGGCGACGATCCGAGCGTGTCACCTCGCTCCCACCCACCACAGGAGGACCCGTGGCCACGGCAATCGACACAGCCCACGTCACATACGAGGCACCTGACCTCCAAGTCATGGAGAAGTTCCTCACCGCGTTCGGCATGACCAGGGCCGAGGGCAGCGACGACCAGACGCTGTACATGCGGGGAACCGGAACCCAGCACCACATCCACGTCACCCGCAAGGCCGCCAAGCAGCGCTTCGTCGGCGCCACGATCGAGGTCGCCGCCTACCAGGACCTGGTCGAACTCGCCGCGAAACCGGGGTCTTCCGCGATCACCGAGTCGACGGAGCCCGGAGGCGGCCAGGTGGTGTCGATGGCCATGCCGGACGGCATCGAGATCCGGGCGATCTGGAACCGCGACAAGGTGGAGCCGATCGCGGACCGGGAGCCGTTCGTCATGAACAACATCCGGGACAAGAACCGGGTGAACTCCTTCGTACGGCAGCCGGTCGCACCCTGCACCATCGCCCGGCTCGGCCACTTCGTGCTCCATGTGAAGGACCACGACGCTTCCATGGCCTGGCTGAACGAGCGCTTCAACTTCCTGCCCTCCGACTACTTTCTGCCGCCCGGTCAGGACGGACCCGTCGTCGGCACCTTCGTCCGGCTCGACCTGGGCGAGCGGCTGGTGGACCACCACTTCATGCTCGTGCTCCAGTCGGACTGGGTGGGTGTGCACCACAGCGCGTTCGAGGTCACCGACATGGACGCGGTGATGTCCTCGCACGACTACCTCCTCCGGCAGGGGTACGCGCTGGACGTCGGAGTCGGCCGCCATCTGCTCGGCAGCCAGATCTTCGACTACTGGAAGGATCCCTTCGGCTTCCGTATCGAGCACTACACCGACGGCGACACCGTGGACGGCAGCCACAGGCCCGGAAGGTTCAACGGCACCGCCGGCGACACCACCCAGTGGGGCAACCGTCCGCCGCTGGAGTTCTTCCAGTGACCGGCGAGAAGCGCGCGCTGCGCGCGGAACCCGTAGCGGCGTCGACGGTGTCCGAGCCTCCTTCGTCCACCGTGCACGAACCGCTCTCGTCGGCCGTTCGTGAACAGTTGGCGCGGGCCGGGTCGTCCACCGTCGCCAACATGCTGCTCCGGCACGGCCTGCGCAACGTCCTGATGACCGACGTCCACCCCCTGACCAGGGGCGCGGCCCCGATGGTGGGGCCGGCCAGCACTCTGCGATTCATCCCCGCCCGCGAGGACGTGGACAGCCTCGCCACTTACGCGAGCAGCCAGAACCTGCACCGGCGCGCGATCGAGGAGTGCCCGTCCGGCGCGGTGCTCGTGATCGATGCCTTCGGCTCCCGGGCCGGGGCGTCCATGGGCGACATGATGGCGGCGCGGCTTGTCCGCCGCGGGGTGTCCGGTGTGGTTACGGACGGCGGATACCGGGACTTCGGCGCCATCGCCGGGACCGGGCTGCCCTGCTTCCACCGGGGCAACGCGCCCGCCGCGACCCCCATCGCCCTGCACCCGGTCGCGCTGGACGAGCCGGTCGGCTGCGGCGGCGTGGCGGTCTACCCCGGTGACGTGGTGCTGGGCGACGAGGACGGTGTCGCCGTGATCCCGCGCCGTCTGGCCGCGGAGGTGGCAGCACAGGCCGCGGACGCCGCCGCGTACGAGGAGTTCGCGGCTCTTGAGATCCGGCGCGGACGGTCCCTGTTCGGGCTGTTCCCCGGCACGCCGGAAAGCCGCCAGGAATACGACACATGGGTGGCATCGGGCCGCCCGGGTTTGGAGTGAGACAGTGAACATCGACCCCACGGTAATGAAGTCCCTGGAGGTCCTGATCCACGCCGCCGATCTCGACGACGCGAACTGGATCGACTACCCCGACTACGGGTTCCGCCAGTACTTCCTCTTCAAGAACCCCGAGACCGGCGCCAGCATCGCCCTCCTGGAGTACGAGAAGGGCGGCACGATCCCGACCAGGCACACGCACGCCTCGAACCAGTTCATGTACTGCCTCGAGGGCGACTACGAGTACACCGACTCCGGCCTGCGGCTGCGCCCCGGTTCGTTCTACATGAACCCGAAGGACCACCCCCACGGCCCGACGCTCGCCCATGAGCGCAGCGTGCTGGTCGAGATCTACGACGGCCCGCACTACTACGAGAAGCCCGACTACCACACCGACGAGACGATCGGGGACTTCCTCGCGAAGGGCTGACACGACCCAGCACGGCCAGGAGTTCACCGGACCCGCGCCATCGGCGGGAATTGAGGAGAAGCGGCAATGACCGAGACCGACAACACGAAGAGCACAGCCGGCAGGGCCGGTCCCCTGTTCGACACCGAGAAGGTACTGGCCGCGTTCGGCATGGACCACATACATTCCGGCACGTACACGGATTCCCTCGGCTGGGGTGCCGTCGAGGACCGTCCGCTCATCGAGGCGTTCTGCCCGGCCGACGGCACGATCGTGGGGCGGATCGCCGCCTCCGACGCCGAGGACTACGAGCGGATCGTCACAGCCGCCGTCGAGACGCAGAAGAAGTGGCGGATGGTTCCGGCGCCGCGCCGCGGCGAGTTCGTACGCCGGATCGGTCAGTTGATCGAGGAGAACATCGACGGCCTGGCAGCCATCGTGTCCCTCGACACCGGCAAGTCGACGATGGAGGCCAAGGGCGAACTGCGCGAGGCCGTCGACATGTCCACGCTGGCCGCGGGCCAGGCGCGGATGCTGTACGGCTTCACCCAGCAGTCGCAGCGCGCCGAGCACCGGATGTACGACCAGTGGCTGCCGCTGGGCGTGATCGGGCTGATCAGCGCGTACAACTTCCCCGCTGCGGTCTGGGCGCAGAACGGGTTCCTCTCCGCGATCGCGGGCAACACGGTGGTCTGGAAGCCGAGCCCCAAGGTGCCACTCACCGCCATCGCGGTGCAGAAGCTGGTCAACCAGGCGGCGGCGGAGATGGGGTGCGAGGGCGTCTTCTCGCTGTTCATCCCCGCCGACAACGCCGTCGCCGAGCGGCTGATCGCCGACACTCGAGTCGCGATGGTCTCCTTCACCGGCTCCACCGGCGTCGGTCGCAAGGTCGCCGAGATCGTCGGGTCGACACTCGGGCGCCGGTACCAGCTGGAGTGCTCGGGCAACAACGGCTGCATCGTCGACGAGACCGCCGACCTCGAACTCGCGGCGAAAGCACTGACGTTCGGTGTGGTCGGCACCACCGGCCAGCGCTGTACCAGCACCCGCCGGGTCATCGCGCACCGGAGCATCGCCGACCGTCTCGTCGAGTTGATGAAGAAGTCCTTCGACCAGATCACCATCGGGGACCCGAGGGACCCGGACTCCGTCGTCGGTCCGCTGATCGACGCACAAGCGGTGCAGGACTACCGCGACGTCCTCGCCCGCGCCGAGCTCGACGGGGCCACTGTTGTGTACGGCGGAAAGGTGATGGACCGTCCGGGCCTTTACGTGGAGCCCGCGATCGTCACCGGTGTGGAACCGCACTTCGACATCGCCCAGTCCGAGACCTTCGTTCCGATCGTCTCCGTGCTGGTCTACGACGACCTCGACGAGGCCATCGAGGTGCACAACGGTGTGGCCCAGGGGCTGGCCTCAGGCATGCACAGCACCGACCTGAACCACATCGAGACCTTCCTGTCCGCCCGTGGCAGCGACTGCGGCATCGTGCGCGTCAACATGGGCACCACGGGCGCCGATGTCGGCGCCGCGTTCGGTGGCGAGAAGGAGACCGGCGGCGGCCGTACGGCGGGTTCCACCGCCTGGCAGGGATTCATGCGCCGCCAGAGCGTCTGCGTGAACTGGGGCGGAACCTCCGCCTGGGACAGCCGAATCGATCTGTGAGGACCACCGCACCCATGAAGAAAGAACGTTTCTTCTCCGACTCCGTCCGCGAACCGGCGGACAGGACCTGGTCGAACTGTCTCCGCGTCGACGACCTGATTCTCGTCTCCGGCATGACCGCGCGTGGCAAGGACGGCGAGACCCTCCTCGGCGACACCGCCTACGAACAGTCCAGGGTCGTCTTCCAGAAGATCCAGGACATGGTCGAGGCGGCCGGCGGCGCCATGGACGACGTCGTCAAGATGACCATCTTCGTCACGCACATGAGTGACAACGCCCAGGTGTGGAAGGCCCGCGAGGAATTCTTCACCGGCGACTTCCCCGCCTGCTCGCTGGTCCAGGTGGCCGCCCTGGCCAAGCCGGAGATCCTCGTCGAGATCGAGGCCATCGCCATCGCGGGTTGCAGCAAGGACTGACCGAATACGGCGACACCCGGCGCGTTCCCCCGCGGAACGCGCCGCGGGCGCCCCTTCTCCTCCGACGGGTAGGAACTGTGTCGTCATCATCAACGAATCTGCAGAGATCCACCGACTCGAAGCTGGCCGCCGCGGCTGAGGACCATGCCCTGGCCAGCGTCCCGGCGACCGAGCGCCGAAGCGGCTACCAGCTCGCCCTCAGCCCGGTCAGCGTCGCCACCGCGCTCGTCGTCTTCGCCATCGCGGGCTTCACCGTCGTTCTCGCCGGCTTCACCGTGGGACTGATCGTCGGTGCCCTCGTCGCGGCCCTCGGGGTCTTCCTCGGCAGGGCACTCGGACGGATGGCCTTCGAGACCGGCATGTCCAGCACCATCACCTCCCGGTTCTTCGGGTTCGGCCTGCGGGGATCGTCGATCGGCTCGGCGATCTTCGCGTTCATGATCCTCGGCTTCCTCGCCATGGAGTCCGCCCTGCTCTACCAGGGCACCCTGCTGATGTTCGACCTCTCCGACTCCTGGACGACGCGCATCCTGCTCTACGGCCTCATGACCCTGCTGTGGATCGTGCTGGCCGTCTTCGGCCTCAAGCTCGCCCTGCGCGCGTCCGGGGTGCTGACAGCGGTCACACTCCTCGTCACGATCTACATGATCATTCACATCTACGTGATCGAGGGCGCCGACCCGATGGACGTGTTCCGCTACGCGGGCGTCGTCCCCGGTGGCCTGTGGCCGAAGTTCGAGGCCGCGATATCGCTCATGGGCGCGACGGCCGGCACCATCGCTCTCGTCACCACGGACTTCGCCCGCTACTGCCGGACCCGCCGTGACGTCACGGTCCTGGCCGCGGCCGGCCCGGTGACCCAGAACATCCTGATGACCGTCCTGGGTTCGCTCGTCGTCATCGGCGGCATGCCCGATGTCGTCACGTACCTCATGGACCACGACAGGAGCCTGACCCCGGAAGCGGCGGGCGCGGCGGGGAGCGACTTCGTCATGCAGAACACCGGCGCCTTCTTCGTGATCTTCGCCGCGTGGCTGGGCTTCGTCACCATCTACGCCGCGCAGGCCAAGGCCCAGGCCATCAACGCCTACTCCGGCTCGCTCTCGCTGGTCAACCTGGTGAACGCCCTCACCGGCCGGAAGCCGGGCAGGGCGGTGATGGTGGTCGTCGGAAACGTCATCGCCCTGGTGATGATCGGCGCCGGGATCCTGGAGAAGTTCTCCTCCTACCTCGCGTACCTCGGCGCCATGACCCTCGGCATGTGCGGCGTGATGATCGCGGACTACTACCTGGTGCGCAGGGCGCGGTACGACAGCCGCACCCACCGCGTGGAGAAGTGGAACTGGGCCGGAGTCATCACGCTGGCCGTGTCCGCCTGCGTCGGCATCGTCCTGATGGCCACCGATGTCTTCACCCTCGGCTTCCTGGTGTCGTTCGTCACGGCGCTCCTCCTGTACCCGCTGCTCCGGGCCTGGCTGCCCGAGGGCACCCGCACCTCCTTCGCCGCGGCAGAGGCCGCCGTCGAAGAAGCCCTCTGATCCCTCCTCTCCCGGGCCGGCGGCTACGTCCCACACCCCTCCGTGGCCGCCGGCCCCCACCCCCGGGCTCCCCGCCCCCATCCCCTGGCACCTCCCCACCCCGCAGGCGGGACGCCCCGACTCATCCAGAAGGTTCGCCCATGACCGACATCATGTGGAACGCAGAGATCTACGAGAAGGCCGCCGCCACCCCTCCCGCGTCGGACACCACGTACCCTCCGCTCCCCGATCCCCGCCAACTCCGCCACACCTTGGGCAACTTCGCCACCGGAGTCGTCGTCCTCACCTACCAGTCGGGCAACAACCACTACGGCGTGACCGTGAACTCCTTCACCTCGGTGTCCCTGGACCCGCCGCTGGTGCTGGTGTCCATGCAGCGCACCTCGCGCGCCCTCACCCACCTGCTGGAACGCCCCTTCGCGGTCAACGTCCTCGGGGAGAACCAGCTCGACACCGCGCTCCACTTCGCGGGCAAGCCCCAGGACCGGCCCATCGACTGGATCACGAACGGCCCGGCCCCGCGCGTCGGCGGCTCACCCGCCTACTTCCAGTGCACGCCCTGGGCCGGCTACGACGGAGGGGACCACGTCCTGGTGCTCGGCCGGGTGACCTCCTACGGCCAGCAGGACGACGCCCGGCCCCTGCTCTTCTATCGCGGCCAGTGGAGCGCGCTGGCCCAGGAACACGAGGACGGCACAGCCGACGGCACCCGTTCGGAAAGGAGCTGACCATGACCAGGTCCACCACCCCCGCCGACTTCGCCGCCCTCCTCACCCGGCTGGACGCCATCCGCCCCCTCGTGCTGAGCGAGGCATCCGACAGCGAGCGGCTGCGCCGCCCGACGCCCGCGGTCCAGGACGCCCTGCGCGCCACCGGAATCCTCAAGCTGACCGTGCCCGCCGAACTCGGCGGCTTGGACGCCTCCCCGCTCCAGGTCCTGGAGGTCATGGAGAAGCTGTCGCACGCAGACGCCTCGCTGGGCTGGCTGGTCCGGGTCCTGACCAGCGAAACCGCGACGGCCGCCGCCCACCTGGGCGACGAGGCCGTGGCCGAGCTCTTCGCCGACGGCGCGGACCCGCTGGTGGCCGGGCAGTCGGCGTCGTTCACCGGCCGGGCCGTTCGCGTCGCGGGTGGCTACCGGGTCGACGGCGTATGGCAGTTCGCCCCCGGCACGTCCATGGCCACGCACCTCAACCTCGCCGCCACCGTCGAGGGAACCGGCGAACGGGTGGTCTGCCTCGTCCCCCGGTCCGCCGTACGGATCAGCGACAACTGGAACATGCTGGGGCTGCGCGCGACCGCGAGCCTGGACTACCGGGCCGAGGACGTACGGGTCGAGGACGCGTACGTGTACGGCATCGGCCCGGACCACGTCCGCCGCGGCCGTCCCGCGAACCGGCTGAGCCCCGCCCACTGCGCCGGACTGCACCAGGCCGCCTGGTCCCAGGGGGTCGGTCGGCGCATGCTCGACGAGCTGCGCGAACTGACCCTCCGCAAGGACCCGGCGCAGGAGTCTCCGGTCACCAGCGACGAGTTCTTCGGTGAGTTCGCCCGCCACTTCTCCCATGTCCGCGGCACGATGGCGCTGCTCCGCGAGACCTGGCGCGAGAACGAGCTGACCCTCTCGACCGGAACGCGCCTCAGCGACGAACAAGAGACGATGTCGCGCCTCGCGTGCAGCCTCTCCGGCCGAACCGCGGTGGAGATCAGCCAGCTCGTGCACCGGTTCGCCGGAGCACAGGTCATGCGGGACGGTGTGCTGCAGCGCTTCTTCCGTGACAGTCACGCCGGCAGCCAGCACCGGGGCTCCTCGCACATCGTGACGCAGAAGTGCGGACGCATGCTGTCCGGGACCCTGCCCGCCGGTGCGCACTGGGGATTCTTCGACCTCGTCGTCCCGGGACACTCCGCCGCCGGCGCCTGAACACGCCCTCGCGGGAGAAGAAGGAAAAGATCATGAAACTGGCAACCGTACGCACCGCCGACGGAACGGTCGCGGCCCGTCTGGACGGCGACTTCTACACCGAGATCCCCGGCCACACCGACATCGGCGCCCTGTTGCGCGACGAGGACTGGCACCGGCTCGCGGCCGACGCCGACGGCCGGCGCATCCCGGCAGCGGGGGCCGGGCTGGACACGGTCGTACCGAACCCGTCGAAGGTGCTGTGCACGGGGCTCAACTACACGAGCCACATCGAGGAGATGGGCCGGGGCCTTCCCTCCCATCCCACCCTCTTCGCGAAGTTCGCCGACACCCTGACCGGCCCGGCCGACCCCGTGGCCACCGTGCCCGAGGACCCGGAGATGGACTGGGAGGGCGAACTCGTGGTCGTCGTCGGCCGCACCGCGTACCGGGTGGACGAACGCGCGGCGGCCGGTTGCATCGCCGGATACACCGTCGCCAACGACATCTCGATGCGCGGCTGGCAGTACCGGACCACGGAATGGCTCCAGGGCAAGATCTGGGCCCGCTCCACCCCGGTGGGCCCGGTTCTCATCACACCCGACGTCTTCGACCCCGCCACCGCGACACTGCGCACCACGGTCAACGGTACGACGGTCCAGGAACACGCGATCGACGACCTCCTCTTCACCCCCGCCCAACTGGTCGCGTACATCTCCACCATGCTTCCCCTCCGCCCCGGTGACCTCATCCTCACCGGCACCCCCGGCGGCGTGGGCCGGGCCCGCACTCCCCGCTGGTACCTGAAGTCAGGCGACGTGGCCGAGGTGACCATCAACGGCATCGGCACCCTGACCACCCTCATCACCTGAACCCCTCCCCACGCCCGCACGGCGGCCCGGAGAACCGCCCGACACGGCCGGACCCACGTTCGCCGCACCGCCACGGAGCGGCCGTCGTACACCCGGATCGGGCCGCGATCGTGTCGGAAGCCGGGGAGTCCGTCGTGACCCTGTCTCGGAGGCTTGGAAACTCCTCGTCGGCGATCACTCTCGGTTACTATGCTCACTTCATGCCGGAGGCCGGCAGCAAGGAGCGCGGCACCATCGACGGTCCGCTCGGGGAGCGCGGGGGATCAGCTTGCCAGCCGAAACTCCCAGATTCTCCGCAGCGCTGTCGAACCGCATCCCCGGCCTCTACGCTCTGAAGAAGTCCTCCGTGGATTGCAAGGTCGAAGAGATGGGTGGCCTGGGAAAATGTTGGAAGAGGTCGTAGCGACCCGCTACATCACGCCGCTACGTGAGGGCGGCTCGCTCCCCGGGATCGTCGAGGCCGACGACCTCGGCACGTACGTCATGAAATTCACCGGCGCCGGGCAGGGGCGCAAGACGCTCGTCGCGGAGGTGATCTGCGGACAACTCGGCCGACGGCTCGGGCTGCGCGTCCCGACCCTCGTCCAGATGCAGCTGGACCCGGTCATCGGCCTCGCCGAGCCCGACCAGGAGGTGCAGGAGCTGCTCAAGGCCAGCGGCGGGCTCAATCTCGGGATGGACTTCCTGCCCGGCTCCATCGGCTTCGACCCGCTCGCCTACGAGGTGGACCCGCGCGAGGCCGGACGGGTCGTCTGGTTCGACGCGCTGATCAACAACGTCGACCGGTCCTGGCGCAATCCGAACATGCTGGTCTGGCACGGTGACCTGTGGCTCATCGACCACGGCGCCACCATGATCTGGCACCACAACTGGCCCGGCGCCCGGACCTCCGCCGCCAAGCCGTACAACGCCTCCGACCACGCGCTCGCCCCGTTCGCCCCCGACATCGCGGCCGCCGCCGCCGAACTTGCCCCGCTGGTCACCGAGGAACTGCTCACCGAGGTCGCCGCGGACGTCCCCGACGAATGGCTGGTGGACGAGCCCGGCTTCGCCACCACGGACGAGCTGCGCCGTGCCTACGTAGAGGCGCTGCTGCCGCGCGCCGCGGCCATCCACGAGCGCATCACCATGGACGGCCCCACCCCGGACCGGCCGTCCCAGGCCCCCGGCTGGCTCACCGACCACCTCGCCCCCTGGCCCCACCCCACCAAGAAGAACGACAAGGACGGCCAGCGGTGAGCGAGCGCGATGTCTTCGAGTACGCCCTGCTGCGCGTGGTGCCCCGGGTGGAGCGCGGTGAGTGCTTCAACGCGGGCGTGGTGGTCTACTGCCGTGCCCGGAGCTTCGTGGCCGCCCGCACCCACCTCGACGAGGCCAAGCTGAAGGCCCTGGACCCGGCCGCCGACACGAGGGGCGTACGGGCCGCCCTGCACGCCGTCGAGGGCGTCTGCCTCGGCGGCGCACAGGCGGGCCAGGCCGCCCGCGACGACGCCGGCCGCCGCTTCCGGTGGCTGATCGCGCCGCGCTCCACGGTCGTCCAGCCGGGCCCCGTGCACAGCGGTCTCACCACGGACCCGGAGGCCGAGGTCGAGCGGTTGCTGGAGCTGCTGGTCCGCTGACGGTCCGCCGGCGCGCCGCCCCGCCGCCATCGCGCGGGTGGTGCGCCGGATGTGACATGCGCCGCGGCGGCCGCGCGCCGTTGACACCGGATGCCGCGGCTTCTAGCGTCTCCTCTGCTGAAGGTACTAAGCGGTCGCTCAGGCATCGGGAAGGTTCCGCACACGAGATCGAGATCCCGTGCCGGAGGCGCCCCGGACCCGCTGGGCGGCGATCCAAGGGCGAGGAGAACCAAGCATGTCCACCACCGAGCAGCGCGTCGCCGTAGTGACCGGAGCGGCCCGGGGCATCGGCGCCGCCACTGCGGTGCGCCTGGCGGCCGAGGGCCGCGCCGTCGCCGTACTCGACCTCGACGAGGCTGCCTGCAAGGACACCGTCGACACGATCACCGCGGCCGGGGGCCGGGCCCTCGCGGTCGGCTGCGACGTCTCGGACAGCGCCCAGGTGGAAGCCGCGGTCGCGCGGGTCGCCGCCGAGCTCGGCGCCCCGACGATCCTGGTCAACAACGCGGGCGTGCTCCGCGACAACCTGCTCTTCAAGATGAGCGAGTCCGACTGGGACACCGTGGTGAACGTCCACCTCAAGGGCGCGTTCCTGATGGCCAAGGCCGTCCAGAAGCACATGGTGGACGCCGGGTTCGGCCGGATCGTCTCGCTCTCCTCCTCCTCGGCGCTCGGCAACCGGGGCCAGGCCAACTACGCCGCCGTCAAGGCGGGCCTCCAGGGCTTCACCAAGACGCTCGCCAAGGAGCTCGGCAAGTTCGGCATCACCGCCAACGCCGTTGCCCCCGGTTTCATCGTCACCGAGATGACCGCCCAGACGGCCGCCCGGATCGGCATGGGCTTCGAGGACTTCCAGGCCGCGGCCGCCACCCAGATCCCGGTCCAGCGCGTCGGCCGCCCCGAGGACATCGCCAACGCCATCGCCTTCTTCACCGGCGACGACGCGGGCTTCGTCTCCGGCCAGGTCCTGTACGTCGCCGGCGGACCGCTCAACTGAACCCGGAGGGCTGGGACATCATGGCAGTGCAGGACAGCGGGAAGGTCGCGCTCATCACGGGCGCGAGCCGGGGCATCGGCTACGGGGTCGCCGAGGCGCTGGTGGCCCGGGGCGACCGGGTGTGCATCACCGGACGCGGCGAGGAGGCGCTCCAGGAGGCCGTCCAGCGGCTCGGCGCCGACCGGGCGATCGGCGTGGCCGGGAAGGCGCACGACGCGGAGCACCGGACCGAGGCCGTCGAGCGCACGATGGAGGCGTTCGGCCGGGTCGACTTCCTGGTCAACAACGCCGGTACGAATCCGGTCTTCGGGCCGATCGCGGAGCTCGACCTCGACGTCGCCCGCAAGGTCTTCGAGATGAATGTCGTCTCCGCGCTCGGTTTCGCGCAGCTGACCTGGAAGGCATGGCAGAAGGAGAACGGCGGGGCGATCGTCAACATCGCCTCCGTCGCCGGTATTTCCGCCTCGCCCTTTATCGGTGCGTACGGCATGAGTAAAGCGGCCATGGTCAATCTGACCCTGCAACTGGCGCACGAGTTCGCGCCGGCCGTCCGGGTCAATGCGATCGCGCCCGCGGTGGTGAAGACGAAGTTCGCCCAGGCGTTGTACGAAGGCCGGGAGGCGGAGGCCGCGGCGGCTTATCCGCTGGGCCGGCTGGGAGTTCCCGAGGACATCGGCGGCACCGCCGCGTTCCTGACCTCCAGTCAGTCGGAGTGGATGACCGGACAGACCCTGGTGGTCGACGGAGGGATCTTCCTGAACGCGGGTGTGGGCTGAGACGGCCTGAGCTGGTTTGGCCCTGATTGACTCAAGTGCCCTGTCGGGCCTGCGGATTGACCCGACGGGGCACTGCGGTATCGTCTGCCGACCCATGGCTGATCGAGGAGCGTGCACGTGTTCTACCGGGCCAGTCTGCAGGCCGCTGCAGTCTTTGCTTCCCTTTCTCTGCTGGCCGGCTGCGGACTTCTTTCCGACAGTGGTTCGAAGGGCGAGCAGAAAATAGTCGTCGGCACCACCAGTGAACCCTCGACCCTCGATCCGGCAGCGGCGTGGGACAACTCCTGGGAGCTGATGCGGAATGTCTTCCAGACCCTGGTGAGTTTCCCGACCGGAAGCACCAAGCCCGAGCCCGATGCGGCGGAATGGTGCAGGTTCACCGATGCCACCAGCACCTCCTACCGGTGCAAGATGCGCGAGGGTCTGAAATTCTCCAACGGGGACAAGCTCGACGCCGCGGCGGTGAAGTACTCCATCGACCGGATCTCGGAGATCGCCCTCAAGACCGGACCGGTCGGCATGCTCGGTTCGCTCGACCGTGTCGAGACGAAGGGGGACGACATCGTCGTCTTCCACCTCACCCGGCCGGATGCCACGTTCCCGTTCATTCTGGCCACGCCCGCGATGTCGCTGGTGGCCCCCAGTGACTATTCGCAGCACAAAATACGCAACGACGGAAAGGTCACGGGTTCCGGTCCGTACCTCCTCGACTCGTACAAGCCGGGGACCCGTGCCGAGCTGGTGAAGAACCCGGACTACCAGGGCTTCGCGCACCGCAAGAACGACGCGGTCACCATCCGGTACTTCAAGGAGTCCGCCCCGGTGGTCGCGGCGCTGCGGAAGAAGGAGATCGACGCGATCTACCGCGGTCTCACCGCCGAGGAGGTCGTCGGCCTGGAGCGGGACCAGTCCAAGGACGGCCAGCCGCGCATCGTCGAGACCGTCGGCGCCGACATCCGCTTCCTGGTCTTCAATCCCGAGGACCCGGCGGCGGGGAACGTGGCCGTGCGGCGCGCCATCGCCCAGCTCGTCGACCGCGACGCCCTGGTGGCCAAGGTGTACCAGGGGACGGCCGAACCGCTGTACTCCATGGTCCCCAAGGGCATCGCCGGCCACACCACCAGCTTCTTCGACGCGTACGGCGACCCGGACCGGGCCAAGGCGAAGCAGATCCTGTCCAAGGCGGGCATCAACAAGCCGGTCGAGCTGACGTTCTGGTACGCCACCGACCGGTACGGCTCCTCCACCGCCCCCGAGTTCGACGAGCTGAAGCGCCAGCTGGACGGCTCCGGGCTGTTCCGCATCACGCTCCGGAGCACGACCTGGACGCCCTTCCAGGAAGGCTTCACCAAGGGCGAGTACCCCGTCTTCGGCCGTGGCTGGTTCCCGGACTTCCCGGACGCGGACAACTTCATCGCCCCGTTCGTGGGCAAGCAGAGCGTCACGGGAATGCCCTACCTGAAGGACGAGATCACCAAGCAGCTGCTGCCGGAGACCCGCAGGAAGAGCGACCGGGGCGCGGTCGCCAAGCAGTTCGAGCGGGCCCAGCGGATCCTCGTCGAGGACGTGCGGCTGCTGCCGCTGTGGCAGGGCAAGCTGTACGTCGCCTCGGGCGAGGACATCGGCGGCGGCGAGCGTGCCCTGGACCCGCAGACGGTCATGCAGATGTGGGAGTTCTACCGCAAGACCAGCTGGTAGTCCGCACTGCGGGACGCGTTGTCAGTGGCCCCCGGTAGGTTCTCGGATGTACAGCTGATTTGCTTACCGGAGGTTGTTGAAGTGACCGACACCGACCTGTTGCCCGAGTCCTGGCGAGACGTGCTCGGCGACGAGCTCCAGAAGCCCTACTTCAAGGAGCTCACCGAGTTCGTCGAGGAGGAGCGGGCCAAGGGGCCGGTCTATCCGCCGCGCGACCAGGTGTTCGCCGCCCTGGACGCCACGCCCTACGACCGGGTGAAGGTCCTCGTCCTCGGCCAGGACCCGTACCACGGCGAGGGCCAGGGCCATGGGCTGTGCTTCTCCGTGCGGCCGGGGGTGAAGACGCCGCCCTCGCTGCGGAACATCTACAAGGAGATGAAGGAGGAGCTGGGCCTGCCGGTTCCGGACAACGGCTATCTGATGCCGTGGGCGGAGCAGGGCGTGCTCCTGCTCAACGCCGTGCTGACGGTCCGCGCGGGCGAGGCCAACTCGCACAAGGGCAAGGGCTGGGAGAAGTTCACCGACGCTGTGATCCGGGCCGTCGCCTCGCGGCCCGATCCGGCGGTCTTCGTGCTCTGGGGCAACTACGCCCAGAAGAAGCTCCCGCTGATCGATGAGGAGCGCCATGTGGTGGTGAAGGGGGCGCACCCCTCGCCGCTCTCGGCCAAGAAGTTCTTCGGCTCCCATCCGTTCACGCAGATCAACGAGGCGGTGGCGGCGCAGGGGCACGACGCCATCGACTGGCGCATCCCGGACCTGGGCTGAGCCCGCGTCCCGGTCCGGCCGGCGGCGGCTTTCGGCGGCCGGACCGGGACGCCCGCCCGTGCCTCGGCGGGATCGGCGGCCGCCGGGGCCAAGGTCTGTCCCGTAATCCCTGGCGGGCGCGCGACGGCGGCTACGACACCTCGCCGACGGAAGCCAAGACACCTCGCCGCGTTGTCGGAACATCCGCATACATCCGGTATGGGGATGTTCCTCCGCCTTACGATGTACCGCATCCGACGCCGCGCGCTGATCCACCACGGATTACCGGGAGGACAGTCCTTGGCGTCGACCGGGAACGAACGGGGGACCGGCGCGTGTGAGGAGGCCGCGGTGGCGGAGCAGCGGGAGGCGTCCAGGGACGCCGTCATGACCAGGATCGGCCAGGCGGTCATGCTGCTGCACGGCGGCGACCGGGAGGAGGCCCGCAACCGCTTCGGTGCGCTCTGGTCGGAGATCGGTGAGGCGGGCGACGCCCTGGACCGGGCCACCCTCGCCCACTACATGGCCGACACCCAGGACGACCCCGGTGACGAACTGGCCTGGGACCTCCGGGCGTTGACCGCTGCCGACGGGCCGGGCGGCGAGCGGGCGGCCCGGCATCCCGACGCCCCCGCGCTGCGGGCCTTCTACCCCTCGCTCCACCTCAGCCTGGTGGCGGACTACCTGAAGCTGAGACGCCCGGACGCGGCGCGTTTCCATCTGGACCGGGCGCGCGCCGCCGCCGGCACGCTCGCGGACGGGCGGGCCGACGATGGGTACGCGCAAGGGGTGCGCGCGGCGATCGCCCGACTGGAGCTGCGGTTGCGCGAGCCCTGAGCCGGTCCGCCGACCGTGCGACCGGGCGGGGTCAGTGCCCGTAGGCGTGGTCGCAGATCCTGGACTGCGGGCTGCCCGCGGGCCAGTGCCCGTAGCCCCGGCCCAGGGCGCAGATGCCCGTACCGGGGGCCGGTGGCGGTGGGACGGGGGCCGGTGCGGTCACCACCGGCGGCACGGGAACCGGGCGGGGGAGCGGACGCGTGGTGGCGGGGTGCCGCTGCCGCCACGGCGCACGGGGCGCGGAGCGGCGGGGCGCGGACGGGGCGCTGGTCGCGCGGGGCGGGGCGGCCGACGAGGGGCGGGGGGTGGACGGCTCGGGGACCGGCAGGGCCTCCAGCGAGTCATGGACGGGCGGCAGCACGATCTGCGGCGACAGCCTCTGGGCGGGACCACTGCTGTGCGGCCGGGGCGGGATGTCCGGACCCGGCCCCACGGACACGCAGCCGGACAGCGTGGTGGCGGCCATGCCCACCAGGAGGCTCACGGTGATTCGGGTTCGTTGCACCTGATCAACTCTGCGGTGCGGACGCGTCCCGGGAGGGAACGGCGGCCGGGATTGCTCCGCACGGGTGACACCCGGTCGGCGTGGCGCCCGCCCGGGACCGAGGATTCCGTTCAGCAGTTCGGTGAATCCCCGCGTGTGACCCTCTTGTCCGGGAAGGACGGACGGACCGGCGGCCGGGTCCGGCCGCGTGAGGGAACGACACCGGTCACCCGCGCCGGGCCACCGGAGGCGGGCACGCCACCCGGTCCCGCCTTCCCCGCCGGTCGACGGCCGCCCCGGCCCACGTATGCTGCCCCTCGCGAGGCGGACACGGCGCCGACGGACGCCGGACAGCGAGAACAGGGAGACCCTGATGAAGGTCGGCTGCATCGGGCTCGGCGACATCGCGCGCAAGGCGTACCTGCCGGTGCTGACCAGCCTGCCCGGCGTCGAACTGCACCTGCAGACCCGTACGCCCGCCACCCTGGCCGCCGTCGCCGAGGCCCACCGGATCCCGGCCGCGCAGTGCCACGCCGACCTGGACGCGCTGATCGCGCAGGGACTGGACGCGGCGTTCGTCCACGCCCCGACGACCGCCCACCCGCAGATCGTGGCCCGGCTGCTGGAAGCGGGCGTCGCCACCTACGTCGACAAGCCGCTGGCCTACGAGATCGCCGATTCCAGGCGGCTGGTGGCCCTGGCCGAGGAACGCGGCACCAGCCTCGCCGTCGGCTTCAACCGCAGGCTGGCCCCCGGCTACGCGGAGTGCGCCGAGCATCCGCGCGAGCTGATCCTCATGCAGAAGAACCGGGTCGGCATGGCGGAGGACCCGCGCACCATGGTGCTCGAC
The DNA here is from genome assembly GCF_043079735.1 of Streptomyces sp. NPDC015144. NCBI lineage: Bacteria > Bacillati > Actinomycetota > Actinomycetes > Kitasatosporales > Streptomycetaceae > Streptomyces > Streptomyces sp. NPDC015144. Next base: position 200,403 of record NZ_JBIBUU010000010.1, on the reverse strand, counting down.
GACTTCATCCACGTCGTGGACACCCTCCGCTTCCTGGCGCCGGGACCGGTCGAGGACACTGTCGTACGCGCCAGGGTCCGCGACGGACTGATGCACCAGGTCGTGCTCCAGCTGTCCGGCGACGGATTCACCGCCATCGGCATGATGAACCGGCGCGGCGGGTCGACCGAGGAGCGGCTGGAGGTATCCGGCCAGGACGCCAAGCGCGAGGTCGTCGACCTCGCCCGGATCATCGACCACCACGGGGTGCCGAGCGTACGGCGGCGCGGCGACTGGGTACCGGTGGCCCGCCAGCGCGGCATCGAGCAGTGCGTCCTGTCCTTCCTCGACGCCGTACGCGCCGGCAGGGTGCTGCACGCCGGGGACGCCCTGCTGACCCACGAACTCTGCGAGCGCGTCCTCACCGACCTGGGCCTCGGCTGAGGCCGAACCCGGCTCCGCCCGGCCCCGGGATGCGCCGGATCCGGACGGGATGCAGGCTGGGGTGATGTCCCACCGGCCTGTGGAGGTGACCTCGTGCGACCCCACGACGAGCCAACGGGCTGGGGAACGCTCCAGCCACCGCCCGGCTACTACTCGGCCGACGGACGGCCGCCCGACGCGACGCAGCGCGCCCTGATCCTCGACTGGGCGGTCAACCAGCGGATAGCCGCCGGCTGGCGGGTGGAGTCCCGGTCCCGGACGCAGGTCGTCATGGTCCGGGGAGCCCCGCTCAACCATCTCCTGCACGCCCTCCTGACGGTGCTCACCTGCTTCCTCTGGGGCGCCGTCTGGCTGGGGCTGGCCGTGACCAACAAGGTCCAGCGGGTCGCGCTCACCGTCGACGCACAGGGCCGCATCGTCTCGGTCAACGGTCCCTGACCGGCCGGTCGGAGGCGGTCCGCCCGCGCCCCGCGCGGGAGCGGACCGCCTCGTACCCGCAGAACAGGACCAGCACCGCCGCCGCCCCCTGGAGGGGCCAGTCGCCCAGCCGCGCATAGAGCGTTCTCCCCGTCGCCAGGGGCACGTCGAACACGGCGGAGCCGCGCACCTCCGTACCGGACGGTGTGCCGATCCGGGCGCCCGAGGGGCCGTACGCCGTACTGACGCCGGTGAGCGTGGAGTGCACCATCGGGCGGCCGGTCTCGGCGGCCCGCAGCGCCCCCAGCGAGGCATGCTGCCAGGGCGCCCAACTGTGCTGGAACGAGGAGGTCGAGGACTGGGCGACCAGCACCCGCGCCCCGTCCCGGGCGAGCCGTCGGCTCATGTCGGGGAACGCCGACTCGAAGCAGATCATCGGCCCGATCCGCAGGGCGCGCCCGCTCCCGGCCCCGGGCACCGTCATCGTGGTCTGCCGGGTGCCCCGCAGCCGGTCCTCGCCCGCCGCCCGGCCCAGGGACGTGACCCAGCCGAGCACCGACCGGGCGGGGACGTACTCGCCGAACGGCACCAGCCGCATCTTGTCGTACCGGTCCCCGGTCGGCCCGTCCGGACCCACCAGCACCGCCGACTTGAAGATCCCCGTCCGCCCCGCCCGGTCGGTCTGCCGGGCGTCCACACCGACCAGGATGTCCGCGCCCACCCGGCGTGAGAGCGCGGCGATCCGACCGGCGACGTCCGGCCGGCGCGCGAGATCCACCCCCGCGCTGCTCTCGCCCCACACCACCAGGTCGACGCCGCGCCCGGCCAGCGCACCGGTCAGCCGCTCACCGGCGGCCAGCCGCCGCTCCGGGCCGAGGGGCCCGTCGAACATTCCGGGCTGTACGACGGCGATCCTCGCCACCCCCGACTCCGCGGGCCGGGGCGCCCACCGCACCGCCGCCCCCACGGCCAGCCCGCACACCACGAGGGACACCCCGGCCACCGTGCGGGCGGCCGGAGCCAGGAACAGCAGGGCCACGGCCGTGTTCACCACCACCAGCACCAGGCTCACCAGCCACACACCGCCCACCGACGCCACACGCAGCGCGGGCCCCACCTGCCACTGGGAGGCGCCGAGCAGCCCCCAGGGACCGCCGAGCGCCTGCCAGGAACGGACCAGCTCGATCATCAGCCAGCCACAGGGCACCAGCACGACCGCGCGGGCGGCCGCCGGTGCGGAGGGCCGCCCGCCCATGGTCCGGCGGACCAGCAGCCCCCACGGCGCCCACAGCAGACCGAGCAGCGCGGCCAGGACCACGATGAAGACATGGAGACTCGGCGTCAGCCAGTGGTGCACCGCGAGCATGTAGCCGGTGCCGCCGAGCCAGCCGTCCAGCGCCGCCCGCCGCCCCGTACCGGCCGACCGGACCAGGAGCAGCCACGGCACCAGACAGACAGCGGCCAGCCACCACAGGTCCGGCTCGGGGAAGGTGAGCGCGGGCAGAGCCCCGGAGAGCAGGGCCAGACACCCCCGCCCCCAGGCCGACCGCAGTACCCGCTCCCGTCGCTCCTGTCCCCGCCGCTCGCCCCGGCCGGCCGGAATCCGCATGCGGCTCCTCCCTGTTCACTCCCCGGCGAAAAGCCCTCCGGCGCCGCGCCACTTCTCGTGCACGGTCACCGTGCGAATGCGCCAGCCGTCGACCGTGCGCGACAGCGTGAACGCGTACCGTCCGCCGGAGACGAAGTTCGGCGCGGTGGACCGCGCCGCCGGGCCGTCCGCGCGGCTCTCGGGGTGCTCCAGCCGCATCGGGTTGAGATAGTCGGCCCGGGCCTTCGCCCCGTCGCCGCGGTACCCGTCCGGGGCCTCGAGGTCGATGCGCCGGTTGACGATCAGATGCTGGCGTACGGGGAAGAGCCGCATCGTCTCCGCCAGCCACCGGGCCACCTCGGCCACCGGGCCCTCGATGCCGCCCGCGCCGCGGTAGTCGGCCCGGCCGTCAGCGGTGAACAGGGCCAGGTAGTCGGCCCACTCGCCGTCGTCCACCGCCGCCGCGTACCCCGTGAGCAGGGCGTCGACGGCGAGCCGGTCCATCAGATGGGCGAGGTCCGCGCGCTGCGTCATCGGGTCAGTGTCCGCCCGCCCGCCGAAGAGGCCAAGAGGCGTGCACGGACGATCGGAGACGGTGGTCAGCACGGCACGACGGCGACCGGACCGAGCGCGTGCGTGAGGGTGGTCTGGGCGACGGGGGAGAGGCCGAGCCCGAGGGACTCGCCGCCCCGGCGCCGCCCGATCACGGTGAGCGCCGCGGTGGCGGACGCCGTGACCAGGGTGCGTGAGGCGGAACCGCTGACCGGCTCCCGTACGGTCTCGACCTGTGGGTACTTCTCGCGCCAGCCCGCGGTGAGTTCCGCGAGGGCCCGCGCGGCGGCGTCGGCCGCGGCGTCCCGGTCGAAGACGGGGCCGCCGGAGAGCATGGAGGAGAACATCGTCCAGCCGTGCACGATCCGCAGCCGCGCGCCGGGCCGGGACGCGGCGGTTTCGAAGGCGAACTCCAGGACCGCCTCGCTGCTCTCGTCGGCGGCCACCCCCGCGACGATGTCGCGAGGCGCCTCCGCGTCCTCCGGTGCCTCCTCCTCGGCCCGGGAGGAGTGGACGACGACGACCGGGCAGTCCGCCATCGAGGCGGCCGCCAGGCTGTTGGAGCCCAGCAGCAGGGAGCGGAAACCGCCGAGCCCGCGCGAGCCGACGACGATCAGCGCGGCGTTGTGGCTGAGCGAGGAGAGCACCGCCGAGGGGTAGTCCAGCGGTGCCAGCGTCGACGGGCTCAGCTCCGGGGCGATCCGGGCCACCTGCCGTACGGACCGGTCGAGCAGTTCCTCCGCCTCGCGGCGGCGGGCGTCCCGTTCGGCAGGCCGGTCCGGCGTCAGGGCGTGCACGACGGTGAGCCCGAGCCCCCGGCGCGCGGCTTCACGGGCGGCCCAGTCGAGGGCTTCGTCGCTGTGCGACGAGCCGTCGACCGCGGCGATCACGGGGCGGTCGGTGCTGGTCATGGTGTCCCTCCAGATTCCGGCGGTGCGTGTCCCAGACTGGTCGGCGCGGACACGGTGCGGCAGGGCCTTTCGACCCTATCCGCCCGGAAGATCCCGGGACCACCGCAACCCGCGTCCTCGGCGGATTCCTGGAGGCGGCCCAGGACCTGGCGAGGGCGACGTGGTGGTGGCCGCGTCGGGCGCGGCCCTCGAAGAGGTCCGGGCCGAGGCCGTGTCCGAGCACGACCAACCGCACCAGGCCGGCGGCCGGGGTGCCGGGTGGCGGGTTCGCCGTCCGGTGGCCCGTCGCGGAGCCCCGGCGGGACGGCCACACGTCCAGCCCGTCGAAGCGGGCGGGACGCCGAGGGCCCGGCGCTCCGAAACCGCCCGCGCAGCCGGCCTTCGCGGTCCAGGCCGCGCCGACGGATACGGCACGCTCTGCCATGTAGTTCTGCGCTCATTGCCAAGGACGGTGCCGGATTTCCTCCGATGATGACCAGGCCCGTTGTGAACGGGCGGAGCGCCGCGGCGCTGATCCACAAGGAGGAACACGATGAAACCAGTACGGCATCTCGTCGGAGGGTTGCTCGGCTCGATCGTCCTTGTCGTCGGTCTTGCGGGCAACAGCCAGGCGGACTCGGGCGACTTCACCCTCAAGAACGCGAATTCCGGTAGATGCCTCTCCGTCCCCGGGACATCGACGGGTTTCGCGTATCTCAACCAGTTCAGCTGCAATAACTACGCCGACCAGTTCTGGTACTGGGAGGCCGGCCTCTACGACGAGGACGGAACTGTCTGGTACAAGATCGTCAACCGGCACAGCGGGCTCTGCCTCTCGGTCGACGGGGCATCCATGGATGACTACGCCAGGGTGACGCAGTACCCGTGCGGTGGCTACTTCGACCAGTACTGGCGGGAGGGGCCCTACGACGCTCTCACCAAGGGTTACCAGATCAAGAACTTCAACAGCGGCAATTGCCTCGCGGTCCAGGATGGAAGCACTGCCGAGGCCGCACCGGTCATCCAGTTCCGCTGCGGCAGCTGGAAGGACCACTACTGGCTGATTCACTGATTCACTGACAGCGGCCCAAGATCCACCGACGGGTACCCGGGCCTGCTGGATTGCGGCCGGAAAGCTGTGAGCCGCCGCGCGTTCCGTGAGCCGGGCAGTGTCCAGGGGGATGCGTCGGCCCTGACCGAACACATAGGCCTTCAGCGCCTTGTAGTCGGCCGGAGCGGGGCAACGGCGCTGGAGGCAGCCCGGTGCACCGGTGCGAGAAGTGCGCATCGCTGACGACTCGATGCGCACTGTTCCAGAAAACTATGGCGAACGATCGGCCTGCTGTGGCGAGGGGGGAGACATGGACGCTGCGGAGTTGGCGGCCGCAGCTGTCGGCCGTCTTCTGGCGGTCGTGGCTGGTGCGGCGGGAAACGCGTTCGGCCAGAGCGGAGGAGACGCTGTCGCCGAGATCGTCCGCGCCCGGCTGAGTGGAAACCCGCGCGGGGAATCGGCGCTACGGGGGCTCGAATCGGAACCCGGAGACACCGGGGCACGGAATGAGGCGCAGAATGTCCTGCGCGAGCAGATCGATACCGATCCCGAGTTGCGGCGCCAATTGTCCGCGCACCTGTCCAGCTCGTCCGTCCATCATCATGGATCGGTCGCCATTGCCGGAAGGCGGGTTTCTCGTAACCACCTTTCTTTCGGACCGCTCACGATCAACAACACACCGGCGGCACGGATATTGATCGGGGTGTCCCTGTTGCTGACCGCCGGACTGCTCGCCCTGGCCGTCCACGGTGGCCAACGCCTTTTGATCTCGCAGAGCCCCGCCACGCAGAAATCCCAAGGAGCGGGCAGCCGGGCCGACAGCACGGGACCGCATGTGCTGCCCACTTCGGAAGCCGACCGGGCTCTCCTGACGGCAGACGACATGCCTCGGGGCTGGGTCACGTTCGACGTGGACACCTATGGGGAGGAGGACCGGCAGGACGGATGCGAACTGGACGGTATCGAGTTCGAACGTGACGGAGACACTCCCCATTCCCCGTTCGTGGACGCCTCATTCATCATCCACGTCTGCTCCTCGTACGAGGTGGCCAAGGATGTATTCCAGCAGACCGCTCGACAAGCAACAGAGCAGCAGATGAATGTCGGGACCCCTATGAAGCTGGATTTTCCTCGTTTCGGAGACGAGTACTCGACGAACTGGTACAAGTCATCGGACGCCGTTTACACCACCGTTCGTGTCGAGAACGTCGTCCTGGGGCTCCGGTACAAGCCGTATACCGCGTCGAAGCGGCACAAGGCCGAGATCGTGGAGCTGACCCGGCGGGCGGTCGAACGAATCCGCTCGCTGGAGCCGCGCTGAGCCGGTCGCGACATCGGCAACCTCGCCGCCGCCCGCCTCGGTCGGATCGCCCGAGCCGTGAAACGCGAGCTCACGAGGGTGCAGTACCGCCCGATGCCATCGACGGCTGCCCCGCGGGCACCGGTATGGTCCTTTGGCTGAAGCCGCCGCGCGGTCACGAACAGTCCGAGCGGTGGGCGAAGGGCCTGTCGGGGCAGCTGGTGCATTCGAACAGGTAGATGCCGCCCATGTCGCCGAGCATGAGCCCGGGCGGGCATTGGATCGCGGTGCGTTGTTCGTAAGGAAGGTCCCATATGGTTCCCGTGGCAGGGGTGTCCTCGATGGGCAGCCACGTGCGCCAGCTCTCGCCGTCGAACTCGGAACTGTTGATCGTCAGGAGATGCTCCATGCGCACACTGCATGTAGGGCACGTCGGCCAGTTGGGCTCCTGCGTCCATGTCGGGTATCCGCCGACCTTGATGCCGTCCGACACGGAGAGGTGGGACCAGTAGGACCAGCCGGTTTCCTCCTCCAGCTGTTCGAACCTGGCTTCGAGCGCGTCGGCGACCTCGTCCGGGAGGTCCCAGTTCGGGTAGTCGGTAACGCGCTCGGGGTGCAGGACGCACGGGTTCGGAAGGTAGGGGTCGTCAGGGCCGGTCGGGCGGGGCGGGTCGGCCGGCCGCAGGTCGCTCAGGGAGCTGCTCCGCCAGTACGTCTCGGGGCGGGGAACGTAACCGTCCTCATGGTCGAAGGGGCACCAGAGCACCTGCAGCAGATCGGCGGTGCCGGGAAAGTCCAGGTCGGGCACGTCGGTCGCGAACAGTTGGAGGACCGGGACGAGCGGGACCGGTCCCTGGGCGGGAGGGGAGAACGCCGTACGCGGGTGGTCGTCCTCGCAGTGGGGCCAGGGCTCCGAGAGCGGCCAGAGCACGGGCCCGCCGAGCGAGCTTTCCCGCGCGCTCGGACTGCCGAGGCGCGGGTGCAGGCGAACGGCCGTCTTCCGGTAGTCGGCCACCTCCGGGAACAGCGCCTCGACATCGAGCGGACGTGGCGGGGTGGTGCGAGCCATCGGACGTGCTCCTCACAGACCAAAGCGTCGGGCTTGGCCGCGACCGGGGCCGCGGTGGGCTGAGAGTAGCCGCACGGCCGGTCGGACCCACCAGCAGGCCCCGTTCTCGGCCACGGGGCACTTCGCGGTCGGCCTTGCCAACACCCGACATCACGCGTTCACGTTCAGCAGCCGGTCAAGGACTTCCCTAGGACCTGTCTTCAAACTGCCGTCGTCCGGCCGGAGGCCGGGCCGTGCGGTGTCCGGTGCGTGCGATCGCAAGGCGGAGGGTCACCCCGATACTGGATGTATCGGGGTGACCCCGACAACGCGGCGAGCGTGCGTGCCGGGCGCCGCACGGCAGGCGGCAGTTTGAAGACAGGTCCTAGAGGGGCGAGCCACGGCCGACGGGTCGACCGGGACGAGGAGTCCGCCAGGCCCGGTGCCTGTATCCGGCAGAGGCCGGCCCCGGGGCGTCCGGGCCCTGCGATTGTCAGTGCCGGGTGCGATCCTGCCCCCATGGACGAGCTGATGCGGCAGCGGCGCGTGTACGGCGCCGACCACGACGACCCCGATCCGGGGCCCCGGCCGGGTCATGTCTACCGGGAGCTGGTGGGCGGCCCGCTCGACGGCCTGTTGCTCGACGTGACGGGGTGGACGGACCGGGAGCTGCGCGAGGGCGCGGCGCTGACCACGGAGATCGGGCGTTTCGGCCCCGGCGGCAAAGCGGAGTACGGGCCCAGGGACGGCGACGCCGACCGCTGGGACTGGCGGGGTGATACCCCCTGAGCGGGGTTCGTCGGGCCTGATCGGCCGAACCGCCCGATACTGGACGCATGGCGCAGAAGACGTCCCGGTCGCAGGAGCCGTCGACCCTGACCGTCAAGGGGCGGAGCGTACGCATCCGCACCGTCGGGGTCGTGGTGCTCGCGGCCCTCGCGATCTGGTTCATCGCGGCGAACACCGGCTCGGTCGCCATCCGGCTCTGGATCCCGTCGGTCACCCTGCTGCTCTGGGCGGTGCTGGCCGTGACACTCCTCGTCGGCCTGGGCATGGGCGGATACCTGTTCCACCGCCGCACCAAGCGCTGACCCCGGGCGCCGAGCACCCGGGTCGGCGACCAGAAGATCGCCGAGTACGAGGGCAACGGCGCCCAGCCTCCGGCCGACGTCAGCCACGAGGTCGACTTCGGCGGCTTCACCGGCAAGCAGAAGGTCCTCGCCGTCTGGAACGTCGCCGACACCGTCACTTCCGAGGGACACCGGGAACGGACCCCGGCGGGCACCTGTACGCGGGTGCCCGCCGGGGACCGGCTGCCCGGACTCGTGGCCCGGTCACCTCACACCGGGCCGCTCCCCCCGTGCCTGCGCAGATACCGGCCCACGCTCTCGTTGAAGTCCTCGACGCGTTCCACCTGAGACCAGTGCCCGCACCGGCTGAAGAGGTGCGCGTCGGCACGCGGAAGGGCGTGCAGGAGTTCCCAGGTCCGGGAGACCGGGATGACCACGTCCCGCGTGCCGTGGATCAGCAGCACCGGGATGTCCACCTCCGCGAGCGCACCGAGGTCGAGCGGCAGCGCGTCCCGGTCCCGGTCACGGGCCGCCACGACCTCCTTGAGCCGACTCGACGCGCTGTCGTTGAGCGCCGCCCGGTAGCGCAGACCGACGAGTTCGTCGGTGATCAGACCCGTGTCCACGACGAACTGTTCGAGCGTACGGCGGATGCCCTGCGGCGAGAGTTCCGGAGTGGCGTGGCCCGCCAGCGCCGCAGTCTTTCTGGCTCCTCCGGTGCCCATCGAGACGATGCCCAGGATCCGCTCGGGAGCGTCGATGGCGAGTTGCAGGGCGACCCAGCCGCCGATCGAGTTGCCGACGATCCAGGTCTTGTCGATGCCCAGTGCGTCCAGGACGCGCAGCGCGTGCCGGCCCCACTCCCGGATCCCGTACTCGGTGCCCGGCGCCACGACACTCTGGCCGTAGCCGATGGAGTCGATGGCGATACAGCGGCCGTGCCGCGCGAGGTGGGGCAGGTTCAGCCACCAGTTCGCGGCGGCGGTGACCCCCGTCCCCGAGCCGTGCAGAAAGAGGATCGGGGTTCCTTCGCCGACCTCGTGGTAATGGGTCAGCTCGCCGTCGGCGGTGGGCAGCCACCTGTCCTCCAGGCCGAAGAAGGGGTCGGTCCTGTATTCGGGGATCTCGACCGTGGTCATCGGCATTCCTTTCCCTTTTCCTGTCCCAGGGTCGTCCCATGACGCCCGGGGACAGGTCACGAACGGCGGGTGAGCTTCTCGATGACGGCGTGCACGCCGACGACGTTGTTCACCATCTGGGTCACGCGGACATCCGCGGCGATGGAGCAGAGGCTGTACGCCTCGTCCGGGTCGAGGCCCTCCTCGGTCAGCCAGTTCACGAGGTCGTCCACCGCGTCGTGGGCGGCGGCCTCCAGGTTCTCCCCGAATCCGGTGGAGACGAAGTGGTCCTCCGTCTCGGCCCGGGGGGTGCGCGGACCGGCACCGGGCTCCACCGTGAACCGCAACCGGACGTGGTCCATCCCGGTCTCGATCGCGGTCTGGTTCACCTCGCCGTCGCCCTGGACTGCGTGGCCGTCACCGCAGTAGAAGCCCGCGCCGTCCCGGAAGACGGGGAGCCTGAGGCGGGCGCCCACGACAAGTGCGGACAGGTCCATGTTGCCGCCGAAGGGGCCGGGTTCCACCGTGCTGCGCGGGCCGTCCTCGGCCGGGGCGACTCCCATGATGCCCAGGAACGGCTTGAGGGGGACGCGCACCTTGCTGCCGAGCGTGGTGGTCATGGTGGCGCGGTCCAGCTCGAAATGGCGGATCGTTCCCCGGGGGAAGCGGTCCCGCAGGACGCCTCGGCCCCGTGGCTCGGCCACGACCAGGTTGAACCCGTGGGCCGCGGGCGTCAGCGCCAGCACGTCCACCACGAGGGCGTCACCGGGACGGGCCCCGCGCACCCGGATGGGGCCGGTGAGGGAGTGCGGCCCGAGCGCGTCGGGGAAGGCCGCCCGGAGCGCCGGGAAGTCCTCCATCACGGTGCCCGGGGTGACGCGGTCGCCCCAGTGCCCCCAGGTCGACAGCGTGACCTCGTCGCCGGAGTCGATCGTGAGCACCGGCGGTGCGGCGGGATCGATCACCCCGACCCGGACGGTGTCGGGCCCGGCAGGAAGGTCGTGGACACGGCCTCCCCCCACCGCGGACGGGGCGGGCACCCGCGTCACAGGCCACCCGTTTCGGTCCGGCCCGGGGCGGGTTCACCACGGATCGAGGCCAGCAGGTGCTGCACGGCACTGGTGGCACCGTTCGTGTTGCTGGCGAACAGGATCCGGGCGAACTGGGCCCCGAGGTAGGGATGGAACCCGAGGTCGTACAGGGTGCGGAAGTCGCGCTCCTCGATGGCGATGCGCTCGGCACCGGTCAGTTCGTAGCGGTCGAGCACGGCGGCCTCGTCCTTGACGAACTCCTCACGAAGGCCGGCGTCCCACTTCAGGTCCTGCACGAGATCGTGCGCGACCAGGGCGCGGTTGATGTGTTCCAGACTCATGGCGTTCTCCTTCTCAGCGTCCGGCCGGCGCCGAGGTCATGTCCCAGCTCACGGCACCGATGCCGCAGCGCCACTGGTCCCAGGCGGTGTAGCCGAGGACGTCGCAGGGCCGCTCGCCGATCGCGCCCATGACCAGGATCCAGCTCAGCAGCTCGCCGGTGCCGCCGATGCCGGCCCGGTCGAGCCGTTCCAGGGTGACCTCGGTCAGGACCTTCTCGTGGTCGCCGTCGGCGAGCAGGCCGAGGAACCACTGGTCGAACTCCTCGTCGATCCAGAAGTCCCGGACCCCGCCGGGCTCGTGGCTCATGCCGCCGGTGGCGAAGAGGCCGACGCGCAGATCGGACGGCAGGTCGTGCTCGATGAGGTCGGCGAGCTGCCGGCCGATCTCGTAGCAGCGGTGCTGGTCGGGGAAGGGCGGGACCGTGACGTTCTGGAGAATGGGCACGATCGGGACGCCGCTCGCCTCGATCCCGGTCCTGACCACGGGCACCGAGACGTTGTCGTCGAAGTTGAGGTTGGCGCGGGTCGCGGAGACCGGAACACCCCGCCGGTTCAGCCCGTTGAGGACCTTCTCCGCGATGTCCGGGCGCCCCGGTATCCGGTACTCCCCGCACCCCAGCCAGTCCTTGAAGAACTCGGCCGGGCCGCGGTGCACGGGCGCCATGCCGACGACGAAGTCCGGGTACGCGCGGATGCGGTTGTTGGCCATGTGGTCGTTGGCCACCATGAGGAGGACATCGAGTTCGGCGTCACGGATCTGCCGGGTCAGGGCTCCGTAGGCGGACGTGACCATCTGCTGCGATGCTTCGGGCGCCTGATCGAGCATGCCGATCAGGCCGGGGGCGTGGCTCGCTGCCACGGCGAGGCCGATGTGGGCCATGGTGCGTGTTCCTTTGGTGCTCGCGGGGATGTGTGTGGGGGCCGGTCAGATCGCGGCGCGCAGGTCCCGGGTCTCGTCCTCGTGGACTTCGAGGGTGTCCGCGTCGATGGCTACGCCGTAGACGGTGCGCGCCGCGTCGAGGGAGACGACCCCTTCGCGTACGTCGCGCAGCACCAGGTCGGCGGGGCGCAGTCGCGGATCGCCGAATCCGCCGCCGCCGCTCGCGATCACCTCGACGACGTCACCCGTGTCGAGGGTGTAGAAGGAGTTCGATTCCATTTCGACGGGCTCGGCGCCGGCGCGGATCAGGGTCAGGCGATTGACGATGCCGGGGCGTCCGCCGAGCAGTCCCACGGGAGCGGTCCGCGGCATGAAACCGCTGCCGTACGTGGCGCAGGCGATGTTGTCGGCCAGGACCCGCCACCGGTAGCGCACGCCGAGACCTCCGCGCCACTGGCCGCCGCCCGCGCTGTCCGGGAGGTATTCGAGTGCTTCCAGCAGGTACGGGGTGTCCAGTTCGTGCAGTTCGGGGTCCGGGGCGCGCAGTCCGCCCAGGGTGTTCGACGGGGAGAGATGGTCCCAGCCGTCGAAGCCCTCGGTGGCTCCGCTGCCACCCTTGCCCAGGAAGTGGAGGTCGCCGAAGTGGCGTCCGGTGCGCGGGTTCATGCCCATGGTGGCGGGTGTGCACCAGCGAGCCCAGCCGGCGTGCGCCCGGTCGGGGACGGCCTGCGAGAGGGCGACCCAGACCGCCGAGGCGATGGCCTCGCAGGTCGGGACGGTGCAGGCGGCGACGGGTGCCGGGGCTTCGGGGTTGGTGAGGGAGCCGGCCGGGGCGATCACGTCGATCGGCTCGATCGCGCCGTCGTTGTAGCGGATGTCCGGATCGATGCATCCGAAGAGGGCCAGATGGGCCGAGGACACCGTGTTGGCGATCGTGCTGTTGATGAAGCCCTTGGCCTGCTCGTCGCTCTCGCTGAAGTCGAAGGTGAGGTGCTCGCCCTCGACCCTGATCGTCAGGGCGACCCGGTAGGAACGGTCCCGGTCGATCCCGTCGTTGTCGAGCAGCGCGTCGGCGTGGTACTCGCCGTCGGGGATCGCGGCGATCTCGGCGCGGACCTGGCGGGCGCTGGCCCGCAGCAGCTCGTCGGTGGCGGCGGCGATCGTCCGTGGCCCGTACTTCTCCAGAAGGCCCTTGAGGCGGCGTTCGCCGATGGCCGTGGCACCGATCTGGCAGTTCAGCACGCTCTCCACCAGCGCGCGCATCCGCACGTTGGAGAGGATCAGCTCCCATGCGTCGCGCCGCAGCTCGCCCCGTGCGACGACGCGGGTGGGCGGGATCACGATGCCCTCCTCCTGGACGTCCCGCGCGCCGGGGTTGAACCCGACGACGCCGCCACCGCCGACGTCGGCGTTGTGCCCCTTGGTCGTGGCCCAGAAGACGAGTGCGCCGTCCCAGAAGACCGGCCGGGCGATGGTGATGTCGGGCAGGTGCGAGCCGCCGTTGAACGGGTCGTTGTGGATGAAGATGTCGCCGTCGTGCACGTCGTCGCCGAAGAACTCCGCGATGGCGCGCAGGGCGAACGGCGTCGCCCCTCCGATGACCGGGATGTAGTGGGTCTGGGCAAGCAGCCGGCAGTCCGCGCTGAAGAGAGAGGTGGCGAAGTCGCGGGCCTCGACGAAGATGGGCGACCGCGAGGTACGCAGCATCGTCTGGCCCATCTCGCTGGTGATGCCGTCCAGGGCGCTGCCGATCACGGCGACGAGGATGGGGTTGGACGGGGACTGCGTCTGGGTCGTCTGCTGTGTCATCTGCTCGATTCCCTTCAGGCCGGCTGGTTCGCCGGTTCGATGACGTAGTTGCCCTGCGCGTCCACCGTCATGACGTAGCCCTCGATGAGGACGACGGTGGTGGTGGGCTGCTCGATGATCGCGGGGCCGACGACGCGGTTGTCACGGCGCAGGGCCAGGCCGTCGTAGACGTCGGTGCGGACGGTGCGGCCGGAGAAGACGGCCTCGCGTGCGCCCTTGCGGGCGGCGCTCGGGTCGGGGCCGGCGGAGGGCTCGTCGGCGAGGGCGGGCTTGGTCGTACGGCCGAGCGAGGTGAGGCGGACGTTGATGAGTTCGGTGGGCTCGCCGGGCATGGCGTACCCGTTGAGGGCCTCGTGCTTGGCCTCGAAGTCGCTGACGAGCTGCTTGACCGACTCCTGGGTCAGCTCGCCGTCGAACGACAAGGGGACCTCGATCTCCGTGAACTGGCCGATATAGCGCACGTCCGCGCTGAAGACCAGACTGATCGCCCCGTCCTCGACGTTCTCCGAGCGGAGCGTCTCGACGGCCTCGTCGCGCATCTCGCGGTACAGCGCGCCGACACGGTCCAGGTCCAGGGCGTCCATGTCCGACACGAAGGTGCGCGCGTACAGGTGCTTGAGGTCGGTCAGAAGGGTGCCGACGGCGCAGAACACCGACGATTCGCGGGGCACGATGATGCGGGTGATGCCGAGTTCCTGGGCGATCGGTACGGCGTGGATCGGTCCCGCGCCGCCGGCGACCACCACGGTGAACTCCCGGGGGTCGACACCGCGCTTGACCGACACCGCGCTGACGGCCTCGGCCATGGTCGCGTTGACCACGCGGTAGATGCCCTCGACCGCTTCGGTGACCGTGAGTCCGAGCGGTTTCGCGACCTTCTCCTCCACGGCCCTGCGCGACGCCTCGACGTCCAGGGTGAAGGCGCCGTCGCCGAACATGTCCGGGTTCAGGTAGCCCATGAGGAGATCGGCGTCCGTCGTGGTGGGGTTCTCGCCGCCGCGCCCGTAGCAGGCGGGGCCCGGGTTGGCGGTGGCGCTCTGCGGACCCACCCGGAGGATGCCGCCTGAGTCCACCCAGACCAGCGAACCGCCGCCCGCGCCGACCGTGTGGATGTCCAGCATCGGCAGGGCGACGCGGTATCCGGCGATCTCGCTGTCGCCGGTGAGCAGCGACTCCCCGTCGCGCACCAGGGCGACGTCGAAGCTGGTGCCCCCCATGTCGACGGCGATGACGTCCTGGGCGCCGTGCCGACGGGCGTACTGGAGAGCCGCCCCGGGCGCCGCCGCCGGTCCCGACATGAGCGCGTTGACCGCGGAATTACTGGCGATCTCGGGCGACATCACGCCGCCGTTGGACTGCACGATGAGCAGGGTTCCGGAAAATCCCCGGTCTGCCAGCTGACGTTCGATGTTCGCCAGGTAATTCTGCAGTTTGGGTCCGACGAACGCGTTCAGCACCGTGGTGCTGTGTCGCTCGTAGGCGCGGATCTGGGGCACCACGTCGCTGGATATCGTGATGAATACACCGGGAAGTTCCTCGCGCAGGATTTCCGCGGTGCGCCGTTCGTGGGCGGCATCGACGAAGGACCACAGATACGAGACCGCGACCGCCTCCACGCCCTGCTCGCGAAAATAGCGCGCCGCCGCGCGCACGTCCTCCTCGTTGAGCGCCTCGATCTCGTTGCCGGACACGTCGACGCGTTCGCGGACGGTGGCGATGAGCTCCCGGGGGACCAGCGGGGGCGGCGGCGCGTACTTGGAGTCGTTCTGTCGATCCCGGATACCGCGGCGCATGTTCAGCAGGTCACGGAAGCCGTGCGTCGTGACGAAGCCGGTCTTCGCCCCCTGGTGGGTCAGCACGGCGTTGGTGGCGATCGTCGTGCCGTGCACGATCGTGGACACCGCACCGAGGAAGGCCTCCAGCGACTCCCCGAAACTGTCGGCCGCTTTGGTCAGGCCGTTCAGCAGACCGACGGACGGGTCGTGCGGCGTCGTCGGAGACTTGTAGATACGGGACTCTCCGTTCCCTTCGACCACGAAGAGGTCGGTGAATGTCCCGCCGATATCAATTCCGATCCGCCGACTCGCACTGCTGCTTACGTTCGTCATCGAGGAAACTCCATTACTGAGAACCGAATGGGCGCGCAGAAGGGCGTGCGGTGCATTGACGCAAGAAGAATTGCGCGAATGGTGCGGCCGGTGCGAACCGAATTCGAGAATTACAGAAGGCGCGGTGTTTCCAGGACCGTAGCCCCTCGTACAGGGGCCGACAACGAAGTGTTCGGCTCAGCCGAACAGGAACGGCCGGGTCACGGCGCACGCTCGGAAAGCCGCCGGGCGGCCTCGGTCACGGCGCGGGCATACGTGTCACCGTGCGTGGCCAGCCGCTGCTCGACGAAGCTCATGCTCAGCGCCCAGGTGACGTCGCCGTGCCGGTTGCTGACCGGCGCCGCGACACAGCACACGCCCTCGACCGCCTCCTCGACGTCCCGTGCGTACCCGCGCTCACGCACCGTGTGCAGCTCCGCCTCCAGCGCCGTGAGCGTGGTGAGTGAACGGTCCGTGAGCGTGGTCAGTGCGTCGTGGCCGTAGACATCGCGCAGTTCGCGGGGGGAGAGATAGGCCAACAGCATTTTGCCGGGTGCCGTGCAGTGCGCCGGAAGGCGTTCACCGACCCGGGTCGCGTTGAGCCGCACCCCGTCGTGCGGCGCGAGCTTCTCCAGGTAGACGACCTCGCCGTAATGACGTGACGACAGTTGAACCGTCTGTCGATGAGCGGCGACCAGGGCCCGCATCTCCACCCACGCCGGCTCGGAGATCTCCGATGTCATCCGTGCACGCAGCCCCAGCTGGAAGGCCCGCCATCCGAGCCGGTAGCGACCGCGCCCCGTCCGGCGCAGCAGGCCGAGCTCGACCATGGACTGCATGTGGTCCCAGGTCGTCGTCTTCGGAAGGTCGAGCGCGCGGCACACCTCGCTGACCGTCCGCTCGGGGGCGTCGGAGGAGAAGAGATCCAGAATCCGCACGGCCCGCTCAAGACCGTCGATCACGCCGCATCACGTACCCGCACGACCGACAGGATACGGGGCCCGGCGCGCCCGCGAGGGGCGGCGAGGGCCATGGCCGCCCGCTCGATGGCTGACGAGCGGCTCAGTCGCCTGCGGAAGGGCCCGCACAGCAGTCGCTGTGCGGGCCCTTCCGTGTCATCCGACGAGTGGGAGACAAGTGGGAGATGATCATGGAGTGGTGCTGCAATCAGGCGCTGGGAATGCTGGACAGCGCTACCTGTACGGCCCGGTTTCAGCCGCCGGATTCGCCCGCGTGCGGGCTCAGCACACCGGCTCCCACCAGCACGAACAGCAGGATGCCGAGCAGGATCCGGTAGATCACGAAGGGCATGAAGCTCTTCGTGGTGATGAACTTCATGAACCATGCGATGACCGCGTATCCGACGCCGAACGCGATGATCGTGGCGAAGATCGTCGGCCCCCACGAGACATGTCCCTCGCCCGCGTCCTTCAGTTCGAAGACGCCCGAGGCGAGCACCGCCGGGATCGCGAGCAGGAAGGAGTAGCGGGCCGCGGCCTCGCGGGTGTAGCCCATCAGCAGGCCACCGCTGATGGTGGCCCCGGAGCGGGACACGCCCGGGATCAGCGCCATCGCCTGGCAGAAGCCGAAGATCAGGCCGTCCTTCACGCCGAGTTCCCGGAGCGTCTTGCGCTCCCGGGCGGCCCGGTGCCGTCCGCCTGCCTCGTCGCGGGCGGCGAGGCGGTCGGCGACACCCAGCACGACGCCCATCACGATCAGAGTGGTGGCGATCAGCCGCAGATCGCGGAACGGCCCCTCGATCTGGTCCTTCAGCGTCACGCCGAGTACACCGATCGGGATCGAGCCCACGATGACCAGCCAGCCCATCTGGGCGTCGTGGTCGCCGCGCATCGACCGGTCGAACAGCGAACGGAACCAGGCGGAGACGATCCTGACGATGTCCTTGCGGAAGTAGATGAGGACCGCCGCCTCCGTGCCGATCTGGGTGATGGCGGTGAACGCCGCACCCGGGTCGTGCCAGCCCGCGAACGCCGCGGTGAGCCGCAGATGCGCGCTGGAGGAGATCGGGAGGAACTCGGTCAGTCCCTGTACGAGGCCCAGGACGAACGATTCGAACCAGCTCATGGGGCTTTGGCCATCCCGGGGTGATCGTGCATCGGCCGACGGAGGTCTGCCGTCGGCGGCGTGTGCATAGTGGTCAAATGCGGACAGGGCCATGAGGGGCCCGGAGGTCTGCGGTCGGTTGCGGGCAGGGTACCGCCCTCAGGTGAACGCAGTTCGTACGTTCCTCGACGGGCGGGTGGCGCGGTCGGCCGCCGGGGCGTGGAGGGGTCGGGGCGCGGGCGCTCACTCGGCGGGCAGCCGGTGGCGTCGGCGCCAGGCGACGACCACCGCCCCGACCCCCGTCAGCACGATGAAGCCCATCGCGGCCAGAAAGGCCGGGGAGGTGGGGGAGGTGGCCTCGCTGCCCGCGACGACGTACGCGGCGGTGTTCGGCACCGAGCCGAGCCCGGTGGCCCCGAGGAAGGCGGGATACCCCATCCGGGAGACCGCCGCGCAGTAGTTGGCCGCCGCGAACGGAACCCCCGGGAAGAGCCGCAGCGCCAGCATCGAGCGGAACCCGTGCCGGCTCAGCTGCCCGTCCGCGGCCCTGAGCCACCGCCCGCGCAGCAGCGTGCGGAGCGCGTCCTGCCCCAGCACCCTCCCCAGGGCGAACGAGACGCCCGCACCCAGCACCGTCCCCGCCAGCGCCGCGGCGAGCCCCGCCTGCGTACCGAAGAGCGCACCGGCGGCGACATTGAGCAGCGGCCGGGGTACGAACGCCACGGTGCACACCCCGTACGCCACCCCGAACAGGAGCACCGCGACGGCACCCCCGCTGACCTGGGCGGGCCAGCCCGCCGTGAGCAGCCGCTGGGGTTCGAGCAGGAACATCGACGCGGCGGCGCCCAGCAGCACGGCCACGAGCAGCGAGAACCGCGACCAGGGAGAGAGCAGCGCCCTCGCGCAGCGCGTGGCGAGGCCGGTGGCGGGCCGGGTGGCGGGGGCGGGGTCGAGCATGCGGGGAGAGTAACCGACGCCGGTGAATGATCGCCGCGACGCGCCCCCGCGCACACCGGGGCGCGGAACCGGCGGACACCGAGCCGTCGGCCGAACTCCCTTGACGGAGCGGTGAGCTGCGCGAAAACCGTTCGACGGCTTCCGGCCCGTCCGCCATCATCGGAGCCATGTCCCGGTACGCCTTCCCCGCAGCGCCGTCCGCAGTCGCGGACGCGCCGAAGGCTGCCGCGAACCTGGTCGTCGCAGCTGTCGCGGCAGCGTGCACCGCTGCCGCAGCGCCCTTCGGCGGCGCCCGAAGCTGACCCTCCCCCGACAGTCCGGCGGACCCCGCAAGGGGAGGGTCGGCAGGGCCCCGGGGTCTTCTCCCAGCTTCGAACAGCAAGGAATCCACCATGTCCAAGACGGCTTACGTACGCACCAAGCCGCACCTCAACATCGGCACCATGGGCCACGTCGACCACGGCAAGACCACGCTCACCGCCGCCATCACCAAGGTCCTCAGCGACCGGGGCACCGGCACCTTCGTCCCGTTCGACCGGATCGACCGGGCGCCGGAGGAGTCGCAGCGCGGCATCACCATCAACATCGCGCACGTCGAGTACGAGACCGACACCCGCCACTACGCCCACGTCGACATGCCCGGCCATGCCGACTACATCAAGAACATGGTCACCGGAGCCGCCCAGCTCGACGGGGCGATCCTGGTCGTCTCGGCGCTCGACGGGATCATGCCGCAGACCGCCGAGCACGTCCTGCTCGCCCGCCAGGTGGGCGTCGACCACATCGTCGTCGCGCTCAACAAGGCGGACGCCGTCGAGGAGGGCGACGACGCGGTGCTGACCGACCTGGTCGAGCTGGAGGTCCGCGAGCTGCTCTCCGCGCACGGTTACGGCGGCGACTCCGTGCCCGTCGTACGGGTCTCGGGCCTCAGGGCCCTGGAGGGCGACCCGCGCTGGACCTCCGCGATCGAGGCGCTGCTGGACGCCGTCGACACGTACGTACCGATGCCGGTGCGCTACACCGACGCGCCGTTCCTGCTGTCGGTGGAGAACGTGCTGACCATCACCGGCCGGGGCACCGTCGTCACCGGAGCCGTCGAGCGCGGCACCCTCCGCACCGGCGACAAGGTGACGGTGCTCGGCGGGGAGCAGGACATCGACACGGTCGTCACCGGCCTGGAGACCTTCGGGAAGCCGATGGAGTCCGCGCAGGCCGGTGACAACGTGGCGCTGCTCCTGCGCGGGGTGGAGCGCGGCCGGGTGCGCCGGGGCCAGGTGGTCGCGGCGCCCGGGAGCGTGATGCCGAGCCGCCGGTTCACCGCGCGGGTGTATGTCCTCTCGGGGCGGGAGGGCGGCCGGACCACCCCGGTCACCACCGGCTACCGGCCGCAGTTCTACATCCGCACCGCGGACGTGGTCGGCGACATCGATCTCGGCGAGCTCGCGGTGGCGCGCCCCGGCGACACCGTCGACCTGACCGTCGAACTCGGGCGTGACGTCCCGCTGGAGACCGGACTCGGCTTCGCGATCCGCGAGGGCGGCCGCACGGTCGGCGCCGGCACCGTCACCGCCCTGCTCTGAGCGGCGCGTCCGGGCCCGCCTTCCGCCGAGTGCGGGAGGCGGGCCCACGGGGCGCACCGGATGCCGCGGCGGCCGGCCGGGCACCCCACAATGGGGGAGTGAACGACTCGATACCGGTGATCCGGGACGTGGACCAGGGCATCGCCAGACTTCTCCCCGACGTGGACCGGGACCGGGCCTGGCTGCTCACCGTCGACGGCGCGCCCCAGTCCTACGTCGACCTCGACGCGCCGGACCACCTGGAGTTCGAGTACGCGCGGCGGCTCGCGCACGTCGTCGACTGCGCCGGGGCACCGGGCGCGCCGCTGGACGTGCTCCACCTCGGCGGCGGCGCGCTCACCCTGCCCCGCTACACCGCCGCGACCAGGCCCGGCTCCCGGCAGGACGTCGCCGAGGCCGACCTGGGCCTCCTCGCACTGGTCGGCGAGCACCTCCCGGTCCCCGAGGACAGCGGCATCACCGTCCACGGCACGGACGCGCGGGGCCTGCTGGAGAAGACCCCGCCCGGCTCGCTGGACCTCGTCGTCGCGGACGTCTTCGGCGGCTCGCGGGTACCCGCCCACCTCACCTCCGTCGAGTACGCGCACACAGCCCGGCGGGCGCTGCGGGACGGCGGGATCTACGCGGCCAACCTCGCCGACGGCGCGCCCTTCGGCTTCCTCCGCTCCCAGCTCGCCACCTTCGCCGCCGTCTTCGAGGAGCTGGCACTGATCGCCGAGCCGGCGGTGCTGCGCGGCCGGCGCTTCGGCAACCTGGTGCTCGTCGCCTCCCCGGCCCCCATCGACATCGCGACGCTCACCCGGCGCTGCGCCGCCGACGCCTTCCCGGCCCGGGTCGAACACGGCACCGCGCTGGAACGGCTGGCCGGTGGGGCCCGGCCGGTCGGGGACGGGGAGGCGGTCGCCTCACCCGAGCCGCCCGACGGCGCCTTCAGCATCGGCTGAGACCGGACCCGGGCCCTTCGCCACCTCGGCCGCAGTGGGGGCCCGGGTCAGCCGGCGTACGTCCGGAACGAACAGGACGGCCCCGGTGACCAGCACGATCAGCGCCGCGCAGCCCCACAGCGCCTGACTCCGCCCGACCACCGACTCCACCGGACCGGCGAGCGCGGTGGCCAGCGGCATCATCGCCACTGAGCCGAACCAGTCGTACGCGGAGACCCGGGACAGCTTCTCCTCCGGGATCTCCTGGTGCATGGTCGTCATCCAGGCGACCCCGAACACCTCGATGGCGACCCCGCTGACGAGCATCACCACGCAGAGCGCGCCCACCGGCAGCGGCACCGCCAGGCCCGCCGAGGGCAGCGCCAGCGGGAAGACGCAGAGCGTCCCGGTCAACAGCATCCGCCGCGGCTTCCAGCGCGTCATCAGCAGCGCCCCGCCCATCGTGCCGACCCCGAACGCGGCGAGCGCGAACCCCCAGGGCCGCGCTCCGCCCAGCTCGTCCCGGGCGACCAGCGGGCCGTACACCGACTCGGCGGCACCCACCGCCGCGACGACCACCGAGAACTGCGCCACGATGCTCCACAGCCAGGGGCGGCCGATGAACTCCCGCCAGCCGTCGCGCAGATCGGCGAACAGGCCGCCACCCGGCGCGCGCGGGGGGATGTGGCTGACGTCCAGGAACGCGCGCAGCGCCCCCGCCACGGCGAAGGCCGCGGCATCGACAGCCAGCACCCAGCCCGGGTCCATCGCCGCGATCATCGCGCCACCGAGCGCGGCACCGCCGATCGACGCGCCCTGCATCGCCATCCGGAACAGGGCGAAGGCCCGGCTCGCCTGCTCCCGGTCGACGCTGGACATCAGCATGCCCTCGGCCGCCGGGTTGAAGAACGCCTGCCCCGTCCCGCACAACGCGGTGAGCAGCATCATCTGCCACAGCTGGGGATCACCGGCCAGCACCAGCCAGGCGAACGCGGCCTGCGAGAGGCAGTTGACGGTGTTCGCCGCGACCATCACCCGATGGCGGGGCAGCCGGTCCGCGATCGCGCCGCCGATCAGCAGGAAGAGCACCAGGGGCGCGGCCCTCGCCGCGGCCACCAGCCCGACGTCCCCGCTGTCACCGCCCGCCTTCAGTACGGCGAACGCCGCCGCGATCAACGCGCCATGGGTACCCAGACCCGTGATGATCGCGGCGGCGGTCAGCAGCCGGTAGTTGCGGCCGGAGCGCTGCGGACGGGACGGGGAGGTGGAAGCGGAGGTCACCCGCGGACTATGCCTTCCGCGCCCCGCCCCGTGCCAACCGATTTCCCGGCGGCGGAGCGGTCACTCCGACTTGACGACGTCCACCAGCCGGACCGTGCTCAGGATCTGCTGGATCGTGGCGTCCGACAGCTCGTCCTCGACGCCGGCGGCCCCGTACA
Organism: Streptomyces sp. NPDC015144; assembly: GCF_043079735.1. Lineage (NCBI taxonomy): Bacteria > Bacillati > Actinomycetota > Actinomycetes > Kitasatosporales > Streptomycetaceae > Streptomyces > Streptomyces sp. NPDC015144. Next base: position 177,835 of record NZ_JBIBUU010000010.1, on the reverse strand, counting down.
GCACCCAGGAGGCGAACTCGTTCTCCTTGTTCTTGAAGGTGAAGGCGATGGCCTTGCCGTCACTGTCGCACTTCTTCACCTTCTTGACGTTCGGGGCGGTCGCGGTGACGACCTGGCCGGTGAGCCCCGACTTGGTGGTGTACTGCTTGGCCTCGGTGAACTTGATGGTGCTCTGCGGCATGTGCTGCGCATAGGCGGCCCACACCCAGGTGCCCGCCTCGCTGTGCGCGTTCTTGCCCGCGTCGGTGGCGCCCTGGGCGCCCCGGGAACCGGCGCTGGCGAGGCTGGAGGTCTCCTCGACGCCGTCCTTGTCGGAGTCGTCCACGCACCAGTTCTTCTTGAGGAACGACGGTGCGGAGAAGCCGATGAGCGGGGAGCCGTCGCCCTTCTTCTCGTCCTCGAAGTAAGACATGCTGCCGGGCTTGCCGACCTCCCAGTCGCCGGGCACGTCGAACTGGGTGCCCCACTTGGGGTTGGTGACGACCTTCCACCCGGGGATGAGGGGCTTGGGATCGTCCCCGTCACCGCGCGGGTTCGCCTCGTCGGAAGCGCTTTCGGACGGCTTGGCGGGTGCCGAGGACTGCTTGCCGTCGGCGACGTCGTCCTTCTTGTCGCCCTTCTTGTTCATCACCACGACACCGGTGACCACGGCGGCCACGACGACTGCGGTCGCCGCGACGATCGCGATGACGGTGTTCTTCTTCTTGTTGTCACCGCCGCCGGGCTGAAGATCCCCGGGCGGGCCGGGCACCGCGTACTGCGGCACGGTCGGCTGCTGGTACGGGTTCGGCTGCGGGTAGCCGGGCTGCTGGCCCTGCTGCGGGTGTCCCGGCTGCGGTACCGGCTGGCCCTGCTGCTGATATCCCGGCTGCTGATAGGGATTCGGCTGCTGGTAACCCGGCTGCTGGTACGGGTTCTGATTCTGGTCCTGCGGGTTTTGCTCGCCCCCGGGCGGCTGCTGTCCTGGCCACATGGCGAGTAACGATAGAGGTGCGGTGGCCGGTCTGCTACGCCCGCCCCCGTGAGCGGACGGTGAAGGAGGCGATCAGCGGCGGTCGCCCGGAAGGCACAGGGATGGCCAAAGATATCTACTCATGAGTAACATCTGGCCATGAGCGCTGAACAGATGACCGTCGGCGAGATGCTCGTGGCGACGGTCCCGATGGCCCGGACCCTCCATCTCGAATTCCTGGAGACGACCCCCGAGCGTGCGGTGGTCCGCCTGCCGGACCAGGCGGAGTACCACAACCACATCGGCGGACCGCACGCCGGAGCGATGTTCACGCTGGCGGAGTCGGCGAGCGGAGCGATCGTGATCGCCGCCTTCGGCGACCAGATGTCACGCGCCGTGCCGCTGGCCGTGAAGGCGGAGATCGGTTACAAGAAGCTGGCCAAGGGCGTCGTCACCGCCACCGCGACCCTCGGACGCCCGGCGGCCGAGGTCGTCGCCGAACTCGACGCGGGCGAGCGGCCGGAGTTCCCGGTGGCCGTCGAGATCCGGCGCGAGGACGGCGCGGTGACCGGTGAGATGACGGTCGTCTGGACGCTGCGCCCCCACTCCTGAAGTTTGGTCCGTCCCGAAAGGGGCCGCCGCCACCTGCCCGACCCGGGGGTGCGCGGCGGCCTTTTGTGTTGTCCCGGCGGTCGCGGAGGCGGGTAGGCTGCCCGCCGTGCGCCGAGGAGTCGCCCGGCGGGCAGCGGACAACAGCTTCGGGAGGAACGGGCGTTGCACATCCAGGAATGGCTGGAGACCATCCCCGCGATCAGCGTCTACGCCCTGGTGGCCGGAGTCATCGGGCTGGAGAGCCTCGGCATTCCGCTGCCGGGCGAGATCGTTCTGGTCAGCGCGGCGCTCCTGGCCGCCGGGCACGACGGGATCAATCCGTGGGTCCTCGGGGCCTGTGCCTCGGCGGGCGCGGTCATCGGTGACTCCATCGGGTACGCCATCGGCCGCAAGGGCGGCCGCCCGCTCCTCGCCCGGCTGGGCCGGAGGTTCCCCAAGCACTTCGGCGAGGCCCAGATCGCGCTGGCGGAGCGGTCGTTCGACAAATGGGGCATGTGGGCGGTGTTCTTCGGCCGCTTCATCGCGCTGCTGAGGATCTTCGCGGGCCCGCTGGCCGGTGTCCTGCACATGCCCTACTGGCGGTTCCTGACCGCCAACGTGCTCGGCGGCATCGTCTGGGCGGGCGGCACCACCGCCGTCGTCTACTCGGTCGGCGTGGTGGCCGAGGCCTGGCTCAAGCGGTTCTCGTACCTCGGTCTGGTGGCCGCGGTACTGGTCGGCATCACCTCGATGCTGATCGTGCGCAGCCGCGCCAAGAAGGCGGCCGAGCGGATCTCGGCGAGCTCCGCACCCGAGGCGTCGGCGGTGCCCGCCGGGGAGTGACGGCCACGGCGCGGCCGCACCGGCCGCGCCCGCCGTACGTTCCCCGCCGCCCGCTCAGCCCTCGTGGGCCAGGCAGTGCGCCTTGGCGAGCTCCACGTAGCCCACCGCGTTGAACCTGATCCCTTCGCGTTCCTCCTCGGTGAGCTGCCGCTTCACCTTGGCGGGGACCCCGGCGACCAGCGAACCCGGGGGCACCTGCATCCCCTGCGGGACCAGCGCCTGCGCCGCGATCAGCGAACCGGCGCCGATCCGGGCGCCGTTGAGGACGGTCGCGCCCATGCCCACCAGGACGTCGTCCTCGACGGCGCAGCCGTGGAGCACGGCGTTGTGCCCGACCGAGACGCGTTCGCCCACCGTGACGGGGAAGCCGGGGTCGCCGTGGACGCTGCAGTTGTCCTGGATGTTGCTGTCGGCCCCGATCGTGATCGGGGCGCAGTCGGCGCGCAGTACGGCCTGGTACCAGACGCTGGCGCCCGCGGCCAGCGTGACCTCGCCGACGACCACCGAGGTCGGCGCCGCGAAGGCCGCCGCGTCGATGTCCGGCTCCTTGCCGCCCAGTCCCGTGATCAACGCCCGCTCCGCCATGGCGTGCTCCTTCCGTGCTCGGGTCCCGTACGACCGGAGCCGTCCGGCCCCGGCAGGGGAACGGTATGCGACGGTCGGCGGACGGCGGCCGAGTGGGGTGAACATCACAGGTCGCCCCGGCGATCGGGCCTCCGGCGCCGACTAGCGTGAGCGCGTGCCGACAATCAGGAACGTGTTCTCCTCCCTCGCCGCCCGGCGGCGCCGTGCCCTGTCCCGGGCCGTGCACCGCGGTTGGCGCTGGGTACGGGAGACGGGCGCGGTCACCGCGGACCGCCCCGGCGCCCTGCGCTTCGGCCGGATCGGCGAGGGCACCCGGCTGGCCTTTCCCCAGGGCACGGTCTTCGGGGAACGGTGGATCGAACTGGGCGCGCACTGCGTGATCGGCGAGCAGGTCACGCTGACCGCGGGACTCATGCCCGACCTCGATCTCGGTCCCGACCCGATCCTGACCCTGGGCGACGGGGTGGTGCTCGGCCGGGGCAGCCACGTGGTCGCCGACACCCGGGTCACCATCGGCCCGGACACGTACTGCGGGCCCTACGTCTACATCACGTCCACGAACCACAGCTACGACGACCCGCACGAACCGGTCGGCCGTCAGTGGCCCCGGATGGAACCCGTCGCCATAGGGCCCGGCTGCTGGATCGGGACCGGGGCGGTGATCCTCCCCGGCGCCACCCTCGGGCGCAACGTGGTGGTCGCCGCGGGCGCGGTGGTACGGGGAACGGTGCCCGACCACACGGTGGTGGCGGGCGCCCCCGCCCGCGCCGTACGCAGATGGGCCCCCGAGCAGGGCTGGCAGCCGCCGATGCGCACCCCCGCCCCGGTCCCGATACCGGCGGACGCCACCCCCGAGCAGTTGCTGGCTTTGGCGGAATCGGCCGTAACGGAGGACCCGCCGACCGAGTGACCCGCGCAGCACAGTGCGGTGCTCCGCGTCGTTCGAGGCGCACCATCCCTACGCCTACCGCAACGAGGCCCCGACCCGGTGGAGATCACCATGGCGGTCTCCGTCCCGCCCGCACGCCGACCCCGCGGCCGGTCCGCGCTCAGCCGCGCGTGCCGCAGAGCACGGGATCGCGGTGGGACGGCAGCCAGTGGGAGGCGAAGTCCACCGCGTCGGTGACGCGGAAGAGGCGGCTCGTCGAGGAACCCACCGGGCCGGTGTTCACCAGGGGGCCGGCGACGCGGGCGAAGTCCGCGCCCAGGGCGGCGAAGTCGCTGTCGTCCAGGGCGATGTCCTCGTACTCCCACCACTGACGTACCCCCGCCCGCGTCACCACGCAGCGGTAGGTCCGGCGCGGCGGGGCGGGTACGCGGTACTCGCCGAGGTGGAAGGCGGTGCAGGTGTCGAAGCCGGTGCCGAGCAGGAGGACCTGGGCCCGGGCGTCGTAGAGCCGGGCCAGGGGCGAGTCCTCGCCGAGATGGCAGTCGGGGCGGTGGCCGGCCAGCAGGCTCCGGGCCGACGGGCCGACCGCGGCGAAGGACGTCTGCGGATGCCCGCTGCGCACCGCGCCCGGGCCGAACCGCACCGCCTCCGCCAGACGGCCCACCGAGGGCGCGGGGGTCGCCGCGTCGAACGGCGGCATGGCCGCCCGCACCGCTTCACGGGCCCGGTCGTCCAGGCCGCGCACCCGGTCGAGGTAGTGCGGGGAGGTGTCGGAGTTCTCCGGGGTGAAGGCGGGCACGACGAGCGTTCCGCCCGGACCGAGCGCGTCCCGCACCGCACCGGCCAGCGCACGGGCCCCACCGCTCACCGGCCCCACCGCGCGCATCGAGGCGTGCACCAGCAGGATTCCGCCGGGCTCCACCCCGAGCGCCGTCAGCTGCCTTGCCAGGCCGGTCCGGGTGTGGGCGACGGCGGGTGCGGTCGAAGTGGTCACAGCGGGCCATTCTCCCAGCGGGCAGCCCGGAGCGACACCACGCACATCCGGACGAACAACGCGGCCCCTCGGCGTCAGCCGCCCAGTGCGGGGATCTCGATTGCGGGGCACCGGTCCATGACCATGTCCAGACCGGCCGCGCGGGTCCGCTCGTACGCCGCCTCGTCGATCACACCGAGCTGGAACCAGACGGCCCTGGCCCCCGCCGCGACCGCCTCGTCGGCGACCGCGCCCGCCAGCTCGCTGTTGACGAACACGTCCACCACGTCGACCGGGAAGGGGATCTCGGCCAGCGAGGCGTAGCCGTCCTCGCCGTGCACCCGCTCCGCCTTCGGATGGACCGGCACCACCCGCTTGCCGAAGCGCTGGAGCACCTCCGCGACGCGGTAGGCCGCGCGCGAGCGGTTGCCCGACAGCCCCACCACGGCCCAGGTGTCGCCGCTGTCCCGGAGAATCCGGCTGATCGTCTCGTCGTCCGCATACATGATCCGGACAACGGACGGCGGACCGGGACCATTCCCGCCCGGGGCATAGGGTGGCCGGATGCAGGAGCAGTACCGGACCGTCGCCGAAGCGGGCGTGCACGAGACCGAGATCAACCGATCGCGCTTCATCTGCGCGCTCGCCCCCGCCGCCACCGAGCAGGAGGCGCAGGAGTTCGTCGCACGCGTCCGCGCCGAGCACCCGACCGCCACCCACAACTGCTTCGCCTACGTGATCGGCGCCGACGCCTCCGTGCAGAAGGCGAGCGACGACGGGGAGCCCGGGGGCACCGCGGGCGTGCCCATGCTCCAGATGCTGACCCGCCGGGAGATGCGCTACGTCGTCGCCGTCGTCACCCGCTACTACGGGGGGATCAAGCTCGGCGCGGGCGGGCTGATCAGGGCCTACGGCGGGGTGGTCGGCGAGGCCATCGACGCGCTCGGCACCGTCACCCGGCACCGGTTCCGGCTCGCCACGATCACCGTGGGCCACCAGCGCGCGGGCAAGCTGGAGAACGACCTCCGTGCCACCGGCCGCTCGGTCCGCGAGGTCCGCTACGCGGAGGCCGTCGTCATCGGGATCGGGCTGCCGGACGCGGACGTGGAGTCCTTCCGGGGCTGGCTGGCCGACGCGACGGCGGGCGAGGCCACGCTGGAGCTGGGCGGCGAGGCGTACGGGGACGCCTGAGCGGAGCGGTTCCCGGACCCCGCGGACACGGCCGGCGGTGATGCGAGACTGTGAGGGGCCGGCCGCGGCGGACGGGCGGCGGAGAAGAGCGATGCGGGTCGGAGCCGGGTCTTGAGAATTCTGCACACGTCGGACTGGCACCTGGGCCGCTCCTTCCACCGGGTCCCGCTGCTCGACGCACAGGCCGCCTTCCTGGACCACCTGGTGGCGACGGTGCGGGAGCGCGAGGTGGACGCGGTCGTCGTCGCGGGTGACGTGTACGACCGGGCGGTGCCGTCGCTGGCCGCCGTCGCACTCTTCGACGACGCGCTGCACCGGCTCGCCGCCGAGGGCGTACCCACCGTGATGATCTCCGGGAACCACGATTCGGCGCGCCGGCTCGGCGTCGGCGCGGGCCTGATCGGACGGGCCGGGATCCACCTGCGCACCGACCCGGCCGACTGCGCCACCCCCGTCGTCCTGCGCGACACCCACGGCGAGGTGGCCTTCTACGGGCTGCCGTACCTGGAGCCGTCCCTGGTGAAGGACGTCCTCGGGGCGGACCGGGCGGGCCACGAGGCCGTGCTGACCGCGGCCATGGAGCGGGTCCGCGCGGATCTGGCGGCCCGGCCGGGGGGCACCCGGTCCGTGGTGCTCGCGCACGCCTTCGTCGCGGGCGGCGAGCCCAGCGACAGCGAGCGCGACATCACCGTCGGCGGGGTGGCCGCCGTGCCCGCCGGGGTCTTCGACGGAATCGACTACGTCGCCCTCGGCCACCTGCACGGCAGCCAGACCCTCACCGAGCGCGTCCGCTACTCGGGCTCGCCGCTCGCGTACTCCTTCTCCGAGGCCGCCCACCGCAAGACCATGTGGCTGATCGAGCTGGACGCCCCGGGCACCGTCACCGCCGAGCGCGTCGACTGCCCGGTGCCCCGCCCGCTCGCCCGTATCCGCGGACACCTCGACCGGCTCCTCGACGACCCCGCCCTGGAGCGGCACCGCGACGCCTGGGTCGAGGCGACGCTCACCGACCCGGTCCGCCCGGACGAGCCGATGGCCCGGCTGGCCGAACGGTTCCCGCACACGCTCAGCCTCGCCTTCGAGCCCGACCGGGCGCCCGACGACCCGCTCGCCTCCTACGCCCAGCGCCTCAGGGGGCGCGACGACCAGCAGATCGCGGAGGACTTCGTGGCCCATGTACGCGGTGGCGCCGCCGACGCGGCGGAACGCGCCGTGCTGCGCGACGCCTTCGACCACGTCCGGGTGACGGACGGCCTGCGCGAGGTGAACCCGTGAGGCTGCACCGGCTCGCCGTCACCGCCTTCGGGCCGTTCGGCGCCACCCAGGAGATCGACTTCGACACGCTCGCCTCGGCCGGGCTCTTCCTGCTGCACGGCCCCACCGGAGCGGGCAAGACCTCGGTACTCGACGCGGTCTGCTACGCCCTCTACGGCGCGGTGCCCGGCGCCCGCCAGAGCCCGGGCACCTCCCTGCGCAGCGACCACGCCCCGGCGGATCTCGCCACCGAGATCAGACTGGAGCTGACCGTCGGCGGCCGCCGCCTGGAGATCACCCGGCGCCCCGCCCAGCCCCGCCCCAAGAAGAAGGGCAGCGGCTTCACCACGGAGCGGGCCCAGAGCTACCTGCGGGAGTACGGTCCCGACGGCGGCTGGCGGCCGCTCAGCCGCTCGCACCAGGAGATAGGCGAGGAGATCACCGGGCTCGTGGGGATGAGCCGGGAGCAGTTCTGCCAGGTGGTGCTGTTGCCGCAGGGTGATTTCGCCCGTTTCCTGAGGGCCGACGCCGAGGCCCGGGGCAAGCTCCTCGGCAGGCTCTTCGACACCCACCGCTTCGCCGCCGTGGAGGACCGGCTGGCCGAGCTGCGCCGTCGCGCCGAGACCAGGGTCAGGGCCGGGGACGAGCGGGTGCTCGCGGTGGCCCAGCGGATCGCCCAGGCCGCCGGACCCGCCGGGCACGAGGTCCCGCTCCCCGAACTCCAGGCCGGTGACCCGGGGCTCACCGACGGCGTACTGGAGTGGGCGGCGACGGCCCGCAGCGCCGCCCGCGAACGGCTCGACATCGCCGGCTGCGTCCTCGCGGCGGCCGAGGGCCGTCAGGCAGCGGCCCGCCGGACCCTCGACCGCACCCGTGAACTCGCCGCACTCCAGCAGCGCCACGCCGAGACGCTCCACCGCTCCGCCGCGCTGGAGACCCGCCGCCCCGAGCACGACCAGCACCGTGAACGCCTCGCCCGGGCCCGCCGGGCCGAACTGGTCGCGCCCGCCCTGGAGCTGTGCGAGGAGGCCGAGCGCGCCCACCGCACCGCCTGCCGGGACCGCGACCACGCCCGCGCCGCACTCCCCGCCGACCTGGCCGAGGCCGGCGCCGAACAACTGGCGGAGCTGGAACGGCGGCTGCGCCAGGAGCTCGGCGCCCTGGACGCGGCCCGGCGCGCCGAACGGCGCAGCGCCCGGATCGACACCGAGCGGGCCGCACTGGAACACCAGGCCAGGGCCGACGACGAGCTCATCCGCGAGGCCGAGAACTGGCTGGCCGGCTGGGCCGCCACCCGCGACGCCCTGCACGCCCGCATCGAGGCGGCCCAGGACGCCGCCACCCGGGCCGAACAGCTCGCCGGCCGACTGGAACCGGCCCGCGCCCGGCTGGCCGCCGCCCACCGGCGCGACGCGCTCGCCGCCCGGGTCTCGGACGCCACCGACCGGCTGACCGGGAGCCGGGAACGTGCCGCCGCCGCCCACGAGACGTGGCTGGACCTCCGCGAGCGGCGGCTCCGCGACATCGCGGCGGAGCTGGCCGCCGAGCTGGTGGACGGGGAGGCGTGCAAGGTCTGCGGCTCGGCCGAACATCCCCGGCCGGCCCGTGCCGCAGATGGACATGTCGACAAAATGACCGAGGACCGGGCGCTGGCCGCGTACCGGGACGCCGAGGACGCGCGGACCCGGGCCGACCGCGAGCTCGCGGCCGTGCGCGAACAGCACACGGCGGCCCGCGCGGCGGCGTCGGAACCCGGAACGGCGCCGGGGGAGCGGGCTGCCCGCACCGAGGGCCCGGCCGTACCCGCCGACGACCCGACGACCGCCGAACTCGCCGCTCTCGTCGACCGCCTGACGGCCCTGCACGCCGAGGCCCACCGCACCGCGTCCGGCTCCCACGCCGCACGCGAGGCGCTCGCCGCAGCCGAGCGCGAACAGGCCGAACGCCTCGACGGACGCCGCCTCGCCGAACGCCGTGCCGCGGCCCGCACCTCCCAGCGCGAGGCACTGGACCGCGAACAGGCCGCCCTGGAGGCCGAGCTGGCGACCGCCCGGGGAGACGCCGCCGACGTCGGCGAACGCGCGGCCCGGCTGGAACGCCGGGTCGCGCTGCTCGCCTCGGCCGCCGAGGCGGTGCGCCAGGAGGAGGCGGCCGCACAGCGCCGCAAGGAGGCCGACGGCCGGCTCGCGGACGCCGCGTTCCGGTCCGGGTTCGACACCCCGCGGGAGGCCGCCGGGGCTCTTCTCGACGGGGCCGCGCAGCGCGAGCTCCAGCACCTCGTCGACGCCTGGCAGGCCGAGGAGGCGGCGGTGGCCGACCGTCTGGCCGAGGCGGCGACCCGGGACGCCGCCGACCGCCCGCGGGCCGACGTGGCAGGGGCGCAGGCCGCGTACGACTCGGCCGAGCGCTCGCTGCGGGACGCCGCCGCCGCACTGGCCGCCGCCCGCGAACGCGCCACCGAGCTCGACCGGCTCTCCCGGGAGGCCGAGCGGGAAGTACGTGGACTGGGCCCGCTGCGCGAGGAGTACGACCGGGTGGCCCGGCTGGCCGGGCTCACCGCCGGCACCTCCGCGGACAACGAGCGCAGGATGCGGCTGGAGTCGTACGTGCTCGCCGCCCGGCTCGAACAGGTCGCCGCGGCGGCCACCGTCCGGCTCCGGAGCATGTCGTCCGGGCGCTACACACTGGTCCACTCCGACGCCCGCGCCGGCGGCCGCCGGTCGGGCCTGGGCCTTCATGTCGTCGACGCCTGGACCGGCCGGGAGCGGGACACCGCGACGCTCTCGGGCGGCGAGACCTTCTTCGCCTCGCTCGCCCTGGCCCTCGGTCTCGCCGACGTCGTCACCGACGAGGCCGGCGGCGTACGGCTGGACACCCTCTTCATCGACGAGGGCTTCGGCAGCCTGGACGAACAGACCCTCGACGACGTGCTCGACGTACTGGACTCGCTGCGCGAACGGGACCGCAGCGTGGGCATCGTCAGCCATGTCGCCGATCTGCGCCGCCGCGTCCCCGTCCAGCTCGAAGTGGTCAAGGAGCGGCAGGGCTCGGTGGTGCGGCACCACACCGCCGGGGTACGGACCGGCTGACGACGGCGTGCGGGGCGGCCGGGCCGAGGTCCGGTGCGGACCCGGAGCCCGGCCGCCCCCGGGGCGGTCAGAGCCGGGACAGCTCCTCGACGAGGTCGTCGAGCCCGAGCGGACCCTGCGACAGCGCCGCCATGTGCCAGGACTTGGCGTCGAAGGCGTCGCCGTGCGCCTTGCGGGCGTTCTCCCGGCCCAGCAGCCAGGCCCGCTCGCCCAGCTTGTAGCCGATGGCCTGCCCCGGCATCGAGAGGTAGCGGGTCAGCTCGCTCTCCACGAAGTCGGCGGGGCGTCCGCTGTGGCTGCCGAAGAACTCCTGCGCCAGCTCCGGGGTCCAGCGCTCGCCCGGGTGGAAGGGGGAGTCCGCCGGGATCTCCATCCCCGCGTGCATGCCGATGTCCACGATCACCCGGCAGGCCCGCATCATCTGCGCGTCCAGGTAACCGAGCCGGCGCTCCGCGTCCGGCAGGAAGCCCAGCTCGTCCATCAGCCGCTCCGCGTAGAGCGCCCAGCCCTCGCAGTTGGCGCTGACCCCGCCGATCGACGCCTGGTAGCGGGAGAGGCTGTCGGCCACGTGCACCCACTGCGCGATCTGGAGATGGTGACCGGGCACCCCCTCGTGGTACCAGGTCGACACCAGGTCGTACACCGGGAACCGGGTCTCGCCCATCGTGGGGAGCCAGGTGCGCCCGGGACGGGAGAAGTCCTCGGAGGGGCCCGTGTAGTAGGGGGCGGCCGCGCCGCCGGGCGGGGCGATCCGGGACTCCACCTTCCGTACCCGCTCGGCGAGTTCGAAGTGGGTGCCGTCGAGTGCCTCGATCGCCTCGTCCATCAGCTTCTGCAGCCAGGCCTGCACCTCGTCCACCCCCTCGATGTGCGTGCCGTGCACATCGAGGTGGGCCAGCGCCTCCCACGGGCCGGCACCGGGCAGCACCTTCTCGGCCTCGGTCCGCATCTCGCCGAGCAGCCGGTGGTACTCGGACCAGCCGTACGCGTACGCCTCGTCGAGATCCAGGTCGGTGCCGTTGAAGTACCGCACCCAGCGCGCGTAGCGCTCGCGGCCCACCGTGTCGGGCGCGCCCTCGACCGCCGGGGCGTAGACGTCGCGCATCCAGTCGCGGAGGGACGCGACCGCCTCCGTGGCCCGATCGGCGCCCTTGTCCAGGTCGGCGCGCAGCGCCTGCGGGCCCTCGGCCACGAATTCCTGGAAGAAGCCGTCACGGCCCTGGCCCGCCCACTCGTCGAGCTGGCCGATGAACGTGGCCGTGGCGCGCGGACCGCCGTACAGCCCGCGCTCCAGACCGAGCGCCAGCGAGGCGCGGTAGCCCTCCAGGGAGGCGGGCACCGCGTTGAGCCGGTCCACGATCGCGGCCCAGTCCTCGTCGGTGTCGGTCGGCGTCACCGTGAACACCTCACGGACGCTGTGTGCCGGGGAGGACAGGTTGGAGACGGTGCACAGCCCTTCACCGGCCTCGTGAACGGCGAGTTCCGCCGTGAGGCGCTCGCGCAGCAGCCGGCCACAGCGGCGCTCGACCTCGCTGTCCGCGCCGGGCAGTTGTTCGGCGGCGTCGAGCTTCGCCAGGGTGGTCCGGGCGAGCTCGGCGAGGGCCTCCTGCCCGGCGGGGGAGAAGTCGGGAAGGCGGCGCGAACTCTCCGCGACACCCAGATATGTTCCGGAGACCGGATCGAGTTCGATGAACGCGTCGACGTAGGCGTCGGCGACCTGACGGGGCAGCGCGCTGCTGGGAGTGTCTGACATGCGGACATCCTCGTACGGCGACGGCCTCCGCGTCACATCGTTACGCCGCCGCGTCACATGGCCGGGCCGCCGCTTCGCGTCGTTGGGCCCCGGCGGCCCGGCGGCCCGGCGGTCCGGTTGTGCGGCCGTTCGGCCCCCGCGTCATGTTTTTGTCCGGTCCTGCGTCACGTCGTCCGGTCCCTGCGGTCCGGTTCCGGTGGCTCCGCGGCCGGTGGCAGCAGCGGACCGCACTCCCACTGCTGGAATATCAGCCTCGTCTCGACCCGCGCCACCTCGCGGCGGGAGGTGAACTCGTCCAGCACCAGACGCTGCAGATCGGCCGTGCCGGTGACCGCGACATGGACCAGATAGTCGTCGGGGCCGGTCAGATGGAACAGTGCGCGGGACTCCGGCAGTGCCCTGATGCGCTCGACGAACGGGCCGATGAGCTCCCTGCGGTGCGGCCGGACCTGTACGGAGAGCAGCGCCTCCAGACTCCGGCCGAGCCGTGCCGGGTCCAGCCGCAGCTGGTGGCCGAGAATGACGCCCGAGCGGCGCAGTCTGGCCACCCGGTCCAGACAGGTCGACGGAGCCACCCCGACCTCGGCGGCCAGTTCTCGGTACGTGGTCCGGGCATCGTTCTGCAGCAGCCGCAGAATGTGCAGGTCCACCGGGTCGAGAGCGACAGAATCGGCCATTGGCCGAACGTAGCACGGGCGTTGCGCCGGACCGGCCGGTACATGTTCAGAGTGGGGGCATGGACACCGAAACCCCGACGGCGCCCCCGGTTCCCGACCGGTCCCGGGCGCTCGCCACCGAAGCCGTGCACGCGGGCCGCGACGACCTCGCCGCCCTCGGACTGCACACCCCGCCGATCGATCTGTCCACCACCTACCCGTCGTACGACTCCCGGGCCGAGGCGGAGCGGATCGACACCTTCGCCACGACCGGCGCCCGGCTCGAAGGACCGCCCGTCTACGCGCGGCTGGACAACCCGACGACGGCCCGGTTCGAGACCGCCCTCGCCCGGCTCGAAGGAACGGAGAGCGCCGTCGCGTTCGCCAGCGGAATGGCGGCCCTGACCGCCGTGCTGCTGGCCCGCGCGAGCATGGGACTGCGTCATGTGGTCGCCGTCCGCCCGCTCTACGGATGCAGCGACCACCTGCTCGGCGCGGGGCTGCTGGGTACGGAGGTGACCTGGACCGACCCGGCGGGCATCGCCGAGGCGATCCGCCCGGAGACCGGGCTGGTGGTGGTGGAGACCCCCGCCAATCCGACGCTCGCCGAGGTGGACATCCGGGCGGTCGCCCACTCCTGCGGTTCGGTGCCGCTGCTCGTCGACAACACCTTCGCCACGCCGGTGCTCCAGCGGCCCGTCGAGCACGGCGCCCGGATCGTGCTGCACAGCGCCACCAAGTACCTCGGTGGGCACGGCGATGTGATGGGCGGTGTGGTGGCCTGCGACGAGGAGTTCGCGGCCCGGCTGCGACAGGTGCGCTTCGCCACCGGGGGAGTGCTGCACCCGATGGCCGGATTCCTGCTGCTGCGGGGCCTGGCCACCCTTCCGGTACGGGTACGGGCGGCGTCCGCGACCGCCGCCGAACTCTCCCGCAGGCTGACCGCCGATCCGCGTGTCGCCCGGGTCCACTACCCGGAACTGGGCGGTGCGATGGTCTCGTTCGAGGTGCACGGCGATCCGCACCGGGTGATCTCGGCCGTACGGCTCGTCACACCGGCGGTCAGCCTCGGCAGCGTGGACACCCTGATCCAGCACCCGGCCTCCATCAGCCACCGCATCGTGGACGAGGGGGACCGGCACGCCTCCGGCGTCGGGGACCGGCTGCTGCGGATGTCGGTCGGCCTGGAGGACGTGGAGGACCTGTGGGCCGACCTCGACCAGGCGCTCGGCGCGCAGTACGCCGAGCACCCGGTGGCCGCGACCGGCCAGTCAGCGACCGGTCAGTCAGCGGCCGGCCTGCTCGTACGGGGGCAGTGAACGGACCGGCGTCGCGTCCAGCCGGGCCGTGACGACCAGGGTGCCCTCCTCGATCTGGTAGTCCAGCGGAAGGGCGAGCGAGCGCATGGCCGCGACCATTCCGGTGTTCGATGCCTGGGTGACGGCGTAGACGCTCTCGCAACCGGCCTCGATCGCGAGTGCGACCAGTCGGCGCAGGAGCTCGGAGCCGATGCCGCGGCGCTGCCAGTCGTCCTCGACGAGGAGGGCCACCTCGGTCTCGTCACCGTCCCAGAGCAGGTGGCCGAGCGCGACCAGCCGGCCCGAGGCGGTCTGTACGGCGAGGGTGCGGCCGAAGCGGGGGCCGAGGAGGTGGTCGAGGTAGCGGTCGGCGTCCTGGACCGGACCGTGGTAGCGCATCCGCAGCGTCTGGTCGGAGCAGCGGTCGTGCATCGCGCGTGCGGCCGGGAGGTCGGTCGGGTCGGCACGGCGTACGGTGATCTCGTTGCCCTCGGGCAGGGTGAGCACCTGCGCGCCGCGTGGGACACGGGGGCCGAGCCTGGCATCGAGTTCGACCAGGGCACGTGCCCGGGCGAACTCGGTCGGAGTGAACGGAAGATGCGGTCGCTCGACCGTGAGGGCGCCTCCCGAGGGGTCGTGCAGCCGCATCACCGTTTCCTCCAGCACTCCTTCGACGGGGGTGACCGCGCCGGTCCTCCGGCCGGTGGCCGAGACGGCGGGCAGCGAGCGAATGGTGCACCGGCCGAGCAACTGCCGCAGGGCCAAGGGGAGTTCGGCGGCATCGAGTGCTGTACGGGTGGCGAGGCCCAGGACGCGGGTCGGGGCGTCGACCAGATCGTGGGCGTCGGCCCGCTCGATCCAGGTCGAACTGCCCCCGGCCGTGGAGACCGCCCGGCCGAGCTCCCGCGCGGGAAGCCGTGCGGGGGCGCGCAGCAGGAACTCGTCCACCGTGCCCCGGGCCAGCGGGTGGGTCTGGAGGGTGAGGATGTCCACCCGGTGCCGGGCGAGGGCGGCGCACACCACGGCCAGGCTGCCGGGGACATCCCGGACCGTGGTCCGCATCCGCCACAGCGCTGTGCCCTCGACGGTCTGTGCCCGGCCCGCACCGGCCACCGCCCGCGCCCCGGTGCCGGTGTCGGTGCCGGCGCCGGATTCAACCTCGGCACCGGTGTCCGTGTCGGACGGGGACGGGAATGTGGCCGGGGCCGGGGCCGGACTTGCGCCGGTGGTGTCGTGCGGTGGCGGGGCGTGGCTGTGGCGGCGGGCCCACCAGGTGTGGAACCCGGCCGTCACCGCCAGCGCCAGCGCCGAGACGATCAACAGGTACGGCCCGCCCGGCTGGTGACCGATCAGGTTCGCGACGGCGTCGGCCACCGCGACCGCGGTGAAGACCGCGGCCAGCTCGATCACGTCCCGCCGCCAGTGGTGGCGGCGATGGGCGGTCTTCGCGGATGTCGTGTCAGTCATGCACTCACTCTGACCGAGAGTTGTTGCCTGACCACGAACACGCTGTGACCGATGGGTTACATGTGCGCCTGATCCCTTTCAGGTCGATTTCGTCCCTGGGTTCCGAACGTTCCTGGGCCCGAATTTTTCTGGGGCCGAACCTTTCTGGGGCCGAACCTATCTGGGGCCCGGATGCCCGTGGGCTCCGAGCGGCCACCACGGGCATCCGGGGGCGGCCGTCGGCTCCGGGCGCCCCCGGGTTCCGGGCAGTCATCGATCCCGGGTGCACCCGTTCCGAAGATCGCCCTTCCGGAGGCCGCCCTCCCGGGGGCCGCCCCTTCCGAGGGGCGGGGCCGTCACTTCCCCGCGACACCGGCCTTCCACGCCTCCGCCAGCCGCTTGGCCTGCCGGACCAGCTGCGAGGACCCGCCACGCGCGGCGGTCTCCGCGAGCCCCGGTATGTCTCCGGCCCCCGTCGTACCGCAGTGCTCGACGCACTCCGCCGCCACGCCGAGCAGGTCGCCCGCCCCGCGTGGAGCCTTCTCGTGCGCCAGCACCCCGGGCAGCACTCCGATCAGGACGGAGAGCACCGTCCGGTACGCGCCGGTGAGGGCGGCGGTGCGGACGGAGTCCGCGAGACGGTTGGGCTTGATCAGCCCGTGGCCGAGCAGGACCGAGATCCGGTCGCCGAGCAGCGCCGCGTCGAGCCGCTGCTGGGTGGCGAGAATCAGCAGGGCGTCCACCGCGGCCAGACGGTCCTCGGGATACCGGGCACCCAGCTCATAAGCCAGCGTCAGATGAAGGGCCTCGCCCGCCGGGCCGTCGAGCTCGGTGAGCAGTGTCAGCGACCGTATGTCGTTCTCGATCTCCTCGACCACGTCGTTCGCCGCGTGCGGCAGCAGCCAGGCGGCCAGGGTCTCGGCGTCCTCCGGCAGGACGGCGGTCCAGATCTCCTGACGCGCGTCCCAGTGGTAGCACGGGCTGTGCGTCGGGATCCGCGCCTGCCCGAGCCAGTGGAAGGAGCGCGGGAGCACCTCCTTGACGAACGGGCGCTCCTTGGTGGCCAGCAGGATCCGGTGCGACCGCTCGACCGTCTGCCCCCTCCTGATCTTCTTCTCCAGATCGAAACGGTGCACCTCGGCGAGCGGCTCGTCGGCCCGCAGCCAGGCGGTCAGCCGCTCGCCCTCGGACGTTCCCAGCGACTCGGCCTCCGCCGCTGCCCCGTCCTGCCCACGACGCCGCACCCGCAGCAGGGCCTGGGCGAAGTCGGTCTGGCCGGGCCGCAGGCCGAGCCGCCGGTACTCCCGCAGCCGTTCGACCAGTACCGCGGGGTCCAGCGAGCCGGTGTGCCGGGTCGGGGTCGCCACCAGGAACGGGCGATCGCCGGTCAGCACGGCATCGGCGGCATCCCACACCCGGGTCCGCGAAACCCCCTGCAGGGAGTCGTGGATGCAGGACCCCGTACCCGTCCAGGCCGCGAGCTCGTCCGCCACGACCTGGGGTGAGAGATACCCGAGCAGTACGGCCAGGACCGGCTCGATCCCCTCCGCCGCGCGGAACTGCCGTACGGACCAGTGCGGCAGATCGCCCTCCCCCGATCCGCCGGTCATCCACCATTGGCCCGTCAGCGCGTCGCGCAACGCCCCGACCAGTGCCGACCGGTCGGTGTGGGCATGGCGCACCAGGCCGTCCAGTACCCGCTCGAAGACCGGGACCTCCGGCGCGGACGCGCGGCCCAGCACCACCACGTCCTCGACCAGCTCGGGAAGCGACACGGGCGCCGGGTCGAGGCGCCGGGCGACCGGCGCCGGGGGCAGCACCTCCTCGTACTCCTCCGCCTCCGGCTCCCCGACCGCCGAGGTGCCGAACACCTCGGCCACCAGCGCGCGGTGTGCCGGGCCGAGCAGCGATGCCGACAGGGCGAGCTCCTCCCGCACCCCGGCTCCCGTGGCCGGCAGATGACGGCCCACGAGCTTGAGCGCCCGCTCCCGTACGTCGATGTCCTCGTGCTCGAAGGCGCCCACCACCACGGGCAGCAGCTCGTCGGCGGCCGACGGATCACGGCGCAGCGCCTTACCGAGCAGCACGAGCTGGGACCGGACCAGCTTCTTCTCGGTGCGGAACAGCACGGCGCCCGACATCTCCGCCAGCGTCCGCACGGAGAGCCTGCCGCACTCGTCCAGCCGGCCGAGCACCTGCTGGGCATGGGCGGCGACGGTGGACATCGCGTCCGAGGCCATCCCGACCCAGTCCGGGATCCGCTCCGCCTCCTCCTGCTCGGTCAGGGCGAGAAGACGCAGCGTACTGAGGAAGAAGCGCTGCTCACCCGGCTTTCCGCCACGGAGCAGCCGGGTCACGCAGCCGTCGACGAGCGCCGGGCGCTCCAGCAGACCCGCCTCGGGGAGCGAAGCGAGGGTGACGTCCCAGCGGCGCTCGTCATCGGTCTCGTAGGCCCAGAGCATCTGCGGCGGCAGCTCCTGTACCTCGAAGATCCGCGGCAGCAGCACCGGTGCGAACGGGTCGGCCCGGAGCATGTCGATGAACGGCTCCCTCTTCTTCCGCTGCCACTGGTGGGACGACACCGTCTGGAGCCAGCCCCGCACGAAGCCCTCCGTCGTGGGCACCGCGCACTGGGACTTCCGTACCAGCCGGGAGATCAGGTCGTAGGTGATCTCCGCCGTCGTGGGCCGGGCCGCCAGCCGGTGCGCGACATCGCCGAGCCACTCCGGGTCACGGTCCGCCATGGCCGCGACGACCAGGGCGAAGGGAGGGCGGTCCCAGCCCAGCAGGTCCCGGCCCGCGATCCAGGTGGCACAGGCCGCCGCTCCGGTGTGACAGCCCGCACCGGCCACGAGCAGCGGCTTGATGACCTTTCTCTGACTGTCCCAGCTCCAGCCCCGCTTCTCCTTGCGGAGGGCCTTCAACTCGACCAGTGCCGCACGGCGTTGCGCCGTGTCCATCCTGGCCAGCAGAGTCGGCAGCTCGTGTGCGCGCGACTCCCGTACGGCGGTCATCAGCTCGCTCATCGCGCACCTCCGGCGACCAGCGCCCCGCGCCGGACCATCCGGACGGCCAGCGCGTGCTTGCACGGGCCGCGCCGCCCGCGGTAGTCCGCCCACCATGTGCAGGTACAACTCAGCACGCCGTCCTTCTCCCTCACCTGGTACCGATGATCACCCGATGTCACGGCCGCCGTGTCCGCGTCGAGCACCACCGCGCCCGAACCGGCCAGCTGCCGGGCCGCCACGAGACGCGGATTGTGCCGCTCGGCCCGGTCCGCGTCGTACGGCAGCTCCCGGTGGAAGTACGCCGCGTCCGCGAGGTCGTAGCCGACCCGGCCCGCCGTCCCCAGCCGGGTCAGCGCCGCCCGGACCCGCTCCACCGTGAGGCCGGACTGGGCCGCCAGGTCCGCGGTGTCGATCCGGGGCTCCCAGGCCAGCAGCACGGACACCAGCTCGGCGTCGGCCGCCGCGTCGTCGGTGGCCAGCGCCTCCAGCACCCCGCCCTCACCGGAGAACCCGCGCGAGACGTCCGGCGAGAGCGTCAGCGTGAGCCGCATCCCCGGCAGTACGGCCTCCCAGGCGCTCGCGGTCGCGGCCCCGCCGCCGGCCGGCCCGTACACCCGCAGGGAGGTGGCGTGGCGCAGCACCCGCTGCAGTGCGCCCAGCCGCTCGGGGCCCGGCAGGCACACGGCCCCCGCCACCGGCCGGGTCGTCGGCCGGAGCGTCTTTCCGGCGGGCACCACCCACCGGGCCCCGCGCGAGGAGTTCCCCGACGAACGGGGCAGCGAGCGCAGGAACCGCACGGCCTCGGCGGCCGGCAGCTCGGCCCGCAGGTCGAACCCGGCGGAGGCCACCTGCGCCTCCGCGAATCCGCGCAGCCACCGGTCGGGCAACGGCACCTTCTTCTCCACGACCGGACCGTCCAGCGTGGTCACGGCCATCTCCTCCGGGCCCACCCGCAGATGCAGCGGATCGTCCCCCGATATCCGCGAAAGCGCCTCCCGCAACGGATTGTTGACATCCACATTGGTGGTGCCGTGGTCCGTCCGCCCGCCGTCCAGACCCTCCTGGAGCACATCGAGGCGCGCGTACACGCCGCAGCAGCCGGAGAACGACTCGAAGCGCAGACGGTCCCCGTTGCCCGTCACGACCGGGTCGAGCGAGGACGGCAGCGTGCGCTGGTAGTACCGCGCGGACGCGACGTCCGCCACGGCGAGCAACCCCCGGGCCGCGATCGCCGGAGAGGTGAGGAAACCGGAGAAGAACCGCGGGTGGGGCTCGGCGCCCCGGGGGGTGAGGCCCCCGGCGGTCTCCAGCCCGAGGAGCGGCCCGGCCTGCGAGGACTCCAGGGCGGACGAGCGTGCGTAGGCCAGTGCCTGAACGGATCGGGTCATGGGAAAACCGTAGAACCCACCACTGACAATCGACCCCCGGCCGGGGGCCGAACGCCGTTCGTCCGCCGGCGGATCACTGCCCGACGCGCCCCGGCTGCAGCACCTTGGTGAACAGCACGGAACCACCCTGGGCCCGCAGTCGTACGGTCAACTCACCGCTGCCGCCGTCGATGTCGACCTCGCCGAAGTACTGCGGCGCCTCCATCGGCGACACGTTCGGCCGGTCGGGCGCGCGCACGAACACCCGGTCGGGGCCGAAGGTCGCGTCAAGGTCGTTGGCCTGGAACTGGCCGGCCGCGAGCGGCCCCGAGACGAACTCCCAGAACGGTGCGAAGTCCTTGAACGCCGCGCGCTCCGGCGCGTAGTGCTGTGCCGAGGTGTAGTGCACGTCGGCCGTCAGCCAGACCGTTCCGGTGATCCGACGGTGCTTGATGAACCGCAGCAGCTCCGCGATCTGCAACTCGCGCCCGAGCGGCTTTCCGGGGTCGCCCTGGGCCACCGCCTCGAAGTCCGTGGCGCCGTCGGTGACCACCAGTCCGAGCGGCATGTCGGCGGCGATCACCTTCCACACCGCGCGGGACCGGGACAGCTCGTTCTTGAGCCACCTGAGCTGCTCCGCGCCCAGGATGCCCGTCGTGTCGTCGGGCTGCCGGCCGGGGGAGTTGGCGTTGCGGAACGAGCGCATGTCGAGGACGAACACGTCGAGCAGCGGACCGTGCCGGACGACCCGGTGCACCCGTCCGTCCCCGGACCGGGAGTGCAGCGTGGACACCGGGAAGTACTCGCGGAAGGCCCGCATCGAACGGGCCGCGAGCACGTCCACGTTCTTCTCGGTGTACCGGGCGTCGTCGAGGATCTGCCCGGGGTACCAGTTGTTGCGCACCTCGTGGTCGTCCCACTGCACGATCGAGGGCACCTGGGCGTTGAACGCGCGCAGATTGTGGTCGAGCAGGTTGTAGCGGAAGTTCCCGCGGTACTCGGCGAGGGTCTCGGCGACCTTGGCCTTCTCCTCGGTGGTGACATTGCGCCAGACCCGTCCGTCGGGCAGCGTCACGCTCGGTTCGATCACCCCGTCCGCGTAGATGTTGTCACCGCTGCAGAGGAAGAAGTCCGGGGCGAGGCGGCGCATCTCGTCGTACACCACATAGCCGCCGATGTCCGGATTGATGCCCCAGCCCTGCCCCGCGATATCCCCCGACCAGAGGAAACGCACCCCGTCCCGGCGTCGGGCGGGCGCCGTCCGGAAGGTCCCGTGCACCGGCTTCCCGGTGCGCCGGGGGTCGTGGGGGTCGGCGAGGGTCACCCGGTAGTGCACCTGCTCGCCCGGCGGCAGCCCGTACAGCGGTGTCGTCCCGGTGAAGTCGGTGCCGGGGCCGACGAGCGGGCCGTGCCAGGTGCGGGAACGCCGGAACGACTCCGTGGCCGAGGTCTCCACGATCATCCGGGCCGGCCGGTCCGACCGCACCCAGACCAGCGCGGACGAGGAGGTGACATCGCCCACCTGCACACCCCACTCCGCGCGCGGTCGACCGGACAGCGCGAAGGCGGGGGCGGCGGCGCCCACCGCGGGGAGTGCGAGCGCGGCCGACGCGGCGAGCGAACCACGCAGCACACTGCGACGGGCAGGGGACGGGAACGGGGGGCGGTTCGGCATCGGGGCGCCTTTCGGGCAGCGGTCGGCGGAACGAACGGGTGGCTCGTCGGACGCTCCCACCTTCGTGCCCCTCGGCAGCGGGCACGCCAACCTCAGATGAACTCCCGGCGCCGTCGAGAATCGGCCAGTAGCCGTACCCCTGTCCCGATCTCCTGCGGAGACAGATGGGCGTAGCCGACGACCAGCCGGACGGCCCCCTGCCCGGGCGCCGCGGTGCCGCAGGTACTGAGCGGCCGCAGGGCGATTCCGGCCCCGGACGCCCGCGCCAGGAAGAGCGGCTCGGGCCCGTACCGCTCCGGCAGATCGACGATGACGTGGAGACCGGCGGCGATCCCGCTGACCTCGGCCCCGGGGAAGTGTTCCGCCAGCGCCGACGTGAGCGCGTCCCGGCGCTCGCGGTAGGCGCGCTGGCAGCGGCGCAACTGCCGGTCGTAGCCGCCCCGGACGATGAAGTCGGCGAGCACCGCCTGGTCGAGGGAGGGGTTGCCCAGGTCCATGGTGCGTTTACGGGCGACGATCTCCTCGGTCATGGCCGCGGGCGCGAGCAGCCAGCCCAGCCGCAGCCCGGGGGCCAGCGATTTACTGACCGATCCGGTGTAGGCGACATGCTCCGGGTCGAGCCCCTGGAGCGCGCCGACGGCCGCCCGGTCGTAGCGGAAGTCGCCGTCGTAGTCGTCCTCGACGATCAGCCCGTCCACCTCGCGGGCCCACTCCAGAAGCCTGCCGCGACGCTGCGCGGAGTAGGCGATTCCGGTGGGGAACTGGTGGGCTGGCGTGGTGACGACCGCGCGTACGCCCGAGCGCACGAGGGGCTCGACCGCGAGCCCCTCGTCGTCGAGCGGCAGGCCGACGGCGGTGATCCCCGCCGACGCGAACAGGTCGGCGTGCTCGGGGCTTCCGGGGTCCTCCACGCCGACGCTCCGTGCACCCCGTCCGTGCAGGACGAACCCCAGCAGGGTCGTCGCCTGGGCCACGCCTGAGCACACCACCAGGCGCTCCGGATCGGCGACCACCCCGCGGCGCCTGGACAACAGGGCCGCCAGGGCGTCCCGCAGCGCGGGCAGACCGCGCGGGTCGGGGTAGCCGAGCGCGTCGTGCGGCAACCGGCCGAGCACCGAACGGTGGGCGGCGGCCCAGGCGCCGCGCGGGAACAGCGACAGATCGGGAGTGCCCGGCCGGAAGTCCACGCGTACGCCCGGGGCGCGCGGCGCCAGATCACGAGCCCCGGGCGCCGGGGCACGGACCGCGCCACTCACCCATGTTCCCGCGCCGCGTCCACTGCGCAGATAGCCCTCGGCCGTCAACTGCTCGTACGCCTCGGTCACCAGCCCGCGCGAAACCCGCAGATCAGTGGCGAGCGCACGGCTGGACGGCAGCCGGGTGCCCGGCGCGAGACGGCCGGAACGCACGGCCTCACGCAGGGCCGACTGCAGAGCGCGGCCACGTCGGCGAACCGGTGCGTCGGCGGCCGGAAGCAGCAGCTCCCAGGCGGCGGAGCCGAACCCGCCGGCCCGTGTGCCGTCCGTCCGTGGGCCGGTGACGCGTGCACCGGCCGCCTGCGGGCCGGACGCCGAATTGGTCCCCGAAGACGTCATGGAAGTGGACCTTAACCCGGTCCGCCCGGCTGCCTAACGTCGGTCCCATGAAAGCCAGCTCACTGCGCGGGGCCCTCCTCGCGGCCCTCGCCTGCGTCCTCGTGGGCGCCTCCTTCACCGCCAACAGCGTCCTCGGCGACTACCCGTACGCGGGCGGCCAGGCGCTGCGCTACGGCCTGGCGGCACTGCTGCTCCTACCGGTCCTGGCCCGCGACGGCGGCCGCCGGCCGACCGCCGTGCTGCGCACCCTCACCCCACGTCAGTGGGGACGGCTCGCACTGCTGGCCGCCATCGGGATGGTCGGCTTCAACCTGGCCGTGCTCGGCGCGGAACGGTCGGCGGAACCGGCCGTTCCAGGAGTCTTCGTCGGATGCGCGCCGATCGTCGTCGCCGTACTCGTACCCCTCCTGGAGGGGCGTCGGCCCACGCGTACGGTGCTCTGCGCGGCGGGGCTGGTCGCCGCCGGGGCCTTCACCGTCCAGGGGTGGGGCCGCACGGACCTGGCGGGCATCCTCTGCTCGTCCGGAGCGCTGGCGGGCGAGGTCGGCTTCGCGGTCCTGGCGGGGCCGGTGCTGCGTCCGCTCGGGCCACGACTGCTCTCGGCCGTCGTATGCGGCATCGCGGCCGTCGAATCGGCGTTGCTCGGTGTGCTCCTGGACGGCGGTGGAGCGCTGCGCATACCCACCGGGGCCGAGACGGCCGCGCTGTTGTGGCAGGCGGCCGTGGTCACCGTCGTCGGATTCGTCTGCTGGTACACGGGCATGCAGCACATCGGCACCGAGCGCGCGACCCTCTTCTCCGGCCTGATCCCGGTCTCCGCCGCACTCACCGCGCCGGTCGTCGGCACGGGTTCCTACGGTTCCGCCCAGATCTGCGGCAGCCTGCTCGTCGGGCTCGGCGTCGCCCTCGGGGCGGGGACCCTGTCCCGGCGCGCGGCCGCCCGTGGTGCGAATACGCGCATCGGTGCGGATTCAGCGGCTGGTGTCGAGGATGACGCGTGCCACCAGCGCGGGATCGTCGTTCATCGGCACATGGCCGCATCCGGGCAGGCGGACCAGCCGGGCGTCCGGGATGGTGTGCTTCGCCCTGACCCCTTGCCGGCGCAGCAGTATCCGGTCCCGGGTGCCCCAGGCGACGGTCACGGGCAGCCCCGGCACATCACGGGTGAACGCTGCGCTCCGCCCGGCGGCGAGCGTCTGGTCGAATCCGGTGGCCTGCCGCAGGGCGAAGGTCTCCGCGACGACGGCCTCGGGTGAACGGCGGCCGGGCCGGGCGTAGATGCTGCTGGTCAGCGCCGTGCGCCCGGCCGCGCTGCGCGAGAGCCGCTCGATCAGCGGGACCGGCATGGACCGTGCCGCGTGCCTCATGGCCCGCAGCGTGCCGAACGCCAGACGCCGCTCGCCCTCGGTCCAGAATCCGCCGGGCGAGAGTGCGGTCACCGACCGCACCCGCTTCTGCCGCCCGAGCTCCAGCGCCAGCATTCCGCCCAGGGAATTACCCGCCACATGCGGCCGGTCCAGACCGATCTCCGCACAGAACGCGTCGAGTACCGAGACCACGGTCGGCAGGTCGTACGGCAGCCCCTCGGGGAGCTCCGGCGACTCGCCGAAGCCGGGCAGGTCGACGGCTATGACATCCCGCTCCGCGGAGAGCGGGGACAGCACGGGGGTCCACGCCTGGTGATGGTGACCTATGCCATGGAGCAGCAGCAACGGATCGCCGGTACCGGTCCGCTCGTACGCCACGGACACGGTCCGGGGCCCATGGGGCGATTCGACGCTGAACGAGACCGTGCTGGCCATGCTGGGCTCCTGGGGTGATCAGGCATGAACGGGCCATGCCCGAAGGCGACTTAGACGTCTCGTCAACAACAATTACCGCCGAGTAGCCCGCAGTTCAAGGGGGGCGGCCGGTTCGTGCTGGACAGGGTGGGGCGGGTGGGCTGGGATGGGGGAGTGACAGCCGACACCGCGACCGATGTCTTCGAGAACCACCGCCCCGTCCTCACCGGCGTCGCGTATCGCATGCTGGGCCGGATCGCCGACGCCGAGGACGTGGTGCAGGAGGCATGGCTCCGCTGGTCCTCCGCGCCGCGCGAGGACGTACGCGAGCCGCGCGCCTTCCTGGTGAGGGTCGTCACCCGCCTCGCCGTCGACCGGCTGAGGCAGGCGCGGTCACGCCGTGAGACGTATGTCGGGCCGTGGCTGCCGGAGCCGGTCGTCACCGATTTCGGCCCCGCCGCGCCCGACAGTGCGGAGCGGGTCGTCCTGGCCGACTCCGTGTCGATCGCCGTGCTCGTCGTCCTGGAGTCCCTGTCGCCGCTGGAACGGGCCGTCTTCGTGCTGCGCGAGGCGTTCGGACTCCCGTATGCGGAGATCGCCGACACCCTGGACCGGAGCGAGGCGGCCGTGCGCCAGCTGGCGGGACGCGCGCGGCGCCATGTGGAGGAGCGCAAGCCGCGGTACGACGTCGATCCGGCCCAACGCCGTGACCTCACGGAGCGCTTTCTCGCCGCGGCGGCGGGCGGGGACCTCCAGGCACTGGTGGCGCTCCTCGCGCCCGACGTGCGGCTCGTCGGGGACGGCGGCGGGAAGTCCAAGGCGCCGCTGCGGATCATCGACAGCGCCGACAAGGTCGGCCGCTTCCTGCTCGCGGTCGCCCGCGAGCAGGCCGGACGTCTGGACTCCCGGCTCCTGGAACTCAACGGAGGTCCGGCGCTCCTGGTGCTCGTGGGCGGCGAGGTCGACTCCGTCGTCCAGCTGGACGTCAGGGACGGGGCCGTCCAGTGCGTGTACATCGTGCGCAACCCCGACAAGCTTCAGCACTTCTCCGCCCTCCCGTAGCCGTACGCCCCTCGCGTCGCTGCGGACGAAGCCCCATGGCCTCGCCGGCCGTGGGGCTTTGTGCTGCGCGCGTCCCACGGCATCACGAACGTCCTGTGAACGCTCTGCGGCAAGGGTTCGTTCCACTGCGTGACCGACGCAGGATTGGTCTTGACCAAGGGTGTCTACCGTCCTATGGTCTCACCGTTAAGGCAGGAACCTTTAATAAATAACGTCGCGGAATAGCCGCTGGGCGATTGCGGAGGACAGGGTGGGGACCACGCAGCTGGAATCGGTGCAGGAGCCGAAGTACTGGCACCTCAAGACCGTGCTCAGTGAGGCACTCGACTCGGACTTTGCGGTGGGCGAGATCCTGCCCAACGAGCGTGAGCTCGCCGCTCGCTTCGGAGTCGCCCGGGCCACGCTCCGGCAGGCCCTGGAGCAGCTCGAACTCGAAGGAAGGCTCCAGCGCCGCCGCGGCGTCGGGACGACCGTCGCCCCGCCGCGCGTCGGTGTGGCCGTCTCCACGGCCCAGCGGGACTGGACCGGCGGTGGCGCCGCGGAGGCATGGCAGCCCGTGGACGCCACGACGGCCCCCGCCCCGCCCGCGGTCGCCTCCGCGCTCGGGGCGGACGCCGCCGAGCCGGTGCACGTCGTACGCAGGATCCGGACGACCCACGGCCAGACGGTCGCGGCGGAGTTCCTCTACGTCCCGGCGTCCTCGGTACCCGAACTCTCCGCGATCGACGCCCCGTCCGGGCCCGCCCGGGCCCGTGCCGTCCTGCGCGAGCTGCACCGTCTCGGCCTCGACGGGCAGGACCGCTCCGTCGAGCTGGGCTCGGCGCGGGCGGACGACGCCAAGGAGCTCGACCGGCTTCCCGGCGCTCCCGTGCTGGTCGTCACCACCCGCTACCTGGTGGCGGGCGGCACCGCCGCGCTCTCCGTCGCCACGTACCGGGCCGACACCTGCCGGCTCACCTTCGGCGACGCGGGCGATGTCGAGATCAGCCACCACGGCCCGGAGCGCCAGGCCTCCTGAGCCGCTCCGGACGTACGGCAGGAGCGGCCGGAACAGTGACGGCCCGTCGCCCTCAGCGGCGGGCCGTCACCGTTCCCTCCACCGCGAACAACTGCTCCTCCACATGGTCGAGAGCCAGCCGCAGCGCGCCGGTGGCCACGGCCGCCTCACCGAGCATCGACAAGGCGACCCGTGGCGGCCGGAGACAGTAGCGGGCCAGCTCACTGCGGAGGGGATCGAGCAGGTCGTCGAGGCCGGTGGCCCAGCCGCCCACCACGACGAGCTCGGGATCCAGCGCCAGGACCAAGGCGGCGACATCGTGCACCAGCCGCTGGATGAACCGCTCGACCGCCGCCTGGGCCCGGTCGTCTCCTTGCCGGGCCTGCGCGAACACATGGGCCACGGCCGGCTCGTCCAACGGGTCCAGCGGAGTGTCCGTCGTGGACAGCAGCCGCTCCGGAGTCGCCTCCCGCCCGAGCAGATGCAGTGCTCCGATCTCGCCCGCCGCACCGCCGAAACCGCGATGCAGCCGTCCGCCGATCAACGATCCGGCCCCGGGGCTCAGCCCCGCCAGGACGAACACGACGTCGTCGGACTCGGTGGCCACACCCTTCCAGTGCTCCGCGACCGCCGCCGCGTTGGCGTCGTTCTCCACCAGGACGGGGCAGCGGAAGGAACGTCTCAGCCGCTCTCCCAGCGCCAGCCCCGTCCAGCCCGGCAGCGCGGTGCCCAGCCGCACCGTCCCGTCCGCCTCCACGATGCCGGGGCTGCCCACGCCCACCGCCCGCAGACTGCTGCGGGCCACCCCCGTTCGCCGCAGCACGTCGGCCACCACGGCCCTGACCTTGTCGAGCCGGTCGTCGGCGGAGGCGGTCTCCGACACCTCACGGGCGCCCGCACCGATGATCCGGCCGTCCAGCCCCGAGAGCAGCGCCGAGACGCGGTGCGGACCGATCTCGACACCGAGCAGATGGCCGGCCTCGGCACGGAACCGGAACCGGCGCGCCGGTCGTCCCTGACGCCGGGCCTCGCCGCCGTCGGGCAGCGACTCGACGACCAGCCCTGCCTCGAAGAGCCCCTCCACGACTCCTTCGACCGTGGGCCGGGACAGGCCGGTGATCCTGGTCAGGTCCGTCAGAGTGGGGGAGTCGGCTCCACGCAGCGCGTGCAGCACCACTGCGGAATTGATGCGTCGCAACAGTGACGGATCTCCGCCGGTCAGCCGGCCCACAGTGTGTCCTCCCAGCTCAAGCGCATGTCAGGCGGATGGTACTCGCTACCAGGGCGCCGGGCGACCACGGGACGCGACGGCTTTCGGGGCGGCTACCTCAGCCCGGGGCGACGAACCCGGATTCGTACGCCGCGATCACCGCCTGGGTCCGGTCCCGCGCGCCCAACTTGGCCAGTACGGAACTGACATGGGTCTTCACCGTCTCGACACCGACCACGAGCCCGGCGGCGATCTCGGCGTTCGACAGGCCACGGGCCATCAGCCGGAGCACCGCGGATTCCCGCTCGGTGAGAGCCGCCCGCTCCATGGCGGCGCGCGCCTTGCTGCTCCCGTACTCGGTGGCCAGCTGCCGGACCGCCGCGGGGAAGAGCAGGGACTCGCCCTCGGCGACCAGGCGCACCGCGTTCACGATCTCGGTCGGCCGGGCCCGCTTGATCAGGAAGCCGTCCGCACCGGCCCGCAACGCCTCATAGACGTACTCGTCGTTCTCGAAGGTCGTCACCACCAGGATCTTCGGCGGGTCCGGCACCGTCCGCAGCATCGTGCGGGTGGCTTCGATCCCGTCCATCAGCGGCATCCTGACATCCATGGCCACCACATCGGGGCGCAACTGACGCACCAGCGGGATCACAGCGGCTCCGTCACCGGCCTCGCCCACGACCTCGATATCGGGCTGAGCATCGAGGATCGCGCGCAACCCCGCGCGGACGAGGGGCTCGTCGTCTACCAGAAGTACGCTGACCGCCATTGGCACAGCCTAAGGGCTGTCCAGCTAAGGGCTTTCCAGACGGTTCCGGCGGGCGCTCGGGGACGGCGGAGCGATCCGCACCCCGTCCAACGGAAGGACCACGTGGACCCGCCATTCCTTCTCGTGCGGGCCCGCCACGGCTCTTCCGCCGAGCAGCGCCGCCCGTTCCCGGATACCACGCAGCCCGCTTCCGCCGCCCGGGGCTACGGAAGAGTCCGCGAGCGGATTGGTGATCTCCAACTCCAGGCGCCCCTCGGCGACGGCGATCCGTACACGGACGGGGACGGCTCCCGAGTGCCTCAGCACATTGGTGAGCGACTCCTGAAGAATGCGGTACCCCTCGCGGGAGACCGCACCAGGAACCTGTCCCAGAGGACCGGACACGTCCGCGTCGACCTCAGCCCCCGAGCCGCGCGCGGATTCCAGGAGCCGGTCCGATTCCGCGAGCGTCGGTCTCTGCCCCACCGGCGCCTCCGGCTCCCGCAGGATCCGTAGGACCCGCTCCAGATCGTCGAGCGCGTCCCGGCCGGTCTCCTCGATCGCGGCGAGGGCGCGCTCGGTGAACGCCGGATCCCCTGCCGCACGAGCCGCTCCGGCCTGTACGACCGCCACCGTCAGCGCGTGGCCGATCGAGTCGTGCAACTCGCGTGCGATGCGATTGCGCTCCAGCAACTGCTCCGTGCGCTCCTCCAGCTCCGTCAGCCGCTGCGTCGGTGAGGGACCGAGAAGCCACCGGGCGATCGCGGTGATCAGGTGGCCGCTCAGCACGACGACGGGGAACAGCAGGAGAAGGGAGAGCGGCGCGAGCAGGCCGAGCCACCAGTGCGACTCCCATCCCCGGGCGAGCCAGTCGTCGCTCGGGTTCTTTCCGAACGAGGCGAGAAACAGATCCACCGCGGTCGCCGACAGCCACACCGTGACGTACCAGACCGGAGCTGCGAGTATCAGGCGCGCCTCCAACCACAGCACCGTTCGCCAGCGGTCGCCCCAGGTGGACGCCGAGGTCGCGGATATGGAGGGATCGGGTCTGCCACGGTCCTCCGGAACGAGCAGCAACTGCGCCTGCACTCCCTCGGCGAGCCGCATCCCGGGCAACAACCCGACCGGTATCGCGAAGAGCACCGGCACCCACGGCGAGTCCGGCGAGATGAAGATCCACACGCTGTAGCCCGCACCCGGGATGAGCAGATGAAGCCATCGGGTGTAGGTGACGGACGAGGCGAGCGGTCGCAGGAGGCGGAACATGCGGTCATCGTGCCAGTCCGCCGGGTCGCAGCGGCTCCCCCGCGAGAGGGAGGAGAACCCCACGCACGAGTGAGGCGAGCAACGGGGCACCGGCGCGAGGCTGAGGACATGACCAGCATCGACGTCCAGACCCTCACCAAACTGTACGGAAACAAACGTGCCGTGGACGACCTCACGTTCAGTGTGCGCCCGGGGCGCATCACGGGATTCCTCGGTCCCAACGGGGCCGGCAAGTCCACGACTATGCGACTCGTTCTCGGTCTCGACAGGCCCACCCGGGGCAGTGCGACGATCGGCGGCCGACGGTATGCCGAGCTCACCGAACCTCTGCGTCGGGTAGGCGCCCTGCTCGACGCCCAGGCCGCCCACGGCTCGCGCACCGCACGGAATCACCTTTCGGCACTCGCGGTCAGTAACCGGATCGGTGCCCGGAGAGTGGAGGAGGTGCTGGAGGAGGCCGGCCTCGCACAGGTCGGCGGCGCCCGCATCAAGACCTTCTCGCTCGGAATGCGTCAGCGGCTGGGCATCGCGGCCGCCCTGCTGGGAGACCCGGAGATAGTGATGCTGGACGAGCCGTCGAACGGTCTCGACCCGGAAGGCATCATCTGGATCCGCGAGCTCATGAAGCGCTTGGCCCGTGAAGGGCGCACGGTCCTGGTGTCGAGCCACTTGATGAACGAGACCTCGTCGTTCGCCGACCACCTGGTGATTCTCGGCCAGGGGCGGCTGCTGGCGGACCTGCCCATGCAGGAGTTCCTGGAATCCCGCAGCAGTCCCAGGACCCGCGTGCGAACGACCGAGCCGACACGGCTGCGCGACCTTCTGGCTCGCAGGGGCCACACCCCGACGCAGGGCGACGATGGCCGTTTGACCATCGAAGGGGTGAAAGCGGAAGAGATAGGGGCGATAGCCGCTGCCGAAGGTATTCCGGTTCTGGAACTCGCGGACGAGCGAACCACATTGGAACAGGCATATCTCGACCTCACCACCAGCACCGCGGAATTCGCGTCCGCGCCGATCCAATCCGACCCTCAGCAGGAGGCCTGAACATGTCGACCACAGCAGTGCTGCGTTCCGAGTGGATCAAGGTGAGATCGCTCCGGTCCACAGCGGGGTCATTGATAGCGGTCCTGGCCGTGACGCTCGCCGTCACCTTGCTGGTCTTCCCGACCGTCGGTCAGGCGGAGGCGGACAACGCGGGGGCCGACCCCGTCTTCGGTGCCTTTTACGCGC
Organism: Streptomyces sp. NPDC015144; assembly: GCF_043079735.1. NCBI lineage: Bacteria > Bacillati > Actinomycetota > Actinomycetes > Kitasatosporales > Streptomycetaceae > Streptomyces > Streptomyces sp. NPDC015144. The sequence goes on along the minus strand of NZ_JBIBUU010000010.1, from coordinate 146,373 downwards.
TGAACTTCGGCCAGCTCGCCGCCATCAGTTTCGGAGCGACCGCGCTGTCCTGCGAATTCCTCAATGGCGCGCTGCGGATATCGCTCGCCGCCGTACCGCACAGAAACCTCTTCTACACCGCGAAGATCGCGGTCGTCGGAGCGGCGGCGGGCGTCGTCGGCCTGGTCACGAGCTTCACCACCTTCCTGGTGGGTCAGCTGTTCATGGGTGAGTACGCGATCGGCCTGGGAGATCCGGGCGCACTGCGGGCAGCGTTCGGGGGAGGGATCTACCTGACTCTGATGGCACTGTTCGCGGCCGGTCTCACCGCGTTGCTGCGCAGCGCGGTGACCGTCCTCGGCCTGCTCATCCCGTTCGTGCTCATCGTGCCGTTCGTCATCGGTGATGTCGCGGCCGGTGCCGCGGACTATCTGCCGGACCGCGCGGGGCAGATGGTGCTCCACCAGACCCCGCAGGGAAGTCTCGGGCCATGGAGCGGGCTCGCGGTGACGGCGGCGTGGGCGCTGGCCGCCGTGCTGGCCGGCTGGTGGGCGGTACGACGCAGGGACGCGTAGTTCCCCTCAACTGTGGGGCCTGCGCCGCCCCACGACGAATGAAGCCCTCCGGGGCCAGGTGCGGGGAGCGGGATCCATGGGACGGAGCCAATGGCTGATCCCCGAGGGAAGAGCAGCGGAATACGAGGGATCGCCGACAGACGTGTCAGGGAGCTTCGGGGGTGCAGGCGGTGGCCTCGTCGACGCGGGCGAGGAGACGGCCGTACTCCTCCGCCATCGATTGAACGGTCCAGTGGGCGTTGAGCCCGCTGGGGTTGGGCAGGGCCCAGACCTGCGCGCCGCCAATCGTGTGGTCCTGCGGACCGATCCGCGCGGTGCGCCTGCCGAAGGCTGTGCGGTAGGCCGTGACGCCCACGATCGCCAGCCACTGCGGCCGCAGGGTCTTGACCTTGGCCCGGAGGATCTGCCCGCCCTCCCGGTACTCCTCGGCGGACAGTTCGTCCGCACGAGCGGTGGCCCGGGCGACCACATTGGTGATGCCGAGACCGTAGCGCAGCAGTTCGTTCTGCTCAGCTGGATCCAACTGGCGAGGGGTGAAGCCGGACCGATGGAGAACAGGCCAGAAGCGGTTGCCGGGGTGGGCGAAGTGGTGGCCCGTCGCCCCCGTCATGAGGCTGGGATTGATTCCGCAGAACAGTACACGCAGCCCGCCCGTGACCACGTCGGGAACGGTGCGGTCACGGGCGGCCTGGAGCTCTTCGGGCGTCATCCGGCAGGAAGGCCGAGGCCGTCAGAGGATGGAGCCCGGGGCGTACGCGGCGGCCTCGGGGTGCTGCTTGACGATCTCCTCGATGCGAGAGACCACCGAACCGACCTGATCACCGGCCGCACCGGTGAAGGAGAGCTTGTCGGCCATCAGCGCGTCGAGCTGTTCCCTGTCCAGGGGGATGCGCTCGTCGGCGGCCAGCTTGTCGAGCAGCTCGTTACGCTCGGCACCCTGCTCGCGCATGGCCAGGGCCGAGGCGACCGCGTTCTCCTTGATCGCTTCGTGGGCGACCTCGCGGCCGACACCCGCACGCACCGCGCCCATGAGGACCTTGGTCGTGGCAAGGAACGGAAGGTAACGGTCCAGCTCACGGGCGACGACGGCAGGAAACGCACCGAACTCGTCGAGCACCGTCAGGAACGTCTCCACCAGACCGTCGAAGGCGAAGAAAGCGTCCGGAAGGGCCACCCGGCGGACCACGGAGCAGGACACGTCGCCCTCGTTCCACTGGTCGCCGGCCAGTTCGCCGGTCATCGACGCATAGCCGCGGAGGATCACCATGAGGCCATTGACGCGCTCGCAGGACCGGGTGTTCATCTTGTGCGGCATCGCCGACGAGCCGACCTGGCCCGGCTTGAAGCCCTCGGTCACCAGCTCGTGTCCGGCCATCAGCCGGATCGTCTTGGCGACCGAGGAAGGAGCGGCGGCCAGCTGGACCAGCGCGGTCACCACGTCGTAGTCGAGGGAACGGGGGTAGACCTGGCCGACCGAGGTGAAGGCCTGGGAGAATCCGAGGTGCGCCGCGATGCGCTGTTCCAGGTCGGCGAGCTTTCCGGCGTCACCGCCCAGCAGGTCCAGCATGTCCTGCGCCGTGCCCACGGGGCCCTTGATTCCCCGCAGCGGGTAGCGGGTCAGCAGGTCCTCCAGGCGTCCGTATGCCACCAGGAGCTCGTCGGCGGCGGTCGCGAAGCGCTTGCCGAGGGTGGTCGCCTGAGCGGCGACGTTGTGGGAGCGACCGGCCATGACCAGTTCGCGGTACTCGCCCGCCAGCTTCCCGAGCCTGGCCAGGACCGCCACCGTACGGTCCCGCATCAGTTCGAGGGAGAGCCTGATCTGGAGCTGTTCGACGTTCTCGGTGAGGTCCCGAGAGGTCATGCCCTTGTGGACCTGCTCATGGCCGGCGAGGGCGTTGAACTCCTCGATCCGGGCTTTGACGTCGTGCCGGGTGACCTTCTCGCGTTCGGCGATCGAGGCGAGATCGACCTGGTCGAGGACCCGCTCGTAGTCGGCCAGCGCGTCGTCCGGCACCTCGATCCCGAGGTCCTTCTGAGCGCGCAGTACCGCCAGCCACAGCTGGCGCTCCAGCTTCACCTTCTGCTCGGGGGACCAGAGAACGGCCAGCTCCGTGGAGGCATAGCGGCCGGCCAGGACATTGGGGATGCGAGGCTTCGCAGACACAGCAGTCACGTGTCGGGAGTTTACCCGCCGCCCTCAGCGGCTCCCGAGCGCCCACGGACCTTCTTGGTCACCTACCCAACTCGCAAGGCGCAGGTCGGAGAGGCTGGGCGACCGCCTCGCAACCGTTGGGCGGCACCCGCGTAAGGCGCATGACCCCGGTCCGGTGGTTCCGGTACGGCCGGGCCCGAGAAGAAGTCCCTCGATCCAGGGAGCCGAACCGATGCGGGACCGTGATCTGATCACCGCGCCGAGGGCCACTCCGCGGCCGTCCTCGAAGGGCCTGCCACGCCCGCGTCGGCCACGAAGCGGTGTCCGTCCGTTCCGGCCGGTGATGGTGGTGGCACAGCCGGGGACGGGCTCGGAGGTGGTCCGGGTTCGGCGGTCCCGGCCGGTGGGGACCATGATCCGTCGGCTCGCCCCGGCGTGGGCGAGGTGGAGGGAGACGGTACGTCGCACGGATCTTTCGTGGCGAGGCCGCGGCGGACACCGGGCGGCCGCTCCCGGGCACGAGTCGTTACGCGGGCGGGGCCGGATCGACCCGGTGCCAGGTCGCGACCGGGCCGGGGGACCGGTCGTTCCCGGGCGTGACCCAGAACGCCCCGCCCAGCTCGGAGCTGTACTGGGCGCCCGTACGCCCGTCCCCGGAGGAGCGGCCGGTCAGCCGACGTCCGATCCACGGGAGGAGGTGCTCACGGGCGAAGCGGGCGTCCTCGACCCGCCGGGCGGCCCATGCGGGCGGCACGGAGGGCGGCAGCGGCGTCCGCCAGTCGTTCCGGGGCGGCAGCCCGAGCGTCTGCCAGACCGCCTCGGCCACCCTGTCATGGCCGTCGGCCGTCAGATGGAGCCGGTCGACGTCCCACAGCCGGGGGTCGCCCAGTACCGGTGCCCCGTACAGGTCGACGACCACCGCCCCGTGCCGGGCCGCCAAGTCGTCGACCAGGGAGAAGAGCTCCTCCATCCGCGGACGGAACCGCTCCAGCACCGGGCCGGCGCGCCCCGGGCTCCGCATGAGCACCAGCGTTCCGCACGAGGGCGCGAGCCGTTCCACCGCTTCCTCGAGACGTCCGCGGACCATCCCCATGTCGCACTTGGGGCGCAGCGTGTCGTTGAGCCCGCCGACGAGCGTGACGACATCGGCGTGCATGGCCGCGGCCGCGTCGACCTGTTCGTCGACGATCTGGCCGATCAGCTTGCCGCGCACCGCGAGATTCGCGTAGCGGAACCCCGGTGTGCGGGCGGCGAGCCGTCCGGCGAGTACATCGGCCCATCCGCGGTACGACCCGTCGGGCAACAGGTCCGACATGCCCTCGGTGAACGAGTCGCCGACCGCGACAAGACTGGTGTAGGAGGCATTCGTTTCCATGGCGGAGCGATGGTATCGCGGTGGGCCGGCCCCCTCCGGGGCCCGTGGCCGCCCGAGGGACGAAGGGCGCGGCCGGACCCGTGTCCGGCCGCGCCCCGTACTCCGTCAGCGGGCCCCGCTCCTTCGTCAGGCGGCCTTCGGGCGCCCCACCAGCTCGCGCAGGACATCCTCCATGGTGACCATCCCGGCCGGCCGGCCGTCCTCGTCGAGCACCGCCGCCAGGTGCGTACGGCTGCGCCGCAGCGCGGTCAGGGCGTCGTCGAGCGGTGTGTCCGCCCGGACCCGGGCGATGGGCCGCATCGCGGTCACCGGGAAGGGAACGTCGCGAGGAGCGGCGTCGAGGGCGTCCTTCACATGGAGATAGCCGAGTATCCGCCCTTCCCCGTCCATCACGGGGAAGCGGGAGAAGCCGGTCTCGTACGAGAGCCGCTCCAGCTGCTCCGGAGTGGTCCCGATCCTGGCGTACGTGACCCGGTCCACCGGCATCGCCACCTCCCGCACCGGACGGCTGCCCAGTTCGAGGGCGTGGCGCAGCCGCTCGGCCGAGCGGTCGTCGACGAGCCCGGCATCGCCCGCGTCGGTCACCAGCCGGGCCAGTTCGTCGTCGGAGAACGTGGCGGACACCTCGTTCTTCGTCTCGACCCGGAGGAGCTTGAGCAGGGTGTTGGCGAAGGCGTTGATCGCGAAGATCACCGGCCGCAGCGCCTTGGCCAGGGCCACCAGCGGCGGTCCGAGCAGCAGTGCGGCGCGGACCGGCTCGGCGAGCGCGATGTTCTTCGGCACCATCTCACCGAGGAGCATGTGCAGATATGTCGCCACGGTCAGCGCGATCACGAACGAGATGGGATGGATCAGTCCGTCCGGCATCCCCACCGCGTGGAAGACGGGCTCCAGCAGATGCGCGATGGCGGGCTCGGCGACGATACCGAGGACCAACGTGCAGAGCGTGATGCCGAGCTGTGCCGCCGCGAGCAGCGCCGATACGTGCTCGAGGCCCCAGATCACGCTGCGCGCACGCCGGTTCCCGGCCTCGGCAGCGGGTTCGATCTGGCTGCGGCGTACGGAGATCAGCGCGAACTCCGCCCCGACGAAGAAGGCGTTGACGACCAGAGTCAGCAGCCCGATGAGAAGTTGGACGGCGATCATCGTGCGTCCTCCGTCCGCTCGTCGTCACCGGGGAGCGGCGCGTGCAGCAGGGCGCGCGCGGCACGGCGCCCGGACGCGTCGACCACGTCGATCCGCCATCCCGCCAGCTCCACGGTGTCACCCACGGCGGGGATCCGGCCGACCTCGGTGGCGACGAGTCCGGCGAGCGTCTCGTACGGTCCGTCCGGCACCCGCAGTCCGATCGTCTTCAGCTGGTCGATGCGGGCGGCGCCGTCGGCCGACCACAGGTGTCGTCCGTCCGTGTCCTCGCCCGCCGGTACGAGGTCCGCGGTCTCGTGCGGATCGTGTTCGTCGCGCACCTCGCCGACGACCTCCTCGACGATGTCCTCCAGTGTCACGACCCCGGCGGTTCCGCCGTACTCGTCGATGACGACGGCCATGGCGAGCTGGCCGGACAGCCGGTCCAGGAGCCGGTCCACGGTGAGGGTCTCCGGTACGAGCAGGGGGGCGCGGAGCATCTCCGAGACACGGGTACGGGGACGCTGCTCGGCGGGGATCGCGAGCACGTCCTTGATGTGCGCCACTCCGACGACGGTGTCCAGATTGCCGAGGTACACGGGGAAACGGGAGAGGCCCGTCGCCCGGGTCGCGTTCGCGACGTCCTCGGCGGTGGCCTCCGCCTCCAGGGCGGTGACCTGGACCCGGGGCGTCATCACGTTCTCCGCCGTCAGCTCCGAGAGGTTCAGGGTGCGAACGAACAGCTCCGCCGTGTCCGCCTCCAGCGCGCCCTCCTTCGCGCTGTGCCGGGCCAGTGCCGCCAGCTCCTGCGGGCTGCGCGCGGAGGCCAGCTCCTCGGCCGGCTCCAGGCCCATACGGCGCAGGATCCGGTTGGCGGTGTTGTTGAGGTGGCTGATGAAGGGACGGAAGACCGCGGTGAAGATCCGCTGGGGGGTGGCCACGGCCTTCGCCACGGCGAGCGGGGAGGAGATCGCCCAGTTCTTCGGGACGAGCTCGCCGACGATCATCAGGAACACGGTGGACAGCGCCGTGCCCAGGACGAGAGCGACCGACGAGGCCACGCTCGGGGAGAGGCCGACCGCCTCCACCGGGCCGCGGATGAGCTTGGCGATGGACGGCTCGGAGAGCATGCCGACCACGAGGTTGGTGACGGTGATGCCGAGCTGTGCGCCGGAGAGCTGGAAGGTGAGGCTGCGTACGGCCTTCATGGCGCCGGCGGCGCCCCGTTCGCCGCGCTCCACGGCCCGTTCCAGCTGGCCCCGCTCGACGGTCGTCAGCGAGAACTCGGCCGCGACGAAGGCGCCGCAGGCCAGGGAGAGCAGTACGGCCACGAGCAGCAGGAGCACTTCGGTCATCGGTTCACCTCCGTCCCATGATCGGGCAGGGGGAGAAGGATCGCTCGGTACCGGTCGTGTCGACTGGGAGGCTCGCCCATGGGCGGACGCTCACACCTTTCGGAAGGATGCGGACAGTGGAACAACCATAGTAAAGGATCGGCAAAGTCGGCTGATCGTTCCGGGGGCCGCCCGGTTCGGCGCTGTCGCGGCCGGTGGTCGCCGGTGCGGCGGCAGCGGTCCGGGGGGTGTTCAGCCGGTGAGTGGCTTGACCCAGCGCCGCCAGCGGTCCTCGCGGTGGTAGCCGTTCGCGCCCCACGCGCGATGCGCGCGTCCGTTGGCTTCCAGGACCATGGCGTCGACGCGTCGTCCGCCGAGGGCGAGGAAGCGTTGTTCCGCTGCCCGGGTCAGGGCGGTGCCGATGCCCTCGCGGCGGTGGTCGGGGTGTACGGCCAGTCGGTAGGCCGAGCACCGCCAGCCGTCGAAGCCCGCTATGACGGTTCCCACGAGCCGCCCGTCGCGCTCCGCGAGGAGCAGGGCCTCGGGGTCCCGGCCGATGAGCCGGGTCACCCCGTCGTGGTCGTCGCTGATGCTCGTTCCCTCAGCGGCTTCGCGCCAGAAGTCCAGTACGGCGTCGATGTCACCGAGGTCGGCGTGGCGGATGTGGAGATCGCTCATGGGCCGAGCCAAGCAGAGTGGGATCGGCCGGGCGAGCGTGTTTCGCGCTGTGGACGGTCCGCCGTGGTGCGGACGCCGCGTGGCGTGTGCCGGTACGTACGGCCGGATCAGTACGCCGAGTTGACGTTGTCGATGGAGCCGTAGCGGGCGGCGGCGTAGTTGGCGGCGGCGGTGATGTTGGCCACCGGGTCGGTGAGGCTGTGGGCCGTGCCGGCGACGTGGTAGGCGTTGAAGGTCGGCTGGATGACCTGCAGCAGGCCCTTGGAGGGGGTGCCGTTCTGGGCGTTGACGTCCCAGCCGTTCTCGGCGTTGGGGTTGCCGCTGGACTCACGCATGATGTTGCGGTGCAGGCCCTCGTAGGTGCCGGGGATGCCCTTGGACTTCATGATGTCCAGGGACTCCTTGATCCAGCCGTCCAGGTTGTTCGCGTAGGCATTGCCGGTCTGCCCCGTGTCACCGGCGGTGACCGCGGCGGCGGTCTGCTTGACCTCCGCGGCGTGTGCGGAGGAGGGGACCAGGGTGAGGGCGGCGGCCGCGGCGGCGGTGGTGGTGAGGGCGGTGATGGCCAGGTTGCGGATGCGGCCGGTGCTGGTCAGGGTGCGAGCGGTCATGCGGAAGTAACTCCTGTGGGGTGGGACGAGGCCGCCCGGGTGCCGGTGTCGGCGGTGGGGCGGGGCCCGCGGGATGCGGGACGGGGTGGCGGGTCCGGTGGTGTCGCGTCCGGGCCGTTCGTGGCTCCCCGTGATGACAACCATGGTTAGCGGCGGTCCGTCCAGGGGTCAACGATGTGACGTACTACCCCAATACGGAGCAATGTCCGAAATGGTGCATTTAAGGCTGTTTATCTCGCGCGTCTGCGGCTCCGACGCCTACTACCCCTCTTCGTATGTGATCTGGCCCCTATGGGTGGCATCACATCCTCGGGGCGTTCCCGGGCCCGTCCGGGGCGGGATTCGAGGCCGATGGAAGGTCGGCGCGAGGGTCGTCCCGGACCCGGTTCCCCGTCCCCCGACCCGTGTACGGAGCACCCGGGGCCTTCTCTTGTCGGTGCTAGCGCCCCGGCGCTAGCGTGGTGGGGTGCCCAAGACTCAGCTGAACGTGAGAGTGGACGAGGCCACCGCCGAGGCCGCGCGGCAGCGCGCGCTGCAGAGGGGGATGAGCGTGAACCGCTATATAGAGGAGCTCGTACGTCAGGACGCCGGCGAGGTGGGACACACCTTCGTCGAGGCGGCGGCCGATTTCATGAAGCAGTACGGGTCGGTGTTCGCCGAGGAGTTCGGCCCGGAGCGCGAAGGCAAGCGTTGAACCTGAAGATCGACCTCGCCTGGCTGCTCATGGTGGCCGAGCACAAGACCCCCGGCGATCCGCAGGTCGTCGACTGGGGCGCGCTGGTGGCGGCAGTGGCCCGTCACGAGGCCGAGATCTTCGGCAGCCCCGTGTACAGCGACCCGCACTCCCGGGCCGCCTCGCTCCTCCAGTTGCTGCTGCACGTCCCCGCGCTCGAACACTCCAACGCGATGTTCTCCTCGGCCGTCGCCTACGGATATCTCGTGGCCTCCGGCCTCAAGGTCATCACCTCGCCCGAGCAGGTCCGCGACCTGGCCAGGCTGGTGAAGGAGGGCAAGGCCGACGTACGGGCCATCGCCGACGAACTCCGCCAGTGGAGTCTGTGACCCGGACGGGAGCCGCACGGTTCGTGTGGGCCGCGTCCGCGTGATGCGGACGGGCGGCCCGCACGGCCCCGCGCGCCGAGGTCAGCGGTCCCCGCCCAGCTCCGCCGTGAGCCAGCCCCGGGCCCGCCCCCGGAAGGCGGCCGGCTCCAACGCGCCCGCACCGGCCGGTACCGCACCCAGCAGCGGGGCGCCCGTCACCACCGGCAGATCCGTCAGATTGCAGCGCGCCGCGAGGTCCGGCTCGGCGGGCATGCTGCCCACCACGACCCCCCGGCACTCCAGCCCCCGGGACCGCAGGGCCTCCGAGGTCAGCGCCGCGGTGTTGAGCGTGCCCAGCCCCGCGGCCACCACGACCAGCACCGGGGCGGCCAGCAGCCGTGCGGCGTCGGCGAGGGTCGAGCCCTCGTCGTCGAACCGGACGAGCAGCCCGCCCGCACCCTCGACCAGCACCAGGTCGTGCTCGGTCGCCAGTTTCCGTGCCGCGTCGGCGACATCGTCCGGCCGTACCGGCGGGAGTCCGGACCTGCGGGCGGCGGTCGCGGGAGCCAGGGGCTCGGGGAAGCGGGCCAGCTCGACCGCCGTGACGTGGTTCCCGGCCAGTCGCGCCACCTCGGCGGCGTCGCCCGGCTCGCCGGGGGCGAGGCCGGTCTGCGCCGGTTTGAGCACCGCGACGCGGCGGCCCGCGTGGGCCGCCGCCACGGCCGCCGTCACGATCGTCTTGCCGATCTCGGTGCCCGTACCGGTCACCACCAGGATCGTCATCTCATCCCTCCCGCGCCGCCGCGCGCACGGCCCGGCAGATCCGCGCCACGTCCTCGTCGTCCGTCACGTACGGCGGCATCGTGTAGATCAGGTCGCGGAACGGCCGCAGCCACACCCCTTCCCGTACCGCGGCCCGGGTCGCGGCCGCCATGTCCACCGCGTGGTCCAGTTGTACGACGCCGATCGCGCCCAGCACCCGTACGTCCCGCACCCCGGGCAGTTCGGACGCCGGGGCGAGCCCCTTCCGCAGCCCCGCCCCGACGCGCTCCACCTCGCGCTCCCAGTCCTGGCCGAGCAGCAGATCGATCGAGGCGCACGCCACCGCGGCGGCGAGCGGATTGCCCATGAACGTCGGGCCGTGCGCGAGCACCGGCACCTCGCCGCGCGAGATGCCCTCCGCCACCCGGGAGGTGCACAGCGTCGCCGCCATCGTCAGATAGCCGCCGGTCAGCGCCTTGCCCACACACATCACATCGGGCGAGACACCGGCGTGCCCGGCGGCGAACAGCTTTCCGGTCCGGCCGAACCCGGTGGCGATCTCGTCGAACACCAGCAGCACGTCGTTCGCGTCGCACGCCTCGCGCAGCACCCGCAGATACGCGGGGGAGTGGAAACGCATTCCGCCCGCGCCCTGCACCACCGGCTCCACGATCACCGCCGCCAACTCCTCGGCGTACTCGGCGATCAGTTCCCGCAGCTGTCGCTCATAGGCGGCGTCCGGCTTCGCGTCGAAGCCGGCCGGCGGCTCGTCGGCGAAGACCTGACGGGGCAGGACGCCCGACCACAGCTCGTGCATCCCGCCCTCGGGGTCGCAGACCGACATCGGCTGCCAGGTGTCCCCGTGATAGCCGCCGCGCCAGGTCAGCAGCCGTCGCTTGGCGGGCCGACCGGCCGAACGCCAGTACTGCAGGCACATCTTGACCGCGACCTCGACCGCGACCGACCCCGAGTCGGAGAGGAAGACGTGCCGCAGCGGCTCCGGGGTGATTTCGACCAGCCGGGAGGCCAGTCGCACGGCGGGCTCATGGGTGAGCCCGCCGAACATCACATGGCTCATCCGGTCCAGCTGCCCGCGGGCCGCCTCGTTGAGGACCGGGTGGTTGTAGCCGTGCACCGCGGACCACCAGGAGGACATGCCGTCCACCAACTCGGTCCGTCCGTGGGCAGGTTCGGCCAGTCCGAGCCGTACCCCGGACGCGGACGCCACGACCAGCGGATCCTGACGCCCCGGCATCGGGCCGTACGGATGCCAGACATGGGCCCGGTCCAGGGACCTCAGCTCGGCCGGGGAGAGCGGCTCAGGCATTGGGGGCGAGATCCGTCCCCGCGCCGCGTCGGCGGACCGCCACCAGATCGGTGCGGGCGGCCGGCACCTCGGTGGGGGCGGCCTGATCCGCCTCGGGCGTCCCCTCGCAGGGGGCGCATCCACCGGCGTGCGAGCCGCATCCGCCGCCCTGCTCCGACCGGTGCGCGGGCAGCGTCGTCGTGCCCGCGCCCTCCACCTCGAAACCGGCGTCCGCGATCATGTCCAGATCCGTCTGGCCCGCCTGGCCCTCGCTGGTCAGGTAGTCGCCCAGGAAGATCGAGTTCACCAGGTGCAGGGCCAGCGGCTGCATCGAGCGCAGATGCACCTCGCGCCCGCCGGAGAGCCGCACCTCCACGTCCGGGCAGACGAACCGGACCATGGCCAGGATGCGCAGGCAGTGCTGCGGGGTGAGGTTCCACTCCTTGGCCAGCGGCGTCCCCTCGAACGGGATCAGGAAGTTCACCGGCACCGAGTCCGGGTCCAGCTCACGCAGCGAGAAGACGACGTCCACCAGATCGGCGTCGCTCTCTCCCATGCCCGCGATCAGCCCGGAACACGCCGAGAGCCCGGCGGACTGGGCCTGACGCACCGTCGCCACCCGGTCCGCGTAGGTGTGGGTGGTGGTGATGTCCCCGTACGTCGCCTCGGACGTGTTGAGGTTGTGGTTGTACGCGTCGGCGCCGGCCGACCGCAGCCGCTCGGCCTGGCCGTCGGAGAGCAGACCCAGGCAGGCGCACACCTCGACGCCCTCGTTCTGCTCCTTGATCGCCTCGATGGTCTCCGAGACCCGGTCGACGTCGCGGTCCGTGGGACCGCGGCCGCTCGCTACCAGGCACACCCGCTTGGCCCCGCCCGCCACTCCGGCCGCGGCGACCTTCGACGCCTCGTCCGGCTTCAGCCAGGTGTACTTGAGGATCCCGGCCTTGGAGCCGAGCCGCTGCGAGCAGTACGAGCAGTCCTCGGGGCACAGCCCCGACTTGAGGTTGACCAGGTAGTTGAGTTTCACGCGCCGCCCGAACCACTGACGGCGTACCTTCCCGGCCGCGGCCACCACTTCGAGCAGATCGTCGTCCGAGGTCGCCAGCACGGCGAGGGCTTCTTCACGGGTCGGCAGCTCACGCCGCAGGCCCTTGTCCACCAGTGTGGTCAGGAGGTCCATGGCGAAGATCCTGTCCTACCGGCGTCCCGCAGCCAAGGAGGAACCGGACAACAGTGCCTGTCGAGGGTGTGTGTATTGCCACACCATGACCGGCGGTTCCCACGGTTAGGGTCTGTGAGCTGCCTACAAAAGGGACCGCTCATGCCCTTCGACCCGTTCGGCTGGATCGACGCCGAGGCACGCCGTCGTGCCGATGCCGGACTCGTCCGTGTCCTCCGCCCCCGGCCCGCCGCCTCCGGGCTCCTGGACCTCGCGAGCAACGACTACCTGGGGCTGGCCAGACACCCCGACGTCACGGCGGCCGCGGCGGCCGCCGCACACGAATGGGGCGCGGGTGCGACCGGTTCACGGCTGGTCACCGGCTCCACCGCGCTCCACGCCGAACTCGAACGGGAACTGGCCGAGTTCTGCGGCTTCGAGGCGGCCCTGGTGCTGTCGTCCGGCTACGCGGCCAACCTCGCCGCCGTCACGGCGCTCACCGGACACGGCTCGCTGATCGTCTCCGACGCGGGCAACCATGCCTCGATCGTGGACGGCTGCCGGCTCTCCCGCGCCCGGACCGCCGTCGTCCCGCACGCCGACCCCGAGGCCGTACGCAAGGCCCTGCGGACACGGGACGGGCGGGCGCTCGCCGTCACGGACTCCGTCTTCTCGGTCGACGGCGACGCGGCCCCGCTGGCCGAACTGGCCGAGGTCTGCCGCGCGGAGGACGCCGCCCTGCTCGTCGACGACGCACACGGCCTGGGCGTGCTCGGGCCCGGCGGCCGGGGGGCGCCGGCCGCCGCCTCGCTCGCGGGCACCGCCGGGACCGTGACCACCCTCACCCTCTCCAAATCCCTGGGCAGCCAGGGCGGGGCCGTCCTCGGACCGGCCCGTGTCATCGAACACCTCGTCAACACGGGCCGGACGTTCATCTTCGACACCGGTCTCGCACCGGCCGCGGCGGGCGCCGCCCTGGCGAGCCTGCGGCTGCTGCGCCGCGAACCGGAACGGCCCGGCCGGGCCCGCGCGGTGGCCGCCACGCTCCACGAACGGCTGACCGGGGCCGGGCTGACCGCCGTACGCCCCGACGCGGCCGTGGTGTCGGTGCGCGCCCCCTCCGCGGACGCGGCGGTGCGCTGGGCGGCCGACTGCCGCGCCGCCGGGGTCGCCGTCGGCTGCTTCAGGCCCCCGTCGGTGCCGGACGGGGTGTCCCGGCTCCGGCTGACCGCGCGCGCCGACCTGACCGAGGAGGAGATCGCCACTGCTGTGTCGACCGTCCTGCGCACCGCGCCCGCCGGCTGACCGCACTCGCCCCGTACGTGTCCGTCGGCCGGGGTGCGACGGCGTGCCGCGCGGTCCGGTGAGGACCGCGCGGCCCCTCCCTTCCGTCGGGCCGGACGGGCCGGAGCCGATCAGGGAGGGGGCCGCGCCGGACGGTCCGGCGCCGAACGCGATACGCGGCCGCGACCGCGTGGCGGGCCGGCCGGGGCTCAGCCGACCCGGCCGTAGTAGACGCTCCTGCTCCAGATCTTCTCCAGCCTCACCACGGCGCCGGCCTTCGGGGAGTGCCAGATCCGGTTCTCCCCGGCGTAGATCCCGACGTGGTAGACGCTGCGGCCGGAGTGGAAGAAGACCAGGTCGCCCCGGCGCCGGTCCGAGGACCGGACGTGCTTGGCCCGGTTGTACTGCTGCTGGGCCGTGCGGGGGAGCGTCCTGCCCGCCTTCTTGAACGCGTAGAGCGTCAGGCCCGAGCAGTCGAAGCGGTGGGGGCCCGCGGCGCCCCAGCGGTACGGTGAGCCCTTCTTCGACGCCGCGATGTCGAGCGCCTTCATCGATACGGTCGCGGCCTGGGCCTCCGTAGGGGCGCCCGGCGCGAACATGGTGCCGCCGACGGCGGCGAGAGTGAGGACCGAGGCCGTGCCGGCCCGGGCGAGCAAGGACGGGACATGAACCTGCGCAGACATGCGCAACCCTTCGTCAGCCGCCTGTGAAGGGTGACCTGTCGGGTTCGGGCCTGCGAAGTCGCCCGGCCGCGTGGTGCGGCTTCACCCCGAGGGTCGTCCGGTGTGCCCGGGCCGACCCGTTGTGCTCGGGTCCTCCACTCCTGCCGATCCACTTTCGTCGACCAGGCATCCGGACGGCGGCAGGACTCGGCGTCCACCCGGACCGCCCCGCCGCGGTGGCGGGGGCTTGTCGTCCCAGGGATCTTGACCCACGGGCCGGTGGATTTCCGAGCTGAAAAACGGATATGTGAGGCTCCTCACGGCTGATCCATTCGGGTGGACATCTGTCCTTCCGGACCGTCGCCGGATGATCGGACCGGCGCGGTACCAGCGGCGGAAGCGCTGGTTCCAGCCGTGGTCCACGCGAAACGCGCAAGTCGAGCGGTCTCTTGCGCAGGGGACTTCCTACGCCGAACGAGCGAGGAAATCCGATCACCGTGTCGGGTGTGTCGCCCCCCTGGACGGGGTGCGGGCCGAGGGCGGTGCGGTGGGCCGCGCCGCCCACGGCGGAGCGTACGCTCCGGTCAACCGGTGGGAGCCGGTGGCACGGTGACGCGCCCGGCGCGGCGCTCGCCGTCCAGGACGCGCAGCGCCCGGGCGAGTGTCGCGGCGTGGATGTGTGCCTCCCCACGCTCGTGCATCAGCGTCAGGGCGTCCCGTAGTGCGACCGCGTGCGAGGCCAGCGCCTGTGCGGCGCGCAGGGCGCCGTAGGTGTCGCTGCCCCGGGCCGGGTTGATCCGCCCGACCTGGTCGACGACATCGAGGTAACGGTCGATGAACTCCCCCTCGGCCCTGGTCAGCGCGGGAAGCGGCCGGGGCTCCGGCGGTCGCATCGGGCGGTCACCGCGCGCCGTGCGGTGCGCGGACGGCGTTCCGGTTCTCCAGGACATGGTCCACCAGGCCGTACGCCCGGGCCCCGGCCGCGTCGAGGATCAGATCGCGCTCGATGTCCTCGGCGATCCGCCCGGCGTCCTGCCCGGTGTGCCGGGCCAGCAGGTCGACGAGGAGCGCGTGCAGCCGTTCCATCTCCCGTGCCTCGATGGCCAGGTCGGACGGCTGACCCCGCATCGGCTCGGGAAGTTCGGGTTGGCGCACGAGCACCCGGGCGCCGGGCAGCGCGTGCCGACGGCCGGGCGTTCCGGCGGCGAGCAGTACGGAGGCGCAGGGGCCGGCCTGGCCGAGGCAGAAGGTCTCCACCTCGCAGTTCACGTACCGCATCGTGTCGTAGATCGCGGACATGGCCTCGAACGAGCCGCCGGGGGAGTTGATGTAGAGCGAGAGGGGCCGGTCGGGGGCCGCGTGCTCCAGATACATGAACTGCGCGATCAGGTCCGAGGCGGCGGCGTCGTCGACCGGGGTGCCGAGGAAGACGATCCGCTCGGCGAGCAGCTTGGAGTACGGATCGAAGGTGCGGACACCGTCCGCCGTGCGCTCGGTGAACTCGGGCAGTACATGGCGGGCTGCGGGGCGGAACGGCATGGCGACGCCTCTCTTCCGGAACGGTACGGGCCGGGCCCTGGGCGGGCTTCCGTGAAAAATGTACAGGACGTACAGAAAGAGGAGGGGGTATTCGGCCATCGATCTGGCCCGCCCGCCGACCGGTTCCACGAGGTGGCCGAGGCGCGCGGGAACGCCGTGAACCCGCCGAACGGGCAGGCGTGGAGAGGCGATCCGGCCGTTGCGTGGGCTTCCGGTCCTGGCCGGAAAACCCCGGGCGAGGGGCGTCGACCGGCCGGGAGGGCCGGTCAACGCCCCTGGTGCCTCACGGAGATGTGCGGTCGCACGGCCGGGGCCGTCGCCGTGGTCGGCCGCCAGTCACTCCCGGCGGCGATGGGCTGCGCGCCAGGGGCGCAGTGCCCTGGGCGGCATGCCGAAGGACAGGGTGCCGGTGAGTCGGTGGGCGAAAACAGGGGACGGGGGCGAAGGGGTGGGCGGGGCGACGGCGATCCGGCGCGGAAGCCCGACGGTCAGGCCCCGACCAGGCGGATCGCCGCGGCCGGGCAGACGGCGGCCGATTCCCTGACGTCGTCGTGGTGGGCGGGGTCGGGGGTGTCGGTGAGCAGTTCGACGATGCCGTCGTCGTCCTGGTCGAAGACATCGGGGGCCAGCAGGACGCACTGACCGGAGGCGACACACTTGGGCCGGTCGACTTCCACACGCATCGGCTTCTCGTTTCCGTTCGGGGGAGAGGGGCGGTTCACCAGGTGACGGGCAGCGCGTAGACGCCGTAGACGAAGCCGTCGTGCTTGAAGTCCAGCCGGTCGATACCGGTGGCCGCCCGGAGCGTGGGGACGCGCCGGTAGAGCGTGCTGTACACGCACTGCAACTCGACGCGGGCCAGCGGCTGCCCCAGGCACTGGTGCACGCCGAACCCGAAGGCGACGTGACGGCGGGCGTCGCGGGTGAGGTCGAGACGGTCCGGGTCGGGGAAGGCGTCGGGGTCGCGGTTGGCGATGTCGTTGGCGAAGACGATGCCCTCGCCCGCGCGGATGGTGAGGCCGTCCACCTCGATGTCCGCGAGCGCCACCCTGCGGCGGCCGGAGTGGGTGATGTTCAGGTAGCGCAGCAGTTCCTCGACCGCCGCGGAGACCACCGCGGGGTCTTCTGACTCGCGCAGCAGGGCGAGTTGGTCCGGGTTCTCCAGGAGGGCGAGGGTGCCCAGCGCGATCATGTTGGCCGTCGTCTCGTGCCCCGCGCCCAACAGCAGGACGCCCATCCGCGCGGCCTCGTGCCGAGTCATCTCGCCGGTGGCCACACGTTTGACGGCGAGTTCGGACAGGAGGTCGTCGCCGGGTGCCGCGCTCTTGGCGGCCAGGAGGCCGTCGAGGTAGTCGGTGAGCGCCTCGGTCGCCTCCCGCACCTCGTCGGGCGTCGATGTGCGCCGGACGATGACCTTGGTGCGGCGCTGGAAGAAGTCGTGCTTCTCGTACGGGACGCCCAGCAGCTCGCAGATGACCAGGCTGGGGACCGGAAGCGCGAACGCCTCGACCAGGTCGACGGGTTTGGGTCCGGCGAGCATCCCGTCGATCAGGTCGTCGACGATCCGCTGGATCGCCGGCCGCAGCGCGTTCATCCGCCGGACCGCGAAGGGGGCGGTCACCATGCGGCGCAGCCGGGCGTGTTCGGGATCGTCCATGTTGATGAACGTGGGGTCCCGCTGGTCCCGGTCCCTCATCCCGGCGTTGCGGTGCGGGAAACCCGGGAGCGCCGGGTCGGAGCTGACGCGCGGATCGCCGAGCAGCGTGCGCAGATGATCGTGCCGGGTGATCAGCCAGGGGCTGCTTCCGTCCCAGATCCGGACCCGGGTGACGGGGCTGTCGGCCTGGAGCGACCGCAGCGCGGGCGGCGGGTCGAAGGGGCAGCCCGCCGCCCGGGGGCTGGGGAGTTCGGGAAGTCGGACCGTCGTGTCCGCGGCCTCGGTCATGCGTACCTCCTTGGGGAAGAGGAATCACGTGACTCATTTCTCACAGCATTAGTAGCCTGACGCAACTAAATCACCGAGGGTGATCGGCTGTTGCGTTCTATCCGGCCATCCCCGACACCCACGGCAGGGCGGTCACCCGCTCGGTGCCGACCGGGCCACCGCGCGCGGTGACGGACCCCGGACCGCTCCCCGGCCGCACGGCCGCTCACCCGCCGAATGTGACCGGAACCGACCGCCCTCCCCTCACCCACCGCAACCGGCAAGAGCACGCCGTGCGTCCGGAGCCGGGCCGTACTGCTGGGAAACGGCCCCGACCCGGACCGCACCGTGCGACACCGCCCCGCGTCCCGGGCGGCAGCCGGCACCTCCGCCGGGACCGTCACCCCCGCCACGGGACCACGCCGGACCGGGCGGGCATTACATAAGCTGGAGGGCATGGCCTACGAGATTCCGGTGACGCAAGCCCGGGCGGAGCTCGCCGAACTGATCAACCGAGTCGTCTACGGCGGCGAGCGCGTGGTGGTGACCCGCCACGGCAAGCCGTTGGTGGCGCTCGTCTCGGCCGCCGACCTGGAACGACTTGAGCAGGAGCCGGGAGCGGCCGGGGAGCAGGTGATCAGCTCGATCTCCTCGGTCGGGTCGGCGCCGTCCGTTCCCGGCGAGCGTCAGCGCTTCGGCATCGCGGCGGAGCACCGCGAGCCCGGGGAGCGGCCCGAGCCGGGCCGCTGAACGGCGCCGCGCCGACACCACTCCCGGGGCAAGCTCCGGCCGCCGCCCCTCAGTGCTCCCGGTCGTACGCCGCCAGCCAGGCGTCCTCCGCCGCGTAGTCGAAGAGTTTCTCCCCGTACGCCCGCAGCAGGGCGGGGAAGGCGTCCCGCCAGTCCCGGTCGGCCAGTTGCGCCGCGAGCCACTCGACCGTCTCGGGGAGCGAGCCGGCATAGTCCGTGACCGGCCGGTAGCCCAGCTCACGCCCGGCCGCCGTCATGTCGTACACGATGGGGTGCGCGCCGCTCCACGGGGTCAAGCCGACGAAGCCCTCCTCCGGCATCCCCTCCCGCAGCACCGTCACCGTGCTGCGCCCCAGTACCGCGTCGACGGCCTCGCCGATCTCCGCGACCGTCGGCGCGTACGGGTCACCGGCGTTGAGCACCCGCGAGCCGGGCCGCAGCGCCGCCAGCCGGATCAGCTCGGCCAGATTGGAGACATGGACCGGGTGGAACCGGGCCCTGCCGCCGAGGGCGAGCACCCGCCGCTCCCGGCCGTCCAGCACCCGCTTCACGAAGTACAGCTCACGCGGGGAGCGGCAGTGCGGGCCGTGCACCGCGCCGGCCCGCAGCAGTGTCACCGGCAGGCTCTCACCGGCCGCCAGCAACGCCCGCTCCAGCTGGATCTTCCGCTTCCCGTACGTGGCGTCGCCCGGCGGCAGGGTGCGCTGAGACTCCGGGATCGGCACCGGATAGTGCGGCGCGCCGTCCGGCTCGCCGTGCGTGTCGAAGCTGCGGCCCCGGTCGTCCTCGTAGACCGCGCCGCTGGAGACGACCACCGCCGAGCCGATCCGGTCGGCGAGACCGGTCAGCTGACGGGCATGGCCCCCGTGGAACGCCACCATGTCCACCAGCAGGTCGCACCCCTCGCCCAGCGCCGCCGCGAGCGCCCCGTCCACGTCCCGGTCCAGGGCGACCGTGCGCACCGCCCCGTCCCACCGTTCGTCCCGGCCGCCGCCGAGCGAGGCGGCCGTCACCTCCCAGCCGTCCTCGACGAGCGCCCGTACGGCCACCCGTCCGATCTGTCCCGTCGCTCCCAGCACCCATGCGTTTCCTCGGCTCATGGGAGCGACGGTAGGGGGGATCCACCGGGAACCGCGGCGGTGTTCACCCGGCGCGGATCCGCTCTCGGCGTCACCGTTCCGGGAACTCCGGGGCGGCGCTGCGGACGCCGCCCCGGTCAGTCCGTCAGATGCTCCAGGATGCGGTGCATCCCGCTGTTCCAGTTCTCCTTGAGCGCCGCGACGGCCGCTTCCAGGTCGCCGCGCTGCAGGCACTCGGCGATCCGCTCGTGCTCCTCCGCGGAGCGCTCCAGGATGTCCTGGTCGCCCAGGGCCACCCGCTCGTAGCGGTGCATCGTCACCTTCAGGGAGGTGATCAGCTTCATCAGCCGGTCGTTGGTGCAGCCGGACAGGAGGAGGTCGTGCCAGGCGTCGTCGTACCGCTCTATGACGTCGTGCGGGGCCTGCGGGGCCGAGAAGGCGCGGGCCTCCTCCAGCAGCCGGGGGGCCGCCGCCGCCAGATGCTCCGGATCGCTGGACTCCAGGGCGAGGGCCTCCAGCGTCGCGACGATCGCGGACAGGTCGCGGAACTCCTGCGCGCTGAGCGGCGTGAAGCGGAAGCCCTTGCCGCGCTCGCTGGTGATGACGCCCTCGCGCTCCAGCGTGATCAGCGCCTCGCGCAGCGGCGTACGGCTGACACCGAGCTCGGTGGCGAGCTGCCCTTCGTTGATCGGTGAGTTGGTCGCGATCGTGCCGCGCCCGAGGCGCCTGATCAGTTCCTCCTTGACCTGTTCGCGCAGCGGGCGGTTCTCGATTGGCATGTGCGGCTGCCCTCCCCTTCGGTCCGGTCGATTATCCGCTACCGGAAAGTCACGCGGTACCGGCGCCGTCGACGGGGATGACCGCCCCGCTCAGGAACGCCGAGGCGTCGGAGGCCAGGAACGCCACGGTCTGCGCGATGTCGCGGGGCTGCCCGATCCGGCCGAGCGGCCGGTCGGCGGCGTCGGCGTAGAAGGCGTCGGCGCTCTCGCCGAGCTGGCGGGCCTCGTCGGCGAGCATCCCCGTCGCGGTGTCGCCGGGGCAGACGCAGTTGACCCGGATGTTGTCGGGGCCGTGGTCGATGGCCATGGCCCGGGTCATGTTGACGACGGCACCCTTGGAGGCGCAGTACGAGACGGCCCGGCCGCCGCCCCGGATGCCCCACCCGGAGCCGGTGTTGACGATGGAGCCGCCGCCCCGCGCCGCCATCCCCGGTATCACCAGCCGGCTCATCAGCATCACCGAGCGGATGTTCACCGCCATCACCAGGTCCCAGTCGTCGTCGGTGATCTCGCAGACCGTGGAACGGCGGATGACGCCCGCGTTGTTGAAGAGGACGTCCACCCCGCCGAACCGTTCCTCGGCCGTGCGCACCACGGCCTCGCAGTCCTCGCGCCGGGAGACGTCGCAGCGGACGAAGACGCCGCCGGTGTCCTTCGCGGCGCTCTCGCCGCCGTCCGTGTCGATGTCGGCGACCACCACCCGGGCGCCGAGTTCGGCGAGGACCTGTGCGGTGGCGCGGCCGATCCCGGCTCCGCCGCCGGTGACGATCGCGCGCTTGCCGTCGAGGGAAAACATGCTGGGCTCCTTGGTCACGGTGTCGAGGGACAGGTGGGTGGTCAGCCGGCCAGGCGGTACAGCGCGGAGCTCCGCCGGCCGGTGATGACCGGGCGGTGGCCGGACAGCTCCGCGTCGAGCGCGTCGTCGCCGGTGTCGAGAAGAAGGGGGCGGCCGCCGAGCGCGGCCAGTTTCGCCTCGGTGCACAGGATCAGCAGACGCTCGCGCCCGCCCGTCGCCCGCAGGGCGCGCGGTGAGATCTGCTGGTTGCCCCGCCCCAGGAGGAAGCCCTGGCCGCCGATGGGGGAGAGGGCGACCCAGGCGGGCCCGAGCGTCAGGAGGTCGGCCTCGGCGGCCTCGCGGACCACGACCCGGGGCGGCAGGCCCGGCCGCAGCGCGAGGACATCCACGCCGGTGAGCGAGGTGTCCGCGCCGAGTGCCGCCGCCACCGCCCGGGTGGTGGTGCCGGGGCCGAGCACCAGCAGCCCCGACCCGACCCGCTCGGCCACCTCCGCCGCGATGCCGCCCACCGCCTCCGGCGCCGCCGCGGTGGAACCGGTCTTGCGCTGCTGCACCCGGACCGGTACGTCCGGGACCGCCAGCCACCCGAAGAGCCGGGAGGCGACCCGGCCCCGGTCCAGCGCCTCCTCGTCGCGGTCCATCACCTCGGCGTCCCGCAGCCGGACCGCGCCCGCGCGCTCCAGCCACGCCGCGGCGACCTCGCCCGCGGCGCGCGGGTTGACGGCGAAGACCGCCGAGTGCATCTTCACCCCGGTCGGTACGCCGAGGACCGGGCACCGCACGCCGTCCAGCGCGCCCAGCACGTCCCGCGCGGTGCCGTCGCCGCCCGCGAAGAGCAGCAGCTCCACCCCCTCGGCGACGACGGCCCGCACCGCGGCGGCGGTGTCCGCCGCCGAGGTGTCCCGCCCGGTGCCCGCGTCGTACACCACCCGCCCTGTGAGTCCGGCGGCGGCGACCGGGCCGGCGCCCAGGGGCCCGGCCGCGGTGACGACGACGGGCGCCCGGCCGGCACGGGCGGCGAGTTCGGCCAGGGCGGTGGTGGCCCGTGTCCCCGCCAGCGGGCGGGCGCCCCGCGCGAGCGCGGCGCGCGCCCGGTCCGGGCCGTCGGTGCCGCCCAGCCCCACCCGGCCGCCGAGCCCGGCGACCGGGTTGACCACCAGGCCGATCCGGGTCACCCCCGGTCCGTTTCGCCGAGCACCTTGCGGCGGTAGGCGCGCCAGGAGACCGCCCAGGTCTCCGGGGAGTCCAGCGCCTCCGGGCGGACCCGGTGGATCGTCGAGCGGTGCGGTGCGGTGCGCACGGTCTCCGGGTCCTCGTACGCCTCGCGGGCCACCTCGGCGAGGATCGCCGCGTACTCGTCAAGGTCGGCGCGGGTGTAGGACTCGGTGGGCTCCAGCGTCATGGGCTCGGGCACCACGTAGGGGTGGTGGCTGGTCCAGTAGTGCGTCCCGAAGTCGGCGGCCCGCAGACCGAGGTCCTCGGAGTGCAGCCCGGTGTCCCGGTGGAGCTTCTCCCAGCTGTAGCGGACCTGCTCCACGCGGGGGCGGCCCTGCGCGTACGGCACCGACACCCCGGGGATCCGCCGCACCTTGTGGAGCAGGTAGTTGTTGTTGAGCACGGCCGTCTCGGCGGCGGTCCGCAGCCCCTCGGCGCCGAGCGACATGATCCAGGCGTAGGCGCGGACCAGGTTCGGCACCACTCCGTAGAACGGCCGCATCTTGCCGACCGACTCCGGCCGGTCGTCGTCCAGCCGGAACAGCCCGGTGTCCGGGTCGCGCTCGACCGTCGGACGCGGCAGGTACGGGGCCAGCTCCTCGGTGACCGCGCAGGCCCCCGCCGCCGGGCCGCCGCAGGCGTGCGGCGTCGAGAACGTCTTGTGCAGGTTGAAGTGGCACAGGTCGAATCCCGCGTCCCGGGCCCGGGTGATGCCGAGGATGCCGTTCGCGTTGGCCTGGTCGTACGAGCACAGGCCGCCCGCCTCGTGGACGATCCGCACGAACTCCTCGATGCGCGGGTTGTAGATGCCGGTGTCCTCGGGGTTGGTGATGAGGAGCGCCGCCGTGCGCGGGCCGACCGCCGCCCTGAGTGCCTCGATGTCCGGGTAGCCGTCCGCGTCCGGGTGGAGGGTGACGACCTTGAAGCCCGCCGTCTTCGCGCAGGCCGCGTTCGACGGATGGGAGAAGATCGTCGTGATGACCTCGTCGCGCTGCTCCAGCTCGCCGCGCGCGGCGAAGTAGGCGCGGATCATCGCGACGTTGGTGTAGATCGCGGCGGAACCGGCGCCCGGCTGGAGCGAGACCCGGTCCATGCCGGAGATCTCCTTCAGCAGCTCCTCCAGGCCGTGGACGATCCCGAGGACGCCCTGCACGGTGTCGGCGTCCTGGAGCGGGTGGAGCGCGGCGATCCGGGGGTCGCGGACGAACTGGTCGTTGACCTTGGGGCTGTATTTCATAGTGCAGGTGCCCTGGCCGACGTCGATGTTGAGGTCGGCGCCCAGGTTCTCCTGCGAGAGGCGCAGATAGTGGCGGAGGACCTGCTGCTGGGACAGCTCCGGCAGGGCGGGGGGTTCGGCCCGGCGCAGCGCGGCCGGGACCGGGACCGGCTCGACGGCCGGGTCCGGGACGGGGACGAGCACGCCGCGCTCGCCCGGGGAGCCCAGCTCGAAGATCAGCTCCTCGTCCCAGGAGGCCTGCCGGAACCTGCGCAGCGGCGGTCTGGCCGCGATGCGCGCCTGCTCGGGCTCCACGGAAACCGGTGTGTGGGCGGTCACTTGACGATCTCCTCCAGGGTCGCGGCGAGCCGGTCGATGTCGGCCTTGGTGTGGACTTCGGTGACGCAGTACGCGGCCTCGCGGGTGCCGGTCGGGGTGCCGCCGTAGATGCCCCGCTCCTTGAGCCCGGCACTGATCTCGGCGGCCGTACGGGCACCCGAGTAGCGGACGGTGAAGTCGGCGAAGTGCAGGGCGTCGCCGTACGGGACCTCGATGCCGGGGACCTCGGCCAGGCGCCGCCGGGCGTACGCGGTGAGCGCGAGGATCGTGTCGCCGATCTCCCGCATGCCCTGCGGGCCCATCAGCGCGAGGTAGACCCCGGCGCCGATGCCGTGCAGCGCGGCGGCGGTGCCGACCCACTCCTTGCCCTCCTCGCGCAGCGCGAACGAGGTCCGTTCATAAGCCACGTCGCCGAACCCGTACTCGCCCTCGACCGCCGTGGGCACCAGCCCGAACAACCGGGAGGGGTACTCCGCGACGAGCCGCTCCTCGTCCCGGGTGGCGATGAAGCCCGCGTTGGATCCGCCGAAGCTCTGGTGCAGGCCGAGCGGCTGGATGTCGCCGCAGGCGATGTCCGCGCCGTACGCGGAGGGCGGGGCGAGGACCCCGAGGGTGAGCGGGTTGCAGCCCACCACGTACAGCGCGCCGGCGTCGTGGGCGAGCGGGGCGAGCAGCGGCAGCGCCTCGTCGACGATGCCGAGCGCGGAGGGCGCGTCCGCGTACACCGCGGCCGTGTCACCGGCGGCGAGCGCCTCGCGGACCGCGTCGAGGTCGGCGCGGCCGGTCGCCGGATCGACCGGGACCACCGTCACGTCGTGGTCGGGGCGTACGTAGTCCCGGATGCGGGAGAGCTTGTCCGCGTCGATCGCCGTGGCGACCACCAGCCGGCGGCGGCCGGTGATCCGGCCGGCCATCCGCAGGGCCGTCCCGGCCGCCTGGAAGCCGTCGTACACCGGGACGTTGACGACCTCCACGTCGAGCAGCTCGGCCATCATCGACTGGTACTCCCACAGCGCCTGGAAGCGGCCGTGGTCCTCGTAGGGCTCGCCCGCGTAGGCGGTGAGGAACTCGCTGCGGTTGACCACCTCGTCCACGACGGCCGGGACATGGTGCTGGTAGCAGCCCGACCCGAGGAAGCTCAGCACCTGCCGCGTCGAGGTGTTGCGGCCGAGCAGTCCCTCCATGTGCCGGGTGAGTTCGGCTTCCGAACGCAGGGGTGCGGGCAGGTCGAGGGGGCGGTGCAGCCGGACGGAGTCCGGGATGTCGGCGTAGAAGTCCTCGACGCTCGCGGCGCCGATCTCGTCCAGCATCGCCTGCCGCACGGCCGGTACGGCGTTGGGGATGTACGGATGGGTGAACGGGGGGACCGGTTCCTGGGGTGGCGTCATGCCGCGCCTTTCGCGTGGGCCGACTCGGGCGGGTCGGTCGTGGACACAGCAGCAAAAGTCTTTGTGTGTACACCTCTTGACGGCAGCCTCCGTCATTCAGTGTTCTGAATACAGCATTAGGCATTCAGGCTCCAGGAGGCAAGAGTGTCAACACGACCCACCCGACGGGCCGTTCTGTCCACCGGGATCGCCATCGCCACGGCCGCCCTGGCCGGCGGATGCGCCATGGGAGGCACCGGCGGTGGCGCGAGCCGCGACCTCGGCGGCGGGAAGAAGGACGGAGGGGGCAAGGTCAGCGGGAAGATCACCGTCTGGTCGTGGGACGTGGCCGCCAACGCCCTCAAGCGCCTCGCCCGCACCTTCGAGAAGCGCCATCCCGGCACCACCGTCGCCGTCACCGACATCGGCTACGACAACGCCGCCGACAAGATGACCGTGGGCCTGCGCGGCGGCTCCGGCCTCGCCGACGTCCTCACCATCGGCGGCAACCAACTGCCCCGGTACGCGGGCAACTTCCCCCAGGGCTTCTACGACCTCGGCGCCCTCGGCGGCCGCTACGGAGGCGACTTCGACCGCGCCTCCTGGCGCACCGTGACCGGCCCCGGCCACGAGGTCTTCGGCCTGCCCTGGGACATCGGCCCCTGCGCGCTGTACTACCGCAAGGACCACTTCCGCGCCGCCGGGGTCGACCCGCGAGCGCTCCTCACCTGGGACGACTACGTGGCGGCCGGCGTCCGCGTCAAGAAGGCCACCGGCCACAAGCTGCTCATCATGGACACCACCAACACCGGGATCCTGCCCCTGCTCCTCCAGCAGCAGGGCCAGGCCTACTTCAAGGACGGCCGGGTCGCGGTCGACAGCCCCGAGGCCGTGAAGGCCCTCACCCTGATGAAGGCCCTGCACGACCGGGGCCTCGTCGACTACGAGAAGGGCTGGAGCGGGCTGGTCACCGGCACCAAGGAGGGCAAGGCCTCCACCACGCCCACCGCCGCCTGGTGGACCGGCACCCTCACCGACGAGATGCCGGAACTGAAGGGCAGGTTCGGCGTGGTGCCGTTGCCCGGCTTCACCGCCGACGGCCCCCGCACCTCCAACGAGGGCGGCTCCACCCTCTGCGTCCCCGCCCAGAGCAAGAACCCCGAGCTGGCCTGGGCGTTCATCGAGTTCGTCCTCACCGACCGGGCCAACCAGGTCTCCATGCTCAAGCAGGAGGGCCTCTTCCCCGCCTACCTGCCCGCACTCGACGACCCGTACGTGGGCGCCGGGCAGGAGTACTTCGGCGGCCAGCGGGTCCTCGACCTGTTCGCCGGTCTGACCCGCACCATCCCGCCGGTCGAGTACACCAAGGACGACGCGAAGGCCGTGGACATCATGGTCGCGGCCGTCACCGGGGTGACACTCCGCGGCAAGGACCCGCGCGCCTCCCTCGAATCGGCGGCCCGGCAGATCGCCGCGGCCACCGGCCGGGAGAGGATGAAGTAGCCCGATGGCCGTCACCACCGCCCCCGACCGGGCGGCCACCCCCACCCCCGCCCGCGCCCCGGCCCGCCGCACCCGGCGCCGCCCCACCGCGTGGATCTTCGCCGGGCCCGCCGCCGCGCTCTTCGCGCTCTTCTTCGCCTACCCGCTCGGCGCGAGCCTGCTGCAGAGCTTCACCGCCGAGGAGGCCGGCTCCAGCCGCTGGGTCGGACTCGACCAGTACCGGCGGATGATCGACGACCCCGTGTTCCTGAAGTCGCTGGTCAACACCGGGGCCATCCTGGTCGTCCAGGTCCCCGTCATGATCGGGCTCGCGCTCGTCCTCGCCGTCCTGCTCAACCAGTCCTGGCTGCGTTTCCGGGGCACCTGGCGCGCCCTCTACTTCCTGCCCGCCGTCACCACCCTCGTCGCGTACGCGGTCGTCTTCCAGGTGCTCCTCAAGACCGACGGCGGACTGGTCAACCAGATACTCGGCGGCGTCGGCATCGGAGAGATCGACTGGCTCAACAGCCCCACCTGGGCCCGGATCTCCCTGATCCTCTCCCTGACCTGGCGCTGGACCGGCTACAGCACCGTCATCCTGCTCGCCGGACTCCAGGCCATCGGCAAGGAGCAGTACGAGGCCGCGGCGATCGACGGCGCCGGCACCCTGTCCACGTACGCCCGCGTCATCCTGCCGCAGCTGCGCCCCATCGTCCTGTTCTGCGTGATCACCTCCACCATCGGGACGCTCCAGCTCTTCGACGAGAACTACGTCCTCACCAAGGGCGGCCCCGACGACGCCACCCTCACCCCGGTCCTCTACCTCTACCGGATCGGCTTCCAGCAGTTCGACTTCGGCTACGCCGCCGCCATCGCCTGGGTCGTCGTACTCCTCATCGCCGCGGTCTCCGCCCTCCAGTACCTCGCCTTCGGAAGGGAGCGCCGCCGGTGACCGCCCTCCCGCAGAACCCCGTGCGCGTCCACCCGGCCCTGCGCGCGGGCCGCCTGTTCGTCCGGCTGCTCCTCGCGGCCGGTGCCGTCGTCAGCCTGGTGCCGTTCCTCTGGATGGCGATCGCCTCGACCCACTCCACCTCGGAACTCTTCCACTCGCCGCCGCCCCTCCTGCCCGGCGGCCGGCTCCTCGACAACCTCGTCCGGCTCCAGGACACCATCGGTTTCGGCCGGGTCCTGCTCAACAGCGCGGGCGTCGCCGTCGTCCACACCGTGCTCAGCACACTGATCTCCGCCATGTGCGGCTACGGCCTCGCCAAGTTCCGCTTCCGCGGCCGGGGCCTGCTGCTCGGCGCGGTGCTCGCCACGATGATGATCCCGTTCCAGGTCTTGCTCGTACCGCTGTTCCAGATGATGGCGAGCGTCGGCTGGATCGACTCCTACCAGGCGGTGATCCTGCCGTTCCTGGTCAACTCCTTCGGCATCCTGCTGATGCGGCAGGGCTTCGTCGACTTCCCCGACGAACTCCTCGAATCGGCCCGCATCGACGGTTCCGGCGAGGTGCGTACTTTCTACCAGGTGGTACTGCCCTGCGTACGCCCCCAGCTCGGCGCCCTGGTCATCTTCACGTTCATGGCGCAGTGGAACAGCTTCATCTGGCCGCTGCTCATGCTGAACTCCGAGGAGAAGTACACCGTGCCCGTCGCACTCAACACGCTCACCGGACTCACCCACGTCGACTACTCCGGACTGATGCTGGGATCGCTCCTCGCCACCCTCCCGCTGATGCTCCTCTTCCTCCTCTTCCAGCGGCAGTTCGTCGCCGGACTCCTCGGTGGGGCGGTGAAGGGATGAACGGCCTGACCCGCGTCCCCGGCCTCCTGTACGGCGGCGACTACAACCCCGAGCAGTGGCCGCAGGAGGTATGGGCCGAGGACGCCCGGCTGATGCGCGAGGCCGGCGTCACCATGATCACCGTCGGCGTCTTCTCCTGGGCCCGGCTCCAACCAGGCCCCGACACCTGGGACTTCGACTGGTTCGACCGGCTCCTGGACCTGCTGCACGCCCACGGCATCGCCGTCGACCTCGCCACCGCGACCGCCTCGCCGCCCGCCTGGCTGGTCCGCGCCCACCCCGAGATCCTGCCGGTCACCGCCGACGGCGTACGCCTCGAATTCGGCTCCCGGCAGCACTACTGCCCCTCCTCGCCCGACTACCGCGCCGCCGCGCTCCGTCTCACCCGCACCCTCGCCGAACGCTACGCGCACCACCCCGCCCTCGCGCTCTGGCACATCCACAACGAGTACGGCGACCACGTCACCGAATGCTTCTGCGCCCGCTCCGCCGCACACTTCCGCAGCTGGCTCACCGAGCGCTACGGCCCGATCGACGCCCTCAACCACGCCTGGGGCACCGCCTTCTGGTCCCAGCACTACGGCACGTACGAGGAGATCGAACCGCCCCGCACCGCCCCCGGACCGGTCAACCCGACCCAGCTGCTCGACTGGCGCCGCTTCTGCTCCGACGCCCTGCTCGACTGCCACCGCGCCGAACGCGAGGCCCTGCGGGAACTCAGCCCCGACACCCCCGCCACCACCAACTTCATGTCGATGTTCAAAGCACTCGACTACTGGGAGTGGGCCCGCCACGAGGACTTCGTCTCCGACGACGCCTACCCCGACCCCGCCGACCCGCAGGCCCATGTCAACGCCGCCCTCACCTACGACCTGATGCGCTCCCTCAAGGGCGGCCGCCCCTGGCTCCTCCTCGAACAGGCGCCCTCCGCCGTCAGCTGGCGGCCCGTCAACGTCCCCAAACGGCCCGGCCTGCAACGCCTCTGGTCCCTCCAGGCCCTGGCCAGGGGCGCCGACGGCATCATGTACTTCCAGTGGCGGGCCTCCCGCGCCGGAGCGGAGAAGTACCACAGCGCGATGCTCCCGCACCGGGGCACCGCCTCCCGGGGCTGGCGGGAGACGGTCCGCTTCGGCGCCGAACTCGCCCGCCTCGCCTCCGTTGCGGGCGCCACCACCACCGCCGACGTGGCGATCCTCCTCGACTGGGACTCCTGGTGGGCGCTGGAGGCGGACGACCACCCCTCCGCCCGGATGCGCTGGCGCGACCTCCTGCGCCCCTGGTACACCGCGCTCCACGCCCGCGCCGTCACCGTCGACTTCGTCCCCCCGCGCGCCGACCCGACCGGCTACCGGGCGGTCCTCGCCCCCAACCTCCATCTGCTGCGCACCGAGGACGCCGCACGGATCGCCGCCTACGTCCACGGCGGCGGCCACTTCGTCTGCGGCCCCTTCAGCGGCGTCGTCGACGGCCACGACCACATCCACGACGGCGGGGCGCCCGGCCCGCTGCGCGCACTGCTCGGCGTCTGCGTCGACGAGTTCTGGCCCCTCCCGGACGAGGAGTCGGTGCCGCTCGCCTCCGGCGCCCGCGCCACCCTGTGGAGCGAGTGGATCGAACCCGAGGACCCGGACACGGAGGTCCTGGACACCTACGCGACCGGTGAGCTGGCCGGCTGCCCCGCCGTCACCCGCCGCCGGCACGGCGCCGGCACCGCCTGGTACACCGGCGCCCACCTCGGCGACTCCATCGCCACCGTGCTCGGCCCGGCGCTGGACGCGGCGGGCGTACGCCCCGTGCTCCCCGACGTCCCCGACGGCGTCGAGGCGACCGTACGCACCGGCGAGCACGGCAGCCACCTCTTCGTCCTCAACCACCGTGACCACCCGGCCCGCACCCCGCTCACCGGCCCCTGGGCCACCGGCGCCACCGACCTGCTCACCGGCGCCCCCGTCCACGGTCACCTCGACCTCGGCCCGCTCGGCGCCGCCGTCCTGCGCCTCCCCACCCACCCAGGAGAGACCGGAAAATGACCCGCTGGAGAGACCGGCACCTGTCCACGCACCGTCCGGTGAGCGCCCTCACCGCGCTCCTCCTCGCCGGCTGCGCCCTCGCCGTCCCGCGGACCGCCGCCGCCCACGAACGGCCCGCGCCCCCGCCCGCCTACGCCGACGTCCTCGACCTGCGCGGCACCCCCACCGCCGCAGAGCCCGGCGACGGCGAGGACAACAACCCGGTCAACGTCTTCGCCGACCAGGGCGCCTGGCACGCCTACGCCCTGCCGAAGACCGGCGACACGGACAGCTACGGCGGCTTCACCGGCCCCCTTTACATCGCCCAGGAATACCCCTGGTGGCTCAGCGGCTCCTTCAGCCGCATCCGGCTCACCGAACACGGCCGCCCCCTCGACCTGGCCGCCGGCTCCGCCCCCCGCTTCACCTCGCTGCCGGGCCGCCTCGTCCAGTCCTACGACCTCGGTGGCGGCCTGCGCCTCACCCTCGAACTCCGCTTCGCCACCGACCGCACCGCCCTGGTCGGCGCCGAACTCAGCAACACCGGCCGCACCCCGCGCACCCTGGACGCCGCGTGGACCGGCAACCTGCTGCGCCCCGCCGACCGGCCCATGCGCGACGCACCCTCGCTGACCGCCACCCCCTCCGGCGTCGGCGTCGACTTCGCCGAGGTCCGCGAGACCTGGGACTACCTCACCGACGGCACGGAACGCTTCGAGGTCACCCACAAGGACCGCGTCCGCACCACCGTGCACGGCGACACCTACCGCACCGAGGCCGAGAAGCCGGTCACCCTGGCCCCCGGCCGCTCGCACCGCTTCGACTGGACCGAGTCCTACACCTTCACCGCCGCCGAACGCGCCACCGAACGGGCCGGAGTCCGCTCCGTACTGGCCCGCCCCGAAGCCGTCGGCGCCGCCGCCGACCGGCGCTGGCGGGGCTACGTCGCCGGAGTCACCCGGGGCGTCCCCGCCGAGCGGCGGCGCACCGCCGTGAAGTCGCTGGAGACGCTCGTCACCAACTGGCGCAGCGCCGCCGGGCGGATCAAGCACGACGGCATCACCCCGTCGATCTCCTACAAGTGGTTCACCGGCGGGATCTGGGCCTGGGACACCTGGAAACAGGCCGTCGGCACCGCGCGCTTCGACCCCCGGCTCGCCCAGTCGCAGATCCGCTCCATGTTCGACTGGCAGATCACCCCGGACTCCGCCACCCGCCCGCAGGACGCCGGAATGATCCCCGACGCCGTCTTCTACAACGACCCCTCGCGCGGCGGCGGCAACTGGAACGAACGCAACTCCAAGCCCCCGCTGGCCGCCTGGGCGGTCTGGGAGGTGTACGGGAAGAGCCGGGACAAGGGCTTCCTGCGCGAGATGTACCCGAAGCTCGCCGCCTACCAGGCGTGGTGGTACCGCAACCGGGACCACGACGGCAACGGCCTCGCCGAGTACGGCGCCACCGTCGACCCGGCCAACGAGTCCGCCGCCGACCAGCGCCTGGCCGCCGCCTGGGAGAGCGGCATGGACAACGCGCCCCGCTTCGACGCGGCCCTCGGCACCGGGGTCGTCGCCAACCGGGCCGCCGACGGAACGCTCCTCGGCCACTCCCTCGACCAGGAGTCGGTCGACCTGAACGCCTACCTCGCCGCCGACCAGGGGTACCTGGCGTCGATCGCGGGCGCCCTCGGCCGGACCGCCGACGCCCGGCACTGGAAGCGCCGCGCGGACGCCACCGCCACCGCCGTACGCACCCGGATGTACGACGCCGCCGACGGCTGGTTCCACGACATCGCGCTCGGCACCGGCGCCCCGCTCACCGCCCGGGGCCGCGGCATCGAGGGCGCCGTCCCGCTCTGGACCGGCACCGCCTCCGCCGCCCAGGCCCGCGCGGTGCGCGCGAAGCTCACCGACCCGGCCGAGTTCGCCACCACCGTCCCCTTCCCGACCGTGGCGAAGAGCTCCCCGTACTTCGCGCCGACCGCCTACTGGCGCGGCCCCGTCTGGCTCGACCAGGCGTACTTCGCCCTCGGCGGGCTGCGCCGCTACGGGTACGCGAAGGACGCGGACGCCCTGACGGACCGCCTCCTGGACCGGGCCTCCGGTCTCGCGGGCAACGGGCCGATCATGGAGAACTACGACCCGACCACCGGCGCACCGCTCAACGCGCCCAACTTCAGCTGGTCCGCGGCCCTGCTGCTGCCGATGCTCACCCGGGACCGGTAGGAGCCGGGAGGTACGGGGGCCGGCCGCCGCGCCCCCGTACCGCGGGTCCACGAGCGCACTCAGCCCTTGAGACCGCCCGCGAAGCCCTTGATCACATAGCGCTGGAGCACCACGAAGACGATCAAGACCGGCAGCGCGGCGAGCACCAGCCCGGCGAAGACGAGCCCGTAGTCCGAGACGTACTGCCCGACGAAGGCGAAGACGCCGACCGGCACGGTCTCCCGGGCGGAGCCGCCCAGGTACAGCAGCGGGGTGAAGAAGTCGTTCCACACGAACACCGCGTTCAGGATGATCACGGTGCCGGTGATCGGGCGCAGCAGCGGGAACACGATCCGGGTGAACGCCTGCCGGTGGTTGCAGCCGTCGATCAGCGCGGCCTGTGCGTAGTCCTGCGGCAGGGCGCGGACGAACCCGGTGTACAGGAAGACGGTGAAGGGCAGCTGGATGCCGGTGTAGAAGAGGACCATCCCCTGGTACGTGCCGAGCCAGCCGAGTCCGTCGACCAGTTTGTACAGCGGGATCATGCCGAGCTGGAAGGGCAGCACGATGCCCAGCAGGAACAGGACGTACAGCCCGTAGCCCAGCCCCCGGGCGCAGCGGGCGAGGTAGTACGCCCCGGTGGAGCCGAGGACGACCAGGAGCAGCAGGCTGACGGCGGTGATGACGGTGCTGTTGACCAGGGCGGGCCCCAGCGAGGCGGAGGACCAGGCGTCGCCGAAGTTGCCGAAGGTGGGCGGCGAGGGCAGCGACAGCGGGGACTGGGAGATCTGCCGGGGGTCCTTCATGGCCAGGGTGATCAGGGCGTACACCGGGAACAGGAAGACGACGGCGACGGCGGCCATCACCAGTTCCAGGGCGTATCGCCCGACGGGCAGTGCGGGGCGCCGCCGTCCGGCGGCCGTGGGGGTGCTCATGCGGTGACCTCCCGCGCGCGCAGATAGCGGAGCTGGACCAGGGAGACCGCGGCGACGAACAGCGCGAGGACCAGGGCGACGGCGGTGCTGTAGCCGAACTTCCCGTAGACGAAAGCCTCCTTGTACAGGACGGTCGACAGGGTCTCGCTGGAGGTGCCGGGGCCGCCGTTGGTGGCGGCGTAGACCTGGTCGAAGAGTTTGAGGCCGCCGATGGTCGACAGCATCAGATTGATGGTCAGCGCCGGGGCCAGCAGCGGCCAGGTGACGTAGCGGAAGCGCTGCCAGGAGCCCGCGCCGTCGATCCGCGCGGCCTCGTGGAGTTCGGCGGGCACCCCCTGGAGCCCGGCGAGGAAGACCACCATCGAGTAGCCCGCGTACTGCCACACCACCATCGCCGCGACCGACCACAGGGCGAGCGAGGGATCGCCCAGCCAGTCCTGGCGCAGCGAGCCGAGCCCGACGGCGCCGAGGAGGCCGTTGAGACCGGCGCCGTTGTCCGGGTTGTAGATGTACTTCCAGAGGATCGCGACCATGACGGGGCTGACCACGGCCGGGGCGAAGAAGATCAGCCGCAGCACGGCCCGGGACCTGATGTTGGCGTGGACACCGAGCGCGAGCAGCAGCCCGATGCCGTTCTGGACGACGACCACGGCGACGGTGAGGAGCAGGGTGTTGGCGACCGACTCCAGGGCCCGGTCGTCGGCGAGCAGCTCGCGGAAGTTGGCCAGGCCGGTGAAGGAGAAACCGCCGATCCCGGACCAGTCGGTGAAGGCGTACATCACCCCGGCGAGGCTCGGGTAGAGCACGACGACGGCGTAGACGACGAGCGCGGGCGCGACGAAGAGCCACGGCGGCACGGTGTGGTCGCGGCGCCGGGTCCGGCCGCCGGTACGCGGACCGGCCGCGTCCCGCCCCGGCGCGTCCGGGGTGGTCTGTTCGAAGGTGCTGGTCACGACTGCTTCCCGTACGCCTCGTCCATCTGGCCGAGCGCCCCGTCGACGTCCGTCTTGCCCGCGAGGAGGTCCTGCACGGCGGCGAAGTGGGCGGGCTGCACCTCGGCGTTGGGCCAGCTCTGGTCCATGAACGGCACCGCCCGCCCGGCGTCGATGACGGGCAGGAAGCCGTCGAGAGCGGGATCGGTCTTCGTGGTGGCGCCGCGTTTGAAGGGGATCGCCGCCACGGACTGCGCCCAGCGGTCGATGTTCTCCTGTTTCCCGAGGAATTCCACGAACTCCTTCGCCCCGTCCTTGCGGGACCGCGCGGAGACCCCGAGCCCCACGACGATGCCCGCCGGGATCCACAGCTTCCCGGGGTCGTCGCCGCCGGGGAAGGGGAACATCCCCAGGTCCTGCGGATCGCGCGCCGCCTGGCGGAAGTTGGCCAGTACCGCGGAGACCTGCACGGCCATCGCGGCCCGGCCGCTCGCGACCATCGAGGTCTGCTGCTCGTACGTCGTGCCGTTGGGGTTCTCGTTGAAGAAGCCGCGGCGCTGGAGCTCCTGGTACCTGCCCAGCGCGTCGGCCCACCCGGAGCCGCGGAAGTGCGCCGTGCCCGAGGCCATGTCCGCGTCGAAGCCGGGGTTCTTCGCGTAGACGGCGTTGGGGACGAGGGCGTACGTGATCAGTTGGGTGACCCAGGGGGTCTGGGTGCCGAGCGCGATCGGGACGATGCCCTTGGCCTTGAGCTTGGCGCAGACGTCGAGGAGTTCGTCCCAGGTCCTCGGCTGCTCGACCCCGGCCCTGGCGAAGGCCTTCTTGTTGTGGATGGCCCCGATGACGCTGCTGCCCGCCGAGTAGAGATACGTCTTGCCCCGGTACCGGTACGCCGGATGGAAGTTGGCCGGGACCTCCTTCGTCCAGGGCTGGTCGCTCAGGTCGGCCAGCAGCCCGGCCCGGGCCAGCTCGACCATGGACATGGCGCTGCCGCTGCCGGGGTAGAGCACGTGCACATCGGGGGCGTTGCCGCCGGCGAGCTGGGTGCGCACCACCGTCTGGACCTGGTCGGTGGGGGCGAAGGAGGTGGTGAACGCGGAGTCGGGGTGCGCCTCGCGGTAGCGGGCGATCAGCTCCTCGACCGGTTTCTGCTGGTCGGCGACGCCGACGACGCGGACCTTTCCGGAACCGCCGCCGGAGGTCGAGCAGGCGGTCAGCGTGGGCGGCAGGGCGGCGAGCGCCGCGGCCCCGCCGCCGATCCGGAGGAAGCCCCGGCGGCCGACCGTGCGGTGTTCCGGCCAAGAGCGAGAACCCGTCGTCATGGTGTTTCCTCCTCGTGCGAGCCTGAAGCGCGTCGGCCGGGTACGGGCGGCGCGGACGGCCGGCGGGCCCCGGGTGTTCCGGAGCGGCCCTCGGCCGGGGGATGGGCGGCGGTGAAGCGGTAGGAACCCGAGGCCACCTGGTAGAGCACATGGTCGGCGGCGACCCGTATCCGGGTGAGGTGCGGGTCGCCGGGGTCCGGCACCAGCCCCGATTCACGGACCGAACCGGGGTCCGTGGTCGGCAGGTGCACCTCGGCGGTGGCCCCGGGCGGCACCGTGAGGCGCAGGGCGATCAGTCCGCCGCGCCGCTCCCAGGTCACCATGACGGTGCCGCGCACCGATTCGTGGCGGGCGCTCGCGTGGCGCAGACCGCCGGGACGCGGCCTGATCCGCAGCTTCCGGAACCCGGTGGAGTCCGGCGCCTGGTCCAGTCCCGCGACGCCCCGGTACAGCCACTCGCCGATCGAGCCGAGCGCGTAGTGGTTGAAGGAGTTCATCGACGGCGCCCGGAACCCGGCGTCGGGCGTCCAGCCGTCCCACCGCTCCCAGATCGTGGTGGCACCGTGCCGGAGCGGGAACCGCCACGACGGCACCTCCTCGCGCAGCAGCAGCGCGTGGGCGAGGTCGGCCCGGCCGTGGGCGTCGAGGACGGGAGCGGCGAGCGCCACCCCGAGGAAGCCGGTCCGCAGCGCGGGCCCGGCCGACTCCACGAGCTCGGCGAGCCTTCGGGCGGCTCCGGCGGCCGGCCCGTCGGGCAGCAGCTCGAAGGCGAGCGCGAGGAGGTAGCCGGTCTGGGTGTCGCCCGCGATCCGTACGCCCGCCCCGTCGCCCGCTCCGTCGACGGTGACGAAGCGTTCGGCGAACGTGCGGCGGATCTCCTCGGCCAGCCGGCGGTAGCGGCGCTCCGGCTCCGGCCGGCCCAGCACCCCGGCGGCCTCGGCGGTCAGCCGGGCGCTGTGCGCGAAGTACGCGGTGGCGACGACCTCGCGCGGGGTGGGCGTACCGGGGGCGAGCCAGTCCGCGAAGTGCGGCCCGACCCGGTGACGCCAGACCAGGTCCGGATTGTGACGGTGCACCAGATCGACCCAGGCGCACATGGCGTCCAGGGACCGGGCGAGGAATCGGGGGTCGTCGTAGCTGCGGTACAGGTGCCAGGGCATGATCACCCCCGCGTCGGCCCAGCCGGGCGCGCCCTCGTCGGCCACCCCCACCAGGCGCGGGGCCACGTTGGTGAAACCGCCGTCCGGGGTACGGGCGTCCTCGATGTCGCGCAGCCACTTGGTGAAGAAGGCGGCCACGTCCGCGTTGAGCGCGGCGGTCGGAAGGAAGACCTGGGCGTCGGCCAGCCAGCCGAGCCGCTCGTCGCGCTGCGGACAGTCGGTGGGCACGCTGACGAAGTTCGAGCGCTGCCCCCAGGCCACGCAGTCGTGCAGCCGCCTCAGCCCCGCGTCCGAGCAGTCGAACTCCCCGGCCCACGGGGTGTCGCTGTGCAGGACCACGGCCACCACGTCCGCCTCGGCCAACTCGGCGAGGCCGCTGATCTCCGCGTACCGGAACCCGTGGTACGTGAAGCGGGGCTCGAACACCAGGTGCTCACGGCCGTCCCCGACGAGCACATCGGTCGCGGCGGCGGTGCGCAGGTTGGCCGTGTACAGCCGCCCCGCCCCGTCCAGCACCTCGGCGTGCCGGACCACCACCCGCGCTCCGGCCGCCAGGTGACGGACGGTCAGCCGCAGCCGTCCAGCGAGGTTCTGGCCGAAGTCGACGACGTGGACGCCGGAGGAGTGACGTTTCACCGAACGGGGGCGCAGCTCCGCCATCGCCCGGACCGGCTCGTCGGGGGAGGCCACGAGGGATTCGTGACCGGTGTCGGTGACCACGGCGGACGGCCAGCCGGAGTCGTCGAAGCCGGGCAGCTCCCAGCCCTCGGCGGCGTGGCGCAGATCGTGGCACTCGCCCATCAGCAGATCGGCGTGGCGGATCGTTCCTGTGGCGGTGCGCCAGCTCGCGTCGGTGGCGACCACGGCCTCCGCGCCGTCCGGCCCGGTCAGCCGGAGCTCGGCCAGGAACTGCGGGAACGAGCCGTAGTGGGCGCCCGCCCGGCGCGGCTCGAACCCCACGAACCCGCTCCACCAGCCGTCGGCCACGGTGGCCGCGAGGACGTTCTCGCCCTCCCGGAGCAACGCGGTGACGTCGTACGTCTGGTACTGGACGCGGTGGCGGTAGTCCGTCCAGCCGGGGGCCAGCTCCGCGTCGCCCACCCGCTCCCCGTTGAGCCGCAGCTCGTACAGGCCGCGCGCGCTGACGTGGACGCGGCCGCGGGCACCGGCCGGGGCGGTGAAGGACCGGCGTAACAGGGGGCAGGGGGCCAGCCCGTGGTCGTCGAGCGCGAACTCGCCCTCGGTGGGCGCGTCCATGACGTCGACGGGGCGCGGCCCCTGGGCGATCCACACGGCGCGCCACTGATCCGCCCGGGTGAATCCGGTCTCGAACCACGAGTCGGCCTCGGCGGGCGCGCCGGAACCGGCCGACCATACCGACACCCGCCAGTGGAAGCGCGTGAGGCCCGCCAGCACCGGTCCCGCGTAGTCGACCGCCACCGCACGAGTGTCGGCCACCCGGCCGGTGTCCCAGAGGAGTTGACCGCCGCTGTCCAGATCCTCGGCACGCCCCGCGACCCGGACCCGGTACGCCACCGGGTCGTCGCCCCGGAGATCGGAGGCCAGCCGCCAGGAGAGCCGGGGGGCGGGCTCGTCGATTCCCAGCGGGGTGGTGCGGTGCTCGCAGCGCAGCGCGTACGGCCGCAGCCTCCGGACACCGGACACGAGCACGCCCTTTCTTCGTACCGAATTTTCCGATGTGAAATCTAACGTTAATTCTGTGGCGTGGAGACTAGGAGCAGGTCCAAAGGGTGTCAAGAGTGTCGCCGCGCCGTTGCCGACCACTCCGGAAATGGTCGATGTATCCCCAACTAACCGCCCGCGAACGGCAAAATGACCATGCGCGAGTAGTCTTGTGGCGCATGATTCCCCTGTGATATTCACGCTGTGATTACCACATGGACGGGCGTGAAATCACGCGCCGATCCCACCTCGTACCGGACGGAATTCCGTTCGACGAAGGGACGAGTTTCATGCAAATGAACAGTGGGTCAGGTGGTACTGGAGTGTTCGGAAGACGATTGATGCTCGGCGGAACCGTCGGGATGGCCCTCGCCGCCGCCGGAATGTCGGCGAGCCGGGCCTGGGGCGACAGCCGCTTCCGCGAGAACCCGTTCGCTCTGGGGGTGGCGTCGGGCGACCCGTGGCCGGACGGCGTCGTGCTGTGGACCCGGCTGGCCCCCCACCCCCTCACCCCCGACAGCAGCGGGGGCATGCCGCCGTACGCCGTCGACGTGCAGTGGGAGGTCGCCCGGGACGACCGCTTCCGCCATGTGGTCCGCCACGGCCGGACCCGGGCGGTGCCCGAACTCGCCCACTCCGTCCATGTGGAGGTCTCCGGGCTCCAGCCGGACCGGCACTACTACTACCGCTTCCGGGCGGGCGGCGTCCTCAGCCCCGTCGGCCGCACCCGCACCGCGCCCCCGCCCAACAGCCTGCCCCGGAAGGTCGACTTCGCCTTCGTCTCCTGCCAGGCCTGGTTCGAGGGCTTCTACACCGCCTACCGGCATCTCGCCGAGGAGGACGTCGACCTCGTCCTGCACCTCGGCGACTACATCTACGAGAACCCCATCGACGCCATGGGTGGCGTCCGCAAGGTCCCGGTCGACGCGGCGCTGCGCCCCGAGCCGATGGACCTCGTCCAGTACCGCAACCGCCACGCCCTGCACCGCTTCGACCCCGACCTGATCGCCGCCCACCAGAACCACCCCTTCGCCCTGGTCTGGGACGACCACGAGGTCGAGGACAACTGGGCGGCCGACAAGTCCAAGACCGACAACGAACCCGACCAGGACCCGGCCGTCTTCCGCCGGCGCGCCGCGGACGCCTTCCAGGCGTACTACGAGCACCTGCCGCTGCGGCTCCCGAACAAACCGCACGGATTCCAGGCCCGGATGTACCGGCGGCTGCGCTACGGCCGGATGGCCACCTTCCACATCCTCGACACCCGGCTCTTCCGTGACGACCAGCCCTGCGGCGACGGCACCAAGAGCGGCTGCGACGAACGGCTGACCCCCGGCCGCACCATCCTCGGCCCCGAGCAGGAGCAGTGGCTCTACCGGGGCCTCGGCCGCTCCGACACCACGTGGAACATGATCTCGCAGCAGATCCCGGTGACCCAGGTCGACACCGACCCCGGCCCCGGCCAGTCCTTCGTGATGGACTTCTGGGACGGCTACGTGGACGCCCGCCGACGCCTCTTCAAGGAGCTCGTCGACCGCGACGTGAGCAACCCCGTCGTCCTCACCGGCGACATGCACCGCCATCTGGCCGCCAACCTCAAGCAGGACTTCGACGACCCGGGCTCGCGCACGCTCGGCGTCGAATTCGTCGGCTCGTCCATCTCCACCACCAAGGACGGAATGGACCTGGACCCCTCCGGAGCCAAGCTGCTCGCGGCCAACGAACACATTGAGTTCACCAACTTCCAGCGCGGTTACGTGCGCTGCTCACTGACCCGGGAGCGGTGCCGGGCCGACTTCCGGGTCCTCCCGTACGTCACCACCCCCGGCGCCCCGGTCTCGACCCGGACCTCCTACGTGACCGAGTCCGGCCACCCGGGGCTCCAGCGGGCCTGAGGAAACGCGGCCGCCCCCCGCCGCCGGAGCGACAGGGGGCGGCCGCGTCCGGGCGGGCCCCCACCACGACCCGGACGGACGACGCCGGCGGTCAGGCCAGCGGCGGGTAGGCGTTGCGCAGCAGCTCCTGGAACTGCGCGGAGAACCAGTGGCCCGCCAGCGGGGCGCCCGGCAGGGCCCCCGACGGGTTGTAGCCGTTGCGCCCGTTCCCGGTGTACGTCGGGTCGCACATCCGGTCGAAGCCCTTGCCCTCGTCGTTGTCGACGGGCTGGCTGTTGCCGTCCGACTCGCCCGGCGGCTTCGCCCAGACGTACGCGTCGATGCCGGGTTCGGGGGCGGCGGTCGGCCGCTCGCCGACGCCCGCGCCGCTCTGGTTGCACCAGTTCCCGGCGTGGATCCGCCGGTCCACCCGGCCGCCGTCGACATAGGCGTCCACACTGGTCTGCGGTCCCGCCGCGGTGGGCCGGGCGGAACCGCCCCAGCCGTTGCGGGCCGTGTCGATCAGCATCCCGATGCCCGGGGCGAAGCCCTGGTTCACCAGCTCGGTGCGGAACGCCTGGGCGAAGGACAGCTCGTCGACGTAGTAGTTCCAGTCCACCCACTTCGACTGGCGCACCGTCGTCCCGTTCACGGCGTCGGTGATCCTGACGTAGGGCTCCTTCAGGGCCGAGTAGTTGGCCGTGTTGACGATGAAGCCGTGCACGTCGGAGACCGACGCCCCCTCCGTGGTCGCGGCCCGCTTGAACTCCTGCGCGGCCGGCGTGAAGTTGGAGTCCCAGCCCAGCCAGCCGTGGTGGGCGGCGTCGACGTAGTTGTAGACGTTCGGGATCGCGCCCAGGGTGTGCAGGGCGTAGCCGACCCCCTTCTCGTAGTTGCCGTTCGCCTTCATGGTCGCGCAGGCCGCGGTGGAGCCGTCCGAGCCGCCGGCGTTGGTCACCAGGTTCGGCAGCGAGTCCGGCTCGATGAGGGCGACGATGCGCAGGCCCGCGTAGGCCGGGTCGGCGAGGATGGCGGCGATGGGGTCGATGTACTCGTTCTTGTACCGGTCGATCTCCGTGGCGCCGAGTTCGCCGTTGGAGGCCAGGGCGGAGCAGTCCCGTCCCGGCAGGTCGTAGATGACCACCTGGAAGAGGTCGGCGCCCTGGGCCAGCGCCGTGTCGAGGTGCGCGCGCAGCCCGCGTGCCCCGCTGGTGCCCGTGATCGCCGCGATGCGGTCCATCCAGACGAACGAGGGCTCGTTCGCGATGGCTCCGCCGCCCGGTTCGGCGGCGGCCCTGGCCGACCAGTCGGGATTCACGTACGGGGTGGCCCCCACGTAGGGGTTGTCCACCCGGGCCGCGGCCGAGGCCGGTGCGGGGAGGGCGACCGTCAGCGCCGCGCCCAGGGCGAGGGCGCAGAGCGCGGCGGACCTTCGGCGTGCGCGGTGGGAGGTGGTACCTGTCCTTCTCATTGCGGCTCCGTATGTCTCTCGG
Source organism: Streptomyces sp. NPDC015144 (assembly GCF_043079735.1). Taxonomy (NCBI): domain Bacteria; kingdom Bacillati; phylum Actinomycetota; class Actinomycetes; order Kitasatosporales; family Streptomycetaceae; genus Streptomyces; species Streptomyces sp. NPDC015144. The sequence goes on along the minus strand of NZ_JBIBUU010000010.1, from coordinate 104,430 downwards.
GTGCCCGCGGGAGGTCGGCCCACGGGCCTCGGGGATGGTGCCGTACCGGGGCGGCGGCTCGGGGAGCGCCGCCCGTACCGGGCCCCGGGGAGGGTGGGACCCGGCGTTCAGGGATGCTCCCGGGGACGGTCGTCCGGCCGTCGCCGTGTGCGAGTCTTGATTGTGGGAGCGCTCCCAAGGTGACGTGGTGTCACGCACCTGTCAAGAGTTGAAGCGCAACGCCTTCCGCGCCGGGGGCGGGGCGGGGGCCGGTGCGCGGGGAAGGACCGCAGGTCGCGGCAGGTGGGCGGGGAACCGGAGAAGAACGTTCGGTACCCGGCGTGCGGCGGGGACCCGCGGGATGCCCGAAGCCCCCTCCATCGACGGATGAAGGGGGCTTCGTGACGGAAGGGGGCGGCCTCAGGATTCGCGCGTCGCCGCCATCCCCAGGGTGATCAGGCCGAGCACCACCCACCCGAACCAGAGCCAGCCGCTGCTGCCCAGGGCCACCGTGTAGGCGGTGACCACGACCAGGGCCGCCAGGGTGATCGCTCCCATGGCCTTCGTGGATCCGGACATGCCCGCACCCTCCTCGTCGGCCGGGTGGCCGTGAAGGCCATCGTCACCCCTGAGGCGTCCCCGGCGCTACTGCCCGCGCGCCTGCAAAGAGGCGAGATACGCGTTGTACGCCTCCAGCTCCTGGTCGCCGTCCCGGTCGGCCGCCCGGTCGGAGCGCTTCGCCATCCGCTGCTCGGAGTGGTACCACTGGTAGACGAGCGCGATCAGCACCAGCACCGACGGGATCTCGCTGAAGGCCCAGGCGATCCCGCCTGCCCAGCTCTGGTCGCTCAGCGCGTCGATGCCCAGCGAGGCGGGCGGGTGCTGGTACGTCCCCACCATCGGCGTCGACGCCATCATCAGCGCGATCCCGAAGAAGGCGTGGAACGGCATCCCGGCGAACAGCTCCAGCATCCGCATCACATAGCCGGGCCGGTGCGGTCCCGGGTCGACGCCCATGATGGGCCAGAAGAAGACCAGGCCGACCGCGAGGAAGTGCACCATCATCGCGATGTGCCCGGTGGTCGAACCCATCAGGAAGTCGAAGAGCGGGGTGAAGTACAGCGCGTACAGGCTCGCGATGAACATCGGGATCGTGAAGGCCGGATGCGTGATCACCCGCATGTACCGGCTGTGCAGCAGCTTCAGCAGCAGCTCGCGCGGACCGGTCCGGCCGCGGCCCGCGACCGGCAGCGCGCGCAGCGCCAGGGTCACCGGAGCGCCCAGCAGCAGCAGGATCGGCGACAGCATGCTGATCACCATGTGCTGCACCATGTGCACGCTGAACATGACCATGCCGTAGTCGTTGAGCTTGGTGCACATCACCAGGGCGATGCTCAGCACGCCGATGACGAAGAACACCGTCCGGCCGACCGGCCAGCCGTCGCCGCGTGCCCGCAGCCGCAGTACGGCGTACACGTACAGGCCGATGGCGAGGACGCAGCCGATGAGGAAGAAGGGGTCCGCGGAGAACTGGAGCCCTCGTCCCAGCGTGAACGGCGGCAGGTCCATGTTCATGCCGTGCCCGCTGTGATCCATCTGTTCACTCCCGCCGGGGGCTTCCCCGTTTCGTGCCGGTTGTCCCGACCAGAGTAGAACTGCCCCCGGTCGCGTTCGCGGCCGGGGGCAGTGCAGGGAAGCGGGTGTCGCTCAGAGCACGCACTCGGCCTCGGCGTACCGCTCGGCCGGGACGGTCTTCAGCGTCTCCACGGCCCCGCTCAGCGGCGCCATCACGATGTCCGTGCCGCGCAGCGCCGTCATCATCCCGAACTCTCCCCGGTGCGCGGCCTCCACGGCGTGCCAGCCGAAGCGGGTGGCGAGCACCCGGTCGTACGCGGTCGGCGTGCCGCCGCGCTGGACGTGGCCGAGTATCACCGGACGGGCCTCCTTGCCGAGCCGCTGCTCCAGCTCGGAGGAGAGCCGGGTCGCCATGCCGGCGAACCGCTCGTGCCCGTAGATGTCCTTGGTGCCCTGCTCGACCTCCATCGCCGAGCCGGGGCGCGGCTTGGCGCCCTCCGCGACCACCACGATCGCGAACTTCTTCCCGGCCGAGAACCGCCTGCCGACCACCTCGGTCAGCTCGTCTATGTCGAAGGGGCGCTCCGGCACGACGATGGCGTGCGCACCGGCCGCCATGCCCGAGTGCAGGGCGATCCAGCCGGTGTGGCGGCCCATGACCTCGACGATCAGCACCCGCTGGTGCGATTCGGCGGTCGTCTTGAGCCGGTCGAGCGCCTCCGTCGCGACCCCGACGGCGGTGTCGAAGCCGAAGGTCACATCGGTGGAGGCGATGTCGTTGTCGATGGTCTTCGGGACGCCGACGATCGGCAGGCCCGCCTCGGAGAGCAGACTGGCCGCCTTCAGCGTGCCCTCGCCGCCGATCGGGATGATCGCGTCGAGACCGAGGTCGGCGACATGGCCCCGGGCCTGCTCGACACCGCCGCGCAGATGGGCGGGCTGGACCCGGGAGGAGCCGAGGATCGTGCCGCCGAGGGCGAGGATGCCGCCCACCGCGTCGAGATCCAGCTTGCGGTAGTCGCACTCCAGCAGCCCCTTCCACCCGTCGTGGAAGCCGATGACCTCGTCGCCGTGGTCGACCACCGCGCGATGCACGACGGAACGGATGACGGCGTTCAGGCCGGGGCAGTCGCCGCCGGAGGTGAGCACACCAATTCGCATTGCCCGGGAAACCTTTGCAACGTGGGCCGACGACCGGACCCCGTCGTCCGGCTGGTTCCCCGCCACCCTACCGGCGTGGGGTGGCGGGACCGAACCAGGCGTCCACCTGCTGGAATCCGCTCAGAAGAGCGAATCCGGCCTCATCAGGCGGGCTGTGTCGCGGACGCGATGCGCTCGGAGCGCAGCGCCTCGTACCAGCGGTCGTCCGTGGGCGGCAGCGCGTTGACATCGAGGGCCAGCTTCAGCAGCAGGTCCGCGATCTGCGGGTTGCGCGCCATCACGGGGCCGTGCATGTACGTACCGAAGACGGTGTCGTTGTACGCGCCCTCGGTGCCGTCGCCGGTGCCGTTGCCCCGGCCGAGCTTCACCCGGGCGAACGGCCGGGCCGTCGGGCCGAGGTGGGTGACGCCCTGGTGGTTCTCGAAGCCGGTCAGCGGCGGCAGTCCGAGCTGCGGGTCGATGTCGGCCAGTACGTCGCCGACGCACCGGGCGCCCTCGCCCCGGGTGGAGACCACGTCGAGCAGGCCGAGGCCGGGCTCGCGCTCGCCGAGGTCGTTGATGAACTCGTGGCCGAGGATCTGGTAGCCCGCGCAGACCGAGAAGATGATCGCGCCGTTGGACGCGGCCCGGCTGAGCCCGCCGTCCCGGCGCAGCCGCTCCGCGGCCAGCCGCTGCGGCCGGTCCTCGCCACCGCCGACCAGATAGATGTCACCGGACGTCGGAACCGGCTGGTCGCTGCGGACGTCGACGCGCTGCACGTCGAGCCCGCGCTGCCGGGCCCGGCGCTCCACCACCAGGGCGTTGCCCTGGTCGCCGTAGGTGCTGAGCAGGTCGGGGTAGACCCAGACCAGGCGCAGACCGTTGTTGCTCATGCTTCGTCCTCTCCGGAGTTGCCCGGGCCCGGGGTCAGTTGCCGACACGGCGGCGCAGATCCTGGAAAGCGGTGTAGTTGGCGATGACCTCGATGCGGCCGGGCGGGGCCTGCTGCACGGCCTCGTCCAGGGTCTCGCAGACCCGGAAGTCGAGCCCGGCCACTTCGAGGCGGACCGCCAGGTCCAGCTTGCGGTCGCCGAGCACGAAGATCGGGTGCCCGGCCAGCTGGGTGTAGTCCACGTCCCACAGCCAGGAGGTGTCCGTGCCGTCGGCGCCGCGCGCGTTGACGGAGAGGATCACCGGCGTGGGCGGCGGGTCGATCAGCGAGAACGTCTCCAGCCAGCCCGCCGGGTTCTTCGCCAGCAGCAGCCGCAGCTCACGGCCGAGGAAGGACACCACGTCGTACCGGCCGGCCACCGCCTGCACCTGGTACATGCGCTCCAGCGCGACCTGCGGCGGCACACCGAAGACGGCGGCCACGGCGGCGGAGCTGGTGGCGTTGGCCTTGTTGGCGCGGCCGGGGAGCTGGAGGTGGATCGGCCAGGCCGAACCGTGCGGGTCCAGGACGTAGTCGCCGTGCAGCACCCAGCTCGGGGCGGGCCGGCGGAATCCGCACTCGCCGCAGAACCAGTCGTCGCCCGGACGCTGCATGACACCGCCGCAGGAGGGGCAGGACCAGGCGTCGTCCTTCCACGCCTGGCCGGCCGCCACCCACACCACGTTGGGGGAGGAGGAGGCGGCCCAGACGATCAGCGGGTCGTCGGCGTTGGCCACGATCACGGCCTTCGAACCGGACAGCCCCTCACGCCACTTCTCCGCCAGCATCCGGGTCTCCGCCGCGCGGTCCAGCTGGTCGCGGGAGAGGTTGAGCAGCGCGATCACCTTGGGCGTGGTGTCGCGGGCGACCCCGGCGAGGTACTTCTCGTCGACCTCGATCACGCCGTACTGCGCGTCCGAGCCGCCCGCCAGCGCCGAGGTGATGCCCGCGGGCATGTTCGCCCCGAGCGCGTTCGACACGACCGGGCCGGCGGCCCGCAGCGCCTCGGCGATCAGCCGGGTCGTCGTCGTCTTGCCGTTCGTCGCCGACACGAGGATCACGTCCAGGTGCTGCGCCAGCCGCCCCAGCAGGTCGGGGTCGAGCTTGAGCGCCACCCGGCCGCCGATCACCGATCCGCTGCCGCGCCCCGCGGCGCGTGAGACCGCCGCCGCGGCTTTGCCCGCCGTCACGGCCAGCTTGGCCCGTGGCGACAGCGGCTCCGTGTTGCCTGCCATCGTCCTAGATCCTCCTTGCATCGGTCCGCCGCCCAGCCTATCGATGTCCGGAGCGAAGGCCGCACCCTGGCACCGCCGCGAGGGCCGGGCACCTGCGGAACGTACGATTGCGGGCATGCGAAACCGCCCGATCCCCGGCAGTTCCGGACTGATTCGTGCCATGAGTCTGCTCGGCGATCCGGTGCTCCACCAGGCATGCGAACCCGTCACGGAGTTCGGCCCCCCGCTCGCCCGGCTCGTCGAGGACATGTACGCCACCATGTACGCGGCCGAGGGCGTGGGCCTCGCGGCCAACCAGATCGGCGTCCCGCTGCGGGTGTTCGTCTACGACTGTCCGGACGACGACGAGGTGCGCCATCTCGGCCACCTGGTCAACCCGAGGCTCGTCGAGGCCGACGGCGTCACCGTGCGCGGTCCGGAGGGCTGCCTCTCGCTGCCGGGCATCGAGGCGGGCACCGAGCGCTTCGACCGGGCCGTCGTCGAGGGAGTCACGGTGACCGGTGAGCCGGTCCGGGTCACCGGCACCGGTTTCTTCGCGCGCTGCCTCCAGCACGAGTGCGACCATCTCGAAGGCACCGTCTACACCGACCGGTTGACCGGACTGCGCCGCCGCAGGGCGCTGCGCGCGGCCGGCCGGGCGCCCTGGGCGCGCGAGGGCTGACCGCCTCCGGCGCGCCGCGGTCTCAGAAGCCGGGGCCGCCCGGCCGGTCGGCCGCCGCGGCCACCCCGCCCCACAGCAGGTCGGCCAGGCTGCGGACCAACTGTTCGCGGGAGCACGGCCGTTCCCCCAGCCACCAGTCGCCCGCGGCGTGCATCATGCCGACGATGCCGTGACCCCAGATGCGGGCCATGGCCGCGCTGTCCGGCCCCAGGTCCACCCGCTCGGCGATCACCTGGGCGAGCTCCTCGCCGAGCCGACGCAGCAGCGGGGCCGAGTGCCGTCCGACGTCGAAACCGTGCTCCGCCGAGGGGGCCGCGTCGTCGGACGGGTGCATCAGGAAGCGGTAGACCTGCGGGCGGGCCTCGATGGCCGCGAGGTAGGTGTCGAGCGTCGACTCGACGCGCCGACGACGGTCGGAGGGGGCGTCGAGCGCGGCGCGCAGGGCGACCAGCAGGGCGTCGGTGTGGCGCTTGGCGAGGGCGCGGTAGAGGCCGCCCTTGTCCCCGAAGTGCCGGTAGAGGATGGGCTTGGTGATGCCCGCCTCCGCCGCGATGGCGTTCATCGAGGCCCCGGGGCCGTCCCTGAGCACCACGCGGTCGGCGGCTTCGAGCAACTCGCGGCGGCGGTTCTCGGCCGCCGTCCGCTGGCGCTCCGCCTGTCGTGTGCTCTCCATGTCGTCTCTCCCCGCCCCTGGCCGTGCGCCTGCGTCCTGCCTGCGCAACGTAACACTCCGCCCAGCTCGGCGCGGATGGGGACCGGGGCGGTTGACAGAGGCTACTTGTCGGTAACAGACTGCGGTTACCGCAAGTAACGAGTGGTTTTTCACAGCAGTACGTGGAGGGGAAGATGGCGGAGTTCACGCTCGAACTCAACGACGACCAGAAGCAGGTCCGTGACTGGCTTCACGGCTTCGCCGCGGACGTGATCCGTCCGGCGGCCTCGGAGTGGGACGAGCGCGAGGAAACGCCCTGGCCGGTCATCCAGGAGGCCGCCAAGGTCGGCATCTACTCCCTCGACTTCTACGCCCAGCAGTTCTTCGACCCGACGGGACTCGGCATCCCGATGGCGATGGAGGAGCTCTTCTGGGGGGACGCGGGCATCGCCCTCTCCATCGTCGGCACCGGCCTGGCGGCCGTCGGCGTCCTCGCCAACGGCACCGAGGAGCAGATCGGTACCTGGATACCGCAGATGTACGGCGACGCCGAGGACGTCAAGGTCGCCGCCTTCTGCTCCTCCGAGCCGGACGCGGGCTCCGACGTCGCCTCGATGCGCACCCGGGCGGTCTACGACGAGGCCAAGGACGAATGGGTGCTGAACGGCACCAAGACCTGGGCGACCAACGGCGGCATCGCCAACGTCCACGTGGTCGTCGCCGTGGTCGACCCGGAGCTGGGCTCCAAGGGCCACGCCTCCTTCATCGTGCCGCCGAACACCCCCGGCCTGTCCCAGGGCCAGAAGTTCAAGAAGCACGGCATCCGCGCCTCGCACACCGCCGAGGTCGTCCTGGAGGACGTACGGGTGCCCGGCCACTGCCTGCTCGGCGGCAAGGGGAAGCTCGACGAGCGCCTGGCGCGGGCCCGCGAGCGCGCCAAGGCCGGTGGCGGCGAGCGGGTGAAGAACGCCGCGATGGCCACCTTCGAGGCGTCCCGCCCGGCGGTCGGCGCGATGGCGGTCGGCACCGCCCGCGCGGCGTACGAGGTGGCGCTGGACTACGCGAAGACGCGCACCCAGTTCGGCCGCCCGATCATCGACAACCAGGGCGTCGCCTTCCAGCTCGCCGACATGCGGACGCAGATCGACGCGGCCCGGCTGCTGGTCTGGCGCGCCTCCTGGATGGCGACCACCGGCAAGCCGTTCACCTCGGCCGAGGGCTCCATGTCCAAGCTGTACGCGAGCGAGACGGCCAAGAAGGTCACCGCCCAGGCCATCCAGATCCTCGGCGGCAACGGCTTCACCCGGGAGTACCCGGTGGAGCGGATGCACCGGGACGCGGCGATCTACACCATCTTCGAGGGCACCAGCGAGATCCAGCGCCTGGTCATCGCCCGCACCCTCTCCGGCATGCCGATCCGCTGACCGCACGCCACCCCGCGCGAACCGACCCGGCCGCCGGGCGGGACCGGACTTCCGGACCCGCCCGGCGGCCGGGCGTACGACGGGTCAGGAGGGCAGCTGCGCCTCGATGGCCGCGACGAGTTCCGGAGCCTCCGGGTCCGTACCCGGGCGCAGCCGCGCGACCGGCAGCCCGGCCGGGGAGATGAGGAACTTCTCGAAGTTCCACTGGACGTCACCGGCCTCGCCGTCCGCGTCGGCCAGCTGGGTCAGCTCCGCGTAGAGCGGGTGCCGGCCCTCGCCGTTCACCTCGGTCTTCTCCAGCAGCGGGAAGGTGACGCCGTAGGTCGTCGAGCAGAAGGTCCCGATCTCCTCCGCCGTCCCCGGCTCCTGGCCCGCGAACTGGTTGCAGGGCACGCCGAGCACGGTGAATCCGCGCCCGCCGTAGGCCTTCTGGAGCCTTTCCAGGCCCGCGTACTGCGGAGTGAGCCCGCACTGGGACGCGACGTTCACCAGGAGGACCGCCTTGTCGCGGTAGTCGGCCAGGGAGGTGGGCTCGCCGGTGAGGGTGCGCAGGGGGATGTCGTGCAGCGTCATGTGGGTCTCCTCATAGGTATGGCTACCGGGATCATTGTCCCGTCCCGGACGACCCGTCGGAAGCCGGTCGCCCGGCCGCCGGGGCGCCGGTACGCCTCCTGCCTGCGTGTTCCCGCTCCGGCACCGACCCCGGCGGCCGGGCGGACGGATGCGACGAACTGCCGTTCCCCATACTGGAGTTCGGGCCCTCAGAGGGGGACCGGACCGATCTCCTTGTAGTAGAGCGTCGTCGGACGCAGCACCCCGGTCGGGTCCGCCGCGTAGCCCGGGATCGAGCCGCACTCCGTCCAGCCCGCGGCACGGTAGAGCCGCTCGGCCGGGCTTCCGCTCTCGGTGTCCAGGACCAACAGGGAGATTCCCGCGTCGGCGGCCGACCGCTCCGCGGTGTCCAGCAGCGCCCGGCCCAGCCCCTGGCTGCGGGCCGAGCCGCGCACCATCAGCTTGGCGACCTCCGCGCGGTGGCGGGCGTTGGGCAGGGTGGCCCGCGTCAGGCTGATGGTCCCGGCGATCCGTTCGCCGTCCCGGGCGATCCAGATCCGCAGCGGCCCGTCCTCGACGCTCCCGGCCCGCTCCCGCCACCAGGCGGCGGCCGCCGCCCGGTCCAGCGGAGCGAGGAAGCCCACCGACGCGCCGTCCGCCACGGCGTCGATCAGGAGCGCGGCCAACTCGTCGGCATAGGTGATCAGTTCGGGTCCGCTCACCGGAACGATCTCGGTCATGCGCGGGGTCCTTTCGCGGGGGTCGCGGTCGTCGTCGGGAACCATCATCGCCGTGCCCCGGGCCTCACGCGGCACCCGGTGCGGCGGGCGGGGGAGCGAGGAGCACGGCGGTGTCGCCCGGCCGGGGCTCGGGGACACCGGTCCGGGTGACCGGGTCGAGGCCGCCGTCCGCGCGGACCACGAACAGCACCTCGTGGCCCGCCGGGACGGCCCCGTCGGCCCGTCGCGCCAGCACCCGGGCCCCGGCCTCGTACCGGCGGGCCAGCTCCGGTCCGGTCAGCCCGGGACGGAACAGCGGCTCGCCCCCGGTGTACGGCGCCACCACGCCCTGGTCGCCCGCGGCGGGGGCGAGGCGGTGCACCCGGCCCTCGACGCTCTCCCGGAGCGTCATCGCGGCGAGCGCGTTGAAGTCGTCCTCCCCGGTGAGCAGCAGCACCCCCGTGATCCCCTCCAGCTCCGCCCCCGCACCGGAGGCCGCCGCGAGCAGTTCGCCCGGGGCCAGTCGCAGCCCTGCCTCCTCGATCCGCGTCCGCTGCCGCCCGGCGCCCGCCCACATCAGCACGTCCAGCCCCGCCGAGCGCAGCGCCAGCCCCAGATCGACCGCCCACGGCTCACCGCCGACCAGCAACGGCCGGGAACGCGAGGGACGCAGCACCCCCAGCCACCGGGCCACCGGAAACGCCGTCAGCCCGTACAGCGTGACGGTCGCGACGATCACCACGAACGTCGCGGGCAGGATCCGCTCCGCGCCGCCGACGCCCCGCGCCACCAGGGTCTGCGAGAACGTGGCGGCGGTCGCGGCGGCGACGATGCCGCGCGGGGCCATCCACCCGATGAACCACCGCTCCCCGCCCCGCACCCCGGTGCCGGCCGTCGACAGCAGCGCCACCGACGGACGCACGACCAGCACCAGGAAGGCGGACAGGGCGAGCGCGGGCAGCACCACATGGCGCAGCGAGGCGGGGGTGACCGTGGCCGAGATCGAGACGAACAGCAGGCCGATGATCAGCGAGACCAGGGTGTCCAGGAACGGCCGCCGGGCCGGGAGGTCCAGCCCCGGCAGATTGGCCATGGCCACGCCCATCACGATCGCGGAGATGAGCCCGGTGTCCTCCCGGACCGCGTCGCACACGGCCGCCACCCCGACCACCGCGGCGATCTGCGCCGACGCCGCCAGCTCCTCGGTGAGCCGGACGCGGCGCAGCAGCAGCCACAGCAGCCCGGCCCCGACCACCCCGCCCAGCACCCCGACCGCCGCACTGGCCGAGAACTGCTCCACCTGGCCCCCGAACCCCCTGACCTCGTCGGCGGCCACCGCATGGAAGACCAACGCCCCCAGGATGCCGCCGACCGGATCGATCAGCGCGCCCTCCCAGAGGAGCACCCGCCGCACCCGCTCCCGGGGCCGTACGAAATTGAGCAGCGGCCCGACGACCGTCGGCCCGGACACCACCAGGATCGCCCCCAGCATCACCGCCGCGCCCTTGGACATGCCCAGCACCGGTGCCGCGAACAGCGCGCCGGAGATCCAGGTGACCAGCGTCCCCAACCAGAGCAGCCGCACCACCACCCGCCGGGTGTCACCCCGCAGCCGGGCCGGTTCCAGGCCGAGCCCCGCCTCGTAGAGGATCACCGCCACCGCGAGCGAGACCAGCGGGGAGAAGGCCCCGCCGAGCAGCTTGTCCGGATGGACGGTGTCCGTCAGCGCACCGGCGACGAACCCCACCGGCAACAAAACCAGCAGCGGGGGCACCCGCAGCCGGCTCGCCAGCACCTGCGAGCCGACCGCGAGCACCACGATCAGACCCGCCCCCACCATGACCTGATCGGCCGTCATGCCCGTCCCTCCTCCGCAGCGCAGGCGCGATCATCGCCGCACCCCGGCACCGGCGCCGGGCGCGGCTCGCACCGCTCGGCCATCGGGAGGACCCGTCGTCCCTCCGACGGAGCAACCGGCCCGCACCGGGGTCCCGGCCACGGCCGAGATGCGTACCGGCCCGCCCCCTGTTCCAATGACCAGGGCACAGGCCCCGGGCCCGACCCGGGGCGGTCGAGACGCCAAGGAGCCGGTGTGAGCAGCGAGACCGACGAGACGGGGCCGGTCGACTACCTGGTGGTCGAGTTCCCGGGAAACCGGATGACGGGCGAGGGACTGCCGCTCCTGGTCGATCTGGTCGACCGGGGCATCATCCGCATCCTGGACCTGGTCTTCGTCAGGAAGGACCGGGACGGCACGGTCGCGGGGGTGGAGCTCGCCGAGCTGACCGGGGACGGCCACGACGGACTGGCCGTCTTCGAGGGAGTCTCCTCCGGGCTGGTGGGCCGCGACGACATCGACGAGGTGGGCGCCGTCCTCGAACCGGGCAGCTCCGCCGGGATCGTCGTCTACGAGAACACCTGGGCCGGGCCGTTCGCCGCCGCCCTGCGCCGCTCCGGCGGACGCATCGTGGCGGGCGGGCGCATCCCGCTCCAGGAGGTCCTCGCCTCCCTGGACGCCGCCGAGGCCGCGGCCAGGTCCTGAACCGCCCACACGAGCCGGCCAGAGGAGAACGCACCATGCCAGGACTGCTTCGCGGCGTCGCCCGCACCGCGGTGATCGCCGGAACCGCCACCTCCGTCTCCAACCGGGTCTCCCGGCGCCAGGCGGGCCGCTGGGCCGAACAGGACGCCCTGCGCGGCCAGGAGGCGGGCTATCAGGCAGCGCCACCGCCGCCGGCGCCCACCACCGTCGCGCCGGAGGACGAGATGAGCAACAAGATCGCCCAGCTCAAGGAGCTCGGCGACCTCAGGAGCCAGGGCGTACTGACCCAGAGCGAGTTCGAGGCCCAGAAGGCCCGCATCCTCGCCACCTGACCGGCACCCGGCTACTTCTTCGCCCTCCCGGTCCTCTTCCGCTCCTCCTTCTCGTCGTCCCAGGGCGAGCCCAGCCAGCCGTCGAAGGAGCGGATCAGGGCGCTCAGGGCCGCCGCGAGCCGCTGGTCGACCCAGTGCGCGCGCACCTGGATCTCGTCGCCGTCCGAGCGGAACTCCAACGGCACCTCGCCACCGGCCCGCCAGACGACGCGCCGGGGCCCGCGCGCCACCTCGCCCCCGTCGTTCAGCAGACTGCCCACCGCGATCGCCACCTGGACGCCGGACAGCAGCCACCACACGTACCACCAGAAGACGCGGCCCTTGTAGCCGACCGCTTCCGGGCAGCCCGCCTGCGCGACCGTCCAGCGGGTCCGCAGCCCCTTCCCGCGGAGGGCCTGCTCGCGGACCACGGTGCCGATGAGCCCGCCGTGGGTGTCCAGCACCCGGTACGTCGCGACGCCGTGTGTCGCGGAGGCGGTGACCACGGTGGCCATCCGGGTCCGGCGTCCGGGGTCGGCCCAGAGCACGAAGGACCGCGCCCCCGACTTGCGGGCCGCGAGGTACGCGGGTATCCCGCCCTCCGGGAGTTCGCGCTCCACATGGGCCACGACCCGGGGCCCGCCGCCGGCCGAGTGGGCCAGCTCGACGACATGGCCGACGTCCCCCTCCGCCGCCGTGGCCCGCCGCAGCGTCACCACCCTGCTCACTCGCCGATTCCCTCCCTCTGCTCCGCTCCGACGTCGCACGGGCGACGGACGGCCTGGGAAGATCGACGCGTGGAATCCGCCGAGCTCTTCCCCGAGCCCCTCCCCGCCCCCGGCGCCCCGACCGGGGACGCGCCGGACGAACCCGCCGCCCGGCGCAGGGTGGTGCGCTGCCGCCTGTGCGGCCGTCCGCTCACCGGTACGGCTTCACGCCGCACGGGCCTCGGCCCCGCCTGCGACGCCAAGCTCCACCCGGCGCCCCCGGACATCCGCACCCGCCGCCACGAGGTCGAACAGGACCCGCTGCCCGGCACCTGATCCGCCGGACGTGTCCTACGACCCCAGCCGCCGGAACAGCCCCTCCTGTACCACGGACACCAGCAGATGGCCGTCGCGGTCGTAGATCCGCCCGCGCGCCAGCCCCCGCCCACCGGTGGCGACCGGCGACTCCTGGTCGTACAGGAACCACTCGTCGGCCCGGAACGGCCGGTGGAACCACATGGCGTGGTCCAGGGAGGCCATGTCGAAGCCGCGCGGACCCCACAGCGGCTCCACCGGGATGCGGACGGCGTCCAGCAGCGTCATGTCGCTCGCGTACGTCAGCGCGCAGGTGTGCACCAGCGGGTCGTCGCCCAGCGGACCGACCGCCCGCATCCACACCGCGCTGCGCGGGTCGGCGTCCCTGACCTCCTCCTCCGTCCACCGCAGCCGGTCGACGTACCGGATGTCGAAGGGCTGGCGCCGGGCCATCCGCTCCAGCGCCTCCGGCAGCGCGCCCAGGTGCTCACGGACCTCCTCGGCGACGGTCGGCAGCCCCTCGGGATCCGGGACCTCGCGGGACGGCGGCAGCTGGTGCTCGAAGCCCGCCTCCTCCGGACGGTGGAAGGACGCGGTCAGGTTGAAGATCGTCCGGCCCTGCTGGATCGCCGTGACCCGGCGGGTGGTGAACGACCGGCCGTCCCGGACGCGCTCCACCTGGTACACGATCGGCACCCCCGGCCGCCCCGGCCGCAGGAAGTACGCGTGCAGCGAATGGACCGGCCGGTCGCCGTCGGTGGTCCGGCCCGCCGCGACCAGCGCCTGCCCGGCGACCTGGCCGCCGAAGACCCGCTGGAGCGACTCGTGGGGGCTGCGCCCCCGGAAGATGTCCACCTCGATGCGTTCCAGGTCGAGCAGATCGACCAGACGCTCGGCGGGATTCGTCATACGGTTCCCCTCCACTTCCGCTCCCGTCCCACAGCCGCCCCACGGATCACAGCTGCCCCACGGAGGTGACCCTGACGACGGCCCGGCCCTCCTCGTCGGAGGCGGCCAGATCGATCTCCGCGCTGATGCCCCAGTCGTGGTCGCCGTTCGGGTCGGCGAAGCTCTGCCGCACCCGCCACAGCCCGTGCGCCGGGTCCTCCTCGATCCGCAGCAGCTTCGGGCCCCGGGCGTCCGGGCCGGTGCCCAGATCCTCGTACTCGTCCCAGTAGGCGTCCATCGCCTCGCCCCAGGCGTCCGCGTCCCAGCCCGCTTCGCCGTCCAGCTCGCCCAGCTCGTCCACCCGGTCCAGCGCGGCCAGCTCCACCCGGCGGAACATCGCGTTGCGGACCAGCACCCGGAAGGCGCGGGCGTTCGCCGTCACCGGCTTCACCTCGTCGGCCTTCTCCTGGGCCTCCTCCGCGGTCTCGACCTCCGGGTTGGCCAGCTGCTCCCACTCGTCGAGCAGGCTGGAGTCCACCTGGCGCACCATCTCGCCCAGCCAGGCGATCAGATCCTCCAGGTCCTCGGACTTGAGGTCGTCCGGAATGGTGTGCTCCAGCGCCTTGTACGCGCTCGCCAGATACCGCAGCACGATGCCCTCGGTCCGGGCCAGCTCGTAGTGCGAGGTGAACTCGGTGAACGTCATGGCGCGTTCGTACATGTCGCGGATGACGGACTTCGGCGACACCGGATGGTCGCCCACCCACGGGTGGCTCCTGCGGTACACGTCGTACGCGTGCCACAGCAGCTCGCTCAGCGGCTTCGGGTACGTGACCTCCTGGAGCAGCTCCATCCGCTCCTCGTACTCGACCCCGTCCGCCTTCATCCGCCCCACGGCCTCGCCGCGCGCCTTGTTCTGCTGCGCGGCCAGGATCTGCCGGGGGTCGTCCAGCGTCGACTCCACCACGGAGACCATGTCCAGCGCGTACGAGGGCGAGTCCGGGTCCAGCAGGTCGAACGCGGCCAGCGCGAAGGTGGACAGCGGCTGGTTGAGCGCGAAGTCCTGCTGGAGATCGACCGTGAGCCGGACGATGCGGCCCTCCGCGTCCGGCGCGTCGAGCTGCTCCACCACACCGCCGTCCAGCAGCGAACGGTAGATCGCGATGGCCCGCCGGATGTGCCGCAGCTGCGCCCGGCGCGGCTCGTGGTTGTCCTCCAGCAGCCGCCGCATCGCCTCGAAGGCGTTGCCGGGGCGGGCGATCACGGACAGCAGCATGGTGTGCGTGACCCGGAAACGGGAGGTCAGCGGCTCCGGATCGGACTGGATCAGCTTGTCGAAGGTGGTCTCGGACCAGGCGACGAAGCCCTCGGGGGCCTTCTTGCGGACCACCTTGCGCTTCTTCTTCGGGTCGTCGCCCGCCTTCTTGACGGCCTTCTCGTTCTCGATGACGTGCTCGGGCGCCTGGGCCACCACGAAGCCCGCCGTGTCGAACCCGGCCCGGCCCGCCCGGCCGGCGATCTGGTGGAACTCCCGGGCCCGCAGCGTACGGACCCGCGTCCCGTCGTACTTGGTGAGCGCGGTGAAGAGCACGGTGCGGATCGGGACGTTGACCCCGACGCCGAGGGTGTCCGTACCGCAGATCACCTTCAGCAGACCGGCCTGGGCCAGCTTCTCCACCAGCCGCCGGTACTTCGGCAGCATGCCGGCGTGGTGCACCCCGATGCCGTGCCGGACGTAGCGGGAGAGGTTCTTGCCGAACTTGGTGGTGAAGCGGAAGTTGCCGATCAGATCGGCGATCTTCTCCTTCTCCTCCTTGGTGCACATGTTGATGCTCATCAGCGACTGGGCCCGCTCGACCGCCGCGGCCTGCGTGAAGTGCACGATGTAGACCGGCGACTGCCGGGTGTCCAGCAGCTCGGTCAGGGTCTCGGTGATCGGGGTCAGCCGGTACTCGTAGCTGAGCGGCACCGGCCGGGTCGCCGAGCGCACCACGGAGGTGGGGCGGCCGGTGCGGCGCGTCAGGTCCTCCTCGAACATCCGGACGTCGCCGAGCGTGGCCGACATCAGGACGAACTGGGCCTGCGGAAGCTCCAGCAGCGGGATCTGCCAGGCCCAGCCGCGGTCCGGCTCCGCGTAGAAGTGGAACTCGTCCATCACGACCTGGCCGATGTCGGCGTACTTGCCGTCACGGAGCGCGATGGAGGCCAGCACCTCGGCGGTGCAGCAGATCACCGGGGCGTCGGCGTTGACCGAGGCGTCGCCGGTGAGCATGCCGACGTTCTCCGTACCGAACAGCTTGCACAGGTCGAAGAACTTCTCCGAGACCAGCGCCTTGATCGGCGCGGTGTAGAAAGTGACCTTGTCCTGGGCCAGCGCGGTGAAGTGCGCACCCGCCGCGACCAGGCTCTTCCCGGAGCCGGTCGGGGTGGAGAGGATCACGTTCGCGCCGGAGACCACCTCGATCAGCGCCTCCTCCTGGGCCGGATAGAGGGTGATGCCCCGGTTCTCGGTCCATGACGAGAAAGCCTCGAAAAGGGCGTCGGGGTCGTCGGTCGGGGGCAGCTGATCGATAAGGGTCACGCCCCCATCTTGCCTTCCTTCCGCCCGGATGAGGGAACCGGACGACCGTATGAAGATCATGAGCGATACGCTTCGCACTCAACTCGGCCATGCCCGGGCGGCCATGGCGGCGAAGCGAAAAGACTCTTGGGGGCGGGAAGAACCATGATGGGACCGGCACACTCTCTGTCCGGGGCGGCGGCCTGGCTGGGGGTGGGTGCCGCGGCTTCCGCCGCGGGCCATCCGATGCCCTGGCCCGTCCTGGTCGTGGGCGCGCTCATCACCGCCGGAGCGGCGCTCGCCCCGGACCTCGACCACAAGTCCGCGACCATCTCGCGCGCCTTCGGTCCGGTGTCCCGGGGACTCTGCGAGATCGTCGACAAGCTCTCGCACGCCGTGTACAAGGCGACCAGGATGCGCGGCGACTCCAACCGCAACGGCGGGCACCGCACCCTGACCCACACCTGGGCCTGGGCCGTCCTGATCGGCGCCGGGGCCTCCGCCGCGGCGATCACCGGCGGCCGGTGGGCCGTCCTCGGGATCCTCTTCGTCCACCTGGTGCTCGCGGTCGAAGGGCTGCTGTGGCGGGCGGCCCGGGTGTCCAGCGACGTCCTGGTGTGGATGCTCGGCGCGACCAGCGCCTGGATACTGGCCGGTGTGCTGGACGAGCCGGGCAACGGCTCCGACTGGCTGTTCACCGGCCCCGGCCAGGAGTACATGTGGCTCGGGCTGCCGATCGTGCTCGGCGCCCTGGTCCACGACATCGGGGACGCGCTGACCGTCTCCGGCTGCCCGATCCTGTGGCCCATCCCGATCGGCCGCAAGCGCTGGTACCCGGTCGGCCCGCCGAAGGCCATGCGGTTCAAGGCCGGCAGCTGGGTGGAGCTGAAGGTGCTGATGCCGGTGTTCATGGTGCTCGGGGGAGTGGGCGGGGCGGCCGCCCTGAACGTCTTCTGAGGGCCGGGAAGCTCCGCGGCGGGCGGGCCGGGGGTGCGCACCCCCGGCCCGCCCGTTCACGTGCACCGATTGGTCAGGCCGGCTCCGGGTTCTCCGAGTCCATGCCGGGGCGGGCCTTCTTCCACTCACCCCGGGTGAAGTCCGGGATCTGCTGCGGGGCGCCCTTCGCCCTGATGGACAGATGGCTCAGCGGCACCGGCGCCGTCCAGGTCGCCGCGTCGTACACGTCGAAGTCCGGGACCAACCCCAGCCGCATGCACTGCATCAGCCGGAACACCAGCATGTAGTCCATCCCGCCGTGACCGCCCGGCGGATTGGCGTGCTCCTTCCACAGCCAGTGGTCCCACTCCCGGTACTTCCCGAAGTCGCCCCAGTTGTCGTCGGTGTGGTCGGGCTCGATGTAGATCCGCGCGGGATAGTCCTCGAAGACGCCCCTCGTACCGCCGAGGCTGTTGATCCGCGAATAGGGGTGCGGGGTGGAGACGTCGTGCTCCAGCCGGATGACCCGGCCCTTGGCGGTCTGGACCAGGCTGATCGTCCGGTCGGACTCGATGTACGTCTCCTTCCAGCTCGGATCACCGGCCGGCATGTGCTTCTCGCGGTACTCGGCGAGACCGAGGGCCGGGGAGCCCACACTGGTGATGCTCACCGCGCGGTCGCCGCGGTTGATGTCCATGTAGTTGGCGACCGGGCCGAAGCCGTGGTTGGGGTAGAGATCGCCGCGCAACCGGGTGTGCCAGAGCCTGCGCCAGGGGCCTTCGTAGTAGTCCGGATCGAACATCAGGCCGCGCAGGTCGTGGTTGTAGGCGCCCGCCCCGTGCAGCAGATCGCCGAAGAGACCGGCGTGCGCCATGCGCAGCACCCGCATCTCGTTCTGCCCGTAACAGCAGTTCTCCAGCTGCATGCAGTGACGTCTGGTGCGCTCGGAGAGGTCGACCAGCTCCCAGAGCTGGTCGAGCTGGAGCGCGATCGGACACTCCACGCCCACGTGCTTGCCGTTCAGCAGCGCGGTCTTCGCCATCCGGAAGTGGAAGTCCCAGGGCGTCGCCACATAGACGAAGTCGATGTCCCCGCGCTCGCAGAGCTTCTCGTAGTCGTCCTCGCCCTTGGTGTAGACGGCGGGTGCGGGCTGGCCCGCGGCGGTCACCTTGGCGGCGGCCCGCTGCGCCTTCTCCTTCACCGGGTCGCAGACGGCGACGACCCGTACGCCGCCGACGGCGAGGAAGAGGTCGATCATGCTGCCGCCGCGGTTGCCGAGGCCGACGATGCCGACCCGGACGGTGGAGCGCGGCTCGAAGGGCACCCCCACCATGGTCCTGCCCCGGCGCTCCGGGGTCCCGGCGGCCGGTGCGTCCGTGGGGGATGCGGCGTGCGCGGTAGGGTTGCCGACGGCGCCGAGCCCCAGGCCGGCACCGGCCACTCCGGCGGTCGTCCGGAGCACCGAGCGGCGGCTCATCGCGCCCTCGCCGCCGTGCTCCGTACCGTCGTTCCGATGTGCTGCGTCGTTCATCGATCCTCCGTAAGGGGGGTCTGACGTGCGCGGCTTGCTCATGAACTTCGGTGACGACCTTGGTAGTTGGTGCAGGTGCTGCGCAAGGGGAGCGATTGGACTCCCGTGCCGAAACCATGGACTTTCGTGACCTCCGCCGGCCTGCGGGCATACGGAAGCCGGGCGGGCCCGGGGACAGCGGGCCCGCCCGGCTACCTTCCGGGGCGGGGGGCGTACGGGGCCGAGGACCCCGGCCGTCAGCGCGTCGCGGCCCCCGGCCGGGTCGCCCGTTCCAGCTCCATCAGCACCGAGTAGTACGAATGGCCCGTGGCACGGTCCATACCGACCTCGCACATGCGGTTGGCCGAGAGGTACACGTCGTACGCCCGCTCGTTCACCTCGGCGGCCTCCTTGGCCGTCGCCGAGGCGGTCAGCTCCTTGTGCAGCATCCCCCGGTCGCCCGCGAAGGCGCAGCATCCGGCGTCGTCGGGGACGACGACCTCCTCGGCTACGGCCTCCGCGACCGTACGCAACTGCTCCACGTCGCCCAGATGCTCCATGGAGCACGTCGGGTGCAGGACCGCCGAGCCGGTCTTCCGGACCACCGTCAGCTCCGGCAGCAGTTCGTCGGCCGCCCAGACCAGCGAGTCGACGATGGTCAGCTCCTGGTGCAGCTCCAGGTTGTCCTCGGTGAGATACGGCACCACCTCGTGGGCGATGCCCAGGGTGCACGAGGAGGCGTCGACGACCAGCGGCAGCCTGCCGCCGGCCGTCCAGCCCCAGGCCGCTTCCACGATGCGGTTGGCCATGACCCTGTTGCCCTCGTCGTACCCCTTGGAGTGCCAGATCGTCGCGCAGCAGGTCCCGGCGACGTCGTCGGGGATCCAGACCGGCTTTCCGGCCCGGGCGGAGACGGCGACCACGGCCTGCGGCAGCGAGGGGCCCCGATGGCCCTCGGGGCCGCCGAAGATGCGGTTGACGCACGCCGGGTAGTAGACGGCACTCGCCCCGACGCGGGAGGTACGGGGGAGTTTCCGGGCGGCGGCGCCGGGGATCTCCGGCAGCCACTCGGGCACCAGGTCGGGGCGGACCGCCTTGCGGGCGAGCCCGGTGACGGCCTCCAGCGGACCGTTGCCGATGCGCGCACCGATCCGGCCGGCGGCGGCCACCGCCAGCCGGGCCGCCGCCTCCACCGCCTTGAAGTTCTTCGCGGCACTCGCCGCGATCCGTTCCTCGCGCGGCGAGTGCCGCCGGTGGCGGAAGTCCTTCATCAGCGCCCCGGTGTCGATCCCCACCGGGCAGGCGAGCTTGCACGTCGAGTCGCCCGCGCAGGTGTCGACGGCGTCGTACCCGTACGCGTCGAGCAGCTGCGTCTCCACCGGTGAGCCGTCCGGCTGGCGCATCATCTCGCGGCGCAGCACGATGCGCTGGCGCGGGGACGTCGTCAGGTCGTGGCTGGGGCAGGTGGGTTCGCAGAACCCGCACTCGATGCAGGGATCGGCGACCGCCTCGACCTCGGGGATCGTCTTCAGCCCGCGCAGATGGGCCTTCGGGTCGCGGTCCAGGACGATCCGGGGGGCCAGCACCCCGTCCGGGTCGATGACCTGCTTGGTGCGCCACATCAGCTCGGTCGCCTTGGGGCCCCATTCCAGCTCCAGGAAGGGGGCGATGTTGCGGCCGGTGGCGTGCTCGGCCTTCAGGGAGCCGTCGAAGCGTTCCACCGTCAGCCGGCAGAAGTCGTCCATGAATGCGGCGTAGCGGTCGACGTCGGACGGCTTCGCCGCGTCGAAGGCGAGCAGGAAGTGCAGGTTTCCGTGGGCCGCGTGGCCGGCGACGGCGGCGTCGAAGCCGTGCCGCGCCTGGAGCCCGAGCAGGGCCTCGCACGCCTCGGCCAGCCGGGAGGGCGGTACCGCGAAGTCCTCCGTGATCAGCGTCGTGCCGGAGGGCCGGGAGCCGCCGACCGCCGTGACGAACGCCTTGCGGGCCTTCCAGTAGCCGGAGATCACCTTGGCGTCACGGGTGAACGCGTTGGTCACGGAGGCGACGGGCGCGACCAGGTCGAGCCCCTCGACGACGGCGGCCGCCGCCTGCTCGTACGCCTCCTGGCCGGATTCGTCGGGGGCGCGGAACTCCACCAGCAGCGCCGTCGTCTCCTTGGGCAGCTCCGCCCAGTCCGCCGGAACGCCCTGGACGCTCACCGAGGCGCGCAGCGTGTTGCCGTCCATCAGCTCGACGGCGATCGCCCCCGCCTGGTTGAAACGGGGCACCGCCGCGGCCGCCGCGGTCAGCGAGGGGAAGAAGAGCAGGGCGGTGGAGACCCGGCGGTCCAGCGGCAGGGTGTCGAAGACGACCTCGGAGATGAAGCCGAACGTGCCCTCGGAGCCCACCATCAGACCGCGCAGGATCTGCACCGGCGTCGAGCCGTCCAGGAAGGCGTCGAGGCGGTAGCCGTTGGTGTTCTTGATCTCGTACTTGGCGCGGATCCGGGCGGTCAGCCCGGCATCCGCCTCGATCTCCGCCTTGAGGGCCAGCAGCGCCTCGCACAGCCGCGGCTCGGCATGGGCCAGCTCCTCGTCCGCGTTCGGAGCGGCGGTGTCGACGACGGTGCCGCTCGGCAGGACGAAGGTGAGGGAGGAGACCGTGCGGTACGAGTTGCGCGTGGTGCCCGCCGTCATCCCCGAGGCGTTGTTGGCGACGACCCCGCCGATCGTGCAGGCGATGGCGCTGGCCGGGTCGGGGCCCAGCAGGCGGCCGTGCCGGGCGAGGGCGGCGTTGGCCCGCACGACCGTCGTACCCGGCTTGACGCGGGCCCGCGCGCCGTCGTCCAGGACCTCGATCCCCGCCCAGTGGTGGCGGACGTCGACCAGGATGTCCTCGCCCTGGGCCTGACCGTTCAGGCTGGTGCCCGCCGCCCGGAAGACGACCTCCCGGCCCTTCCCGTGCGCGTACGAGAGGATCGCCGAGATGTCGTCGATGTCCTCCGGGACCACGACGACCTGGGGGACGAAGCGGTACGGGCTGGCGTCCGAGGCGTACTTCACCAGGTCGGAGACCTTCCACAGCACCTTCTCCGGCCCGAGCAGGGCGACGAGGTCGCCGCGCAGCGGCTCCGGCGTACCCGGAGCCTGCCGGGCGGCCACCCGGTCCACGGAGGGGGTACGCGCCGCGGGGCGGAGGGCTTCCGGCTTCGGCTCCAGCAGGGGCATGGCGAGGTCTCCTCGGCTGTTCGGTCAGGCGTACGGGCGGATGCGTGCCACCCGGGCGGACGCTAGCAGCGACGCTCCGGCATCCCGTTGACCAGGGCGGTCAGAAGATCGCCGAGCACTTCGCGCTGAGCGACGGTCAGTGGGGCCAGGATCTCCTCCGCGGCGGCCCGGCGCGCGTCGCGCAGCGACCGGAGGGTGGCGATTCCCTCCTCGGTGATCTCGATCCGGATCACCCGGCGGTTGTCCGGATCGGGGGCGCGCCGCACCCGACCGCTCGCCTCCAGTCCGTCGACCAGGGTGGTCACGGCGCGGGGAACGACATCCAGGCGCTGCGCGAGATCGGCCATCCGGGGCGGGCCGTCGTAGTGGGCGACGGTGCGCAGCAGCCGGAACTGCGCGGGCGTGATGCCCATCGGCTCCAGCTGGCGGCCCTGGATGCGCTGAAGTCTGCGGGTCACCCGCAGCAGCTGCTCGGCGAGCACGCCGTCGACGTCGGAGGATTCCATGGAGGGAACAATATCAGGACCTCGTTCATTGTGAGTATAGGTAACAATGAGCTAGGCTCTCAAACCACCGGCCGGCCCAGCCCGGCCCCGCGTGCGCCCCCGGACCCGGGCCGCCGCGGTCGCACCCCACGAAGGAGCTCATGAAACCCGATCGGATCGACTGGACACCTCCGCCGAAGGACGCCGACCGTCCGCCCGCCGAGGTGCGCCGCATCCTGCGTCTCTTCCATCCCTACCGGGGCCGTCTCGCCCTGGTGGGCCTGCTGGTCGGCGCCTCCTCGCTGGTGTCGGTCGCCTCGCCCTTCCTGCTCCGCGAGATCCTGGACACGGCCATCCCCCAGGGGCGCACGGGGCTGCTGTCGCTGCTCGCCCTCGGCATGATCCTCACCGCCGTGACCACCAGCGTCTTCGGTGTCCTGCAGACGCTGATCTCCACGACGGTCGGCCAGCGCGTCATGCATGACCTGCGCACGGCGGTCTACGCCCAGCTCCAGCGGATGCCGCTCGCCTTCTTCACCCGGACGCGCACCGGCGAGGTGCAGTCCCGCATCGCCAACGACATCGGCGGCATGCAGTCGACGGTCACCTCCACCGCGACCTCCCTGGTCTCCAACCTCACCGCCGTGGTCGCCACGGTCGTCGCCATGGTGGCACTCGACTGGCGGCTCACCCTCGTCTCGCTCCTGCTGCTGCCGGTCTTCGTCTGGATCAGCCGCCGGGTCGGCCGCGAGCGCAAGAAGATCATCACCCGGCGCCAGAAGCAGATGGCCGCGATGGCGGCCACGGTCACCGAGTCGCTCTCCGTCAGCGGCATCCTGCTCGGCCGGACGATGGGCCGGGCGGACTCCCTCACCAGGGGTTTCGCCGAGGAGTCCGAGAAGCTCGTCGACCTCGAAGTGCGTTCCAGCATGGCCGGGCGATGGCGGATGTCCACGATCGGCATCGTCATGGCCGCCATGCCCGCGGTCATCTACTGGGCCGCCGGGCTGGCCCTCCAGGGCGGCGGGGCCGTCGTCTCCATCGGTACCCTGGTCGCCTTCGTCTCGCTCCAGCAGGGTCTCTTCCGGCCCGCCGTGAGCCTGCTCTCCACCGGGGTCGACATGCAGACGTCCCTGGCGCTCTTCCAGCGGATCTTCGAGTACCTCGATCTCGACGTGGAGATCACCGAGCCGGAGAACCCGGTCCGCCTGGAGCACATACGCGGGGAGGTCCGCTTCGAGGGCGTCGACTTCAGCTATGACAAGAGGAGCGGGCCGACCCTCAGCGGCATCGACCTCACCGTCCCGGCGGGCAGCAGCCTGGCGGTCGTCGGGGCGACCGGCTCCGGCAAGTCCACCCTCAGCTACCTGGTGCCCCGGCTCTACGACGTCACCGGAGGCCGGGTCACGCTCGACGGGGTCGACGTGCGCGAGCTGGACTTCGACACCCTGGCGCGGGCCGTCGGCGTGGTCTCCCAGGAGACCTACCTCTTCCACGCCTCGGTCGCCGACAACCTGCGCTTCGCCAAACCGGACGCGACCGACGCCGAGATCGAGGCGGCGGCCCGCGCCGCGCAGATCCACGACCACATCGCCGGTCTGCCCGACGGCTACGACACGCTGGTCGGCGAGCGCGGCTACCGGTTCTCGGGCGGGGAGAAGCAGCGGCTCGCCATCGCCCGCACGATTCTGCGCGACCCGCCCGTCCTGGTGCTCGACGAGGCGACCAGCGCCCTCGACACGCGTACGGAGCTGGCGGTGCAGGAAGCGATCGACGCGCTCTCCGAGGGTCGCACCACGATCACCATCGCGCACCGGCTCTCCACCATCCGGGACGCCGACCAGATCGTCGTCCTGGACGGCGGCCGCACCGTCGAGCGGGGCAGCCACGAAGAGCTCCTCCAGCAGGGCGGCCGCTACGCCGCGCTGGTCGGGCGGGACACGCAACCGGACCCCGTGGCCGGCTGACCCGCCCGGACCGGCCCCGCCCCCACACCCGTGCGGACGGACCGGCCCCGCCCCCACACCCGTGCGGACGGACCGGCCCCGCACGCGCACCCGTGCGCAGGGACCGGAAACGCGGCGACGCCGCCGCTCCCGTGGGACGGGGAGCGGCGGCGCCGTGCGGAGCAACGGTCAGACGAGCCAACCCACGAAGTGGACGATGCCGGCGAGCAGGTTGGTGAGGATGTTCATGTCGGTGTTTCTCCTTGTGCGTGATGCATATGTGGGACAGCGCGATCGCGGTCTGCAGCCCGTCGCTTGCGCCCTGTAATCATCCTTCGCCGTAAGGGAGTTGAGCAACGAATGACGGGACGATCACGCGTTCCAGCGAACACACGATCCCCTGTTCGTATGTTCCATTGACGGGAGGGGCGGGGTGCCGAGAGGAACGGGAGCGGTCCCGTGTCCTCCCGTCCGGCTTCCGGACGCCGGGATAGCGTGCCCGCATGGTGAACGAGCCCACGCCCGCACCGCCCCGCCGCGGACTCCGTCCGACCCGGCGCGGCCGCCTGGCGCTGTTCATCGGCCTCGTGCTCGTCCTCGCCGTGGCGGCCGCCGTCCTCGTACCGCTGCTGACGAGGGGGCCCGAGGTCGAGCGGGCCCGTTCGCTCGTGATCCCCGAGGGGTGGCGGGCCTCCCAGGTGTACGCGGCGGTCGACAGATCGCTCGCGGTCGAGCCCGGAACCGCCGAGAAGGCCGCAGGCACGGCGGACCTGCCGCTCCCCGCCGAGGCGAAGGGCAACCCCGAGGGCTACCTCTTCCCGGCGACGTACCCCGTCACCTCCGCCACGACCCCGCGGGGACTGCTCCGCTACATGGTCGACACCGCGCTCCAGCGGTTCGGCGCGGACCACATCGCCGAGGGTGCCCGGCGCAACGGCGTGTCGGTGTACGGGACGGTGGTGATCGCCAGCATCGTCCAGGCCGAGGCGGACAGCGTGGCCGACATGGGCAAGGTCGCCCGGGTGATCCACAACCGGCTGCGCCTGGGCATGCCGCTCCAGATGGACTCCACGCTCAACTACGCCCTGAACCGCAGCACCCTGCACACGACCAAGGGCGACACGAGGATCGACAGCCCGTACAACAGCTACGAACGCAAGGGCCTGCCGCCCACGCCCATCGGGAATCCGGGGGAGCAGGCGATGACGGCCGCGATCGACCCCACCCCCGGGACATGGCTGTACTTCGTCACGGTCGCGCCCGGCGACACCCGCTTCACCAGCAGCTATACGGAACAGCAGCGGAACGTCGAGGAGTTCAACCGCAACCATCGCAGCGGCTCCGGCGGCTGAGTGCCCGGCCCCTCAGGCCGTGACGGGCGTCGCCGCCCCCGAGCGTCCCAGCAGCCGGCCGATGTCGTGCACCGCGGCCCGGCCCGCCCGGTTGGCGCCGATCGTGCTCGCGGAGGGCCCGTACCCGACGAGATGGACGCGGGGGTCGCGCACCGCGCGGGTGCCCTCGACCTGGATGCCGCCGCCCGGCTCGCGCAGTTTCAGCGGTGCGAGGTGGTCGATCACGGGCCGGAAGCCGGTGGCCCAGAGGATGGTGTCCGCCCCGACCCTCCGCCCGTCGTCCCAGGCGACCCCGTCCGGGGTGATCCGGTCGAACATCGGCAGCCGGTCCAGCACCCCCGACGCGCGGGCGCGGCGCACCGCGTCCGTGAGCGGCAGCCCGGTCACGCTCACCACGCTCCTCGGCGGCAGCCCGCGCCGTACCCGCTCCTCCACCAGCGCCACCGCGGCCCGCCCCCGGGCGGCGTCGAAGGGCCCCTCGCGGAAGACCGGCGGCCGTCGCGTCACCCAGTACGTCTCGGCAGCCACCTCGGCGATCTCCATCAGATGCTGCGTCCCCGAGGCGCCGCCGCCGACCACCACCACCCGCCGCCCGGCGAAGGCGTCCGGGCCCGGATACCCCGCCGTGTGCACCTGCCACCCCCGGAAGCTCTCCTGACCCGGATAGCGCGGCCAGAACGGCCGGTCCCAGGTGCCGGTGGCGTTGATCAGCGCCCGGGTGGCATACGTACCCTCGGAGCTCTCCACCAGCAGCCGCCCCTCGGGCCCCTCCCGTACCGCGGTCACGTCGACCGGGCGGTGGACCCGCAGGCCGAAGGCGGACTCGTACCGGTCGAAGTAGGCGCCGATCACCTCGGAGGACGGGCGGCTGTCGTCGGCCCCGGTCAGCTCCATGCCGGGCAGGGAGTGCATGCCGTGCACCTTGCCGTAGGTCAGCGAGGGCCAGCGGAACTGCCAGGCGCCGCCCGGGCGCGGGGAATGGTCGAGCACGACGAAGTCGCGGTCCGGCTCCAGGCCGGTGCGGCGCAGATGGAAGGCGCCGGACAGTCCTGCCTGCCCGGCGCCGATCACGACGACCTCGGTCTCGCGTGCGGTGGCCACCCCAGAATCGTTCACGTTTCTACTAACCGTGCGGGGTGGGGAGATCTTCCCGGCCGGACGTCCCCGTTCAGCGCCCCCCGGCGACCAGCAGCGGCGCCCCGCCCGGCGCCGACGCCGGCCCGCCGTTCACGGCGGGCGCCCCGAGCAGCGGCGAGGCGGGGACGGTCGACAGCAGACCGCGGGCGGCCAGCTCGGGCGTGACACCCTCACCGAACCAGTACGCCTCCTCCAGATGCGGGTACCCCGACAGCACGAAGTGCTCCACCCCCAGGGCGTGGTACTCCTCGATCCGGTCGGCGACCTCCGCGTGGCTGCCGACCAGCGCGGTGCCCGCACCGCCCCGGACCAGCCCGACGCCCGCCCACAGGTTCGGCGCGATCTCCAGCCCCTCGCGCGAACCGCCGTGCAGGGCCAGCATCCGCTGCTGCCCGACCGACTCGCTCCGCCCCAGCGCCTGCTGCGCGGCGGCGACCGTCTCCGGATCGAGGTCGTCCAGCAGCCGGTTCGCCGTCGCCCAGGCCTCGCGCGAGGAATCCCGCGAGATCGTGTGCAGCCGGATCCCGAAGCGGACCGTACGCCCCCGTTCCTCGGCGAGGCCACGGATCCAGTCGATCTTCTCCTTCACCGCGGCGGGCGGTTCCCCCCAGGTCAGATAGACGTCCGTGTGAGCGGCGGCCACCGGACCGGCCGCCGCGGACGAGCCGCCGAAGAAGATGTCCGGAACCGGGTCCGGCGGCAGCGCCGTCAGCCCGCCCTCCACCTGGTAGTGCTCCCCGCGGAAGTCGAAGGGGCGACCGCCCCACACACCCCGCAGCACCGACAGGAACTCCGCGGTGCGCGCGTACCGCCGGTCGTGGTCCAGACGGTCGCCGAACCGCCGCTGCTCCGTCGAGTCGCCGCCCGTGACGACATTGAGCAGCAGCCGCCCCCGGGTGATCCGCTGATACGTCGCGGCCATCTGCGCGGCGAGCACCGGCGAGATCACCCCGGGCCGGAACGCCACCAGGAACTTCAGCCGCCGGGTGTGCTGGGACAGCGCCGCGGTCGTCAGCCAGGCGTCCTCGCACCAGGTCCCGGTGGGCGTCAGCACGGCCTCGAAGCCCAACTGCTCGGCCGCCCTGGCGATCTGCGCCAGATACTCGATGTCGGGTGCGCGCACCCCGCCGACCGGGGTGATCCGGCTCCGCTTGATTCCGCCGTCGGTGTACGCGTGCCGGTCGACGAGCGTGCGGCCGTCGCCGCCGGTGGGCAGGAACCAGTGCAGATGGACGTTCATGACGTGGCCTTTCCGTACGAACGGGGAGCGGTGGTGGACGGGGGCAGGTCGCGGTTGAAGCGGGTGTCGACGAAGTCCGCGAAGTCGAAGCGCCGCGGGACGAGTCCGAGATCGGCGAAGGTGTCGGCGATCCGCTGCTCGGAGGCGACGGCGGCCGGATCGACCGCGACCGACACCCGGGTCCCGTGGCTGCGCTCCACCGAGTCCAGGGCGACCTCGTAGGGCAGCCCGGTCTCCTTCGCCCAGACCTTCGCCCACTCCTCCGGATGCTTGAACACCCACGCCTGCGCCCGCTTCAGGCGCAGCAGCAGATCGCCGATCGCCCGGGACTTCCCGGGATCCTTCAGCGCGGCGGGCGAGGCCACCTGGAATCCGAGTCCGTTCACCACGCCCTCGCCGGTGGTCAGCACCCGGGCCCCGGTGCTCCGGAGCACCTGCGAGGTGTACGGATCCCAGATCGCCCAGGCATCGACCCTGCCCCGGCTGAACGCGGCCAGCGCGTCGGCCGGCTGGAGGTACTTGAGCTTCACGTCGTCGATGCCCAGCCCCGCCCTCTTCAGCGAGGCGATCAGCTGGTAGTGGGCCGAACTGCCCTGGGCCACCGCGACCGACCGGCCCCTGAGCTGCTTCGGGGAGGTGAGCGGGGAGTCCTTGGGGACCACGATCGCCTCACCGGCCGACGAGCCGTGGGTGGCGCCCACCACGGTGATCCGGGAGCCGGATCCCGCCGCGAAGACCGGAGGCGTGTTGCCGACACCCCCGATGTCCACGGCCTCGGCCTGGACCGCCTCCAGCAGGGGCGGGCCGGAGGAGAAGGTGGACCACTTGATGCGGTAGTCGAGTCCGTCCAGTTCACCGGAGGCGCGGAGGATGGCCTCGTAGCCGCCCTTCTGGTCCCCGACGCCGAGGACGACGTCGCCCGTTCCGTCGGTGGCGCCGGCGGACGAGGCGGACGAGGCCCCTCCGCAGGCGGTCGCCAGCAGGGCCAGGGGCAGCAGCAGGGCGGCCAGGGCACGGATTCTCATCGGTTGCTCCTTCGCTGCGACGCGCGTCGTGATGCGTGATGCGTGCGTCGCGTGTCGGATTCGTGGTTCGTTCGCTTCGTACGTCGCGGGTCCTGCGTCGGGTTCGTGTCGTGCTCCGAGCGGGCGTGCGCGCGGGGGCGTACGCCGTACGCCCCGTTCAGGCGGTGCCGCCCTCGACACCCAGCTCGGCCAGCAACCGGGAGCGCAGCGCCGTGAACTTCGGGCCGCCCGCACCGCGCGGCCGGTCCAGCGCGACCGGTGTCTCGTACGCGATCACCCCGTCCCGCATCACCAGCGCCCGGTCGGCCAGCAGCAGCGCCTCGTCCACGTCGTGGGTGACCAGCAGCACGGCGCAGCCGCGCCGCTGCCAGACCTCGGCCACCAGCCGCTGCGCCCGCAGCCGGGTCAACGCGTCCAGCGCCCCGAACGGCTCGTCGAGCAGCAGCAGATCCGGTTCGCGCACCAGGGCACGGGCCAGCGAGACGCGCTGCGCCTCACCCCCGGAGAGCGTCCTCGGCCAGGCCCCGGACCGCTCCCCGAGCCCCACCTCCGCCAGCGCCCGCTCGGCGAGCGCCCGTCCGGGCTTCCCGGGGAGCCCGAGCAGCACATTGCGCCAGACCCGCTTCCACGGCATGAGCCGGGGTGCCTGGAAGGCGACCGCCCGCCGCTTCGGCACGAGCACCGTGCCCTCGATCTCACGGTCCAGCCCGGCGAGCACCCGGAGCAGGGTCGACTTCCCGCAGCCGCTGTGCCCGAGCAGCGCCGTGAACTCCCCGGCGCGCAGGGTGAGATCGAGCCCGTCGACGACGGCCCTGCCGTCGAAGGACCGGGTCAGCCCCTCGACCCGTACGGCGACGGTCGCCGGGTCGGCGGGAGCTTCGGGGCTCACTGCCCCGTGAAGGTCGGTCGCCATTGCAGCAGCAGCCTTTCGAGTAC
The DNA here is from genome assembly GCF_043079735.1 of Streptomyces sp. NPDC015144. NCBI lineage: Bacteria > Bacillati > Actinomycetota > Actinomycetes > Kitasatosporales > Streptomycetaceae > Streptomyces > Streptomyces sp. NPDC015144. Next base: position 74,466 of record NZ_JBIBUU010000010.1, on the reverse strand, counting down.
GCGGACGACGGCATCGGCGGTGAGGCCGAGGAAGGCATAGACGACCAGGCAGACCACGATCACGTCGGTACGGAAGAACTCGCGGGCCTGGTTCATCAGGAAGCCGATCCCGGCGTCGGCGTTGACGGACTCGCCGAAGACCAGGGCCAGCCAGGCGGTGGCGAGCGAATAGCGGAGCCCGGTCATGGCCCCGGGCAGCGCGCCCGGCAGCACCACGTGCCGGACCAGCCCCCACCGGCCGAGCCCCAGCGACTCGCCCGCCTCGATGAGCTGGGCGTCGACGCCGCGGATCCCCGCGTAGACGTTGAGGTACAGATGGAAGGCGACACCGAGCGCGATCAGCGCCACCTTCGGCGCCTCGCCGATTCCCAGCCAGATGATGAAGAGCGGGATCAGCCCGACCCAGGGCACGGTGCGCAGCATCTGCACGCTCGCGTCCACCAGGTCCTCGCCGAGCCGGGAGAGCCCGGACACCAGCGCGAGGGCGGTGCCGACGACGCCGCCGATCAGCAGCCCGGCGGCGACCCGCCGGAGCGAGATCCCCATCGCGGACGGCAGCGTCCCGTCGGCCACCAACCGCCCTCCGGCACGGGCGATGGTGCCGGGCGAGGCGAGCACATCGGCGTGCAGGACGCCGGTGGAACTGAGCACCTGCCAGAGCGCCAACAGCAGCAGCGGCCCGGTGGCGCGCCGGATCCAGCGCGGTACGGCGCGCAGACGTGTGGCACGCGCGGAAGCCGGGACAAGGGGCTCCAGACCGAGTGGCCGGGGACCTGACAGGGCAGATGATTTACTGCGTTCAGGTGATATGTCCGGTGGTGCGACGGCATGGTCGAGGGTCATGGGACCTCCGTGAACAGTCCGGGAAGGGCGAGCCCGGCGCCCGGGGCGCGGAACGGCGTCGCGCGGGGAGCGTTACGGTCCGGGACGCGTGAGGGCAGCCGCGTACGGCGGGCGGAACGGGCGGCGAAGGCCCCCGCTCACCGGCGGCGGAAAGACTGCGGGAACGTCAGCGGCCGCGGCGACACGCGGCGGAGGCCACCCGCAGCAGGTCGATGTGACCGCGCGAAGTGAGCAGAGCTGAACGGAACATGGCGCCGAACGTAGCGATCCCCGAGCGGAGCGGTCAACGGTGTCTCGGCAGCCGGACGCGCGGCATCCGCGTGCGGGCGGGAAGATGGGCCCATGCCCCACGCCTTCGCCACCAGCGTTCTGCACGTCGTCACCGGCACGACGGAGACCGTCACCGACCTGACCGCCGACTGCGAGCGCTTCCTCGCCCAGCACGCCGGGTCCGGGGACGGCCTGCTCAACGTCTTCGTACCCCATGCGACCGCCGGCATCGCCGTCCTGGAGACCGGGGCGGGAAGCGACGACGATCTGCTGGCCGCCCTCCACGCCCTCCTGCCCGCCGACGACCGCTGGCAGCACCGCCACGGCAGCCCTGGCCACGGCCGCGACCACGTCCTCCCCGCCCTGGTGCCACCGCACGCGACGCTCCCGGTGATCGGCGGCCGACTGGAGCTGGGGACGTGGCAGTCGGTGTGCCTGGTCGACACGAACAAGGACAATCCGGAGCGGCAGGTGCGGCTGTCGTTCCTCGGGTAGCTGCCGGCTCGGCGTTTCATGTGCGCAGCAGTGCGCTGCCGCCAGGCGCTGCACGCGCGGAAGGGCTCCGCCGGGTTCCGTCGCCACAGGCGACCCGGCGGTTCACGGAGTCGGCCGGAAGCGGTTGCTGACGGGCGGGTGCACCGGTCGGCGTTGGTCAGCGCGAGAGGTCGGCGTACCGCACGACCTGGACGGCGAGGGCGGTGACCATGACCGTCTCCGCCACCGAGATCGTGAGGAGCGGCCAGTCCTTCGGGCCGAGCGCCCAGTAGATGATGAGTGCCGCGAGCGGGGCCACGCAGAAGGTCAGCAGATCCACGGCGAGCTGGAACCGCTTGCGGGAGTTCCGTCGGTCGTCGCGGCGGTGCGCCGACTCCCAGCCGAAGACTTCGGCCCCTTCCGGGGCGAGGTCCTTCAGTCGAGGGCCCAACTCGTCCCGTATGTACCGGCCGACGGCCGAGATCTTCTCGTCGTTGACCAGATAGGTCCAGCCCAGGATGACCGACATCGGCGGCAGCAGAAGCAGCAGTTCGAGATGGTCGGTCCGGGCCAGCGTCGAGCCGACGACCGCTGCCATGACGCCGAGGGTGGCGTAGATGAGATTGTCGCGGAAGCCGATTCGGGCCCGCTGCTCCTGCTTGATCTGGTCGTACTCGGCGAGCAGGAGTTGGCTTATGTCGATCACTTCGGTTCTTCCTCCAGTCGGGCCAGCTGGGCCGCCAGGCCGCTCAGGCCGGTCTTCTCGGCGCCGCCGCGGAGTGTGGACAGGTCAGGAATCTCCAGGTCCAGCTGGCGGGACAGGCGAGCGATGAGGTCTTCGGCTTCCCGCCGGGTGACCTGTCGCCGAGAGCCGAGGCGCTGGTCCAGGCGGTCCAGCAGAGCGCGCTTGCGGGGCGTCTCGGCGGGGCACCACACGCGGAAGAAGCGGCTGCCCACCATGCGGTACGTGCCGATGCGGCTCACCGGGAGGCCGTTGTCCCCGAAGGCTGCGGCGGGCAGCGAGACCGACCAGGCGCCGTCGTCGTCCTGCTCGGGGGCGACCGAGGTGAACTCCTGCTTGCGGAGCCAGTTCTGGGCCGCCCGCCGGATGCGATCGCCCGCCTCGTCCTCCTTCTCCTCGTTGTCGAGGGTGTGGGTGAGTTCCGGAGCGCGGGCGCAGAGCTCGCTGAGCTCCGGGTCGTGTGCGAGCCCCGCCCCCGCCTGGCCGTAGACGAGCAGCCCCTTCCGGCCGCGCACCAGATAGACCGGCAGGAAGACGAGCTGCTCGTCCACGCTTTCCAGCGTGTCCAGGGCGGCCGGCAGATTGAACCGGGCCCGGTCCTCGCGGTTCCTGAGGCGGTCCAGGGCCAGGCGGTCGAAGCCGGACGTCACAAGGAGCGGGGTGAACCGCGGGTAATGGTCGCTCCCTGTCACCTGGGACAGTCTGTCGCCGGACAGCAGGGTCACGACCTCTTCGTCGTAGTGGGCCCGGGTCAGCGGGGTACAGCTCAGGGCCTCGAAAAACAGCTTGCGGCGGTCCTGGCGGGTGACCACATAGCGGATGTCGTCGTCCACCGAGCGCTGCCCCAACGACGTCAGGGCCAAGCGGCCCCCGGACTCCCGCACATGGCCGATCGCGGTCAGGAAACGTACGGCCTGCGCGACCAGGGCACGGTCCAGGGCGAAGAACGAGGCGAGCTCGTCGACGGTGTGCAGACGCCCGTGGCGCAGCCCGCGCCCCAGGAAGCGGTCGATGAGGAAGAAGTCCTCGCCCTCGGTGATGTCGGCGCGGATCTCCACCTGCCAGACCGGCAGCAGCAGGGCGTAGAGCCGGGTCGGGACAATGCCGTGGCCGAAGGCGGCGTCCTCCAGGACCCGCTCCTGGGGGAAGGGCATGAGGCGCTGGGCGGTGGTCATGGACGGTCTCCTTCCGAGGCCGCGGAGGCATCGTGCCCCGGATCCGGCACGGTCTCGTCGAGCGCCGCCATGACCTCCCGGTAGTTCCGCAGGTCACCGCGGTCCAGCAGATGCTTGTGCAGGTCCTCCGCGAGAGCGCGGAAGCCGGGGTCGTCCGCACTGAGCAGGGTGCCCAGGTCACCGGTCAGGACCAGTTGGCTCTTGGCGCGGGTGAAGGCGACGTTGGCGCGGCGCAGCTCCTTGAGGAATCCGATCCGGCCCTCGCGGTTGCTGCGGGTGAAGCCGTACAGGACGACCTCGCTCTCTCCGCCCTGGTAGGAGTCGACGCTGCCGACCGAGGCGTCCGCGAGCTGCGAGTCGCCGATCAGGGGAGTGAGGTGGCGGACCACCTCCAGGCGCTGGGCGACGTAAGGGACGATCACCACCCACTCGGAACCCCGCCGGTGGTAGAAGGCGGCGAGGCGGGCCAGGAGGCGCGCCTCGCAGAGGTTGGAGGAGCCCTTGCGTCCGCCGCGCTCGGTCCGGCGTCCGCCCGACTCGCGGCGTACGCGCTCGGGCAGCGCGGCGGTGTCGACGAAGGCCATCGGGCTCGCGAACAACGGGTCGGTGTGCCGGTGTTCCTTCTCGGTGAGCAGCTCTCCCCGGTAGAAGACTGCCGAGATGAAGTCGGCGATCTCGGCGGGCATCCGGCGCTGCCGGGTCAGCTGGACGACATGGGAGGCGGGCAGACCGGCACGCAGCTGCTCCAGGGCGCTCTGTGACGTCAGGCGGAGGAGCGCGGGGTCGCCGGTGTCCCGGGCCCACTCGGCCACCGTGCTGTCCAGGAAGGGCGGCAGCTGCCGGTCGTCGCCGACCAGGACGCCGCGGCGTACCCGGGTCAGCGGCACCAGCGCGTCCGGGACGCCGATCTGGCCCGCCTCGTCGACGATCCCCAGGTCGAAGTCGACGCCGGACAGCTCGGGCCGGGACGCGGCCCCGATGCAGGTGGCGCCGACCACCTGGGCGTAGCGGACGAGTTCGGGCACGAGCTGGCTCGTGTCCTGGCCGATCGCGGCCCGCCACTGCTCGCTGAGTTCGCGGCGCTGGGTGAGGAGCGGCAGCGACGCCTCCAACTGTCGGCGCAGGGCGTGCAGGGCGGCTGCCGCGTCGGCCGGGTCCCGCAGCCGCGTGGGCGCGGGCACGTCCGGCATGACGGCGCCGAGCGCGCTCACGGCCATGTCGGCGGCCTCGTAGGCGGAGTGCATGCCCGCGCCGAGCAGGTTCTCCGCCGTCCGGCGGGCGGTCCGGGCCGAGGCGACCGCGGGGTCGTCGCGCACCGCGCGGTCGACCTCGGCACGTGCGGCTGCGGTCTGCCGCTCCAGCTCGGGGCCCAGCGTGTCGAGTTGGTGCAGCTCGTGCCGGACCGCGGTGAGCTTCTCCTCTCCGCGGCGAGCCCTGAAGCGGTGCAGCCGACCGGTCAACCAGGCGTCGGAGCGCTGCTGTTCGGCCCGCACCGTCGCCTGCAGGCGTGCGGCCCGCTCGGCGAGCGAGGCCCGGGCCGAACTCCGTGCGCTCTCCTCGTGCTGGAGCGCGGTGAGGTGTTCCTGCGCCGATGCGCCGGCCGCGCGGACGGCGTCCCGCAGCCGGAGGGCGGCGGCCTCGTCCCGCTGGGCCAGGTCGTCGACCTGGACGAGCCGGGTGGCGAGTTCCGCCGTCCAGGGAGCGGCGGCCTCCGCCACCCGGTATGCCTGCATGCGCTGGGCCATGGTGTGGCGGATTCCCTCGGAGAGGTTCTCCGACTGCTCCTCCAGGAGCAGGGGTTTCACATCGGCGTGGACCTTGGTCTCGTCCCCGACCCGGATGACGACGAGATCTCGCGGCAGCCGGGCCAGTACGTTGTCCACGGCGCGGTTGGTGTGGGACGTGACGAGGACCCGGCCGCCGGCGGAGTCGGTCGCGAGCGCGGTGGTGCGGGCGATCTCGGTGATGGTCCGGGTCTTGCCTGTACCGGGCGGTCCGAGCACCACCAACAGGTCCTCGGTGGTCAACGACTTGCGGAATGCTTCGAGTTGTTCGGGGTCGAGCTCCTCGTGCGGCCGCGCGGTCGTCGGCGGGATGGTACGTACCCGATGCTCGACGAGGGCCGCGAGCAGGCCCGGATTCCTGGTGTCCCCCGCGCGGAGGCTCGCGACGGCCTGCCGCTGCTTGTTGAAGACCACGGTACTCGGGACGAGTTCCAGGGCACCGCGAGCGGGGATCCGGTCCCACGACACGGGCTGGTCGAAGCGGAGGGTGACGGAACTCCCCGCGGTCCTGCTCACCTTGCCGCGGGTCTCCGTGTCCCCCTGGATGCGGACGAGGCTGCCGGCCGGCGGCAGCTCGGGCCCTATGAGCTGGAACTCGTACACCGACTGCGGAGTGTTGCCGCGCCGACCACCCGTGGCCGTCACACGCTGGTACGGGAAGGGGGCGGCCTCGCGCTCGTCCCGGGTGGTGATCTCCTCGGTCGCGTCGATCAGCCGGTCCAACGTGGCGAGGAACTCCGCCTGGGCTTCGCCGACGGTGGCCTCCGGCTGCTGGGGCTCGGTCTCGCCGAGACCCTCCCAGGCTTCTTCGAGGTCCCGCCACTGGGCGTCCGAGCCCTCGGGCACCGCCCTGAGTTCGAACACCATGTGCCAGGCGGGCGGATGCACCAGAAGACAGGACCGGGCGAGGCGCGCGTGGTCGGCGAGGCGCAGCGGGTCGATGTGCTTGACGAAGTAGCCGGTACCCCGATTCGTCGATTCCAGGCGCAGCCGGTACGCACGCGTGTGGACCAGCAAGGACGGCCTGTACGTGCCGTTGCCCGGGCTGACAATGACGGGGGCGCCGCCTTCGAGCTGGTTCAGGTCGTGGACGATCTGCGTGACGTCGGACGGCAGCCCGGCGCTGGACTCGGACTTTGTCCGGAGCTGTTCGTCCAGCTTGATTCCCGGTACGAGTACCAGGGGAGCGCGCAGGGCGACGGTGGTGACGGACATCGACGGCGCTCCTCAGCGCTGGGGCGGCGGGACGGACGACAGCTCGGGGAGCGTGCCGAGCAGGGCGTCGCGGAACGCACGGATCCTTGGGCGCTCCTGCGGGTCCTCCCGCAGCGCACTGGCGACCGCGTGGACGAGACCGACCGGCACAGCCTCCGTGGTGGGGCGGTAGGGCGGCAGCCCGGGGGCGGGGTAATGTCCGGTCAGGGCCCGGTGGAGCAGCGTACCCAGTTGGTAGACGTCGGTGGCGGGTCCGGGGCGGAAGCGGGAGCCGTACCGCTGCTCGGGCGCCTGACCGGGCCCGGGGTTCTCGCCCGTCCGGGGTGGCACCGCTGCGAGACCGAGGTCGCGCAGCACCGTCCGCTGCCGCTTCATGACGACCGCGGTCGGCTGGAGCGCCCGGTGCGAGTATCCCGCGCGGCTCAGCCGCTCCAGGGCCACGGCCACCTCGGCGAGCCCCTTCACGATCGACCACAGCCGCATCGGGTCCACCGGCGCGGGCGCCTCGGGCAGCAGTTCGTGCAGGGTCTCCAGGGGGTGGCCGAGCTTCGGGTCGGCCGGCCAGGCCAGGGCGAGCGTAGCGGTGTTCCTGCTTCCCGCCAGCTGTACGACGCCCGGGCCGCGGACCTCACGGCACAGCTTGGCTTCCCGCTGGAACACGGCCAAAGGGTCGGGGTGCGGGAGGCGGAGCGACCTCGGCCACTCGACCTGGCGCAGCCAGACGTAGGCGCCGGGGGAGCCCGAGTCGGACAACAGGCGGGCCACGGCCTGACGCCGTACCACGTCGCCGTCCCGCGATTCGTGGAGGAGGTCCCCGGGCCCCTTGTACAGCAGATACCGGTGGTCCCCGACGTCGACGACGGGCTGACTGTCCCAGGCCGCGGGTCCGGCCGCGCGGTGCGGTCCGGGCACCACGACGACAGCGGGTGCCGTGGCCGGCTCCGGGGCGGACGGCCGGGCGGGGCGCAGATCGCGCAGCACCCGCACCGCGAAGGCGGCGGCGTGCCGGGACGCTGTCTCCTGGGAGCCCGCGGCATCCGCGGAGGCCTTGCCGGGGCCGGCGTGGTCGCTGATGCCACGGATGGCGAGCATGCGCACGGTGCCGCGCATGGCCGCCGCTCGTGCGACGCCCTGGCTCTCCATGTCCACGGCCACGGCGTCGTTGTAGTGGCTCCGAATCCGGCGGACCGTCTCGGAGTCGTGGGAGCCGACCAGCACGTCCCCCGAGGCGATCGGCTCGATGTGCACCCTGGGCACCGGGGTGGGGCGCGCGTCGGGGGAGAGGAAGGCCCATGGATCGTTGCCTTCCCGGCGGGCGGAGCGCACCAACTGTTCCATGGCATGGGTCGGTTCCCAGGCCTCGGGCCGCGCGCTGAAGCCGTCCACGCTCTCGCGGCCGCCGTGATATCCGTAGATCTTGCTGGCGACGACGACATCACCGAGCCGGATGTGGTCCTTGAGCGCACCGGCGACGCCGACGAAGAACACCGCCTCGGCGTCGAAGTGCTCAATCGCTGGCTGCGTGACGAGCGCGGCGCGGGTGTTGGTGGGGCCCGTCTCGGCCAGGGCCACTTCCCAGTCGAGGCCCGGTATCCGGCCGACGTCGAGCAGGGTGCCCTGCGGCAGCTCGACCTCCCGTACGTTCTCCAGGTGGCGGCGGACCGCCTCGTACTCCACCTGCAGGGCGGTCAGCACGACCACGGTGGGTCGCCGACGCCTTGTTCCCCCCAACGGAACCCCTCGCATCTCCGGGATCTACGACTCGACCACGACTCCCGCCAGGGCATCCGCCCGGCACCTGAGGTGGAGTTCGAGGATCACACTAGCCCGTATGTTCCGGAGGTCATTCGGTAATCGGTTGACTCCTTAGCGTACTTCGGCGACCCCATAGCAACGGCACCGTTCCGGTGCAAACTCGCCCAGGAGTCGGGGGTCGGTGCGGGAGAGGAGCATCTCGGTCCGGGGGCGGAGCATCGGGTCGAGCTGGTCGGGCTGCGGGACCACCCAGAAGTGGCGGTCTCGGTGGTGCGCGCGGTGGAGAAGATCTCGCTCTTGACCGATCCGGGGGTCACCACCGACACCTGGACCGGGGCCCCGCGCATCCGCATTTCGAGGTGGAGGCTCTCGGTGAGCGCGAGGTTGGCGAACGTGGTGGCGCTGTAGGGGCCCGGTGCGGTGACCTTTTTCAAGGCGTCTGTATCGCGTCGGTCGTGGGTCTGGTGAATTCATTCTGAATTGCAGTCGTGGCAGGGCTGTCCCATGCGCTCGATTCCACGACCGGCCTCCGGGGCGGTAATTCGGATCAAGTGATCACCCATGCCGACGGGCAGGGCGAGACTCAGGAATAATGGCCTAGACCATCTATGGGTGTCAAGCCCTCCACCTGGGGTGGCGCCGTCGAACGTCCAGCGGGTGAAGGCGAGTTGGCGCTCGTGTCCGGAGGGCCGGGGGGCGGTTGACAGTGGCGGCGTGCACGCGCCACGATGCGTCGCATTGCTCCACGAATTCGCTTTGCCTTGCCAGCCGAACCGAGGAGAGAGATGTCCCCCAGGACGAGTCGCAAGCTCACCGACAAGGAATTCGCGGACATCAAGCAAACGGTCGCGATTCGCTCTGCTTCCCGGGCAGGATTACGTGCCGACCGTTCCTACGCGGCGGATATTCCGCGTGAGGTGAGTCTGCAGCTCACCTACAAGTGCAACCTTCGCTGCACGCACTGCTACCAGTGGAACGAGCAGGGATTCTTCCGGGACTGGGGAATCGACAAGCAGCGGCAGGAGCTCGCCCCGGAACTGATCGAGAACATCCTGCGGGAGACGTCGGGGGTGCCCGGGCGGCTGTACATCTGGGGCGGCGAGCCCCTGATGCACAGCAGGTTCGACGAGGTGTCGCGTCTGATCGAACGTTATCCGCGCACCGTGACCATGTGCACCAACGGTCTGCTCTTCCAGCGCCACATGGACGATCTGCTGCGCATCGGGGAGCATCTCAACCTTCTCGTGAGCCTGGACGGGCTGGATTCCGACCACGACGAACTGCGCGGCCGCGGCACGTTCAAACGGACGATGAAGAACATGGAGGCCATGCTCGACCTCCAGCGGAAAGGCGAGTACCGCGGCCAGGTCTCCGTCGGATGCATGGTTTCCCATGTCACCGTGCACCGGATGTACGAGTTCATGGAATGGGCGGAGGAAGTCGGGGTCAACACCGTCTACTTCCAGTTCCCCTGGTACATCGGCCCACAGGTCGCCGAGGCGATGGACGACGTCTACCGCGAGTACTTCGCCTGGCTGGAGCCCGACACCGGCACCGCCCGTCCCACCTGGCACTCCTACACGTACCGGCTGCCCGAGGAGCTGCTGCCGGTGCTGCGGGAGTCCATGGCGCGACTGGCCTCCCGCACCTGGTCGCCCCGGATCCGCTATCAGCCGGAACTGACGGAGGACGAGGTGGAGCCGTTCATTCTCGGCACCTCGCGCCCGGCGCAGAGCCGCACCCGCTGCCTGGCCGTCACCAACCGCATGGAAGTGCACGCGGACGGAAACGTGAGTTCGTGCAAGTTCTTCCCGGAGTTCGTCGTCGGGAATCTCTACGAGACGCCGACGCTGCAACTGTGGCAGAGCGAGCGGTTCCGCCGCGTCCGGACCATCCTCGCGGAGACGGGAATGATGCCGGTCTGCTCGAAGTGCATTCTTCTCTACATGAACGGGGTGTGAACGGTGCAGGAAATGAACGACATCGAGACCCGTGTGATGCACGTCCTGGCCAAGGCGCTCAGCCGTAGAACCGAGCCCGTAGAGATATCGCCCGAAGTCGACATGGTCGCCGGCCTCGGCCTGGATTCGCTGGAAGCCATCGAATTCCTTCTGCAGATCGAGGACGAGTTCGACATCGAGCTGGACTTCGAGAACCTGAGCCTGCAGCAGCTCAATTCGGTCCGTACCTTCAGCGCCGAGGTCGTCGCGCGCCGGGAACCCTCCCGGTGACGGCCGGAGCGGGCTCGCGGCGGCCCCGGGGCACCGCCCGCTTCGGCACCTTCGACGCGGAGCGGTTCTGGCGCCCCGCCTCCCTCGCCCGGTTACCCAGCCTGGCGGGCGCCGGGGCCCACTCGGTGGTCGCCGGCCTGGACGAGACGCTCGCCGCGGCCTGCCGGCCCGACGACCTGCTGGTCACCCGGGGCGCCCTGGCCCCGGCCCAGCTCGACGCACTCGGCGAGGCAGGCATCACCTTCCGGTCCCTGGCAGCCGGAGAAGCGACGACGGGCGACGCCGGAGCCGTCGTGGAGCAGGCGCTCGCCGATGACCCCGCCCTGTGCGCCGCCCTGGCCACGACCGCGGACATCCGGCCGTACGCGGTACTCCCGGCGACCGCGCGGCTGCCGCGGCGGCATCCCGGAGGAGCCGGCGAGCTGCCGCCCCCCTCCGTGGTCCAGCAGGTCAACGGCAAGGCGTGGTCGTCGGAGCTGGCGGCCGCGCTCGGACTCCCCGGAGCGGGCACCGTGGTCCGCTCCGCGGACGAACTCACCGCCGCCGTGGAACGGCTCGCGGGCACGGTCCTGGTGAAGGACCCCTACGGGGTGGCCGGTCGGGGCACCGTCGAACTCACCGGGCCGGGGGCGCTGCGCCGGCTGGTCCGCAGACTGCGGACCCAGGAGAACGAGGGGCTGCACACCGAACTGGTGGTGCAGCGCCGCTACGAGCGGGCCCACGACTTCTCCGCCCACCTGGAGGTGCGCCGCGACGGCACCTGGTCCCTGCGCGGCCTTCAGGGCATGACCAACGGCGGCTACCGGCACGCGGTCTCCCACCCGGTGCCGCCGGAGCTGCCCGCCGAACTCGACCGGCGCGGCTATCCGGCCGTCCTGGAGCGAGTGGCGGGCGCCCTCGCCGCGGCCGGCTACTTCGGCCCCGCCGGAATCGACTCCATGCTGCTGGCCGACGGCGGCTGGCTGCCCGTGCTGGAGATCAACGCCCGGATGTCGATGGGGCTGCTCACCCTGGAGCTCGACGAACGCGTCCGGCCGCACGGCCTGCGGGCGCATCTGTGGCAGCAGGACATGTTCGTGGAACCCGGAGCCGACGTGACCTCACTCCTGTCCGCGCTGCGTACGGCGGGACTGCTCTACGGCGGCGGCGCCCGGCCCGGGGTCCTGCCCCTGTCCGGCGGCACCCTGCGCACCCCGAGGGGCCGGCTCGTCTGCGCCGCGCTCTGCGCACCGGGCGACTTCCCGGCGCTGCGCGCCCGTACCGAGGGCTGCGCGGCGACCGCCGGGATCTCCACGACACGTGCGGAGGTGCCCGCCGGATGATCGCCGTCCTCACCTCCGGGGTGGCGCTGGGCGCCCACGTCCCGGGTCTGCGCCTCGCCCAACGGCTGCGCGAGCGCGGCGCGGACGTCATGGTCGACGTACTGGAACGCCGGCTGCCCGCCGACCGGCTGGCGGCCGTCGTGGAGTCCCGCCGGCGCTTCCAGCGGGACCTGCGCTTCGCGGTGGCCGCCCAGGGCCTGGCGACCGACCCGGTCGACGACATCGCACCGCGGACCGTGGCGGCGCTGGAGAAGCACTGGGAGGACCAGGGGGTGGAGACCTTCGTGGTGTTCTCCGGCTTCTGGCTGCGCCTCCTCGACGGCTACCTCGACCGCCGGCCGACCCGCACCATCGCCTGCCATGTCGACGCCGTGATCTCGCCGTCGTACCGGCGGGCGGGCCGCTTCGCGCCCGGCGCCGAGCATGTGTGGCTGGCCCGCGAGGACGGCACCCTGCCCTGGACCATCCCCGTCGACACCCGCCCGCCGGTCCCCTGGCCCGCGCGCGGGGGACGGCTGCTGGTCCACGGCGGCGGCTGGGCCATCGGCAGCTACCGGGAGCGGGCGCGGGAACTGGCGGGGGCCGGTCTGCCGCTCGACCTGATCGTGCCCGAGGCGTCCGCGGCCGTCGAAGGGGTCCGGTGCCTCACCCTCGACCCCGACTGGCATCCCTGGCACGACGACGGTCTGCCGCCGCTGCTCGAAGTCCCCACGGAACCCGGGCGCCCGGCGGATTCCCGGGGGCGGGGGCGGCAGCTCTCGTACGAGCTGGCCCGGTCGGCGAGCGCCATCGTCAGCAAACCCGGCGGCGGGACCCTGCTCGACAGCCTCTGGACGGCCACCCCACTGGTCCTGCTGGAGCCGGCGGGCGGCCACGAGGCCGCCAACGGAAGGCTGTGGCGGCGGCTCGGCTTCGCCCTGTCCTACGACGACTGGCGTGCCGACGGCTTCGCCCCCGAACGCCTGGAGCCCTTGCACCGGGCACTGCTCGGTGCCGCCGCCCGGCCGCGCAACCTGCTCGACGGCCTGCTGACCCCGCGAACCTGAGGCGAAGGCGGAACACCCATGACCACCACCATCCACGACCAGGACCTGCGGGCCGCACAGCAGATCTGGGACTACCTGCTCCTCGACGGGCCGGTCCGCCCCTGCTCCGCCGCGATCGGACTCGGCAGCCACGACCTCGGGGTCGCGACGACCGCGGCCGGCCACTACCGTGCCGGGCTCTTCCCGACGCTCGTGTTCACCGGCGGCAACAGCCCCACCACCAAGGACCGGTTCCCGCGCGGCGAAGCGGTGCACTACCGGGAGCACGCGATCGCCCTCGGCGTCCCCGAGGGCGCCGTGCTGGTCGAACCGCGCGCCGCCAACACCGGACAGAACATCACCTACACGCGGGCGTTGCTGGACCAGCGGGGCCTGGCCGTCGACTCCGTACTGCTCGTCTGCAAGCCGTACATGGAGCGACGGGCGTACGCCACCTGCCGCAAGCTGTGGCCGGAGGTCGCTGTCGGGTGCGCGTCCGAACGCATCGGCCTGGCGGACTACCTGGAGGTCATCGGAGACCGCAAGCTCGTCATCGACATGCTGGTCGGGGAGTTGCAGCGCATCCAGGAGTATCCGCGGCTCGGCTTCGCGACCGAGCAGCCGGTCCCCGCCCCGGTCCTCGGGGCCTACGACCGTCTGGTGCGCGCCGGGTACGACAGCCGCCTGGTCAAGGCGTGACCGGACGGCCGTCGCACGGTCCGTCTCAGCCCCGGCCGTCGATCCGGCGCAGCCGCCGGATCGACGGCACGGCGAGCAGCGCCGCCGACACGGCGACGGTGCACACCGCACCGGCCAGCAGCATGGACCGCCGGCCGAACAGCTCCGCGGCGGGCCCGGCCAGCGCCTCGCCGACCGGAAGGAACGCGATCGAGCCCGCGATGTCGTAGGCGTACACGCGGTTGACCACCTCGTGCGGCACCTGGGTCTGGATGCTGGTCGCCCACATCACCCCCCAGAACGCGATCCCCAGACCGCCGACGGCCGCGCCCGCCGCGATCGCCGGTACCGGCAGCCCGCTGCCCACCACGAACGGGAGGACGGCGAACAGTCCCACCCCCACCGCCCCGGCCCGCAGTGGGAAGACGGGCCGGAGCCGCATGGCGAGGAGACCGCCGGCGACGGTGCCGCAGCCGAGCGCCGAGTTGACGAGGCCGTAGTCGGTCACACCGTGCCGCTGGACCATCTCCGTGGCGACCAGCGGGGCGGTGGGGCCACGCGCCGTCAGCGCGAAGAAGCTCCACAGCGCCAGGACACCCCACAGCCACGGCCGCACCCGGACCGCCCGCCAGCCCTCTGCCAGCCCCTGGCGCATGGAGCCGGTCGCGGACCGCGCCGTCCCCGATTCCCCGGCCCGCTTCTCCGGCCGCGCCGTACGGCCCGGCAGCCGCATCGCCCACAGGCACAGGGCGCTGGCCGCGTAGGTCCCGGCGTGCACGGCGAAGACGCTGCCTGCCGACGCCACGGCGACCAGCAGCCCGGCGGCCGTGGGCCCGGCGAGCGACATCACGGCCTCGACGGTGCGGATCGCCCCGTTGCCCCGCTGGGTGTCCGAGGACAGCTGGCGTACCGTGCCGGCCACTCCGGGCTGGAAGACCGCGGCGGCGCCGCCGTTGACGAGACCGATCACCACGATCTGCCAGAGCGCCACCCGGCCGGAGAGGAAGAGACCGGCCGCGCAGGACTGGCTCACCAGCCGGACCAGGTCCGCCCCGATCATCAGCCGCCGGGGATCGACCCGGTCGGCGATCACCCCGGCGAAGACGACCAGGACGGCCCAGGACACCGTGGGCACCGCCATGGCCACACCGACCGACGTGGTGCTGTGGCCCTGTTGCAGCAGCCCTCCGGCCAGCGCCACCGGCAGCATCGTGTCGCCGAGCCGGGCCACGGCACGGGAGAGGAAGAACAGCCCGAAGTCCCGTGACCACAGCCGCCGGTCGCGCTCTTCCACCGCCACGTCACCGCCGGCTTCGGGGTGCGCCCGCGCACTCACCGCGGCAACACGCTCTCGACCAGGGACGCGACCGTGCCGTCCGCGTCGCGCGCCGCACCGGCCAGCAGTGCCAGTACGTCGTCGGCGATTTCCTCGGCCACGGCCGGCCCGCCGGGCGGACCCCCGCAGAAGGCCCGCGCGGTCGTCGCCTCGGGGGTGAACTCGAAACGCAGGGTGGTGACGCTCAGGTCCAGGGCCGGGCGGAACGGGCCCAGATCGCGCGGAGTGCGCTCGTCCGGTTCCGGGACCGGGCCGATGCCGCCCGCGAAAGGCGTCGCGGCCCCGCCCGCCGTCCCCACGTGCAGCTGTACGTAGTCGACACCGTCGGAGAGCAGCGCCGCGCCCAACGGCGGTACGGCACAGGCGAGATCCGCGACGCTCAGCGCGGAGAAGCGGAGGGCGGGCAGATTCTGGCCCATGACGGAGGCGAAGCAGTCCTTCACGGCCTGGTCGGGATCGATGCGGCAGACCACCGGACGGTCGTGCACGAAGCAGCCGGCCGCGACGTCGAACCCGGACCGTTGCCGCGTGGAGACCGGCGTGAACAGCGCGAGCGTACGCGGCCCGCCGCGGTGCCAGATCGCCGCCGCGGTCAGCGCCGCCAGGACGGCGAAGGCGGTGGCCCCGTGGGCCCGGCAGACGGTGTCGACCAGCGTGTGCAGAGCCGGCCCCCGGTAGAGCTTCTGGACCTGGCCCAGTAAGAGGTCGCCCGCCCCCTCGGCGCCCGGCCGCCCGGGACGGGGGATCAGCCCCGCAACCGGTTCGAGGCCGTCCAGGGTGCGGGACCAGTACCGGGTCTCGCGCTCGGCCCGTGTCGCGGCCTCGACCCGCTGTTCGCACAACTCCCGGTATCCCACCGGAAGTTCCGCCGGTCCGTTGTCGGTCCGTCCGGGCTCCTCGGCCAGCAGGGCCGCCAGCTCGGCCGTCAGGACCCGCTCGGCATGCCCGTCGCAGACGAGATGGTCGAGGGTCACCAGCAGGAACCGCTCCGGCCCGGCCGAGTCCTCGATCAGCTCGTACTCCGCACGGCCGGGGATCTCGCGCACCTGCGGCGATCCCAGGCAGGCGGCCTTCCGAGCGGCCAGCAGCTCGCCCGCGCTCCCACCGGGGCGCGCGACGACGGTGCGCAGCCGGGGCGTGACGTCCTCGATCCGCTGGAGATAGGGCGCCCGCCCGACCAGGGCGCTGCGCAGCGCCTCCTGCCGCCGCTCCAGACGGGAGATCGCGGACCGGATCCGGGCCCCGGTCACCTCTGGCCGCAGAGGGAGGGAGATCAGTGTGTTGCGGAAGATCCCGGGGCCGAAGAGGCCCTCCAGGAAGAGCATGCTCCGTTGTTCCGGAGCGAGCGGGAACGGGGGCAACGAGATTCTCCCGACGTGGAGTTCAGCCTCGAACCAGAATGGACTGGACCAATTTTGTCGATCGAGAGGGGATGCTAGGTCCTCGTCGGGATCACGGCAAGAGCCACGGACGGCACCTCTGCCGTCCGTGGCTCCTGTCCGGTCGTTGTCCCCGGGGCGCGCTACCTGCGCATCACCAGGAAGGTGATCAGCGCGGCGAGGGCCAGCCCGCACAGCACCGCCGCGGCGATCTTGACCTTGCTGTAAGGGCGTTCGCCGATGACCTCGGCGGTGCGGGCGTTCACCATGACCTGCCAGCTGGTTCCCGCGTACAGATAGGTCAGGAACCACACGGGCAGCAGCATCAGCTTGAACGTGAGCGCCGAGTAGTGCGTGTCCAGCGAGCTGACCCGCTGCTCGTCACCGCCGATGTCGGCCCGGCAGTCGGACCTGATGACGGTGGCCATCCGCTCCTTGGCCGTCACCAGCCCGTCCTCGGGCTCGATGTCGTACCGCACGGTCTGGAACCCGGCCAGGTACTCCGCCTGGAACGGCCTGGCCTCCTCCAGCGGCCACGGGGTGAGCTTGTCGAGCTGCTCGTTGCCGACGTGGGTGG
Organism: Streptomyces sp. NPDC015144; assembly: GCF_043079735.1. Taxonomy (NCBI): domain Bacteria; kingdom Bacillati; phylum Actinomycetota; class Actinomycetes; order Kitasatosporales; family Streptomycetaceae; genus Streptomyces; species Streptomyces sp. NPDC015144. Next base: position 57,660 of record NZ_JBIBUU010000010.1, on the reverse strand, counting down.
TCCCGGCGACGAGGACGTCGTCGAACGCGCGGCCGACCGTACCGGAGGCGGGGGACCAGCGGGTCCGGCGCACCTCGCGGGTCTTGGTGACGGTCTCGCCGTTCTCGGTGGTGGTGTACGTCTCGGTGACGTAGTAGTAGTCGCCGCGCTGGCCCCGGTAGTGGGTGAGCGTCTGCGCGTCGTAGGTCCAGTGCGGCAGGTAGCTGCCCCGGAACGTCTCCGCCTCGCCGACCTTCTTCAGCCGGGAGGGCGCGAACCAGCGGGACGACGTCCAGGCGCGCAGCGCCTCCCGGGCCGCGTCCCGGTCCAGGCCGAAGGGGAGCACGGCCTCCGGCCGCACCCGCTCGGCGGCCGAGGCGTCGGCGACCAGCGCGGTGTCGCAGAACTGGCAGCGCAGGGAGAGGGCGTCGCTCTCGGTGTGGGCGCCGCAGCCCGGACAGACATAGGTGTGCGTCCCCCCGGCCGGGGCGCTCCGCTCCGCGACGGGCAGGGCGGCCAGCTCGTCGAAGCCGTGCTCGCGGACCTCGCGCCCCGCCGCGGCCACCACCGCCTGCTCATGACCGCAGTACGGGCAGTGCATGGCGTCGGAGCCCGGCGCGAACACCACCGCGGCGCCGCACGCCGGACAGGGATAGGAACGGGAACCGGCGCCGCCCCGGGCGCTCTGCTCTTCGGTGTCCACCGTCGTACCGCCCCTCAGCCCTGCGGCGGGAGCGGCGGGGGCACGGCCCCGAAGAGCCCGGCGATGTCGGGCACCTGTCCGGCGGGGAGCCAGCCGGACATCCCCTCCTTCCAGACGAGCACCGTCCGGGTCAGGGTGCCCGCGCTCACCAGGCCGGCCAGCGCCGCCCGGTCGTAGGGCCCCTGCTGGGTGCCGTCGACGCCGAGGAACCACTGCTCCGCCACGGGCAGCGGCGGCGGGCCCGCCGGAGGAACGGGAGCGGCGGCGGCAGCGGGCTGCGGGGCGAGCCCGGCGGCCATCCGCTGCCCGGCGGCCATCCCGAGCCCCAGCCCCATGCCGTCACCGACACCGCTGCCGGGCGTGTTCGCGGCGGCGGCGAGCGCGTCGGCCGCCCGGAGCTGGGTGTACTGGTCGAGATTGCCCGCGATGCCCATCCGGGAACGGGTGTCGATGGCCTCCTCGACCTCCGGCGGCAGCGAGATGTTCTCGATGACGAACGTGGGGACGGCGATGCCGACCGGCTGCAGCTCCTGGGTGAGCACCCCCGCGAGCCTGGCGCCGATGGCCTCCTGCTGGGTCGCCAGATCCAGCATCGGCACCCCCGAGGAGGCGAGCGCGCCGCCCAGTTTGCCGACGATCAGCCGGCGCAGGTACTGCTGCACCTCCTCGGTACGGAACTGCGGGTCCGTACCGGCCAGCTCGCGCAGCAGCGCCGCCGGGTCGACGACCCGCGCCGCGTAGGCGCCGAAGGCCCGCAGCCGCACCATGCCGAACTCGGGGTCGCGGACGATGACGGGGTTCTGCGTGCCCCACTTCATGTCGGTGAACTGGCGGGTGGTGACGAAGTACACCTCGGCCTTGAACGGCGAGTCGAAGCCGTACTTCCAGCCCTTCAGCGTGGACAGCACCGGCATGTTCTGCGTCTGCAGGGTGTACGTGCCCGGCTGGAAGACGTCCGCTATTCGGCCCTCGTTGACGAAGACCGCGGTCTGGGACTCGCGGACGACGAGCTTGGCGCCCATCTTGATCTCGTTGTCGTGGCGCGGAAAACGCCACACGATGGTGTCCCGGCTGTCGTCGGTCCACTCGATGATGTCGATGAATTCCCCGCGGATGCTGTCGAACAGCCCCATGGAACTTCCCCCGCTCGCTGATGCGCCCCGCTTCCGAACTGACAGGGAACGATAGCAACCGGCACCGACAGCCGGCCGGGCCGCTTCGGTGTTCTCGCTGCTCGGACGGGGTGCCGGACGGTCCCGGACGCCGTTTCGGCCGCCGAGCCGCCGGACGGGCCGCATCCGGCCCGCCCCACGGCCGCGTGCTACGTTCGCGTCATCGGACGACCGGGGGCGCGCAGGTGACGGAAGCAGGCGGACCGCAGCCGACGCCGCAGGCACGGCTGAGGAGGCGGCCCCAGCAGGCACGCAGCCGCGCCCGGGTCGAGGCCGTCCTCGCCGCGGCCGACCGGATCCTCTCCCAGGAGGGGTACGAGGCGCTGACGATGCGGCGGATCGCCGAGGAGGCGGGCACGCCGGTCGGCAGCATCTACCAGTTCTACTCCGACAAGAGCGCCGTCGTGGACGCGCTCGGCCGGCGCTACCTCGACGCGTTCAAGACCGCCATCGACGGACTCGTCGAGCGCGCCCTCCGGGGCGGGCTGACCGATCCGGTGGGCACGATGGTCGACAGCTACGCGGAGATCTTCCGGTCCCAGGAGGGCGGCACGGCCCTGTGGGCCGGGCGCCATCTCAGCCCCGAGCTCGCACGGGCCGACGAGGCGAGCAACGCGTACATCGCCGAGGGGCTGCGGCGCATCGTGGAGCATCTGACCGGCGCGTCCGGCGGCGAGCGGGTCGAGCGGGCGACGCGGATGGTGGTCTGGGCCGCCAACGCCGTGCTGCACGAGGTGTTCAGCGGCGACGGCGATCCGGATCCGGAGACCGTGGACGAGCTCAAGCGGATGCTGAACGCCTACTGGGCCGACCTGACCGGGCGGCTGACGGCCGAGGGGTGAACCGGGGCCGTCAGCCGCTCGCCGTCAGTCGCTGTGGACCCCGACCTCCTTGAGCGAGAAGCCCCAGTCGGTGCCGCGCTCCGCGCACTGGATCCGCACGTAGCGTGCCGGGGTCCGGGCGAACCACGCCGTGTCCAGGCCGCCGTCACCGGCGGTCGTCGACCAGACCGTCCGCCACTCCTCGCCGTCCTGCGACAGCTCGACGCGGTACGCCTTCGCGTACGCCGCCTCCCAGTCGAGGGTGACGCGCTTGACCGGCTTCACCGAGCCGAGGTCGATCCTCAGCCACTGGTCGTTCTTCCACTCGCTGGCCCAGCGGGTGGACCTGTCCCCGTCCACGGCCTTCCCCGCGGCGAAGTCGACGAACGGGTTCCACCACTGGGTCGTGGACGCCGAGGCGGCCGCGCCCGTAGCGAGATCGGCTCCGGACGCGTGCTTCTCGGTGCTGCCCCAGGTGCGCAGGTAGGACTCGGCCCCCTTGAAGAGGTCGTCCACGACCTTCTGGCCGCCGACGATCCGGATGTCCTCGATCCAGTCCGGGACCATGCCGTAGTGGGCGCCGCCGTCGGTGTTGAAGTCCCAGGTGCGGTCGCCGGTGGTCTGCTTGTCGATCACCGAGCCGCCGTCGGTGCTGCGGAACGGGTACGTCACCGGGTTCGGCGTGTCGGCGCCCCGCGGGGCCGGCCAGCCGCCCACACCGTTCATGTCGGTACCGAAGCCGTAGCCGACCTGGTACTTCTCGCGCAGCGCCTCGGTGCGCCGGGCCTCCGCGCTGAAGCCCTCGGAGCCGCCCATGTACTGCGCGGCGAACCCGCCCAGCTTGTAGAGGCGCTCGGTCCAGCCGAGGTCCATCCAGCTGTGCGAGGAGATGGCTCCGGGGTACGCCTCGGACTCGAGGATGTCGAAGGCCTGCCCGGCGGCCTTGACGCTCATGTGGTCGAGTTCCAGCATCATGTGACGCTTCATCATGCCGCGTACGGCGTAGGCGCCGAGATCGGTAAGCCCGCGGGTGTTGCACTGCGCGCCCGAGGCGTACGTGGGGACGGCCACCCCCTTGGGCAGCCGGCTCTCCGCCTCCGACGCCGTCGCGTTGCCGATGGGGTTGTCGTGCTGCGGACCGCGGCAGTCCTCCGTCTTCCAGAACGTGCCGGTCGACAGGAACTGGCCCACGTTGATCGCCGTACCGAGGGCGCCGGAGTCGAAGCGCACCCCGCACAGGGCGTTGTCGAACTTGTGGCACAGGAACATGCTGCTCACGCCCAGCCCGCGCAGCTCGTCCAGGCCGCGGTCGATGTCCTGCTCGCTGCACTGCGCGACGTCCAGGATCTGCTTGCAGCCGAACGGTTCGGAGGTCTCGACGCCCATGACGACGGCGAGCTTGCCCTGCTCGACGACCTGGCGGGCCTGCGTGCTGCTGGTGACGATCCGGAACCAGCCCTTGCCGGGGCCGCCGTACATCGTGTCGATGAACGCCTGCATGTCGTACGTCTTCTTGGCTTCGAGGCGGATGGCGGCCATCTCGTCGCAGCCGCGGTCCTTGAAGAAGTAGACGGAGCAGATCACGCCGTTGGTGACCAGGTTGTTCACCAGCACCCGCTGGCCGCCGCGCCAGGCCCGTTCGATCCAGGCGTAGTAGTTCTGCTGATGGGTCAGCGAGTCGTGGGCGGGCCAGTCCTTGAAGGTGGGCCACCCGTCGGGGTCGTGCTTGCCGTCGCCACCCTTGGTGATCATGTCGAAGATGGCGAGCGAGCCGTCGGGGTAGTGCTCGGGGCAGTCCTTGAGTGCGTCGGCCACGCCCTGCTCGGAGAACGGCTTGCCGCAGATCAGCCGGCCGCCGAAGCCCTCGTTGGACATGATGTGGTCATGGGCGTCGACGAAGCCCCGCACGCGTCCCTGGGCGTCGGTGCCCTTGAAAGGTTCGCCCGTCACGTCGATGCGGGAGTCGGGCGCGGGCCGCGCGGTCGGGTTCCACCAGCCCGGATCGGATTCCGCCGCGGAACTGGGCAGCGGGCCGAGCACCAGGGCCATCACGGCCAGGAGCAGTGACACCACCGTGAGGGAGCCGAGCCTGCGGCGTGGGGGTCGAACCATGGTCATCACTCACCTTGATTGACATGCGCATTCAAGTTACTGGCGGGTTCAGAATCGTGACCACGGCCGACGGAGTCAATGGCCCGGTTCAAGAAAGATGAGAATTTCTCATCTTTCTTGAACTCGCGCTGTGCGGAGGCGGGTTGTCGGTCCGTCGAGCGTCGACGGCCTGGGTGCCGGGACTCGGCCCCGTGGCCGCCGTCATGCCACGCCGCGGATCCGGTGGACCAGGAGGCCGCCGACGAGGGTGACGAGGGCGGTGGCGGTGTAGAGGCCGGTGTAGCCGCCGAGGTGGGCGATGACGGGTGCGGCGAGGGCGGGTGCGAGGACCTGCGGTCCCGAGTTGGCGATGTTGATGACGCCGAGGTCCTTGGCGCGGTCGGCGGCGTCGGGCAGGACCTGCGTGACCAGGGCCTGGTCGACGGCGAGGTAGACGCCGTAGCCGGCACCGAGGACGGCCGCGGCGGCGAGGGCGGCGGGCCAGGTGTGGAACAGGGCGAGCACCACCGCCGCCACGGCCATGACCAGTGAGCACAGGACGACGAAGACCTTGCGGCGCCCGGCACGGTCGGACAGGGCACCGGCGGGGACGGCCGTGAGCGCCGCGCAGAGGGTGTAGACCACCGTGAGGATCAGCACCCCGGTGCCGGGGTCGCCGTAGTGGACCGCGTCGGCGAGGAAGTAGAACAGGTAGAGGGTGCCGAGGGCGTTGCCGAGGTTGATCAGGAAGCGGGTGAGCCAGGCCCAGCCGAAGTCCGGGTGTTTCCGGGGGCTCACCCACAGCGAGCGGACGAAGGTGCGCACGTCGAGCGGGGGGCGCAGTTCCCGGGGCAGGGGAGGCTCGGAGTGGCGCAGTACGAAGGGGAGGGCGAGCGCGACGGTGAGTACGGCGAGCATGCCGTAGCCGGAGCGGACGCCGGTGATCAGCTGGGTGGTGAGCAGCGCACCGAGGACGAGGCCGAAGGACTGCATGAGGCCGGTCCAGCCGGACACCTGGGCGCGCTGCGCGAGCGGCACGCGGTCGGCGATCGGGGTGGTGACCCCGGCCAGCATGGCGTTCAGGCCCGCCTGCGCGAGGCACCAGCCGACGGCGACCCCGGCCACGGTGTGCTGGCCGGCGGTGAACGCCAGGCCCGCCGCCCCGGCGAGGCCGCCGCCGAGGATCCAGGGCCGGCGGCGGCCGAACCGGCCGGTGGTGCGGTCCGACCACGCCCCGGCGAGCGGGTTGGTCACGACGGCGACGAGCGCACCGAGGCCGGTGACCAGGGAGAGCGCGCCGTTCTTGCCCTGTGGGTCGATGTGCTCCAGTTGAAGGGGCAGCAGGATCTGGATGGGCGTCATGAACGCCATGAAGACGGCGAGCGTGGCCAGCGAGAGGTGCGCCGTCCAGCCGGCCCTGACCGGGGCGGTGGGCTCGGCGAAGACGGCGGCGTCCGCCGCGGAGGCGTGGGGCATGGCGACTCCGTCGCTCAGGACCGCTGGGAGGCAATCAGGTCGCGGTACCACCCGAAGCTGTCCCGGGGGGTGCGGCGACCGGTGGCGAAGTCGACCTCGACCAGGCCGAAGCGCTGGTGGTAGCCCTCGGCCCACTCGAAGTTGTCGAGCAGCGACCAGGTGAAGTAGCCGCGTACGTCCACCCCGAGGTCGACGGCGCGGGCGATCGCGGCGATGTGCCCGGCGAGGTAGTCGATGCGCGCCCGGTCGTGCAGTCCGGCCGGCTGGGAGCAGCCGTTCTCGGTGATCCACACCGGCGGAAGGCGGTCGCCGTAGCGGTCCTGGAGGCCGGTGAGCAGCTCCGTCAGCCCGTCCGGGACCACCGGCCAGTCGAACGCGGTCCGCTCGTACGGCTCCGCGGGCTCGGCCAGGTCGAAGGGGAGTGCGGCGGTGGGATCGGCGGGGGCGGTCACCCAGGTGGGGTTGTAGTAGTTGACGCCCAGTCCGTCCAGCGGAGCGGCGATCGTGGCGAGGTCGCCGTCGCGCACCACGCCTCCCCAGCTGCCGTCGGTCATGCCGTAGGCCGAGAGGTCCGGATAACTCCCGGTCAGGATCGGGTCGTTGAAGAGACGGTTGTGCAGCACGTCGTAGGCGTGGGCGGCCGCCACGTCCTCGTCCCGCCGGGCGTCGGGGCGCAGCCGGACGGGGGTGCAGTTGTTGGCGATCAGCACCTGGGCGTTCGGCACGGCGGCCCGCAGCGCCGCGGTCGCGAGGCCGTGGCCGAGCAGTTGGTGGTGCGCCACGGGCAGCGCGTCCAGCATCAGCGCGTGGCCGGGGGCGTGGACGCCGAAGCCGTAGCCGAAGGACATGTGGACGAAGGGCTCGTTCAGGGTGATCCACCGCGCGACGCGGTCGCCCAGCCGCTCGGCGACCACGGCCGCGTACTCGGCGAACCGGTGGGCGGTCTCGCGGTTCAGCCATCCGCCCCCGTCCTCCAGGGCCTGCGGCAGGTCCCAGTGGAACAGGGTGGGCGTGGGCTCGATCCCGGCGTCGAGCAGGGAGTCGACCAGGCGGTCGTAGAAGTCCAGTCCGCGCGGCTCGACCCGGCCCGCGCCGGCCGGCAGCACCCGGGTCCAGGAGAGGGAGAACCGGTAGGCGTCGAGCCCGAGGCGGCGCATCAGCGCGACGTCCTCCTCGAACCTGCGGTGGTGGTCGCAGGCGATGTCGCCGGTGTGACCGTCGCGCACGGCCCCGGGGCGCCGCACGAAGGTGTCCCAGATGGATGCCCCCTTTCCGTCCGCCTCGGCCGCGCCCTCGATCTGGTACGCGGCGGTCGACGCACCCCAGACGAAGCCGGCCGGGAGCCGGGGGGAGCGGGTGGCATCGGTGGAACTCGTCGTCACTGGCGCCTGCCTTCATGGGTGAGATGCGGGCCGTCCGGATCCGGCCGTCCGCGCATGGCTCCGGAACTCCGCCGATCGGCGGCCCGGGGGCGGCGTTCCGTGGCCGGGGCACGCCGCCCGAGGTGGGCCGCACCGTAACATGAACGCGCGTTCATGTTCTATGGGTCGGCAGGACCGGGACGGGACGCCCTCCGGTGGGCCGGGCCGGGGCGGCCGGGAAGCGGCGCGAGCGCCCGCGCGGACGCGGGACACCGGCACTGCTGGTGGTTGGCCGCTGTCGGCGGTTCGGCCGGTACGTGGCCCGTCACCCGCGAGGTGGACGCGGCATGGCGCGGGCGGTCCGGCGGTGTCGTTCCCGTACCGGGCGGGACCGCGGTACCAGGCTCGTCGTGTGCTTGTCACCACCGGGATCAAGCGCCACTACGCGGCCGCGCGGGAAACCCTGCGTCTGCGGCCCCACGCCGCCGAACTCCCCGCCCGCACGGGCGCCGGCCCGCTGGCCCCGGCCGCCCGGACGGCGCGGGCCCCGGCCGACCGTGAGCCCGAGGAGATCCGCCATCTGTCGGTGGTCGCCGTCGCCACCCTCGACCTCGCCGCCATGCGGACCCTCGCGTACGCCGCCTCCCTCGGGCAGCCCGTCCTCGCCGTCCACATGGGCGGTGGAGAGCCGGGCGGCCGGCTCCGGCGTGGTCAGGACGCGGATGGGGCGTGGCCCATGGGCGCTGCGCGTGCCGGGGCACCGGTGTCGGTGAAGGCCGCGGCACAGCGCAGGTGGGCGTTCCGTTCGTCGGGGAGGGGACCACCCGCCCCCGAGCCCGACGTTCCCGGGGGCGGCCCGGGCCGGTCCCGCCCGCGTACGGGAAGGACCGGCCCGGCCGTCGGCTACGGGCCCGGTGCCACCGGGGCCGGGGCGTAGCCGGTGGGGCGGGAGGTGAAGGTGCCGCGCCCCTGGGTCCGGCTGCGCAGCCGGGTCGCGTAGCCGAACAGCTCCGCCAGCGGGACGGTCGCCGTGAGCACCGCCGTACCCGAACGGGCGGTCTGGCCGGAGACCCGGCCGCGCCGGGCCGCCAGATCGCCGAGCACCCCGCCCACGGCGTCGTCGGGCACCGTCACGGTGACCTCCGCCACCGGCTCCAGCAGCACCATCGCGCTCGCCCGCAGCGCCTCGCGGAGCGCGAACCGGCCGGCCGTGCGGAACGCCATCTCCGAGGAGTCCTTGGAGTGGGTCGCCCCGTCGGTCAGTGTGACCCGCACCCCGGTCACCGGATGCCCACCGAGGGGGCCCTCGGCCAGCGCGTCCCGGCAGCCCGCCTCCACCGCCCGGACGTACTCCTGCGGCACCCGGCCGCCGACGACCGTGGACCGGAACGCGAAACCGGCCTCGCCGCCGTCCCCGTCCCCGGCCTCCAACGGCTCGACGTCGAGGACGACATGGGCGAACTGGCCCGCCCCGCCGTCCTGCTTCACATGCCGGTACACCAGCCCCGAGACCCCGCGGGCCACCGTCTCCCGGTACGCCACCTGCGGCCGGCCGACGCCGATCTCCAGCTCGTGCGCGCGCCGGATCTTCTCCACCGCGACCTCCAGATGCAGTTCTCCCATCCCCGACAGCACCGTCTGACCGGTCTCGGGGTCGGTCCGGACCGTCAGCGAGGGGTCCTCCTCGACGATCCGCGTCAGCGCCGTCACCAGCCGTTCGGTGTCGGTGCTCCGCCGCGCCTCGACCGCCACCGAGACCACCGGGGCGGCGGCGGAGGGCGGTTCGAGCACCAGCGGGGCCGAGGGCGCGCAGAGCGTGGCCCCGGCGCGGGCCGCCTTGAGCCCGATCACCGCGACGATGTCCCCGGCCACCGCCGTGTCCACGTCCGTGTGCCGCCCCGCCTGCACCCGCAGGATCCGCCCGACGCGCTCGTGGCGCCGTACCGCCGCGTCCAGCACCGTGTCCCCCTTCCGGACCGTGCCCGAGTAGACCCGCAGGAACGTCAGCCGTCCCGTGGCCGTCGAGTTGACCTTGAACACCAGCGCCGCGAACGGTGCCGACGGATCGGCGGCCCGCTCCTGCACCGCGTCGCCCAGCGTGCCGCGCACCGGCGGAACGTCCAGCGGCGAGGGCAGGTAGGCCACGACCGCCTCCAGCAGTGGTTCGATCCCGCGGTTGCGGTAGGCCGAGCCGCACAGCACCACCACGGCCTCCCCGGTACGGGTCAGATCGCGCAGCGCGCCCCGCAGCGTCCTCTCGGAGAGCGACGCCCCCGCGCAGAACTCCTCCAGCGCCGCCGGATGGAGCTCCGCCACCGCCTCGTCCAGCAGCCTCCTGCGCCGCAACGCCTCGGCACGCAACTCCTCCGGCACCGCGCCCTCCTCGAAGCCGTCGGCCCCGTCGGCCCAGACCAGCGCCCGCATGCGCAGCAGGTCGACCACCCCGGTGAAGCCGTCCTCGGCCCCGATCGGCAGCTGGACCGCGAGCGGAACGGTGTGCAGCCGGTCCCTGATCGACGCGACCGCGGTGTCGAGGTCGGCCCCGGCACGGTCCAGCTTGTTGACGAACGCGATCCTCGGCACACCGTGCCGGTCCGCCTGCCGCCACACCGACTCGCTCTGCGGCTCGACGCCCGCGACGGCGTCGAACACCGCGACGGCCCCGTCGAGCACCCGCAGCGAACGCTCCACCTCGTCGGAGAAGTCCACATGGCCCGGGGTGTCGAGCAGGTTGATCCGGTGCCCGTCCCAGGAACAGCTCACCGCCGCCGCGAAGATGGTGATCCCGCGGTCGCGCTCCTGCGGGTCGAAGTCGGTGACGGTCGTGCCGTCGTGGACCTCGCCCCGTTTGTGGACGGCGCCGGTGAGGTACAGGATCCGCTCGGTGACGGTGGTCTTGCCCGCGTCGACGTGGGCGAGGATGCCCAGGTTGCGGACGGCGGTGAGCGGACTGGTGGGTCGACGGTGCAGTTCGGTACGCACGGCCCATGGCCTTTCGGAGTGATCCGGAACGGAAGGGTGCGCGATTGCCGGACGGACCGGCCCGTCATCGGGCCGGGACCCCGCGCCGGTGCGGGGCACCGACGGGCCGCGGCCCGGCCGTGGCGGCGGGCGGCGGCGAGGAGGGCGGGGTGTCCGTCAGGGGATCCGGAGCGGGCCGCGCGGCCCGCACCGGGCGCACCGAGACACCAGGAACACCTCGTACCGCGACGGGGGGACGACGGCGGTGGTGTGGTGACGCACGGCCTGTCTCCCCTCACTGGTCACGGTGCGCGCCGCGGCACGGTCGCGGCGGGCGATGTGCGGTGAGTGTAGTGAGGCGCCAGGCCCGCGAGGAATCGATTTTCCCGACTCGTGTCCGGTTCACGTCCGGCCCATGTCCAGTCCGTCGAACGGGCGTTGAATGCGTCGGCCCATGGTGGAACGATCCGGGGGACCGCAGGGGAAAGAGGAAGGAACCACAACGATGGACGAGGCACGCGGCCCCGCCGCCACGGTGTTCGACGCGCTGGGCGCCGACTACGAGCGGGCGTTCGGCCGGTCGGCCGCCCACCACGCCTCGCTGCGAAGGCTGCTGGACGACCTCGCGCCGCACGGCCGGGTCCTGGACGTCGGCAGCGGCACGGGGCGGCCCACCGCCCAGGTCCTGTCCGAGGCCGGTCACGAGGTGCACGGGGTCGATGTGTCACCCGTCATGGTCGAACTCGCGGCCCGTAATGTGCCCGGTGCGTCCTTCACCTGTGCCGACATCCTCCGACTGCCCCTGGAGGAGCAGAGCTTCGACGCCGCCTGCGCGTACTTCTCGCTGCTCCAGATGGCGCGCGCGGACCAGTCCCGGCTGCTGCGGAAGCTCGCCCGGCTGCTGGTGCCCGGCGGCCACCTGGTCGTGGCCACGGTGCCGCTGGACGTCGAGGACGTCGACGTCGTCTTCATGGGGCAGCGGGTACGGGCCACGAGCTTCGGCCCGGAGGAGTTCACCGAGCTCGTCACCGGGGCCGGCTTCACGGTCCTCTGGGAGCAGAGCACGATCTTCACCCCGGAGTACGAAGGAGCCTCGGCCGAGCCCCAGCTGTTCCTGCACTGCCGAAGGGCCTGACACCGGCCCCGGGCGGGGCGGGCGTCAGGCCCTTCAGGGTTTCCTCCGTCCGGCGGGACCGGCCGTTCAGCGCCCGGCCGACGCGGGCCGCCGGCGGAGGGGGCGCCGGGCCGCGGAGCACCACCGCCCCGAAGTCCCGGTCAGCGGCGTCCTCCAGTCGCGCAGCGCCTGCCTGCCGCAGCCGCGCAACTGCGCGGGCGAGAGCGGCACGCCCTGGCCGCCCCGGGTGACCAGGGCGCTCACCGGCGACATCGGGTCCATGGCCATGCTCTTGGCGAGCAGGACACCGATCACCACGGGGGCCAGGGACAGCGCCAGCGTGGTGCCGGCCGAGGTGACGTGGCGGATGCGGGCGTGCGGCGGTGTGTCGGGAAGCATGACCCCCATTCGACCGGCGACCGTGCCGCGGCGGATCGGGCCGGGTACTCAGGACCGCACCGCCCGGGTACTCAGACCCGGGCTCCGCTACGCGTTGGTGCCGGGGCCGGAGCCCCTGCCCGAGACGGCCTTGATCCCCTTCGTGATGTCGTCCATCACGGAGAGCGCGGGTGCCTCGGCGCTGATGTCGAAACCGGACCGGACCACGATCAGCAGCTCCTTGGAGCGGGGCGAGGGGAAGGCCAGCGACTGGACGTACCCGTCGTCGCCGTTCTTCGTCACCACCTTCCAGCGCACCAGATAGCCCTGCTCCCCGGCGACGGTGACCGCCTCGGACTTCAGCTCCTTGTGCGAGGTGATGCCGCCGTAGATCTCCTCGCCGTACGACTCCGAGGCATTGGCCGTGATGTCCTTGAGCGCGGTGGCCTTCGCCGTCGTGGTGTCGAGCTTCAGCGACTTCGCGGGCATGGAGAACACCCCGCCGCGCACGCACTGCTCGGAGGGCTTGCCGGGGCAGGGGTACTCGCCCGTGGTCACGCCCGCGCCGCCGACCCCGGAGGTGCCCTGCCAGCCGTCCGGCACCGGCAGGCCGATCCCGCTCATCAGGTCCGTGGCGTAACCGTCCTCGGTCTGCGGCAGGCCCTTCTCCTCGCCCCGGTTCTCGCCGCCGCCCCGACCGTCCTGTCCGCCCTGTCCGTCCGGTCCGCGGTGGCGGCCGTCCGAAGGCGCGGTGGACGGGGTCCGGTCCGCGCGGTCGTTCCGGCCGTCCGAGGTGTCCGACAGCAGGAGGACGCCGCCCGCCACGGCGGCGAGGGCCACCACGGCGGCGGTGACGCCCAGCGCGATACGGGTTCGGCGGCGCCGGGCCGCGGCGGGCGGCACCCGGAGGTGGTCGGTCCACCGGGTACCGTCCCACCAGCGTTCGTGGACGGGGCCAATTCCTGTGTACCCGGGGTCTGGATGCCAGCCGGGCGGGCTTGTCTCGGTCACGCCCCCACCGTAGAGCGATTGCGTGAGAATCTCATGAATCCGCCCGGCGGTCCTCGCCGCCGGCCCGTACCGTCCCCAGGGGAGACCGAACGATGGGTGAACAGCCGCCGGTACGGATCGAGCGCGACGGCGCCGTCCTCACCGTGATCCTGAACCGGCCCGAGGTGCGCAACGCGGTCGACGGGCCGACGGCGAAGCTCCTGGCCGATGCCTTCCGCGCGTTCGACGCCGACCCGGACGCCTCCGTCGCCGTGCTGTGGGGCGAGGGCGGGACCTTCTGCGCGGGCGCCGACCTGAAGGGCATCGGCACGGAGCGCGGCAACACGGTGCGGGCCGGGGGCGACGGGCCGATGGGGCCCACCCGGATGCGGCTGGGCAAGCCGGTCGTCGCGGCCGTCTCCGGTCACGCGGTCGCGGGCGGCCTGGAGCTGGCGCTCTGGTGCGATCTGCGGGTGGCCGAGGAGGACGCGGTGTTCGGGGTCTTCTGCCGCCGCTGGGGCGTGCCGCTGGTGGACGGCGGCACGGTACGGCTGCCGAGGCTGATCGGGGAGAGCCGGGCCATGGACATGATCCTCACCGGGCGGCCGGTCCCGGCCCCGGAGGCGTACGCCATGGGGCTCGCCAACCGGATCGTCCCGCCCGGCAAGGCACGTGCGGAGGCCGAGCGGCTGGCGCGGGAGCTCGCCGCCTTCCCTCAACTGTGCCTGCGCCACGACCGGCTCTCGGTGTACGAGCAGTGGGGACTGGGTGAACAGGAGGCGCTGGCCGCGGAGTTCCGGCACGGGACGGTGCCGCTGAACGCGGGCGAGACGCTGGCCGGGGCCGAGCGCTTCGGCGACGGGGCGGGCCGGCACGGCTCGTTCGACGACTGAGCGACCGGGCGGCACGGGTGGGCGGAAATTCTCGCGACGGTCCCGTGCCCGGCTCCTAGGATCGGTGGATGTCGATCACCCGTACGTACCCGGCCAAGCCGCGCCCCGGTGACCGTGTCGCCGTCATCTCCCCGTCCTCCGGCCTCCCCGGCATCCTGCCCCGCCCCTACGAGCTGGGACTGCGCAGGCTCCGCGAGGAGTTCGGGCTCGTCCCCGTCGAGTATCCGACGACGCGGAAGATGGGCTCGACCCCGCAGGAGAGAGCCGCCGACATCCACGCCGCCTTCGCCGACCCGGACATCAAGGCCGTGATCTCCAGCATCGGCGGCGACGACCAGATCACCGTACTGCCTCACCTCGACCGCGCGTTGCTGCGCGCCAACCCCAAGCCCTTCTTCGGGTACAGCGACAACACCAACCTGCTGGTCCTCCTCGACCGCCTGGGCATCGTCGGCTACCACGGCGGGACGGTGATGTGCGAGTACGGGCGCCCCGGCGCGATGCACCCGCTGACCACCGACGCCCTGCGGGCCGCACTCTTCACCAGCGGTCCCTTCGAGCTCTCCCCGGCGAAGGAGACCAAGACGACGGACCGCCGCTGGGAGGACCCGGAGACCTTCGAGTCCGAACCCGAGACGCGCCCCTGCGACGGCTGGATCTGGCACAACGCCGAGGGCCGGACGGTGAAGGGGGCGAGCTGGGGCGGGGAAGTGGTGATCGTGTCCTGGCTGCTGATGGCCGACCGGGAGATCGGTCCGGTGGAGAGCTACGCGGGCCGGGTGCTGTTCCTGGAGACGAGCGAGGAGCTGCCCCCGGCGGTGGAGGTCTACCGGATCCTGCGCAACATGGGGGAGCGCGGTCTGCTCGCACAGTTCCCCGCCCTCCTCATGGGCCGCGCCAAGGACTGGTCGTTCGAGCGGCCGCTGGACGCCGAGGAAGGGAAGCGGTACCGCGCGGAGCAGCACGAGGCGGTCCTGCGCGCCCTGGCCGAGTACGCCCCGGACACCATGGCCGTCCTCGACGTCGACCTCGGCCACACCGACCCGCAGCTGGTCATCCCGTACGGCGGGCAGATCGAGGTGGACGGGGTGGGGCGCCGCATCGTCGTCACCTACTGACGGCCGGGCCCGGCCGCCGTCTTTGGTCCGACCATATGGGGTGTGTGACATAGTGGGAGACCGGGTGGCGGAGGCGAGGGCGACCGGGTGATCCGGTCGAGGCAGGGGGTGCGCGATGCCCGTCGAGTGGCAACCCGTACGGCAGTCCCGTACGCATGAGCTGGTGCTCCAGAGCATCGAGGAGCGGGTGTTCGCCGGTGAGTTGAAGGCCGGTGACCGGCTGCCGCCCGAGCGTGAGCTCGCGCCGGTGCTCGGGGTCAGCCGGTCCGCGCTGCGCGAGGCGCTGCGGGTGCTGGAGACCATCGGTGTGCTCGTCGCCCAGCCGGGCCGGGGGCCGGATGCCGGGGCGCGGATCGTCCGCAACCCGGACGACGCGCTCGGACGGCTGCTCCGGCTCCACTTCGCGCTGGGCAGCTACAGCCTGGAGGACGTCCTGGAGGCGCGCGTCGTCCTGGAGCGGTCCAGCTTCGAGGCCGCCGCCCGGCACGCCTCCCCGCAGGATCTCGACGAGGCGCGGGCACTCGTCGAGGCCATGGGGAAGCCGGGTGTGGCGGTGGCGGAGTTCAACGACCTGGACACCCGGTTCCATGTGCACATCGCCCGCAGCTCCGGCAACGAGCTGACCTCCACGCTCACCTCCGCCGTCCGTGAATCGGTGCGGCCGCTGATCCTGAGGGCGCTGGAGGCGGCGGAGGACTGGCCGGCCACGGCGGCCGCGCTCAACGCCGAGCACGCCGAACTGCTGCGCCTGCTGGGCGCGGGCCGGGGCCCGGCCGCCGCCGACCTGGTCGAGCGGCATATCCGGAGTCTCCACGGCACGCTGGTCGACGAGAGCCCGGGGCGGGACGAAGCGGATTCCTAGCGGATTCCTAGCGGGTTCCTGAGGGGGCCGGCTCGGGCCGGACGGTGACCGCATTGTTGTCAGGTGCATGACTTCTGCTGCGAGGTCGGTGGCGTCGCGTCTTCGTTTTCCGGACCGAGGCTAGTATGGTCTGACCATAAAATCGACGTAGCGAACGGAGAGACCCTTGCGCATCGGACTCTTCGCCACCTGTCTGGGAGACACACTCTTCCCCGAGGCGGTGAAATCGACCGCGGTCCTGCTCGCCCGCCTGGGCCACGACGTGGTGTTCCCGCCGGAGCAGACCTGCTGCGGCCAGATGCATGTCAACACCGGCTACCAGCGCGAACCCGTACCCCTGGTGCGGAACTTCGCCGAGCAGTTCGGCGACGCCTCGTTCGACGCCGTCGTCATGCCGTCCGGATCGTGCGCCGGATCGGTCCGCCACCAGCACGAGATCGTCGCCGAGCGGTACGGGGACGCGGCGCTGCGCGCGGGCGTCGCCACCGTCAAGGCCAAGACGTACGAACTGTCGGAGCTGCTGGTGGACGTGCTCGGCGTCGAGGACGTCGGCGCGTACTTCCCGCACCGGGTGACGTACCACCCCACCTGTCACTCGCTGCGGATGCTGCGGGTCGGGGACAAGCCGCTGAAGCTGCTCCGGGCCGTCGACTCGATCGATCTGGTCGAGCTCCCGGAGGCCGACTCCTGCTGCGGCTTCGGCGGCACCTTCGCGGTCAAGAACGCCGACACCTCCACCGCCATGCTCCAGGACAAGATGCGCAACATCTCCGCCACCGAGGCCGACGTCTGCACCGCGGGCGACTCCTCGTGCCTGATGCACATCGGCGGCGGACTCTCCCGGATCAGGTCGGGCACACGCACCCTCCACCTCGCCCAGATCCTCGCCGCCACCCGTACCTCGCCGTACGTCCCCACGGAGGCCGTCCGATGAGCAGCACCTTCCTCGGCATGCCCGCGACTCCGCCCCGCTCCCCGTACGGAACGGGCAACCTCCGCGGCGACCGGTCGTTCCCCAAGGCGGCCCACGACGAACTGCGCAACGAACAGCTCCGCCGCAACCTCGGCCGCGCCACCCGCACCATCCGCGCCAAACGCCTCCACGTCACCGCCGAGCTGCCCGACTGGGAGGAGCTGCGCACGGCGGGTTCGGCCATCAAGACCGACACCATGAACCGGCTCCCCGAACTGCTGGAACAGCTGGAGCGGAAGGTCACCGAGCGCGGCGGCACCGTCCACTGGGCCCGCGACGGCGCCGAGGCCAACGAGATCGTCGCCCGGCTGGTCCGGGCCACCGGCAGCCGCGAGGTCATCAAGGTCAAGTCGATGGCCACCCAGGAGACCGGCCTCAACGAGCACCTCGAATCGGTCGGCATCACCCCGTACGAGACGGACCTCGCCGAACTCATCGTCCAGCTCGCGCACGACAAGCCCTCGCACATCCTGGTCCCCGCGATCCACCGCAACCGCGACGAGATCCGGCAGATCTTCCTCAAGGAGATCCCCGGCGTCGACCCGGGCCTGGACAACGTGCCCGCCCATCTGGCCGCCACCGCCCGCGCCTATCTGCGCGAGAAGTTCATGACGACCAAGGTGGCCGTCTCCGGCGCCAACTTCGGCATCGCCGAGACCGGCACCCTCGCCGTCGTGGAGTCCGAGGGCAACGGCCGGATGTGCCTCACCCTGCCCGACACCCTGATCACCGTCATGGGCATCGAGAAGGTGCTGCCGTGCTACCAGGACCTGGAGGTCTTCCTCCAGCTGCTGCCGCGCTCCTCCACCGGGGAGCGGATGAACCCGTACACCTCGATGTGGACCGGCGTCACCCCGGGCGACGGGCCGCAGGACTTCCATCTGGTCCTGCTCGACAACGGACGCACCGCGGCGCTCGCCGACCGGATCGGCCGCGAGGCGCTCAACTGCATCCGCTGCTCGGCCTGTCTCAACGTCTGCCCGGTGTACGAGCGGGCCGGCGGCCACGCCTACGGATCGACCTACCCCGGACCGATCGGCGCGGTCCTCACCCCGCAGCTCGCCGGGATGCACGCGGCCAAGAACGACCCGAACAGCTCGCTGCCGTACGCCTCCAGCCTCTGCGGCGCCTGCTTCGACGCCTGCCCAGTCAAGATCGACATCCCGTCGCTGCTGGTCGAACTCCGCCACCAGAGCACCGAGCAGTCCGGCACGACGGCGGAGAAGCTGGCCATGAAGGCCGCGGCCACCGTCATGAAGCATCCGAAGCTCTTCACGGCCGCGCAGAAGGGCGGCGGCATCGGGCGGGTCATCGCCGGACGGGACGGCAGGATCTCCCATCTGCCCCCGCCGTTCGACGGCTGGAGCGAGAGCCGGGACATCGCCGCGCCACCGAAGGAGACCTTCCGTTCCTGGCTGGCGTCACCGGAGGGCGGCGCGACGATGCGGGCCGCCGAGGCCGAGTACCGGAAGAAGAAGGAAGAGGAGGAGGGGAAGTGACGACCGCTCGCGACACCGTGCTGGGCCGGATCAAGGACGCCCTCGCACTCGCCCCCGCACCGCGGACCACCGTGGAGCGCGCCTACCGCACCGGCCGCACCCTCCCCGACGACGAACGCCTGGCCCTCTTCACCGACCGGCTCGTCGACTACAGGGCCACCGTGCACCCCTGCACCGCCGACCGCACCGCCCAGGTCGTCGCCGAGGTGCTGGCCGAGCGCGGGGCGCGGCGGATCGGGGTGCCCGCCGGTCTCGACCCGGGCTGGCTCGACGCGTACGACGGGGAGGTCCGGCGGGACTCCGCCGACATCCCGGCCCCCCGGCTCGACGAACTGGACGGGGTGCTCACCGCCTCGGCCGTCGGCTGCGCCGAGACCGGCACGATCTTCCTGGACGGCTCGCCGGACCAGGGGCGGCGGGCCCTGACCCTCGTCCCCGACCTGCATGTGTGCGTCGTCGACCTGTCGGCCGTCGAGGCGGGGGTGCCGGAGGCGGTCGCCCGGCTGGTGCCGGAACGGCCGACGACGCTGATCAGCGGACCCTCGGCCACCTCCGACATCGAACTGGAGCGGGTGGAGGGGGTGCACGGACCGCGCACCCTCGCCGTGGTCGTCCGGACCGACGCGTAGGACGGAGCCGTAGAGGGGGTGCGCGGCGCCCGCGCGCCGCGCACCCCGGCGCTCAGCCGTGCGTGACGGCCACCGGCGCGAAGCCGATCCGGGTGGTCGCCCCGTCCCCGGCCCAGCGCACCTCCACGGTGTCCCCGTCCACCACCACACCGCTCACGACCCCGTCGAGCGGCGCCGCGTCGGCCTCCGCGGACAGCGAGGCGAGCGCGACCAGCACGGCCGTGCCCCCGGCGGGCGCCGACAGCCGGGGCACCACCGCCCAGGGTGTGTACGCGGTGCCCTGCGGGGCCCGGACCGCGTCGTGGGACTCCCAGCCGTGCAGCCCGTGCAGGGCGGAGACGAGGCCGTCGTCGCGGCCGGTCGCCCAGCCGGTCTGCTCCACCAGGGCCCCGTCCGGGGCGCCGCTCACCCGGTGCACCCGCAGCTCGTACCGGCCGCGCGCCACCGTGACGCTCTCCACCCGCAGCCCCGGCACCATCGGCGAGCCCGAGGTGAAGACCGGACGGTGCCAGGAGGCGGCCCAGCCCCAGCCGTCGCCCCCGCCGGCGCCCAGCGCCCGGACGATCCGGCGCTCGCTGCGCGCCCCGGCGACGACCACGGCCAGATGGTTGTCGGCGGCGTTGCCCGCGGCCGTGGGGCCGGTCACCGTGGAGTACGACTGGCGGCTGTACAGCGGGTCGTCCTGGACCTGCCCCTCGCCCTCGTGCACGCGCACGTGGTCGCTGCCGTGGTTGTGCAGCCGTACGATCCCGTCGGCGCCGGTCGACTGGACGAGCAGTCCCGGCGCGGGCAGGGCGAGGACCCGGTCGGGCCCCTCGCTCGGCGCGGGTTCCTCGGTCGCCGTCCACAGCGGATGCTCCTGCGGGGCGAGCAGCGCGACGAACGCCTTGGACGCCCAGTACGGCGACGCGGGCGCCGAGTAGCTCTGCAACGAGGCCTGGTGCGGGCCGTGCCAGCCCAGGTTCAGCAGTCCGTCCGTGCCCGTCGCGCCCCGGTCCAGGAAGTAGCGCAGCGCACCGCTGGCCAGCCGCCGCGAGACACCGGGCGTGAGCGGGGTGTGCCCGGTGAGGGCGCCCAGCGCGACGGAGGAGGCGGCCGCGAACCGGTAGGTCAGCGAGCGGCCGAAGTGGATCGGCGCGCCGTCGCCGCCGAACGTCAGCGAGAAGCCCGCCAGGTGTTCGCGCAGCCGGTCCCCGTAGCGCGCGGACAGCTCCGCGTCGCCCGACAGGTACGCGTCCAGCACCGGATACAGGTGCAGCGCCCAGCCGTTGTAGTGGTCGAAGGCCCGGCCGTCGCCGTCCGCGTACCAGCCGTCGCCCCGGTACCAGCCCTCCATCAGCTCCAGGGCGCGTTCCCTGGCCCGCGCGGGCAGGGCGTCGCCCCGGCCCACGGACTCCAGGAACCCGGCCACGGAGTACGGGAACAGGTACCAGTTGTTGGGGGAGGGGACGTGGCGCAGCGCGTCGCGCAGCCATGCCTCCGTCCGGTCCCGCACCCCGTCGTCCAGCCGGTCCCAGAGCCACGGCCGGGTCAGCCGCAGCCCGATGGCGACCGAGGCGGACTCGACCATGGGCTGGCCGAAGACGCCGTGGTCGCGGATGAGCGGCCAGGACTCGGCGTCCTCCCGGCCGGGGGTACGGGTCCCGGCGGCCAGCCCGTCCGCGTACCGGCCCAGCCAGCCGTGCGGGTCGCCGCCCTCCGCGCCCGCCACCCGGAACGCGGCGGCCAGGAAGGTGCGCGCGTACCCCTCCAGGCCGTCGGAGCGCACCCCGGACGAGGACGGCCGGCCCGGCAGGTCCAGCAGGGCGCCGCCCGGGGTGGCCCACTGCCAGGCGGCCCGCAGCAGTCCGTCGGCGGCGGCCTCCCAGTGGGCCCGGGTGTAGCCGGTGTGCGGGCTCGACACCCGGTCCTCGGCGGGGAGTTCGATGGGGGAGGTCGGGTGTGCGGCGGTCATGCGAGAAACGCCAGCCTTTCGCGTCGTACGGGGTGGGCGAAGCCGTCGCCCGCGGCCCAGCGGCCGGTCTCGGCGGCCGCCAGGTCGACCAGCCGCCGCAGCTCGTTGCCCTGGGAACCGGCGAGGTGCGGGGTGATCAGGGCGCCCGGGCACTCCCAGAGCGGGTGCGCGGCGGGCAGTTCGTCGGGGTCGGTGACGTCCAGGACGGCCCGGACACGGCCTTCGCGGAGTACGTCGACAAGAGCGTCCTGGTCGACGACCGCGCCCCGCGCGGTGTTCAGGAGCACGGCGTCCGGGCGCATCGAGGTGAGCAGTTCCCGGCTGACGAGCCCGCGGGTGGCGGGCAGGAGCGGGGTGTGGACGCTCACCACGTCGCTCCGCCCGAAGAGTTCGGCCGGCCCGACGAGGCGGACCCCCATCTCCGCGGCCTCCGCCTCGGAGACGTACGGGTCGTGCAG
This sequence comes from Streptomyces sp. NPDC015144, assembly GCF_043079735.1. Lineage (NCBI taxonomy): Bacteria > Bacillati > Actinomycetota > Actinomycetes > Kitasatosporales > Streptomycetaceae > Streptomyces > Streptomyces sp. NPDC015144. The sequence continues at coordinate 36,228 of NZ_JBIBUU010000010.1, read as the reverse complement.
CAGCACCGGCAGGTCGTAGGGGCGCAGCAGTTCGATGACGCGGCGGCCGATCATCGAGGCGGAGAGGATGCCCACGGTGCGGCCGTAGTTGCCGATGTGGCCGGGAAGTTCCAGCCAGTTCTCGCGGCGGCGCAGGGTGCGGTAGTCGTGGGACCGTTCCAGGACGCGCTTGCCGGAGAGCAGGATCATCGCGACGGTGTACTCGGCGACCGGCAGGGCGTTGGCGGCGGCGGCCGACGAGACCTCGATGCCGCGTTCCCAGCACGCCTCGGTGATGTGGCCGCGGACGCTGCCCGCGGTGTGGACCACCGCGCGCAGGCCGGGTGCCGAGGCCAGGGCCTCCTCGTCGATCGGCGGGCAGCCCCAGCCGGTGATCAGGATCTCGGTTTCGGCGAGGACGGAACGGGCCCGGTCGGTGGTGAAGTCGTCGAGCACCGGCAGCGGTGCGGGCTCGCACACCGCGCCGAGCGCGGCCAGGGCCGGTCCGTCGAGCAGCGCGGCCGCGGCGGCGGGCCGCATGGCGAAGGCGGCGCGCGGCCGGTGGCGGGCGGCCGGGGTTCCGGTTGCGGGGTGGGGCATCTCTCTCCTGGTGGGAGGTGCGGACGGCCGGGGCTCCGGGCACGGTTCGGCGGCTTCGCCGACCGGGCGGGTACACCTCCCTCGGCCGCTGGAACGGCTCAGGGAAATCCTGATCGGCCGACCGGAACTGGTCAATAGATCGATCAAGAGAAAATAAAGCGGTCAAACGATCATTCGGTGGCGGGCTCCACGGCCCGGGTGGACCCCCGTACCTCCAGGGCGGGCAGCAGCTCCGTCCGGCGCACCGGACCGGTCGCCCCGGCGGCCCGGGACAACCGGAGCAGCAACAGCTCGGCCGCGGCCCGGCCGATCTCCGCCTTGGGCGGCGCCACCGCCGTCAGCGGCGGGCTCCCGAGCGCCGCGACCCCGTCGTCGTACGCCACCACCGAGCAGTCCCGGGGCACCTCGATCCCGCTCTCCGCCAGCCGCTGGACCAGCATCAACGCGTCCACGTCGCCGTGCAGCACCGCTGCCGTGGCGCCCCGTTCCCGCAGCAGCGCGGCGAGATCGGGTGCGTCGCCCCGGCCGTCGGCCGCGGCCTCGGGCGAGCTCAGCACCACCGTCCAGTCCGTCACCTCCGGGCGGGCCCGGACGATCTCGGCGAACGCGGCGCGGACGCTGCGCGCCGTCGGGCTGTCGTCGCGGGCGGCCAGCACGATCCGGCGGTGCCCCAGCGCGACCAGGTGCTCCACGGCCAGATGCGTCCCGTACCAGTGGTCGGAACAGACGGAGTCCAGGGCGTGCAGCCTGCTGCCCGGCCGGGGGCGCCGCTCCATCAGCACCGTGGGCACCCCCACCTCGGCCAGCCAGTCGTGGTCCCGTTCCTCCGCGAGGGCGCCGGGCCAGCGCGGGGCGATCAGCAGCCCGCGCGCCCCCTCCGCCAACGCCCGCTCCACCAGGGGGCGTTCGGCCCCGGGTGACGGGGGAGCGATGTGCAGGGCGATCCGTATCCCGGCCTCCTCCAGGGCGGACCGGGCGCCGTGCAGGGTCTCGTACAGATAGGAGTGCCGCTCCGGTACGACCAGGGCGACCGCCCCGGCGTCCGGGTACGGTTCCTCGTCGCGGCGTGCCGGGGCGGCCGCGGCCGCCACCGGGTCGCCGACCGGGCGGGCCACCCCGTGCCCCCGGCGCAGCCGGCCGGACCGGGCCAGCTCCTCGACGTCCCGCCGGACCGTGACCACCGAGACGTCCAGCTCGGCCGCGAGCACGGCGATCCGGACGGCGCCGCGCGACTCCACCACGGACAGGATCCGCCGCCGCCTCAGTTCCACCGGCTCCCGCATGCTGCTGGCCCCCTCGCCGTACCGTCGCACTGTTCGTTTGAACGCTTCGGTGGCGTCCGGCCCGCAGCATAGCGAGCGGCCCTCCCGGCCCGCCGCCCGTCGGGGCGCCGGGCCGGAAGGGCCGGAGAGAGCTCAGGGGGAGGTCGGGACGGCGCGGCGCCCCGACGGCGGACCCCCGGGTCAGACGATGCCCTCCTCGATCTCCGCCTGCTCGCGGGCGTTCCCGTACGCCGAGGGCGTGCTGTACGAGCGGCGGGCGACGAACCACCACACGGTGGCCAGCACCAGCACCGCGATCAGCGCGATCGAGGCGTAGTTCATCGAGTCGACCGTCACCGGGGAGGACTGCGGCAGCAGGAACAGCACGGTCACGATGGCCACCCACACCACGGCGATCCAGCCGATCGGCTTGCTCCACCGCCCCAGGTGCCAGGGCCCGCGCTCGAACCGGTGGCCGGAACGCAGCTTCAGGAAGATCGGGATCGCGTAGGCGGGCGTGATCCCGATGACGTTGATCGCGGTGACCGCGCCGTACGCGGTGGCGGAGTACAGCGACGGCAGAGCCAGCACCGCGGCGACGGCGACCGACAGCCACACCGCGTTGACCGGCGTCTGGGTGCTGGCGCTCACCTTGCGCCACAGCGCCGAACCGGGCAGCGCGTTGTCGCGGCTGAAGGCGAAGACCATCCGGCTCGCGGCGGCGACCTCGGCGTTTCCGCAGAACAGCTGTGCCGCGATCACGATCAGCAGCAGCGCGGTGGCCCCGGAGGTGCCCAGCGCGTCGATCAGGATCTGGGCCGGCGGGACCCCGGTGGGGCTGTTCTGGGTGCCCGCGTAGTCCTGGATGGCGAAGGTGAGCCCGGCGAGCAGCACGAAACCGGCGATCCAGGAGACCCAGATCGCCCGCACGATGCCCTTGGCGGCCGTCACGGAGGCGTTCGACGTCTCCTCCGACAGGTGGGCGGAGGCGTCGTACCCGCAGAAGGTGTACTGGGCGAGGAGCAGACCGATCGCCGCCACGTACAGCGGGTTCTGCCAGCCCGTGTCATTGACGAACTCGGTGAAGACGAACGACGGCGACTGGTGGTGCGAGGGCACCACCGCGAGCACGACGACGATCACCGCGACGCCGGCCAGGTGCCACCACACGCTGATGGAGTTCAGCACACTGACCAGGCGGACGCCGAACAGGTTCAGCGTCGCGTGCAGCAGCAGGATGCAGAGGAAGATGACCATCGTCTTCCCCGGGGTGGGGGTGAACCCCCACTGCAGGTTCATGAACGCGCCGGTGAACAGCGCGGCGCCGTAGTCGATGCCCGCGATCGCACCCAGCAGACCGAGCAGATTCAGCCAGCCGGTGTACCAGCCCCACTTGCGCCCGCCCAGCCGGTCCGCCATGTAGTACAGCGCGCCCGAGGTCGGGTAGGCGCTGGTGACCTCGGCGAGCGCCATGCCGACGCAGAGCACGAAGAGCCCGACACCGACCCAGCCCCAGAGCATCACGGCCGGACCACCGGTCGACATGCCGAAGCCGTAGAGGGTCATGCAGCCGGACAGGATCGAGATGACGGAGAAGCTGATGGCGAAGTTGCCGAAGCCCCCCATCCGGCGGGCGAGCACCGGCTGGTAGCCCAGCTCGCGCAGCCGCTCCTCCTCGTCCCTCGGCGGTGTGGGCTCCGCGCCCGACCGGGCCGGGGTGGATATGGACATCGGGAAAACCTCCATGAGCGGTACGGGAACGGGGGACGCGGAAAAGTCACGGGTACGGGGCGGCCGGGCGGATCCGGCGGCCCCGGGCCGTCGTTCAGCGGCGCGGCCCCCGTCCGGGGGTGCGGGGTGCGGTCAGGCAGCGGCCGCGGGCGCGGAGGAAGACCTCCTCCGCGTCCCCGGGGCCCTTGCGGTCCCGGGTGCGGTACGCCCAGGGGATCGAAGTGAAGAACGGGCCGAGCGCCTCGAACACCGCTGCCGCGTCGGCGAACTGGAGCGCGCCCCACAGGGCGTGGGCCAGATGGTTGAGGTCGAGCAGCGAGCGCGAGAGCGGAACCGTGCGGTGGAACCACAGCTCCAGCGCACGGGCCGCGTCCCGCTCCGCGTCCTCGGTGACCCAGTGCAGGTCGAGGGCCTTCTCGTGACCCTGCTCGCGGCGGTAGCGCTCGACCCGCACATAGAGCGGCAGCACATGCAGCGCGGAGCCGTCCGGGGCCGAGGAGGCCGCCCACTGGACGAAGTTGACCGCCTCGGAGAGGGAGCCGCCGGCCCTGCGCGCGTACACGAACTGGAGCATCCGGTGGTACGCCTCGCGGTTGTACGGATCGCGCTTGTCGGCCTCCGCCAGCAGCCCCCACGGGCCGGGGAAGAGCATCGGGCCCGGCGGGTGCAGCCGGTGCTCCTCCAGCTGCTGCTGTTCGTCCAGTTGGGACAGGGCCAGCAGGCAGACCCAGGGCACCGGGTCCGCGGGCGAGGCGTTCGCCGCCGTCCGGCAGGCCTGCCACGCCTCCTGCCACAGCTCACGGGCCCGGTGGTGGCCCTCGCGGTGGGCGCGCACCGCCCGTTCGACGACGACCCGCGCCTGCATCACCGCGGCGGCGACGCTCCGCGGATCCTCGGCCAGCCATGCCTGGACCGCGTCCGAACCGGCGGCCACCGCGCCGAGCACCTGGGTGCGCTGGGTCCACAGGGACCAGTCCGGTGTGTTCTCCAGAAGGCTGCGCATGGACATCCAGCGTCCGGTGCGCAGATCCTGTAACGCGGCCCGCAGATCGTTGTCATGGCCGGCCGGATGGTAGACCGGCCGGAAATCACTGTTGCCCATGGACCTGCCCCGCCCCCGTACGACGGGCCGGACCGCAGGCCGGAACGCGACGGTCGAAAGATCTCCTCAGCACGTCACGCAACCCGGTGGCGGCATGGGGCCCGTGCTGACACGGAAGGCGCGGGAGCCGGTGGGGCGGTGCGCGGGGCAGGGTTTCGGTTTCATCGATCCTCTGGAACGTGGGGGGTCGAGCAGCTGTTGAACAACGAACTGCCGCAAGGCGTCCGGTTGTTGCACGGCGGTGAGTGTAAGGCCATTGCTGTCGCCATCCGGCGCGATTCGCGGATCTTACTCAAGTACGTTCATCCCAACGGATGTTCAAAGTCGAATCAATTGTTCGGGTGGTTCCGGTCAAGGTCCGGTCGGCCCTTGACGCGCGCGGTGGTCTGCACCACTCTGGGCGGCGAGTTCAGTGATCACCGTTCCGCTCGATCCACCGAGCCTTCGCACCGTTCGCACCGATGGAGAGTCGATGACAGGCCCGGTACTCGCCGTGGACCAGGGCACGTCGGGAACGAAGGCGTTGGTGATCTGTCCCGAGCGCGGTGTGATCGCTTCCGCCTCCGTGCCGGTCTCCGTGCGCCACGGGTCGGGGGGAGCGGTCGAGACCGACCCCGACGCACTGCTCGGCTCGGTCGTGGAGGCGGGCCGCCGGGCGTTGCGGGAGGCGGGCGAGCCGGTCCACGCGGTGGGCCTCGCCAACCAGGGTGAGACGGTGCTCGCCTGGGATCCGGCCACCGGGCGCCCCCTCACCGCGGCGATCGTCTGGCAGGACCGCCGCTCCGCCGGACTCTGCGCCGAACTCGCCGAACACGAGGAGGAGCTGACCCGGCTCACCGGACTCCCCCTCGACCCCTACTTCGCCGCGCCGAAGATGGCCTGGATCCGCCGCGAACTGACCCGGGAAGGCGTCGTCACCACCACCGACGCCTGGCTCGTCCACCAGTTGACCGGCGCGTTCGTCACCGACGCGGCCACCGCCGGCCGCACCCAGCTCCTCGACCTCGACCGGGTCGGCTGGTCGCCCCGGGCCCTGGACGTCTTCGGCCTCGGCGACGAACGCCTTCCGGAGGTCGTCGACTGCGACGGCACGGTCGGCACGACGACCGCCTTCGGCGGCGAACTCCCGCTGACCGGCCTCCTCGTCGACCAGCAGGCGGCGCTCCTCGCCCAGAACGCCCTGGACCCCGGCAATGCCAAATGCACCTACGGGACCGGCGCCTTCCTCCTCGCCCAGACCGGCCCCGCCCCGCGCCGCGGCTCCACCGGCCTGGTCGGCTGCGTGGCCTGGCGGCTCCGCGACCGTACGGCCTACTGCCTCGACGGCCAGGTCTACACCGCCGCCTCGGCCGTCGACTGGCTGACCGGCCTCGGGGTCGTCTCGGGCGCGGCCGACCTCGACCCCGTGGGCCGGACCGTCCCCGACTCCGGGGGCGTCACCTTCGTCCCCGCGCTCGCCGGACTCGCCGCCCCCTGGTGGCGCGGCGACCTGCGCGGATCGCTGACCGGCCTCGGCCTCGGCACCACCCGGGGGCACCTGGTGCGCGCCCTGTGCGAAGGCATCGCGGCCCAGGTCGTCGAACTCACCGAGGCGGCCGCCACCGACCTCGGCACACCGCTCACCTCACTCCGCGTCGACGGCGGCCTGACCCGCTCCGAACTCCTCATGCAGACCCAGGCCGACCTGCTGCAACGCCCCGTCGAGGTGTCCGCGCTCCCCGACGCCACCGCGCTCGGCGTCGGAGCCGTCGCCCGCCTCGGCCTCGACCCGCACCTCACCGTCCGCCGGGCCGTCCCCGAGTGGAAGCCCGCCGCCGTGTACGAACCCCGTATCGGCGCCGACCGGGCCGCCGAGCGCCTCGCCGCGTTCCGGACCGGCGTACAGAGCCTGCTGGACCATGCCTGACACGTACGAGAGCCGCACCATGCGCACCACGATCACCACCACCGGACCCCTGACGGCCCGGAACCTGCCGGGAACGGGCTCCGGAACCGGCCCGCCGGTCTACGACGTGACCGTCATCGGCGCGGGCGTCGTCGGCACCGCCATCGCCCGCGAACTGGCCCGCCACCCCCTGCGCACCGCGCTGCTCGACGCCTCCGACGACATCGCCAACGGCACGTCGAAGGCCAACACCGCGATCCTGCACACCGGCTTCGACGCCGTGCCCGGCACACTGGAGGCCCGGCTCGTCCGCGAAGGAGCCCATCGGCTGCGCGCCTACGCTGCCGGGGCAGGCATCCCCGTCGAACGGGTCGGCGCCCTCCTCGTCGCCTGGGACGAGGAACAACTCGCCGTTCTGCCGAGCCTGTTGAAGAAGGCCGAACACAACGAGTACCACGCGGCCCGGCTCCTGGACGCCGACGAACTGCGGAACCGGGAGCCACGGCTCGGCCCCGGCGCGCTCGGCGCCCTGGAGATCCCCGACGAGAGCCTCGTCTGCCCCTGGACGACCCCCCTCGCCTACACCACCCAGGCCGTCCGCGCCGGAGTCCACCTCCACCTGAACTGCCGGGTACGGGACATCGACGACGACGGCGGCCTGCACACCCTCACCACCTCCCGGGGCACCCTGCGCACCCGCCACCTGATCAACGCCGCCGGACTGTACGCCGACGAGATCGACCGGCTGCTCGGCCACGACGAGTTCACCGTCACCCCGCGCCGGGGCCAGCTCATCGTCTTCGACAAGCTCGCCCGGGACCTGGTCCGCCACATCCTGCTCCCGGTCCCCACCGCCGCCGGCAAGGGCGTACTGGTCGCGCCGACCGTCTTCGGCAACGTCCTCCTCGGCCCCACCGCCGAGGACATCGACGACAAGACCGCCACCGGATCGACCGCCGACGCCCTCGCCCTGCTCCGCGAGAAGGGCCGCCGCATCCTGCCCGACCTCCTCGACGAGGAGGTCACCGCCGTCTACGCCGGACTGCGCGCCGCCACCGGCCAGGAGGACTACCGCATCCGCTCCCGCCCCGACGAACGCCACATCACCGTCGGCGGCATCCGCTCCACCGGACTCACCGCCTCCATGGCCATCGCCGCCCATGTCGTCGGACTGCTCGGGGAATCCGGCCTCGACCTCGGCGAACCCGCCGAACTGCCGCCCGTCACCCTGCCCAACCTCGGCGAGGCCTTCCCCCGCCCCTACCAGGACGCCGCGCTCATCGCCCGCGACCCGGCGTACGGCACCCTGGTCTGCCACTGCGAACGCGTCTCCGCCGGCGAGATCCGGGACGCCCTGGCGAGCACGGTGCCACCGGGCTCCCCGGACGGCCTGCGCCGCAGAACGCGCGCCGGGAACGGCCGGTGCCAGGGGTTCTCCTGCGGAGCCGCGGTCCGGGCCCTGTTCGAGGAGGCCCGGCCGTGACCCGGCACGAACGCACCGTCGACGTCCTGATCGTCGGCGCCGGTCCGGCCGGCCTGGGCGCCGGGGCCGAACTCGCCGCGTCCGGCGCGGGCCGGGTCGAGATCCTGGAACGCGAACAGACCGCGGGCGGCATCCCCCGCCACTGCCACCACGGCGGATTCGGCGGCCGGACGATCGGCCGGGGCACCGCCACCGGACCCGCGTACGCCCGCGACTGCGTCGCCACCGCCCTGCGCGCCGGAGCCGCCCTGCGCACCGGCGTCTCCGTCACCGGCTGGGCCGGACCGCTCACGGTCGACACCACCGCACCCACCGGCCTCGAACGGATCACCGCCCGCGCGGTCGTCCTCGCCACCGGCGCCCGCGAACGCCCCCGCAGCGCCCGGCTCGTCCCCGGTGACCGCCCGCCCGGCGTCCTCACCACCGGCGAACTCCAGCAGGCCGTCCACCTCCACGGGCGGCGGATCGGCGGCCGCGCGGTCGTCATCGGCGACGGACCGGTCGCCCGGGCCGCCGCCGACACCCTGCGCGTCGCGGAGACCGAGGTCGTCGCCCTGGTCACCGACCAGCCGCCCGCCCCCTTCGCCGCCCTGACCCGGGGCAACGACCGCACCCCGGTCCTCACCCGCACCACCGTCACCGCCCTCGTCGGCCGGAAACGGCTCACCGGCGTCGCCGTCCGCCACCAGGACGGCCGCACCACCACGCTGCACTGCGACACCGTCGTCTTCACCGGCGACTGGATCCCCGAACACGAACTGGCCCGGCGCGGCGCCGTCACCCTCGACCCCGGCACCCGGGGACCCGCCCACGACCCGGACCACCGCACCGACCGGACCGGAATCTTCGCCGCCGGCAACCTGCTGCACGGAGTGGAGAGCGCGGGCCACGCCTTCGCCGAGGGCCGAGCCGTCGCCGCCCCCGTACTGCGCCACCTGATCACCGGCACCTGGCCCGCCCACCGGCCGGCCATCGCCGCCGACGCCCCGCTGAGCTGGGTCGCCCCCAACCTCGTCGGCCCCGACGGCACCCTTCCGACCGGCGGACGCTTCCTTCTGCGCACCGCCGAACGGCTCACCGCGCCGCTGCTCCTCGTCCACCAGGACGGCCGGGAACTGCACCGGGAGCGGCTGCTGCGGTCCGCCGTTCCGGGCCGGTCCTTCCCTCTGCGCGCCGACTGGCTGGAGCGGGCCGAACCGGACGGCGGCACCGTACGGATCACGCCATGCTGACCACGCGTCAGGGAATCAGCAGCCAGTCCGAACCGATGGCCGCGACCAGGCCGACGGCGAGCAGCCAACTGCCGAGCCGCGTACGCCCGTTGCGACTCAGCTCGATCACGATCCCGCACAGGATCAGCGCCAGCCCGTACACCCCGACCACCAGGACGGACGACCGGCTGGCGATACGCAGTGCGAGAACGACCGCCATCGCGGCCATCCCCACCGCCGACAGCGCCATCCGCAACCGTCTCGCCTGGCGGGGCGTCAGCCTGCGGTCACCGGCCTCGTCGGCGTCGGCCTCGGCCTCGGCGTCTGCGCCGGTCTGGGTGTCGACGGCCGCCTCGGAAGCCGCCTCCGCGTCGGTCGCCGCTTTCTTTTCCCCGGCGTCCGCCTCCGCGCCCGCTTCCTTCTTCGTCCTCGCCCCCGCGACGCCCGTGTCCGCGGCTATCGGGGCGTCCACGCTTCGGCCCTGCTCCTGGTCCTGGTCAGAATTGCTCATGACGCGCGATCGTAATGGCTGCGGGCCGCCCTGTTCGCCGCTCGGTGCGACGGGCGCCGGATCCGCCCCGGAGCGGACCGCTCCCGGACCCTCAACGCACCGGGCCGCACAGCCGCGGCGCCTCCGCCACCGGATCGATCCGCCGGCCGGCCGCGCCCTCCTCCGCCACCCGCCCGGCCAGCCCCTCGGCCCAGCCGATCAGCCCGGCGACCCCGATCCCGTACGGCCGGCCCGCGGCGAATCCGGTCAGCGCCACCGCCCCGCGCCGCAGCAGCCGCGCCCCGCCCGTCGCATTGCCCCGGGCCGCGTGGGTCAGCCCCACCGCCAACTGCGCGAGCCCCCGCCACAGCTCCCGCTCCGACTCCGGGCCCGACTTCCACGCGTCCTCGAACACCTCGTGCGCATGGAACGGCATCCCCGCGTCCAGGAGCCGCTGCGCCTCGCGCACGGTCTCCTCGGGGGCACGCACCACCCCCTCCGGCTGCCGGGCCACCCCCTCGCTCCCGTACGGAAGCGGGCGGCCCAGCCCGTCACGCGGGCGCGCGTTGCGTGCCCGGCCCCCGGTGTCCCGGTCCCTGCGATTTCCGTCCACTCCACGATTGTGCCCGCACCCGCGCTGAACTGTCCGAACCACTGTCCGTGGACCAGTGTTCACGACTAGTGTCGAAACCACACGCATCACCTTGGGGAGGGTAGGGATGAAGCCGTCCCGGCCGCTGTACGAACGCGAACCGGAACTCGCCGCCGCCGCGGAGGCGGTGGACGCCCTCTGCGGCGCCCAGGCCGTCGGCGGGCTGCTGATCTTCAGCGGCGAGGCCGGTATCGGCAAGACCGCGCTGCTCGCCGAGATCCAGGCGATGGCCGCCGACCGCTGCACCGTCTGGTCCGCGCGGGGCGGCGAAACGGTCACCTCCGTGCCGTTCCACGTCGTACGCCAACTGCTCCAGCCCGCGTTCGACCGATTTCCGCCCGACGAGGTGCGGGCCCTCTTCGGCCCCTGGTACGAGGTCGCCGCACCGGCGCTCGGACTGGCCGAGCCGAGCGGCCCGCAGCCCGATCCGCAGGGTGTGCGGGACGGCCTGGACTACGTCGTCGCCCGGCTGGCCTCCCGGCTGAGCCACCGTCCGCTGCTGCTCGTCATCGACGACGCGCACTGGGCGGACGGCGAATCCCTCGCCTGGCTCGCCTCGTTCACCGCCCGGCTGAACGAGCTCCCGGTCCTGGTCGTCCAGGCCCACCGCCCGGAGGAGTTCGCCACCCGTGAGAAGGAGGACGGAGTGGGCGGCGCCCACCCCGCCCAGGTCCGCGTCGCGCTGCGCGCCCTCACCCCGGACGCCACCGCGGAACTGGTCCGCGCGGCCCTCGGCGAACACGCGGACGACCCCTTCTGCCGCGAGGTGTGGGCGGTCACCGGCGGAAACCCGTACGAGGCGGTCGAGCTCGTCGCCAAGGTGCAGGACCGCGAGCTGGTCCCGCTGGACGAGTCGGCCGGACTGCTGCGCGAGCTCGGCGCCTCCGCCCGCGGCAGCGGCCTCGTCGCCCGGCTCGAACGGCTCGGTACCAACGCCACCCGCTTCGCCTGGGCCGCGGCCGTTCTCGGCACCGACATCTCCCAGGACCTGGCCGCCACCCTCGCCGGAATGACCTCGGCCGAGGCCGCCGACTGCACGGCGCGGCTGCGCGAGGCCCGCATCGTCACCGGCTTCGACCCGCTGGAGTTCGTCCACCCGCTCATCGCGAGCGCGATCTACCGCGCCATCCCGCCGGCCACCCGCACCGCCATGCACGGCCGGGCCGCCTGGGCGATCAACCGGGCCGGACTCGGCCCCGCCGCGGCCTCCCGGCATCTGCTGGAGGTCCACCCGGACGACGACCAGGAACTCGTCGAGCAGCTCCGCGAGGCGGCCAAGCAGCACCTCGCCGTCGGCGCCCCGGAAGCCGCCCGCCGCTGCCTCGAACGCGCCCTGCGCGAACCCCCGCGCGAGCGCGTACAGGCCACCCTGCTGTACGAGCTGGGCTGCGCCACCCTGCTCAGCTCCCCGGCCACCACCGTCCAGCACCTGCGCAACGCGCTCGACATGCCGGGGCTCGACGACGACCAGCGGGTCGACGCCACCTACCGGCTCGCGGCCGCGCACTCGCACAACAACCAGCTCAAGGAGGCGGCGAGCGCACTCGCCGCGGAGGTCGCCCGTACCGCCCCGGGCCCCGGCCTGATGCGGCTCCAGGCCGCCCACTTCCTCTGGGAGGGCATGCAGGCCACCGAGGAGGACGGCCCCGGCCGCTCCGCCCGGCTCGCCCGCAACGCCGACCATCTGCACGGCCGGGACAACGCCGAACGCGCCCTGCTCACGCTCCGGGCCTTCGACGCCATGGTGCGCGGCGAGAACGCCCAGCTCGTCGTCGACCTCTGCGAACGCGCCCTGGTCGGCGGACACCCGGCCAGGGGACTCGGCTGGACCGACACCGAATGGGGCTTCGAGCTGCCGACCCTGGTCGGCATCACCTATGCCTTCACCGACCAGCTCGACCGCGCCGAGGAACTCTTCGCCGAGGCGGTCCGCGCCTTCGAGATCTCCGGCTGGAGCGGCGCGCACCTCGCGTTCGCGCACACCCTGCTCGGACTGGTCCACCGCCGTCGGGGAAGGCTGGCGGAGGCCGAGGGCTTCCTGCGCGAAGGGCTGCGCCTCGCCGACCGGGTGGGCAGCGGACTGCCGGTCCACTGGGACGCGGCCTGCCTGCTCATCGACACCCTGGTCGCCCGGGGCCGGGTCACCGAGGCCCGCGAGATCGCCGACCGCTACACCTTCGAGGCGCCCTACCCCAGCGCGATGGTGCTGCCCGACGGCCCCTGCGTACGCGGCAGGCTGCTGCTGGCCGAGGGCCGGACCAAGGAAGCGATCGTCGAGCTCGAAGCGGCCGGTCAGAAGCTCGAACCGCGCGGCAGGTTCAACGGTGTGTGGGCGCCCTGGGCCGGTGATCTCGCCCGCGCCCTGGCCGAGGAGAACCCGGACCGCGCGGCCCAACTCGCCGCCACCGCACGGGTGCACGCCGAGCGCTTCGGCACGGAGACTGCGATCGGTGAGGCCCTGCACTGCCTCGCCCTGTTCGCCGCTCCCGAGGAGGCCACCCGTCTGCTCTCCGAGGCGGTCCGCCACCTGGAGTCGTCCCCGTCCGCGTACGAACACGCGCTGGCCCTGGTCGACTACGGCATCGCGATCCGCTCGCCGCGCGAACTCGCCCGGGCGTACAAACTGGCCACCGCCTGCGGCGCGGAGTCCCTGGCGAACCGCGCCCACCAGGCACGGGCGTCGATCCGGTCCTCGGAGTGAGGTAATGTTTGTCCTGCGAGGCCACCCGGCAACACCGGGATGGAACATCGCATCGGGACGTGGCGCAGCTTGGTAGCGCACTTGACTGGGGGTCAAGGGGTCGCAGGTTCAAATCCTGTCGTCCCGACTGGAGACAGTCGCAGATCAGGGCTGGTTTCGGAGGAATCCGAAACCAGCCCTTGATCATTCTTGGGGGCCTTCGACGGGCTGCTCGGTCAGTCGGTGACGGCGTTGCGATGGTCACCGAGATCGGCTTGACCAGGTGGAAGCCTGGACGCCGTGGTCACGCCATCGGCCAGGATGTTCCCGGATTCGCGCGGTTCGAAGAGCCCAAGCGGCAGGCAGCGTGAACGCCGGGCGCAGGGTACGGGCGGCGGCAGGGTGGCGCCGCCCGTACCTGGGTCAGAGACCCGAACTGAGTGCCGACGTATCGCTCGAAGTGACGTGCGCCGTGCCGTCGGCGTCCAGCCATGCGATGCCGCTGCCGAACTTGTCCACGTCGTAGTTCTTCCAGCCGGTCGAGACGGGCAGGTCTGCCAGCGTCCGGGGCGCGGCGACGGTGCCGGTGTGGAAGTCGATGAGCTGCAGCTTGCCCGTGGCTGTGTCGTGGTTGACGAGGAAGCCGTCTCCGAGCTTTCCACGTTTGGGCAGACTGATACCGGCACCGGACTTCAGGTCGTACACGCCGAACGGGGTCGACTGGTCACCGGTCGTGTCCTGGCCCAGGCAGTCCCAGTACATCCAGTGTCCGGCGACCTGGATGTCCCGGATCACGCACGAGGCGCCGACCGTGTACGGGGTGATGGCGCCCGAGACCAGATCGCGTGCCTCGACGCGTCCGCCGGTGCCGTCGGTGGTCCACAGCGTGGATCCGCCGAGTGCGGCCGCGGGGGTTTTCAGCTGCTGGACCACCGTCCCGCCACCGGGTGCGTCGAAATCGACGACCACCCGCTCGTCGCCACCTCCGTAGACCGCGTACCGCCCGGCGGCGTCGCGCAGGCCGCGGCCCGAGGTCGGAGGCATGGCGCGGTCGAGGGGCACGACCTCGGTGCGCGTACCGCCTGCCGTTGCGCGGACCAGGACGTCCCGCTGAGAGGCTTCGTCGTACCGTACATGGACGACCGAACCGTCTCCCGCGCCCAGCGGCTGGCCGTAACCGTCACCGAGGGGGGCGGTGGTGACCTCGGAGCGTGCCCCCGCCGACGGTGTACCGGTGAGGGTCACCTCGCGGGTCTGATAGGAAGGCCGCGGCCCGCTGTCCTCCTCCTTGGTGACCAACTGGCCACCGGAGAGGGCAATGCCACGCAGAACGGCGGGCGCGGCGGGTACCTGGGAGAGCGTGCGCAGCGTCGGGCGGCCGTCCGGTCCGGTCTCGACCCGGCGCACCGCCCAGTCGCCGGCGTGCGCGCCGCCTACCGTCACCGCCCCGCCGCCGGGGACCTGCAGCAGGTCGGGCTGCGCCGCGTCCAGCAGGGTGACGGGTGAACCGCCGTCGAGCGGGACGGCCTTGAGGGGACCTCCCCGACGCGCGGGAGGGTTCTGCTCGGTGGGGGCCTGCGGCCGGTAGCTTGTGAGGAGCCACTCGCCGGCCAGTCCGACGACGGGAGTGCCCTCGTCGGAGGGCGGCACGGTGACGGAGGTCTGTGCCCCGGACGGGGCGTCACGGCGGATCACCCGGGCCTGGCTCATGCCCTTCTGGTACCAGGCGATGTGGGTGGGGGAAACGGCGGCCTGGACGGACCAGGGCTCGTCGACGGCGACGTTTGTGGAGACGGGCGTCAGGGTGCCGGTCGTCAGGTCGACGAGGCCGATGGTGTGCGCGCGGGTGAACCTCACGACGGCCAACTGCCCGTCCCCGGCGGCGACGGGGTACCGGTCGAAACGCAGTCCCGGTGGTGGTTCGACCGGGGTTTCGGTGGTCACGCCGTCCTGGAGCCGGAGGACGTGCAGCTTGTCCACCTGCCACACCTCGTTGTACGAGAGCGTCAGCACGGTCCGCCCGAAGGAAGCGACGGTGTACTGACCGTCAGGCACGGTGAGCGGTGTCGACTCGCCCGTCGCCGGGTCGCGCAACTGCACGACTCCACTCGCACCCACGGGCACGGGAAGGATGTCCGTCCCCGCGCCGTAGTAGCCCTGCTGGCCCGGCAGTTGGCCGGTGAAGTTCTCGACGTTCCGCTCGGTTCCGTCGTATCCGCGCCACTGGTACGGGGCGGTGGAGCCGTCGTCCGTCTCCCGCCGGTGAAGGTAACCGGTCTCTCCGGCGGCGTACAGCACGTCCTGGACGGGCGTATATCTGTCCGGTGCGGTCAGTGCGACCTCAGGCGTCTCGGACTCTTCGGCGTGGGCTGTGGGAGAGGCGGCGACGGGCACGGCGGCGAGCGCGAGGACGAGAGCGAGACGACGCACAGAATCGGACACGTGTTTGAATTTTGTGGTCACGTATATCTCAGCGCCGAACGGGCCGAGAACATCACACCGGCCGGGGCGGGCCCCTCGGCCGATCAGGGGACCGTCGTACATCCCCTGTGCGACCTCGGCGTTTCAAGCACACGGCCTGGCTGGATGTTCGAAGGCTGAACTTCAGGTCAAGGGGTGTCCGGGCCGGCTCCTCGCAGGAAGAGGTCGACGACGTCCTGGGCCAGGCGGTCGGCGGACGCCTGATGGCAGTCGTCCTGCGGGGGATGAACAGTGGCGGCGAGCTCCATGAAGGCGGTGGCGAGGAATCCCGGGTCGGCTTGCCGTAGTGCGCCCGTGGCCACCGCCTGGGCCATGAGGTCGGTGACGGGCTGGATGAGGCCGCGCACGTAGGCGTGGGAGACCTCGGCGCGCCGGCTCTCCTCGAGATGGCGGGTGGCGTAGTAGATCTGGTTGCTGAGTGCGGAGTTGTAGGTGCCCTGGGCATAGGAGGCGGCGAGGGCGAGAAGCTTGTCGCGCAGGGTGCCGGGGGTGGCGAGTGCGCTCTGGAGGAGGGCGGAGGCTTCCTTGGTGTAGTGGTCGGCCACCTCCATGAACAGGGCGGGCTTTCCGCCGGGGAAGTGGTGGTAGAGGCTGGCCTTCTTCACGTCGACGGCTTTGGCGATGTCGTCGAGGGAGACGCCGAGGTAGCCGTAGTCGGCGAGTCGTCGGGCGAACTCGTCACGGGCACGGGCGCGGGTGTCGCTCTGGCGGGGCATGGTGGTCAGACTCCTGTACGAGTACGACGGGTCAGGGTGAGGTGGGCCGCAGCGGCGCCCGCCGCCAGGAGAACGAGAGCGACAAGGGCGCCCGGCAGCAGGTTCTGCTCGTTCCAGGAGGCGGTGAGCAGACTGCGCATGGCTTCCAGCGGTGGGGTGAGCGGGTTGATGTCGGCAGCGTGGGCCATCCAGCCGTCGAGTTGGTCACGCGGGACGAAGGTGGCGGTGAAGAAGGAGAGCGGGAAGAAGACGAGGGTCACGGAGCCGACTGCCGCGCTGTTGCCGGTGTGGAGGCCGACCGCGGCGGCCAGCAGCAGGAACCCCGTCCCCAGCAGGACGGTGGCGCCGATGAGCGCCAGGACGGCGGGGGGCCCGGAGACGGGGTTCAGGCCGAGCAGCAGGCCGAGTCCGGTGAGCGCGGCGGCCTGAGCGGTCAGGACGACGACCCCTGCCAGGACGGGGGCGGTGATGAGGGCCCAGCGGCCGACCGGGGTGAGCCAGAGCCGTGCGTGATAGCCCGAGCCGATGTCGTTCACGAGCAGTTGCCCCGCAGTGGCGCCCCCGGTGAAGGCGGTAGTGAGCAGGCACAGCGGCAGAACCACCTCGATGTAGCGACCGCCGGGAGCGGCCGCGGCCGTGACCGAGGACAGCTGCCCCTCATAGATGATCATGAAGAAAGCGCTCGTGAGCAGCGGCGAGAGAAGCAGCGAGGGTATGCGGAGGCAGGACGTGAGCGAGCGAGCGGTCAGTGGTCCCAGGGCCGCCCACGACCTCGGTGCTGCGGGCGGGTACGCGGGGCCGGTGACGGCGGTGGTGATCGTGCTCATGCGGCGGTGGCACTTTCCGGGGTGAGGGCCAGGCGGAGGAAGACGTCCTCCAGGCTGGGTTCGTCGACGGTCAGGGATTCGGCGCGCAGGCCCGCGGAGGCCAGGGTGAGCAGCGCCTCCCCGTCGGCTCCAGGACGGGCGAGCCGGATGCTCACCGTGTGCGGGGCGGTTCCGGCTGTGTGGATCTCCGCTCCCTTGGCGGTGAGCAGCTCCCGGGCCTGGCCGGCGGTGGGGGCATCGAGGAAGCGCAGGGTGAGGACACGGTCGCCGACCTCCTCCTTGAGGGCGTTCGGGGCGGCGGAGGCGATGAGGCGGCCGGCGCGAAGGATGCCGACGCGGTCGCAGAGCTGGTCGGCCTCTTCCAGGTACTGGGTGGTCAGCAGGACGGTGACGCCGTGGGTGGCGGCCAGTGTGCGGATCTCGTCCCACAGGTCCCGGCGGCCGGCCGGGTCGAGCCCTGTGGTGGGTTCGTCGAGGAAGAGTACGTCCGGGCGCTGGACCAGTGCGACGGCGAGGTCGACGCGGCGGCGCTGGCCCCCACTGAGCTTGCCGACCGGGGTGTCCGCGAAGTCATGCGCGTCGAAAGCGGTGAGGAGCTCGGCGCAGCGTGCGCGTGCCTGCCGGGCGCTGAGTGTCTGGAGTCGTCCTTGCAGCCGCAGCAGTTCGCGGGCGGACATCAGAGGGTCGAGGGCGGCGCCTTGAAGGACGACTCCGGTGCGGCGGCGGACCGTTCCGGGGTCACGGGAGATGTCGGCTCCGGCGACCTGGGCAGCGCCCCGGGAGGGGCGGAGCATGGTGGTGAGCATCCGGACGATAGTGCTCTTGCCCGAGCCGTTGGGGCCGAGCAGGCCGTAGACCTCTCCGGGGTTCACCTCCAGGTCGAGCCGGTGCACCGCGGTGTGCTCGGCGAAGTCCCGCCCGAGCCCGACGGCACGGATGGAAGGGGTGGTCATGTTGTCCATACTGCAAACCTACCTATCAATAGGTAGGTTTGCAAGCGACTTCCGGTCGCCGGTACTCCGAGCCCCCGGTCCGTCCGAAGGCCGGCGTCTGCACGGCGGCGGGGGCGTCGGCGCCGCTGCCGTCGGATCGACCGCCGTGATGATGCCCCAAGCGGGGCCCGGACGATCTGACGTCCGGGCCCCACCGGGGACGGGGATGTCAGCGCTTCATGAGGGCGAAGACGCCCCAGCTGAGGTACTCACGCCCGTAACGGGCGTAGTGGGCGGGCTCGGTGGTGAGTTCTTCCCGTACTTCGGGGGCGAGTTCGTCGTCCGGGTTCTCATCGAGCCAGCGGCGCATGCTGAGCCACTGCGCCGCGGCGTAGCGGTCCCAACTGTTTTGGTCGGCCAGCGTCATTTCCACGACGTCGTACCCGAGTTGCTGGAACTGCTCGATCAGACCGGGGAGGAGCAGGAAGTCGGCGACGGAGGTGGCGTGGCAGGCCTTGGCGGTCTCGTCGTCCGGAGGGGTCTGCCGCCAGAACGGTTCGCCGATCAGCATCGTCCCTCCCGGCCGGAGGCTGCGCTGGAGCAGCTCGGTCGTTCCGGCGACACCGTTGCCGATCCAGGTGGCGCCGACGCAGGCGGCCAGATCGACCGGCTGGTCGGCGACGTGGCCGGCGGCGTCACCGTGGACGAACTCGACCCGGTCGGCGACGCCGAGTTCGGTGGCGCGGGCCCGGGCCTGCGCGGTGAAGAGCGTGCTGATGTCGACCCCCGTACCGGTGAAGCCCAGGTCGCGGGCCCAGGTGCACAGCATTTCGCCCGAGCCGCTGGCCAGGTCGAGCACCCGGGTCCCGGCGGGGAGGCGGAGGGATTCACCCAGGGTGGCGAACTTGTCCGCGGTCAGCGGGTTGTGGATGCGGTGGCCGCTCTCGCGGATGGTGAAGATGCGGGGAAGGTCCATGACCGTATTCCTTTCCGTCATGCCTTGAAGTGGGGGGACTGCTTGAGGGCGCGCACCTGGCGCGAGATCCGCTTCATCGGCCGTTGCAGCTCGGCGCGCAGCCGCGCGTCGGTGCGGGCGGCTGCGTAGGCGTTCTCGCGCTGCAGCCGGTGGTAGCTGTCGAGGCGCCGCTGGGTGAGACGGCCGTCCTCGACGGCGGCCAGCACGCCGCAGCCCGGCTCGGTGGTGTGGGCGCAGTCCGCGAAGCGGCAGTCGCGGGCCAGCTCGGTGATCTCTGCGAAGGTGTGCTCCAGGCCGTCGTCGGCGTCGTGCAGGCCGACGCCGCGCAGGCCCGGGGTGTCCAGAAGCACTCCTCCGTGGGGCATCGGCACCAGTTCGCGCCAGGCGGTGGTGTGTCGGCCCTTGCCGTCGCTGCCGCGTACCGTGCCGGTGGCCAGGAGATCCTCGCCGAGCAGTCGGTTGCCGAGGGTGGACTTGCCCGCGCCCGAGGGTCCGAGCAGAACGACCGTGCCCGACAGGACGGCGGTCAGGACGTCCAGGCCCTCGCCGGTGGTGGCGCTGGTGACCAGCACCTCCGCCCCCGGGGCCGCCTCGGCCACCTCGGACGCCGCAGAAGCGGGGTCGGTGGACCGGTCGGCCTTGGTGAGCACCACCACCGGTGTGGCGCCGCTCTCCCAGGCCAGGGCGAGCATCCGTTCGATCCGCTCGAGCTTGAGCGGGTCGGCGAGAGAGACGGCCACCACCACGGTGTCGACGTTCGCGGCCAGGATCTGGGCGTGGGAAGTCCGCGAGGAAGTGGAGCGGACCACCGCACTCCGTCGCTCCAGCACCTTCACCACGGTGGCGGAGGTCGCCGGTCCGGCCGGCCGGACGGCCACCCAGTCACCGGTGCACGGCGTCAGCCCATCACCGGTACCTGAGGAGGGGAGGACCGTCGCGCGGACGGGGCCGGTCTCGGCGACGATGTCGCACAGACCGCGCTCGGTCCGCACGACCCGGCCCGGTACCAGTCCCTCGTCCCTCGATGGACCGAAGGACCGCTCACGTTCCGTGTCCCAGCCGAAGTCGGCCAAGGTCGGGACGCGCGAAGGACAGAAGAGAGCAGAAGGGGGAGAAGCGTGTTGGTGAAACAATGGAAGAGACCCTTGAGAGGGGGTCTCGCCGGACGTCAGACGTGCCGGAACCACTCCCTGCAGAGAAGGGAGGTCGACAGAGGAAAGGTCAGGCCGAGACCCGAGAGATGCGAACGAGTCGGGCACCGCACACAGCGGTGGTCACCACGACCGTCATCGCGCATCTCCTCCGATCTCCAAGAATGGCCTGGTTGCCACTTCAACGGAAACCGTAGCATCTTCTGTGAACCCATGAGTCGGCCCCGACCGACCGGAAGCGTTTCTTGGGCAGTGCTTCAGCACGCAGCCCAGGGCCAGGCGCCGGTCGCATGCGCACGAGCGACGCACAGGCGCAGATGAGGGCCGGTTTCGAATCCGAACCAGCCCTTGATCATTCTCGGGGCCCATCCGCCGACCTGAGTCCTTGACCGGGGCCAGTGGGGAGGGCCTTGACCATTTCCCCGTCGACCAGGACGACGAGGCAGCCGCAGCCACCGGTGCAGTACTCGACCTCGCCCTCGGACGTGCGGTGGCGGGACCGCAGCGTCCACCACCGTGCCTCTCCCTCGGTCGGCCCGTGGCAGACGGGGCAGCGGTCGTGTGCCGGTGCGGCGGTGGCCGAGGGTGCGCGGGCCTCCGGCGCGGCAGGTTCTCCGGTCCGCCGCACCGACCAGGCGCCGGCCAG
Source organism: Streptomyces sp. NPDC015144 (assembly GCF_043079735.1). Taxonomy (NCBI): domain Bacteria; kingdom Bacillati; phylum Actinomycetota; class Actinomycetes; order Kitasatosporales; family Streptomycetaceae; genus Streptomyces; species Streptomyces sp. NPDC015144. The sequence continues at coordinate 15,424 of NZ_JBIBUU010000010.1, read as the reverse complement.
GACGACCAGAGCAGCGGCCGCCAGTTGGCGTACGGTCAGCTGCTCGTGCAGCAGAAGGAGACCGACGGCCGCCGCCACGGCGGGGCTCAGCGCGAGGAGCACCCCGAAGGCGCGGGTGTCGATGCGCCGCAGCACCGTCATGTCCAGCGCGTACGGGATCAGCGAGGACAGAAGGGCGACGAGGAGACCGGTGAGGAGAACGGCCGGGTGGGCCGCCACCGCGGCGCCGCCCGTGACGGCGGAGACCGGGGTCAGGACACAGGCGCCGCAGGCCAGTGCCAGCGACAGGCCCGTCCAGTCGGGAAACAGTCGTCCGACCCGCCGGCTCAGGACCACGTACCCCGCCCGGCACAGCGCGGCGGTGCCTCCCAGCGCCAGCCCGACGGCGGGCAGCGAGGCCCCCGGGCCCGTCAGCAGCAGGACGCCCGCCAGCGCCAGCAACGCCACCACGAGGTGCTCCAGCCGGCGGGACAGGGCGATCGACAGGGCGAGCGGGCCGAGCAGTTCCACGGTCGCGGCCACGCCGATCGGCAGGTGGCTGATGGCCTGGAAGTACGCCACGTTCATGGCCGCGAGGACCAGGCCGAGCGGGATCACCGCACGCCACTGCGTTGCCGTGACCTCCCGCGGCGACGGCCGGACGAGCAGCCAGAGGACCACGGCGGAGAAGCACAGCCGCATACCGGCCAGGGCCGAGGGGCCGACGGACGCGTACGCCTCCTTCGCGACGGCCGACCCCGCCTGAAGACTGGCGATCTGGACCAGCATCAACGCCGGCGCCGTCGCGGACCCCTGCCGCGACAGGCGGGCAGCCTGCACCATCGTGCCTCCGGGATCTCGTCGTGTCCGGTGTCGTCCGGAGGGCCGCCCGAGGTCGTACGGCGTCATGGTCCGTCGCCCCGGTACCGGCCCGGGGCATACGATGATGTAATCGTCTTATGCAGTTCAACCATTACGGCGGTGAGGCCGCCAGGCTCGCCGCCGACCTGGTCAACCTGACCGCGGCGCCCCACCCCGCGGACCTGGAGCCGCTCCTGGCCGCGCACGGCGTGGTGAACCGCACGCTCACCACCGCGCAGGCCGAGGCCGTCTGGACATGGAGCCGGCGCCTGGCCGCGTGTTTCGGGCGACAGAACCTCGACGAGCGGTGCGCCGCGGTCAACGCGCTCCTCGCCGACGCTTCGAGCAGCCCCCGTATCTCCCTGCACGACGGACGGCCCCACCTGCACTACAGCGCCACGGGCGCGGACCCGGCCGCGCACATCCGCGCCATCACCGCGGCCGGACTCGCCTACGTCATCTGCTCCGCCGACGCCGAGCGGCTGGGACGGTGCGCGCGACGCGACTGCGCCCTGGCGTTCGTCGACACCTCCCGCAACGGCAGGCGCGCCTACTGCTCGGTGCGCTGCGCCAACAACGACGCCGTGGCCCGCCACCGCGAGCGCCGCCACGGAAACCCGACACCGAGGACCCGCTGAGGCGTGTCCGGCGGGTCATGGCCGGGGGCGCGGTGGGCGCAGCCGTAGTTGGAGCATCGCCTCGAACCGCGCCTCCGGGTCGTCGAGATCGATGTCCGCGACCGCGGCCAGCCGCTTGAGGCGGTAGCGGAAGGTGTTGGGGTGGACGTGTACGGCGGCAGCGGCGGCGGGCACGTCGCCGAAGGTGCTCAGCCAGGCGTCCAGGGTCTCGGTGAGGGCCGTGCCGTGCTCGGTGTCGTAGGCGAGCAGCCGTATGACGGGGCCGTCCGGCAGATCGTCCTCGGCGGCCATCCGGTCCGTCAGCTCCTCCAGCAGCGAGGCGGCGTAGACGTCCGACAGCCGGGCGGCCCTGCGCCGGGCGCGGCCGGAGCCGAGGACGCGCAGCGCACGGTCCGCGTCGGCCCGCGAGCGGCGCAGCTCCACCGGGCGGGCGGCGAGCCGGCCGACCCCGATGACGGCGGGCACCCGGTCGCCGATCCGGCCGAGGAACGCCTCGGCGACCCGCAGCCCCTGCTCGTCCGAACCGGTGGGCAGGACCGCGTAGGTGACCTGGCCGAGGGTGGCGGCGGCGGTGCGGGGGTGGATCGCGGCCAGGTGGAGGGTGAGCGCCTCGGCGACGCGGTGGCCCACGGCCACCTGGTCGGGCTCGTACTGCTCGCCGGTCACCGCGAGCGCCAGTACGCAGGCGGGCTGGGCGGAGAGGCCGAGACGGACGGCGGCCTGCGGCGCGTGCGTGCCGCCCTCCAGGACGGTGGCGAGCAGATCGGCGCGGAGCCGGCGCTCGGCGTCCGCGCCGGTGCGGCGGCGCAGCAGGTGCAGGGCGGCGACCTTCGCCGCCTCGTGGAGGGCCTGGGTCCTGTCCGTGCTCAGCGGCCCGTCGACCACCACCCAGATCGAGCCGAGGACCTCGCCGCCGGCGCGGACGGCGATCGCGACCCGGGGCTTCTCCGCGATGCCGTCCACGTAGACGGGCTCCTCCTTGCGGTACAGGGCCTGGAAGGCGCCGAGTTCTTCCAGGGCACGCAGTTTCTCGGCGGGTACCTGACGGTCCAGTACGGTCGCGATCCGGTCGGGGTCGGCCTCGTCCTGCCGGCTGGAGAAGGCCAGCACCCGGCCGCCGCGGTCCTCCACGGTGACCGGGCCGTCCAACAGCCCGGCCGTCGCGTTGGCCAGGGCGAACAGGTCACCGGCGAGCGGCTCGGCGCCGTCGGCCTCGTCCGGACCGCCCACCGTGCCCAGTTCGTCGACCGCCAGCAGCGACCGCAGCAGCGCGGCCACCTGCGCCCAGGACGCCCCCGGCGTCAGGCCGAGCACGGTGACGCCGGTGCGGGCCGCCGCCTTCGAGACGGGTCCGTACACCGGGACCGGGGAGCGGACGACCACGGCCGCCGCGCCGAGTCCGGCGGCCGTGTCGACCAGGGCGGCGACCGGCCCGGCGCCGTACACACCGACGCCGAGCACCACCGCGCCGGGCAGCCTCGCGGGTTCGTCACGGGGGTCCTGGATCAGCACCCCCGTGACGGCACGGGCCGGGTCGGCCTCCCCGGCCACCACCTCGATCAGCGTCGAACCGAGATCGTTGATGATCCGGCCGAGAACGGCCCGCGGCTGTTCCGTCATGATCACAAGCTAGTGGATCGTGGAAGGGGCGCGGCGGGTGCGGACGGTCCGGCTCCGGGGGCCGTCATCGGCCGATCCACTCCGTCGACCTGGTCACCTCGGCCAGTTGCCCGGGGACGGGGGAGATCCCGATGCCGGGTCCGCGGGGCACGTCGAGATGGCCGTCGCGGAGTGTGAACGGCTCGGTGATGTCGGTCCGGTAGTACCGGCCGGAGGCGGACGTGTCGCCGGGCAGGGTGAAGCCGGGCAGTGCGGCGAGGGCCACGTTGGCGGCGCGGCCCAGACCGGTCTCCAGCATCCCCCCGCACCAGACGGGGACGCCGTGGGCGGCGCACACGTCGTGGATCCGCCGGGCCTCCAGATAGCCGCCGACCCGCCCCGGCTTGATGTTGACGACCGAGCAGGCGCCCATCGCGAGGGCGTCGGCCGCCGAACGGGCGGACACGATGGACTCGTCCAGGCAGATCGGGGTGCGGATCCGGCGGGCGAGTTCCGCGTGGCCCCGGACGTCCTCCTCGTCCAGCGGCTGCTCGATCAGCAGCAGCCCGTACGGGTCGAGCCGGGCGAGCTGGGCGGCGTCGGCGAGGGTGTACGCGGTGTTGGCGTCCACCTGGAGCTGTACGTCGTCGCCGAAGCGTTCCCGGACCGCGCGCACGGGTGCCACGTCCCAGCCGGGTTCGATCTTCAGCTTGATCCGCAGATAGCCCTCGGAGAGATATCCGTCGACGGTGTCGAGCAGTGCGGGGATGGAGTCCATGATGCCGACCGACACTCCGGCCGGCACCCGGTCGGCCGTCGCTCCCAGCCACTGGCCCATCGACAGCTGGTGGGAGCGCAGCCAGGCGTCGAGGACCGCCGTCTCCAGCGCGGCCTTGGCCATCCGGTGGCCCTTGAACGCGGCCAGTGCCGGGGCGACCGCCCACGGGTCGAGCGACGGCAGGGAGGTGAGGGCGGGCACGAAGTAGTCGCGCAGCACGTCTGCGGCGCCCGCGGTGTACTCCGAGGAGTACAGCGGATCGGCCATGGTGACGCATTCGCCGTAGCCCTCGTGGTCCTCGGTCTCGACCCTGACCAGCAGGATCTCCCGGGCGGTCATCGTGGCGAACGAGGTCCGGAAGGGCGCGACCAGTGGCATCGCGATCCGGCGCAGTTCGACCCCTGCGAGCTTCATGGCTGACTCTCCTGACGTCTGTCGATCACGTACCAGCCGTCCCGGGTGAATCCGGTGACGGTGTGTCCCTCGGCCATCAGTCCGCCGAGGACCTCGCGCAGCGCGTACCGCCATGCGCGGGCCAGGGACGGGTCGGTCCGGCGCAGTTCCTCCGCCTCGGCGGGGATCCGGACCAGGACGGTGTCGCCGTCCTGCCGCCCGACGACGGGGCGGCCGTCGGGTCCGGCATCCAGTGCCACCACGGTGCGGGCCCCCGCGCCGTCGACGGAGACGGCACGGGGGAGGCCCGCGGCGGATGCCACGGCGGGCTCGCCGGTCAGCTCCCAGCGCACCAGGAGCCGGTCCGTCTCGGTCCCGGCGTTGACCTCGTCCTGCATGACCCCGTAGAAGTCGGCCAGGTACTCGCTCGGTTCCGCGCCCAGTTTGGCCAGGTTGAAATAGGCGTTGCGGCTGATCAGCGGGTCGAAGGTCCAGGTGACGGTGGTGATGGAGCGTTCCAGCGCCCAGGCCCGCTGGTGCTGCTTGACCGCGAAGCCGGCGTTGCGGCCCCGGAGGCTGCCGTCGACCCCGGCGATGTGCGAGTGCAGTCCGGCGCTGGCCAGGAAGGCCAGACAGAATCCGGCCATCCGGCCGCCCTGGTCGATCCCGACGACATAGCTGCCGGAGTGCGCGAAGACCCGGAGCAGCTCCGGGGTGATCAGCGGCTTCCCGGGATCGGGCCGCCAGATCCGGTCCAGCACCCGGCATGCCTCGTGCATCTCGTCCAGCCCGTGCAGCTCCCGGACCGTGACGCCCGCACGGAGCGCGGCCCGCTCGGCGGCCTCCCGCGCCTCGTTCATGGGGTCACCCGGCCGGGGGCGGCGGGTGCCCCGCGCAGCAGCGAGTCGACCAGGCGGGCCACGAGCGCCGTGCGGCGGGGCAGTTCGGCGACGACCACGTGCTCGTCGTCCGCGTGCGCCCCGCCGCCCACGGCGCCCAGGCCGTCGAGCGTGGGGGTGCCCACTCCGGCGGTGAGGTTGCCGTCGGAGGCGCCGCCGACCGCCACGCCGCGCAGCGTGCCGAGGCCCAGCTCCGCGTAGTGGCCCCGGGCGAGTTCGAACAGCCCGGCCGACGCGCTCGTCGGCAGCGGCGGCCGGTCCGGGCCGCCGGAGAAGGTGAGCGAGGCGCCGTCGAGGACCGGGGCGAGGCCGCGTACGGCGCGGTCCACCCGGTCCTGTTCGGCGGCCGTGGCCACGCGTACGTCGACCATCAGCCGGGCCGTGTCGGGCACCGTGTTGCGGGTGGTGCCGGAAGCGGCCACGGTCGGCGTCACGGTGGTGCCGGCCGCCGGGTCGGCGAGGGCGGACAACGCCAGGACCTGGTGGGCGAGTTCGGTGGTGGCGTTGACGCCCTTGCCGGGCTCCAGACCGGCGTGCGCGGCACGTCCGGCGACGGTCAGCTCGTAGCCGGACATCCCCTTCCGCGCGGTCTTCAGTGCCCCGCCCTCGCTCGCCTCCAGGACGAGGACGGCACCGGTCCGCCGGGCCTCGTCCTCGACGAGGGCGCGCGAGGTCGGGGCGCCGATCTCCTCGTCCCCGGTCAGCAGCACCGAGACCCCGTCCAGGCCGTCCAGGACCGAAAGGGCGTGGAACAGCTGCACCACACCGGCCTTCATGTCGAAGCAGCCGGGTCCGGTGAGCCGCCCGCCGGCCACCTCGAAGGGGTGCCGGGCCAGGGAACCCACCGGCCACACCGTGTCGAAGTGGCCGAGCAGCAGCACCCGGTCGCCGGAGCCGAAGCGCCAGCGCAGGGCGGGCCGACCCGAGCTGTCGACCCACTCGGGCGCCGTACCGGTCAGCCGGGTGCCGAGCCCGGCGACGACCCGGGCGCAGTCGGCGACCGAGGCGAGGTCCTCGCTGGGCGACTCGGTGCGGACCAGCTCCCCGATGTCGGCGAGCAGTCCCGGCAGCCCGGCCTCCAGGGCGGTGACGATCTCGCTCATGTCAGCCCACCTTGGGGGTGGCGCGGCCACCGTGGTGGAGGTACGGAGTGCCGTCGTCGAGCGTGTGGAACACGACCGGGACCCAGGCTTCGAAACCCGGGCGCCGTACGACGAACACGCCCGGCTCGACGGGGTGCAGCTCGTACTCGTGCTCCGTCTCGGGGGCCAGGGCGGCCAGGGGGCCGGTGATCCGGTCCAGCATCACCAGGCCGCCGTCCCGCTCCACGATCTCGATCGTGCTGGAGAGCCGCTGGTAGACGCCGACGTGGCCGGCCGGGTCCACCGCCACCGGTCCGGCCGCGGGCCGGATACCGGCGCGCATCGTCACCCCGGCCAGCTCCCGGACGATCTCCGTGAACACGTCCCGGTAGAGGCCGGAGGTGTCGCCGCCGTTGGTGAGCAGGCAGATCGCCAGCTCGGCCTCGGGCAGGACCCGCAGGTAGGCGCTCTGTCCGATCGTGCCGCCGTCGTGTCCGAACACCCGCTGTCCGTCCCAGGTGTCCAGGAACCAGCCGAGGCCCCAGGCGTTGCCCAGGATGTACGGGTCGGGCAGTTCGACCTGCGGGGTCTGCATGGCGGCGACCGACTCCGCCGAGAGGATCCTGGTGCCGTCCGCGGTGGTTCCCCCGGCGAGGTGCAGCCGGGCGAACTCCAGCACCTCACGCGGTGTGGAGCAGATCAGTCCCGCCGGACCGGCCGAGCGCATCAGCCCCCACAGCGGGGCCTGCGCCGGAGGGCTTCCCAGGTGTCCGATGGCGGCGCGGAAGCGCAGCACCTCCTCCGGCAGGGTCGCGGTGTGCGTCAGACCGAGGGGCCGGTACAGACGCTCGCGCATCAACTCGTCCCACTGGACGCCGGTGACGACCTCCAGCATCCGGCCGAGCAGGGTGAAGCCCGCGTTGCAGTACGACATGGTGGCGCCGAGCGGGTGGTTGGGCGGGGTGTCGCCCAGCAGCGCGACGTACTTCTCCAGGCAGTCGTCGCCGCGCCCGGTGTCGGTGAAGAGGTCGCCGTCGATGCCGCTGGTGTGGGTCAGGAGATGACGAAGTGTCAATTCACGGGTCAGCTCGTCGTTCTGAAGGCGCAGTTCGGGGAGTATGGAGACGACGGGGGCGTCCAGGTCGAGCAGGCCCTCGTCGACCAGGGCCATGGCCACCGTGGTCGTCCATACCTTGGTGATCGAGCCGACCTGGAAGAGGGTGTCGGTGGTCGCCCCGATCCCCGCCCCGGTGTTGGCGAGGCCGACGGCGGTCTCGGCGACGATCTCGCCGCGGTGCAGCACCGCGAGACCGGCGCCGGGCACGGAGCGGCGGGCGGCGAGCTCGGTGAGCCGGGTGGTCCAGCGGGCCGACAGCTCGGTGGTTTCGGTCATGTCGTGCTCCGGTTTCCGTGTCGTTCAGCGGTTGGTGTGCGTGGTGACCCAGTCGACGAGCCTGCGGGAGTAGTCCTCCCGGTGCGAGGGCCGGCCGTCCAGGAGGAAGAGATGGGAACTGCCGGGGTAGACGACCAGCCGGGCCGGTACCCGTCGGGTGCGCAGCGCGTGGAACCACTGCTCGGCCTGGCCGACCGGGCAGGTGTCGTCCGCGCCGCCGTGCAGGATCAGGGTGGGGGCCCGTACGGCGTCGGCGTGGGTGAGCGGCGAGAGTTCCGCCATCCGTGCCGGGTCGCCGATCTCGTGTTCGGCGATCAGATGGCCCTCCTCGGAGGTGCCGGCCATGCTCCTCAGGTCGACCAGGACCCCGCCGGGGACGACGGCGGTGAACAACTCGGTTCGGGTGGAGAGCCAGCAGCTCAGGTAGCCGCCGTAGCTGTAGCCGGTGAGGGCGATCCGGTCCCGGTCGACGAGCCCCTCGTCGACCAGGGCGGCGACCGGTTGCAGGACGTCCTGCTCGTCCGTCTCGCCCCAGGCGCCCACGGCGGCGGTGTAGTGCGCCTCGCCGTAGCCGTCGCTGGCGCGGACGTTGAGGGTGAGGACTGTCCAGCCGCGTGAGGCCAGCTCCTGGTGGTAGAGGTGGACCGGGTCGGAGTGCGGGGCCCAGGCGTTGTGCGGGCCGCCGTGCAGATCGACCAGGAGCGGGCCGCCCGGGGGAGTGCCGGCGGCCCGGGTGATCATGCCGTGCACGACCGTGCCGTCCGCGATGCGGAACTCGCGTTCGGTGACCGGGTGGAGGGCGACCTCGGGCAGCGACCGGGCCATGTGGTCGGTGAGCCGCTCCGGCCCGCCCGGCTTTCCGTCGGCCCAGGCGGCCAGGTCCAGCAGCACGATCTCGCCGAAGCGCTCCGCGTCGCAGACCACGACCGCGGCCCGCCCCGCCCCGTCCGCGACCGAGCAGCCGCCGACCCCGGTTCCCGCGGGCAGCGAAGAGGCGCTGGTCCCGTCCGCACCCACCCGGTACAGCCGTGTCGCGCCCCGGTCGCGGGCGCAGAACACGATGTCGTCGCCGTGGAACTGCGGCAGCGCGCCCGGGTAGCCGGGACCGCCGCCCATGACGTTGCGGTCCAGCGCGGCGCTGAGCGACACCGGCGCGGAGCCGTCCAGCGGCTGCCGCAGCAGCTCCGCGTGGCCGACGCCGAACGAGGCGCGGCCGACGACGAGGAGCGCGGACCCGTCGGGGAACCAGCAGACCGGACCGGCCAGACCGTCGGCCGGCCCGACCCGGCGGGGCGCGGACGCGTTCTCCCCGACCCCTACGACATGGGCGGCCGAGGGGCCGAAGGACGCCGCGTCCGGCGTCGTCCGCGCCGGGTAGGCGAGCCGGGTCCCGTCGGGCGACCAGCTCGGCGGCCCGACGTGCCGGTCGTCGTGGGTGAGCTGTGCGACCTCTCCCGACGCCACCTCCACCACGAACAGCTGGGTCCGGACCGACCCGGTCAGGCCCGCCCCGTCCGCCTTCCAGCCGAGGGCGTCGATGACCACCGGCGCACCGTCCGCGCGACGCGCCTCGGGAGCGGCGAAGGCGATGCGCGACCCGTCCGGGCTCCAGACCGGGACGCCCGCCCCGGCCGGGCAGTCGGCGGACGTGGTGAGCGGCACGGCCTCCTCCCCGTCGACCGGCAGCAGATGGAGCTGCCCCGCGCGCAGGAACGCCAGCCGCGTCCCGTCCGGGGACCAGCGCGGCGCGGTGTCCGCCGGGCCGCGGGTGAGGCGCCGGGCCGGTCCGCCCCCGCCGCGCACCTCCCAGATCGAGCGGACCGCCCGGTCGTTCCCGGCGTCCTGCGTGGTCAGGGTGTACGCGACCCGTTCGCCGTCGGGGGACAGCGTGGGATCACCGGGGATCTCGAACCGGTACAGGTCGTCGATCGTCAGCGGTCGGGTCATGACGCCTCCTCGGAGAGGGCGAGTTCGGGTACGCAGGAGAGGAGTTCGCGGGTCGTCGGATGCTCGGGACGGGCCAGCACCCGATCGGCGGGACCGCACTCGACGAGGCGTCCGCCGTCCATCACGGCGACCTGGTCGCACAGGTGGCGGACGACCGCGAGGTTGTGGGAGACGAAGAGCATGGCGAAGCCCAGTTCGCGCTGGAGACGGCGCAGCAGATTGAGCACCGCGCCCTGTACGGAGACGTCCAGGGCCGAGGTGATCTCGTCCGCGATCAGCGCGGCGGGCCGGGCGGCCAGGGCCCTGGCCAGTGCCACGCGTTGGCGCTGGCCGCCGGAGAGCGCGTCCGGGGTGAGCGCGGCACGGGAGGGGTCGAGGCCGACGAGCTCCAGGCAGCGCGCCACCTCGGCGTCGCGTGCGGCGCGGCGTTCGCGGCGGGGCGACCGGCGCCCGTCCGCCCCGACGGACAGCGCCTCGGCCACGGACGCGCCGATGGTCATGCGCGGGTCGAGCGAGGCGTACGGGTTCTGGAACACCAGTTGCACGGGGCTGCGCCCGCGTCGGCGGGAAGCGTCGGTCCCGTCGACCAGCACCTGCCCCGACCGCAGCGGGGCCAGCCCCACGACGGCCTTGCCGAGGGTCGACTTCCCCGACCCGGACCCGCCCACCAGCCCGGTCACCGTGCCTTCCGGTATCAGCAGGTCGACGTGGTCGACGGCGGTGAATCGGCCGTGGCGGACCGTGATCCCGCGCAGTTCGAGTGAGCTCATGACGTCGCCTCCACCGTGCGGGACGTGGTCGCGGCCGGCCCGGCCGGGTACCAGCAGGCGACCCGCCGCCCCGGACCGAGGTCCGTCAGTTCGGGGGTGTCCTCCTGGCAGCGGTTCCGGGCGCGGTCGCAGCGCGGGGCGAACGGGCATCCGGCGCCGGCCTCCCCGGGTTCCGGCGGCCGGCCGGGGATGGTCGCCAGTTCCTTCCCCGGGTCCGCGGCCATGGTCGGCGCCGTCCCGACCAGCGCCCGGGTGTACGGGTGGGCGGCGCCGCCGAGCAGTTCGCCGACCGGGAGGTCCTCCACGATCAGGCCCGCGTACATCACCAGGACCCGTTCGCAGACCTGGGCGACGACGGCGAGGTCGTGGGAGATCAGCAGCAGTGCGGCGCCGGACTCCTCACGGACCTCGGCGAGCAGGCCGAGGACCTGTTTCTGGACCACCGTGTCGAGGGCCGTGGTGGGCTCGTCGGCGATGATCAGCCTCGGCCTCCCCATCAGCCCCATCGCGATGACGGCCCGCTGCCGCATCCCGCCGGAGTACTCGTGCGGCCGCTGCCGGGCGCGGCGTTCCGGAGCGGCGATCCGGACGGCACCGAGCCGGTCGACGGCGCGCGCGGCGGCCCGGGCGCGGCTCGCGCCCAGGTGCACCTCTGCCACCTCGGCGAGCTGACGGCCCACCCGCAGGGCGGGGTTCAGCGAGGCCATCGGGTCCTGGAAGACCATGGCCAGCCCGGTGCCGAGCCGCGGATCCGCCCGCAGGTCGGCGCCGTCGAAGCGGAGGGCGTCGGCCGAGACCCGGCCCGGGTGGGGCACCAGGTCCGCGAGCGCCAGCGCGCTCAGGCTCTTGCCCGATCCCGACTCGCCGACCAGGCCGACGGCCTCGCCCGCGTGGATGTCCAGCGAGATCCCGCGTACGGCCTGCCGCCCGCCGGGGAACGTCACCCGCAGACCGCGCGCCCGGACCAGGGCCCCGTCGTCACCGGCGACCGCCGCTTCCCCGGTCGTCGGCGACGGCTGCGGCGGAGGCGCCGGTTCCGCCGTCCGTGGCGCCCGCCGGCCACCGGCCTGTGCGAGCACCTCGCCGACCAGACCGAACATCAGCCCCGTCAGGACGACGGCCGCGCCGGGCGCGAGAGCGGCCGCCGGGTTCACGAAGACACGGCTCAGCTGCTCGTTGAGCAGCCGCCCCCAGTCGTACTGCGGCGGCTGCACCCCGAGCCCGAGGAAGGACAGCCCCGAGAAGGCGACCAGGATGCCGCCGGTCGCCTGGGTGGCGAACAGCACCGACGGTTCGGCGATGTTGGGCAGCAGATGACGCACCACCATCCTGAACCGGCCCACGCCGAGGATCCGGGCCGCCGCCACATAGTCGGAGCCCGCGACCGACGCCGTCAGGTTCTGCACCAGCCGCGCCATGGGCGGGACCATGGCCAGCCCCACGGCGAACACCGCCCCGGTGGTGCCCACCCCGAAGACCGTGGCGAGGAAGAGCAGGAACAGCAGGCCGGGAAAGGCCACCAGCACACCGACGACCGCGGGGATCAGCCGGCCTGGACGCCGTCCCACGACCGCCGGGGCGACACCGAGCAGCAGCCCGCCGCCGACGCCGATCACGGCGGCCAGCAGGGTGAGCCGCAGGGTCGGCCGGGTCGCCACCACCACGCGGGCCGCGATGTCCCTGCCGAGCTGGTCCGTACCGAGCAGATGGGCGGCGCTGCTGCCCTGGTTGATCGCGTCCGTGTCGATCCGCGCCGCCCGGTCGCCGAGCAGTACGGGACCGAGAACGGCGACCAGCGCGACCAGCAGGCAGGCGGTGAGCGCGGTGACGCCGAGCGGCGTCCGCAGGGTGCGCCCGAGCCGGTGCCGCAGTGAGCTGTCGTGGTGGGGATGAGGCATCGTCAACTCCCGCGGACGGTGGAGTGGGGGTCGGCGACGGCCACGGCCATGTCGACGACGAAGGTGATCAGCAGCGCGGCCGCCCCGTAGACCAGCACCACGCCCTGGACCAGCGGGTAGTCCTTCTCGGTGATCGCCTGGACGATCGTGGTGCCGAGGCCGGGCCAGGCGAAGACGTTCTCGACCAGAACGGTCCCGGCGAGCAGCGAGCCGAGGAGCAGACCGCCCAGGGTGAGCGAGGAGGTCAGCAGGTTGGGCAGCGCGTGCCGCAGATAGCGCAGCCGGGCCGGGAGCCGCTTCGCCCGCGCGGTCCGCATGTAGTCCTCGCCGAGCACCCGCAGCGTCTCCACGCGGACGATGCGCGACAGCGAGGCCGCCGGTACGACGGTCAGGGCCAGCACCGGCAGTACGTAGGAGTCCGGACCGCCCCGCGAGGCGACCGGGAAGAGCGGCCAGGCCACCGCGAACGCCGCGACCAGGCCCACCGCCAGCAGGAACTCCGGCACCGCGCCCAGGAGTCCGGTGACCCCGGTGAAGGCGAGTTCGCCGCGCCGCCGGCGGCCGTCCCTGGTCAGCGCCGCGGCGGTCATGCCGACGGGCACGGCGATCAGCAGGATCAGTACGAACGCGGGGACGGCGATCTCCAAGGTGGCCGGGGACCGGCCGGAGATGATCTCGGACACCGGTATCTGGGCGCCGATCGACTCGCCCAGCCGGCCCTGGAGGAGATCGCCGACGAAATCGGCGTACTGCTTCGGCAGCGACTGGTCCAGGCCCAGCGCCTGTCTGCGGGCCTGGACCAGGGCCGGGTCGGCGGTGGGGCCGAGAGCCGCCCGCACCGGGTCGCCCGGGATCAGATGGATCATCGCGAACGCGGCCGTGACCAGCGCGGCGAGCGAGACCAGCAGCCGCCAGGTGCGCCGCAGGACGAATCCGGCCCAGGGGGTGCGGGCCCTCGCCGCCAGGGAGTCCGGGGTGACCGTCGCCATCAGTCGGCGCTCCGGCGCAGGGTGCTGGGGACGATGCCGTTGCCGTCCACCTGGAAGGTGACGCCCTTCGCGTAGTACCGGTTGGCCTTGCTGACGATCGGCGCGATGTCGACCCGCTTGACCAGGGCGGCCTCGGCGGCGTCCCACAGGGCGCAGCCGGTGGCGCCGGGTTCGGCGGCCGCCTCGGCGGCGAGCCGGCGGTAGTCGGGGTTGGCGACGGAACCGAAGTTGTTGCCCTTCGGCGGTGGCGGACCGTCGTAGAACTGGGTGAGCTGGTCCGGAAGCGTGACTCCGACGGGCGCCCAGGCGATGTCCCAGTCGCCGCCGCCGAGGACGCCGACGATGCTGCCGGACCCGGTGGGTTTCGCCGTCGCCCGCACGCCGAAGGACGTCCACCGCTGGACGGCCAGCTCGACCGCCGAGGCCACCTGCGGGCCCAGGTTGGTCGCGTAGCCGAGCCCGACGGTGAGTGGCCTGCCGTCCTTGGCCCAGGTGCCGCCGCTCTTCGTCCAGCCGGCCTCGGTGAGTGTGGTGGCCGCCTTCGCCGGGTCGTGGGCGGGGAGGTTGCCGTCGACCGTGTCGCCGGTGCAGGGAGTGGGGGCGATCTCGCCCGTGCGGGTCGGTGTCCGGCCCTTCCCGCCGGTGGCGACATCGCCCAGCTGCTTCAGGTCCAGTACGGAGACCAGGGCCTCGCGCACCGCGGGGTCGGCGGTCGGCCGGCCGGCCGCCTGGTTGAACATGAGCTGCCCGAACAGCGCCTCCAGACTCCGGTACTTCACTCTGGCGGCGTCCAGCCGGTCCTGGTCGGCGCCGTTGACGAGGGCGACATTGATCTGGCCCGCCATCAGGAGGTTGGCGGCGGTCGACTCGTTGGCCACCACCTTGACCACCACCTTGCCGGGCAGGCCCGCCCCGGTGGAGCCGCCGGGCCCCCAGTCGTATCCGTCCCGCTTGACGTAGGTGTAGTGGTCGCCCGGGACCGCTTCGGCGAGCCGGTAGGGGCCGCTGGCGTTGGTGGTCCGGGCCAGCGCGGCCGGCCTCGCCAGGCTCTCCTCGCACACCAGCGGCAGCAGCCGGGCCATCTCCACGATGAACGGTGCGGGCTTCGTGGTGGTGACGGTGACCGTCCGGGCCGCCGCGTCGGCCTTGGCGACGGCGGTCACGGGGACGGAGAGACCGAGCAGCGGCGACCGGTTCTTCGGGTCGGCGATGTGGTTGTACTCGGCGGCCACGTCCTCGGCGGCGAGCGCCGAACCGTCCTCGCAGGTGACCCCGGGACGGATGGTGAACGTCGCCGAGGTGGTCGTCGCGGACCACTTCTCGGCCACTCCCGGCACCGGCGAACCCTCGGCGTCCAGGTGCACGAGGGTGTCGTACGCGAAGGAGTTCATCGCCACCGCCGTGCTGGCCAGTGCCGTGGTGGGGCTGAGGCTGCCGGGATCACCCCCGACGGCCACCGTGACCGCCGACCCGTCACCGGCGGACGTGCCGCCGCACGCGGTCGCGGTGCCGACCAGGCCGAGCACCGTGACCACCGCTGCCGCCGCCCGGCTCCCGCGGGCCCTTCCGTTCCTGGTCTCCGCGCCTGCGGTGCCGCCCATGGTCCACCTCCGAGGGAGCGGCACTCCGCCGCCGAGTGAGGGAACAGTAGGCAGCGCCGCACCGGCTCCGACTGGTCGCACCGCACGAAAAACCGGCCCCCCGATGGTGCGCCGCACCGAAGACGGATGAGGGGACCCGGTGATCGGTGCTCCCGGGGACGCAGGATTCCCGGCCCACGGGAACACCGGACGCGGCGAGGCTTAACTGATCGTTTCAGAATGAAGTTCGTTGTGGGTCTCGGCGGTTGGGTGATGTGTCGGCAGGATCTGTTGGGTGTCTGCTGATCTTGTGCCTGATGACCTGTGGGAGCGTGTGGCCCCGCTGTTGCCTGCTCGTCCGCCGCGGCGGCATCGGTATCCCGGGCGGTTGCCGGCGGATGACCGGGCTGCGTTGCGGGGCATCGTTTACGTGCTGTGCAAGAGCGTGAGCTGGCGGGACGTTCCTGCCGAACAGGTCGGCTGCAGCGGTGTGACGGCCTGGCGTCGGCTGCGGGACTGGACCGAGGCCGGTGTCTGGCCGCAGCTGCACGAGGTACTGCTGGCCGAGCTGCGGGCCGCGGGCCTGCTGGACATGGACGACGCGGCAGTCGACGGCTC